>JACABE010000001.1:0-84485 GCA_013377005.1 Bacteroidota bacterium
GGTTTTGTTTTTCCTCAGTTTATCAATCTTGTTCCTAACCCAAGTTTTGAAGAATATACTAATTGTCCAATGAACCAAGGAGAAATTTATTTCGCTAAAGGTTGGTTTAATGGATGTTGGTACAACCCTGATTATTATAATGCATGTGCAAATGTGAGCAATATTACTTTTGGAACTCCAATTAATCAAGCAAACAATTTCCAAATACCTAAAACAGGTGTAGCGTATGCAGGCATTCATATTTACTCTCTTGTGCCTAATTTAAGAGAATACATTGCTGTAAAAATTATAGATAAATTAATTAAAGATAGAAAGTATTGTGCAAAATTTTATACTTCTTTTGGTGCTACTTCACATGCAGTAGATTTAATTGGAGCGTATTTTTCTCTGGATAGTCTTATATGTAACAATGGGAATTTATTTAATAAAGCACCACAAATTTGCAATCCTTATGGGAATCTGTTAATAGATACTCTTAACTGGATGAAAATATCCGGAAGTTTTATATCCGCAGGAGGCGAACAGTATATGTATATTGGTGATTTTTACCCTGATTCACAAAATACAATTTTCCCTTTTAATTTAAGCTTCCCTAATATAATAAGCTATTATTATATTGACGATGTTTCTGTTTGTGAATGTGAAAATTTAAAACCTAAATTTAATAAAGACACAACCTTGTGTTTCGGGCAGCAATTATTATTAAAAGCAAACATACCCAAAGAAGTGGATAGTGTAAACTATACCTGGCAAGATAGCAGCAAAAACAGTACTTTTCTGGTAACACAGCCCGGCACTTATTGGGTAAGTGCATATATAGAAGATTATAAAATAACGGTATGCGATAGCATCACGGTAAATTATGCAGATTGCACATCACCCACGCTATGGATACCCAATAGTTTTACACCCAATGGTGATGGTTTAAACGATAAATTTGAGTATGCCAATGCAGAAAACTACATCATAAAAACCTATATTTACAACCGCTGGGGGCAAATGGTATTTGAAGGACAAAATACTAATTTTTGGGATGGCACTTTCAAAGGAAAGATAGTTCCTTTAGGCGTATATGCCTATACAATAGAAGCTATGGATAAAAGGAGCAATGAAAAGAAAGTGTATAGTGGGAGGGTAACGGTAGTACAATAACCTCACCTAAATCCTCTCCAAAGGAGAGGACTTGGGCAACAAGAAATAAAGGATGTTACAAATTTAATTTTTAAAATCTTCTAATAAATGACACAAATGATACAAACTAACACTCAGGCAAAAGCCTCCCCTTCGGGGAGGTTTGGTGGGGTAAACTTAAAACCCATGAAAACAAAACAAATTTTAATTACACTTTTATTCTTCACCTCCACCTTTCTCTATGCCCAAACACCCAAATTCCAATGGGTAAAAGGAGGCGGCAGTGGCGGCAGTGCTACCAATTCGGGTTTAATGGAAAGCTGTAAATGGATAAATACCGATGCCCATGGCAATATTTATGGTATGAGCAGCATTTTTGATGTCGGCATACATATTGATACTTCTTTGCATACCAATGGCTTCGGTAACGATGATTTTGCGGTATTCAGCTACCGCTGTGATGGCAGCCTGCGATGGGTAAGGTATTTTGGTAGTACAGTAAATGATGAGCCAAATGGTATGTTTGCCGATAATGAGGGGAATTCTTTTATTGCAGGACAAGTTTGGAAACCAAATATATATGAAGCCTTACATTATGGAGATAGTGTATTACAACCGGGGGCTTCATTTGTTCCACTTGTTTTTGTTGCAAAAATAGATAGCAATGGGCATACCGTTTGGATTCATTTTCCTCCTTTAAGTGCGGTACAATCCGGTGGTTATTTTTTATCCATACAACCCGATAATCAAGGCAATGTATCTCTGTTGGCAAAACTTAACGGCGCAGGTACCTGGGGAACTTTTACCATCCCTTCAAAAGGTTATTATGTGGTAAAATTCGATAAAAGCAATGGCAATGTAATAGGGCTTACGAAATTAGATTTTAATTACAAAGGCGTTTCTCTTTTAGGTGACAATTTAACAATAGATACCGATAATAGCATTTACTTAAATTGTGGTTTAGGACATCCTGATACTCTGTTAGTAGGAAATAACATTATTACTTGTGAAAACGACAGTGTACAAACATTTACAATTATTAAATTTTTGCCTACAGGAAGTGTATCATGGTATAAGCCTCTAAAATGTAATGGGCTTGCAGGTCAATGGAGATCTATTACCAGTAAACCTATTATTAAAGGTAGTTATGTTTATCTATCAGGTGATGCAAATAATAATCTTAATTTTTTGGGTGGTATTATTAATAATCCATTTATTAATTATTCATTTATTAAAGTACCTCTTGTAATTTGTTTAAGAAAAGACAATGGTAATTTTGTTTCTCTCAATCATGTATATAACAGAGAATATGCAGAATTTAATACCCTTACATCAACCTCAAATGGTATAGTTGTAGCTGGAGCCTCTGCGGTAGGCTTTTCTGGAAATGACGTTTTTATGTACAACCAGACAGATACTTTAAAACCAACCTCAGAAATAAATAAAGTTTTCCCTTTTGTATTGGGAATAGATACTGCTCTTACGCATTTTAACTGGGGCATTGCCACAAGGGTAAACAGTGCAGATACAAGAATAGAAGCCTTAGCAGTGGATAAAGCAGATAATATATATGCAGGAGGTAGGTTTTCCGATAGTATTTACAATAGTTTTGGTTCCGGCATTGGCAGCCAGGGCGGTCCCTCCGATTTCTTTATTGCCAAAATAGCGGCAACTAATAATTGTGGTTGCGCAGTAGCACAAACTTTTCCGCAATTTGTAAGCCTTAATAACAATGTACTTATTGTAAAAGGCACAGCTACGGGTGTAATGGATAGTTTGTACTGGTATTGGGGCGATGGAAGCAGCACAAAATACCTTACACAAAACACCAATGCAATCCATACATACACTGTGGGAGGTAATTACAGTGTTAGTTTGCGTTCGTATAATTACTGCGGCACCAAAGATTCAACGATACAAATAACAGGCGTAGGCATAACGGAGCAAGAATTAAAATACCTTGCTGCTTATCCCAATCCGGTAAGCCACACCTTAACCATAGAAAACCCATACCAAAGCAGTATGCAGTTCAGTATTTACAGCATTACAGGCAAATTGCTCTACAGTCACCCATACCAGAGCTATACCACTACCATAGACATGAGCCCCTACGAAGCCGGTATTTATTTTGTAGAAATGAAACTGGAAGATGGCAGAAAAGCAGTACGAAAAGTAGCGAAAGAATAAAACCTCACCTAAATCATATGTCAAAACTATTGATATAAGAAAAAGGTCGAATCTCATATTAACAAGAGATTCGACCTTTTTTTCTTAAAGTTATTGATATTAATTAATTCACAACTATTTAATTTTAATAAGTATTTGCGATTTATTTACATTTTCGCCTTCTTTCACAAATACATTTTCAATAACACCATCCATAGGAGCCAAGAGAACATTATCCATTTTCATAGCCTGAAAAGTAATTAGTTTTTCCCCTTTTTTCACCTTATCCTTTTTTTCCACGAATATTTTAAGAATCGTTCCGGGAATAAAAACATAAATCTCGCGGGGGTCTATTGCTTTATAGGGCTTTTTTTCTTGATTTTTTTTTGGAATTATGGTGCTATATAAAATATTATCAATATTAATATCCTGATATATACTATAATCTTTTTCTTCAGAATTTGTTTTTTCTTCTATTTCTTCCATTATTATAAAGTATTAATGAAACAGCTAATTTAACTGTAATAATTTAAAACACTCATCATTGGCGATGATAGATTAAAATGGAGGAATACCATGCTTTTTGTAAGGACGAGCTTCCTGCTTATCTTTTGAAATATCTAATGCATGTATTAAGAAATGTCTGGTTTCGCTTGGGTCGATAACCGCATCAACATAACCATAAGCAGCCGCAACATAAGGGTTTGCAAATTTCTTCTTATATTCTGCAATTTTCTTTTTGCGCATTTCTTCAGGATTTTCAGCAGCTAAAATTTCGCTTCTGAAAATAATGTTGGCAGCACCTTCAGGTCCCATAACAGCAATTTCGGCAGTTGGCCATGCAAAAACAAAGTCAGCTCTCAAATGGTTAGAGCACATGGCAATATAACCTCCACCATAAGCTTTACGTAATATAACGGTTATTTTAGGAACCGTAGCTTCAGAATAAGCATATAAAATTTTAGCTCCATGACGGATAACACCTGCATGTTCCTGATCAATACCAGGCAAATACCCGGGTAAATCGACAAGCGTTACCAAAGGAATATTAAAAGCATTGCAATATCTAATAAATCTTGCAGCTTTATCCGAAGAATCAACATCCAATACACCAGCCAACACCAATGGTTGATTAGCAACAAAACCCACAGATTGGCCGTTTAAACGAGCAAAACCAACTACAATGTTAGCAGCCCATCTCTCATGTATTTCCAGAAAATCAGAGTCATCACTGATTGCTTTAATAATGCTTCTTACATCATAAGGAAGTTGAGGATTTGTAGGGAAAACGCTGTCAATTTTATATGATTTTGTTTTTGGAGATTTTTTGGGGAAAGCTTCAGCTTTTTTAGTGTTATTCCAAGGAATAAAACTAACCAATTTTTTTATCTGATCAAAGCATTCTTCTTCGCTTTCGGCAAAGAAGTGAGCATTACCGGTTAATTCAGCCTGTACTCTTGCACCACCTAATTCTTCCATCGAAATTTCTTCACCAAGAACAGTTTTGATAACTTCAGGTCCGGTAATAAACATTTTTGAGATTTTATCCACCACAAAAACAAAGTCTGTTAAAGCAGGTGAATAAACAGCACCACCGGCACAAGGTCCTAAAATAACAGATATTTGAGGAATAACACCCGAAGCCAATGTGTTTCTGTAAAAAATTTCACCATAACCAGCCAAAGAGTTAACCCCTTCCTGAATACGTGCACCACCGGAATCGTTGATTCCAATGATGGGCACTTTCAATTTCATGGCATGATCCATGATTTTGGTTATTTTTTTTGCATGCATATAGCCTAAAGAACCACCTGCAACGGTGAAATCTTGTGCATAAATACAAACAGGGTGACCATTAATTGTTCCTGTTCCCGTAAGTACACCATCACCAGGTAAGTACTTTTTATCCATGTCAAAATCTTTTCCTGAATGCTCTACAAATAAATCGTATTCAAAAAATGAATTAGGATCTAATAACGTAACAATACGTTCGCGAGCTGTAAGCTTTCCTGTAGCTTTTTGTTTTTCAATAGCCTTAGATCCACCACCTTGTAAGGCTTCTTGCATCCTTTTTCTGAGGTCTATGGTTTTCTGTTTTACTGACATTTTTATTGAAATTTAGTTAAACCTATTTACCCAATTTAGATACAAAGGTATAATCTTTTTTTATTTATGAAGCTTTTTTAATAAAATAAAGTAGTATATTTTTATGCTTAAAATTAAAATTAGTTTGTAATTATCTTCATATTTGAACGATAGATAAAGCAAAATACTAACATTTTTTATAGAATCTAAATAGAATTATATATTCCAATTACCGCTATGGGTCGAATATTTTGTTGCTTCTTTTAGAAGATCAAGATATTTTTTTCGTTCTATTTCTTTGGCACCCAACGAAATTAAATGATTGGTTGGCTGTTGGGCATCAATACATAAGAAATCCCATTTTTTTAAGTGTTCCACCAAATGAAATAAAGCTACTTTGGAAGCATCGGTCATAATATGAAACATAGATTCACCCATAAAGATTTTGCCAATAGAAACACCATATAAACCACCAACAATTTTATCTTCAAAATATACTTCAACGGAGTGAGCAAACCCAAGTTTGTATAAATTTATGTAAGCTTCTATCATTTCATTGCATATCCAGGTTCCTTCCTGGTTAATACGATTTACGCTACTACATTTAATAATAACCTCTTCGAAGTTTGAATCAAAAATTACTTTAAACTTATTACTTTTTATTGTTCTGAATAAACTGTGTGAACATTTAAATTGGTCTAAAAACAAAACCAAACGAGGATTGAGTGACCACCATAGTATTGGGTCGCCTTCGTTGAACCAAGGAAATATGCCATGCGAATAGGCTAAAAGCAAACGTTCGGGGCTTAAATCGCCCCCAATTGCCAATAAACCGTCTTCTTCTGCCAATTCAGGATTTGGGAAAATAAGATCCTGTGTAAGTTGAAATAAAGGCATTACATTATTTGATTTATAAAAAGTGCCTGAAGTACTTTAAAAAGAAATTAGGTTATTTGATTCCTTCTTCCAATATCCTATTTTTTATTTGTTTTAAAGATTAAGATTCATTTTAATTCTTGAACTCAGAATGTCAATAGCAACTTGATTTTTGCCTCCTTGTGGAACAATAATGTCTGCGTATCGCTTGGTAGGTTCAATAAATTGAAGGTGCATAGGTTTAACATACTTATCGTAATGCTCTAATACTTGCTGAAACGAACGACCTCTTTCTTCGAGATCGCGCCAAATAATACGCATTAGGCGGTCGTCGCCATCAGCATCCACAAAAACTTTAATATCCATGCGATCCCTCATTCGTGGACTCGATAAAATAAGAATACCTTCAACAATAATTACTTTTTTGGGTATAATAGGAATGGTTTCTTTAGATCTTCCACATGTAAGATATGAATAAATAGGCATTTCAATAGGGTTTCCTTCTTTAAGTATATCGAGGTGCTTAATCAATAAATTGAATTCGATGGAAGATGGATGATCAAAATTAATTTTAGCTCTTTCTTCAGGTGATTTATGCCCATTGTCTTTATAGTAGGAATCCTGCGAAATAATAGAAACTGAATCTTTGGGAAGATTTTTAATAATTTTTTTTACAACGGTTGTTTTTCCGGAGCCCGATCCTCCTGCTATACCTATAATTAACATGCAGTGATGGTAATAATTAATGAATAATTAGTTTCTTTTTAATGCTATTGTTTTTTGATTGTAAAATTATAAAATATATTCCACTTTTAAAAGTATTTGGAATGTCAATAGTTTGATTTTCTTTTATTTTTATTTCTGTTTCATACAATGAGTAGCCCAAATGATTAATTATTCTAATCTTATAGTTTCCCTGAATTTTTCGATTGTTTATTGAAAAACTATAAACACCTTTGTTTGAATTTGGAAATACTTTAATTTCTTCATTATTACCGGTGTGTTCAGTAATGGTGTTTTCTGGAATATATTCATAAGCACCAATATCAAAGGTTTTAGTATAGGGGCGGGGATAATTATCAAAATCATAATTTGTTCCAAATGCAGTGATGTCTTTTCCAGCATCTCTGGCTGGTGAGAATTCGGATAATTTAAAGTTATTATTTAACGAGTCAATAAACATAATATTTTTCATGTCTATATCGAAATAATTGTTGGATATCGTAGCGTTTACGCCGCTTTTGGTATAAATATAGCTTTGATTGTTTGTTGGATAACTACCAAGAGAACCAGGGTTTATGATAATATTATTAAAAAAATTATTATTATTGCTCAATGTGCTATAAATCCTAATTCCATCGGTTTTAGGATTTATAATGGTATTGCTGATAAAATTAAATGAAGATCCCGGCATGGTAGCTCTGTCATCGCAAAAAATACCATTTACTTTCATATTAGGGTCAGATAGATTGTTTCTTCCAGGGTTTAGAATAATGTTATTAAAAATGAGGTTGTTTCCCAAACCAAAAACATTTATACCATTTCCACTCCCGTTTGCAATATAATTATTATAACATTTTCCTGTAGTTCCTGCACTTATTTGAATACCGGCATTTTGAGCATTCTTTAAATCAAGGCCGTAGTTTATTACTGTATTATTATGAATTTCACAATCCTCGGTAGCACAACCAACCTGAATTCCATCCCAATGGCAATTTTTAAGGTGATTATTAAATATTCTCAAACCTTTGATTGCATGAGGATAAAGAGTATCCGGATGACCAGTGCAAGTTGTTTTGAATCCGGTATAATAAGAATGTCCTATATAAAAACCTTCACCTCCAATTTCGTGAATATAATTATCATGTATGGATGTTTTGCATTGAGTAAAATTTCCGTAATTGGTACTTAAATCGCAAACAGGGTCTGTTTTGGCCATAATACCTGCAAAACCTGTATTGCATATTTCTAAATGATCAATTTCATAATTGCTGCTTTTATTTCCAATATTCAATCCATTAATTTTAGGTTTTGTTTCCAGAATTTTAATTCCGTAATATATTGAATCAAAACCAGAACCGGTAAATTTAAAATAAGAACAGTTAGAAATCAAAATCCCATAAGGCTGATAATTATTTTTTATAACTACAGAACCGCCGCAATTTATAAAAACGATATAATTCAGAGAATCTCCATGGAAATCATGTAGGCTCAGGTAATCTCTGTTCCCTGCCATTAAGCAAATTGTATCACCGGGTCGAACGTTATAACTATTACCATTTGCAAATAGTTGTGAAGATGGAATGCTTATTGTACAATTGCAATTTTGTGAGAAAACATAATTGAAAAAGCACAAGAAAAATAACAGGATAAATAGAATTGTTTTCAAGGTTTATTTTTATAATATCAAAGATACAAAGAAAAAAGCTTGGTACTATAAATGTAACAAGCTTTTATAAAAATAAGTATAATATTAATTTTTATGAATTTAATATAAGAAACTGAGTAAAACCCCTGCAGCTACAGCGCTTCCGATTACCCCCGCAACATTAGGTCCCATAGCGTGCATTAACAAATGATTGGTTTTATCATATTCTAACCCAATTACCTGTGAAACACGAGCACTATCAGGAACTGCTGATACACCTGCATTACCAATAAGTGGATTAATTTTACTTCCCTCTTTTAAAAACAGATTAATAAGTTTAACAAACAAAATACCTGCAATTGTTGCAACCATAAATGCAATAGCCCCTATTATAAAGATATCTAATGACTTGGATGTGAAGAATGTAGTGGCTTGCGTAGAAGCTCCTAAAGTCAACCCGATTAAAATTGTAACAATATCAATCATAGGGCCTTTTGTCGTATCAGCCAATCGTTTGGTAACAGTACTTTCTTTCAGTAAATTTCCAAAAAACAGCATTCCAAGTAATGGTAAACCGCCAGGAACAATAAAAGTAGTTACTATTAAACCAATAATAGGAAAAAGAATTTTTTCAAATTTTGAAACCTGACGCTGAGGTTTCATTTTGATAACCCTTTCTTTTTTAGATGTAAGCAATCGCATTAAAGGTGGTTGAATAATAGGTACGAGAGCCATATAAGTATAGGCTGAAATTGCAATAATCCCTAATAATTCCGGTGCAAGTCTTGATGCCAGAAAAATTGAAGTTGGGCCATCTCCGCTGCCAATGATACCTATTGCACCGGCTTCGGAAGGCGTAAATCCAAAAAACAAAGCTGCTGCATAAGCTCCAAAAATACCTAATTGAGCTGCTGCCCCGATTAGCATTAATTTAGGATTTGATATGAGTGACGAAAAGTCCGTCATTGCTCCAATTCCTAAAAAGATTAATGAGGGATAAATCCCATGAATAACGCCAAAATGCAAATAATTCAAAACGCTGCCACTTTCATAAACTCCAATTTTTAGACCAGGGAAAAAAGGAACATTGCCGATTAAAATTCCAAAACCGATGGGAATTAATAACATTGGTTCGTATTCTTTAGCAATAGCAAGATATATAAATGCTAAACCTATCAGAATCATCACTACATGACCCAATGTGAAATTCGCAAATGCAGTATATTGGAAAAAGTGCTGCATGTGATCTATAAAGAAAGAAAAATATCCTTGAGAATTTTCCATAATGTTATTCTCCTATTATTATTAAAATATCGCCTTCCATAACATTATCACCTTTAGCAGCTTTAATAGAAACAACTTTTCCATCTTTATCTGATTCAATATTGTTTTCCATTTTCATAGCTTCTAAAGTAAGTAATTTTTGTCCAGATTTTACTTGATCTCCTTCTTTTACGTAAATATCAAGAATAACACCAGGAAGTGGTGATTTAATATTACCTCCACCCTTGGGGGCAGAAGGATTGCTGGTTTTAGCAACTGAAGGATGTGAGTCTGTTGAAGGAATTGATACTGAACGCATCAATTTTGGTGTTTTAGTTTGTTTAATTTCTCTATCTAATGTTACTTCATAAGGAGTTCCATTAACTTCAAGTTGAGCAATATTATCTTCAATACTATTTATGTCTACTTCGTATTGATTGCCATTTATTGTGAATTTGAATTTTTTCATCAGAAATATCTTTAAATGTTTTGAATTATTAACTATTTGGTGATTGGCGTAAACCATAAATTTTTGAACTCCAGGGAGAGTAAGTACGAGCTACTTTTTCCATAGTAATTACTGTATTTTCCTCATCATGTATTTGTGATTGATATAAATGTAAAGCTATTGCGATAGCAGCATATACATCTCCAGGCGCATCTTCACCTATTTTAGAAGCTTCTTCTAATTTCCCTTTTTTCTCTAATGATTTTTTTCTAAATCCAGATGTATTTAAATAACCAATATAAATAAATATCAGATATAAAAGAATAAGAGCTACAAAAACAATACTCATTGCAACCATTGTCATTCCAATACCGATTGGGTCGAGCTTAATAAAAGAATCAGCTGCTTTTTCTTTTTCGTAAGTAAGAGTTGTAATGTTTGCATCTGAAATATTTTCAATGCCTTTTGAAATATCAATCACATTAATCTTATAGCCCGAAGCATCAAAATTAGTAATAAACACTTTCTTATCAATCTCATCAAAAGCAATACTTTTTACATAAGGAGCAACTGCCAGAGATGTAATATAATCACCATTCGGATTTAAAAAAACAACTTTCCCGCTATCAAGAATCACTTTGTTTTCAATAGTTATAGCTAATGTTTTATTGGCAAAAGCCAATGAAGTTGGAGTTTTTCCATAAGCTGATAAATCTATTTTTTTAATAAATTTCAATGAATCAAGATTAGAATAATCAATAATATCCAATGAATTATTATTAATGTTGATTACGTAGAAGACTTTATTTTTTTCATCGTATACCAAATTCTGCTGTTGAATTACATTTTGTCCTTGCTTAATAAGGTCTTTTGTACAAGTAATATACTCAACTATTACTACAGAATCTTTTTTTACAATATTAGTTTCATTAATTGCATAAGCTTTTGAAAATAATGATGAAATAAGGATTACGATTAAACCTAAATACAATTTATTTTTACTCATTTTTAATAAACTTTATTTGGTTTATAATGGTAAATTATCATGTTTTTTTGGAGGATTTACATCCTTTTTTGTAGCCAACGATTGTAATGCTCGAATAACTCTGAATCGAGTATTGCGTGGTTCAATTACGTCATCAATATATCCATATTTTGCCGCATTGTATGGATTTGCAAATTTATCCTTGTATTCTTGTTCATTTTTACGAATAAATTCTTCTTTTTCTATTGGATCTGTTATTGCTGCAATTTGTTTGGAATTCAATACTTCAATGGCACCTTTAGGACCCATAACTGCAATTTCGGCTGTTGGCCATGCATAGTTAATATCGCCACGTAAGTGTTTTGAGCTCATTACATCGTAAGCACCACCATAAGCTTTACGCAAAATAACTGTAATTTTTGGAACAGTAGCTTCTCCATAAGCATATAATAATTTAGCTCCGTTAGTTATAATTCCACCATATTCTTGAGCCGTTCCAGGTAAAAATCCAGGAACATCTACCAACGTTAAAATTGGAATGTTAAATGCATCACAGAATCTGACAAATCTTGCTGCTTTTCGTGAGGCATTTATATCTAACACTCCAGCTAAATAACTTGGTTGATTGGCAACAATACCAACAGATACGCCATTAAACCTTGCATAACCGATAACAATATTAGGAGCATAATTACGGTGAATCTCCATAAACTCATTATAATCAGCTATTGAGTGAATAACATCTTTTACATCATAAGGTTTATTCGGGTTTTCCGGAATTATATAGTTCAAAGAATCTTCCAAGCGGTGAATAGGATCATTGCATGGAGCTAAAGGAGCTTCCTCAAGATTATTTTGTGGCAAATAACTTAAAAGTTTGCGAATCATCAAGATCCCCTCTTGTTCGTCTTCAGTTACAAAATGAGTAACTCCCGATTTTGAACCATGAACAGAGGCTCCACCTAATTCATCATCAGTAACAACTTCGCCGGTTACGGTTTTAACAACTTTAGGGCCAGTAACAAACATATAACTGTTTTTCTTGGTCATAAAAATAAAATCAGTTAAAGCTGGAGAATAAACAGCTCCTCCTGCGCAAGGACCAAAAATGGCAGAAATTTGAGGTATCACACCTGATGCCATAATATTGCGTTGAAAAATTTCAGCGTAACCACCTAAACTTTTTACTCCTTCTTGAATTCGAGCTCCACCACTATCATTGATTCCAATTACAGGTGCACCCATTTTCATGGCTTTATCTAATAGTTTGCATATTTTTTGAGCATAAGCTTCTGATAAAGAACCTCCAAAAACAGTAAAATCCTGAGAAAATACATAAACCAATCTTCCATCAATAGTTCCGTATCCGGTAACAACACCGTCGGACATATAGCTTTCTTTTTCAAGACCGAAATCATGACAGTTATGTGTAACAAACATATCAAATTCTTCAAAACTACCTTCATCCAAAAGTAAATCGATGCGTTCCCTTGCTGTTAGTTTTCCTTTGCTATGCTGAGAATCAATACGTTTTTGACCTCCGCCCAATTTTGCTAACTCTCTTTTGTCGAGTAGCTCCTTGATTTTATCCTCAATTGCCATTTTGTATATGTATTATTGTGAATTATAATTTGTTTTTATTTTCGCATAATTCTGTTAGTACTCCAAAAGTTGATTTTGGATGAAGAAAAGCTATATCCAAGCCTTCAGCACCTTTACGCGGTGTTTTGTCAATAAGTTGAACACCATTAGCTTCAGTTTCGGATAAAGCACTTTCTAAATCAGTAACGGCAAAAGCTAAGTGATGAATACCTTCACCTTTCTTTTCAATAAATTTTCCAATTGGTCCTTCTGGGTCTGTTGATTCTAATAATTCAATTTTGGTTTGACCTACCATAAAGAATGCAGTTTTAACTTTTTGTTCTTTTACTTCTTCAACTGCATAGCATTCGAGACCAAAAACAGTTTCGTAATATTTTATTGCTTCTGTAAGGTTTTTGACAGCAACGCCAATGTGTTCAATGTGAGATGGTTTCATGGTTTTATTGTTTATTAACAAACAGTGTGAAAATTTTCACAAAGGTAGAAGTTTTTTGGTAACAGAAAAACGGTTTTATAAAAAAAACAGGAAAAAACATAGTTAATTTTAAACGATTTACATGAAACTAAACGATTATAAGAAAGCCTGAAATGAGATTGCAAAAAAAAACCTCCTGAAAAATCAGGAGGTTTTTATAAATCATTAATTTTTTATTATTCAATAACCCAAGTATCACCACTATTTAGTAAGTCGTCCATATTTTTGATTTTTGAATTTTCTTTGGCGTATTTTATTTGTTCTTCAACCAAATCGTCGTAAGTTGGATACATTGCTGAGCGAATAACCCCCAAAGCTATAGGTAAATGAGGCGGAGCCATTTTAGCAAGCATTAAATGCAAACCAGGGTCTTGTTGATATTGATCATGAACTAAAATATCGTCTTCTGTAATTCCGTCTTTACCAATTTCAACAGCTTCCAATCTTGAATTTCTCATACGGATACCTTTATTCTTTTCTTTTCCGAAAAGCATTGGTTCTCCGTTTTTTAAATGAAGCTGATGGTCGTCTCTTAAATCTTTTGAAGTGATTTGAGCATGAGTTTTGTCAGCAAAAATCACACAATTTTGTAAGATTTCAACCACAGATGTTCCGTCATGACGAGCCGCTTCAAACATTATCTCGGTCATCATTTTTGGATTTGTATCCACTCCTCTTGCAAAGAATGTTCCTTGTGCGCCTAAAATTAATTCACCAGGATTGAAAGGGTGCTCAATAGTTCCTTGTGGAGATGTTTTGGTAAAACTTCCCATTGGAGTGGTAGGAGAGTATTGTCCTTTGGTTAATCCATAAATTTGATTGTTGAATAACATGATATTGATATCAATATTTCTACGGATAATATGGATAAAATGATTTCCACCTATAGCTAGAGAGTCTCCATCACCTGTTGCCATCCAAACACTTAAATGTGGATTAGCAATTTTTACGCCTGATGAAACAGCAGCAGCTCTTCCATGAATACTATGAAAACCATAAGTATTTACATAATAGGGAAAACGAGAAGAACATCCTATCCCAGAAACCAGACAAAAATTTTCTTTTCGATATCCTATTTTGGGAAAAACATTGGCTACGGATGATAATATAGCATGATCGCCACATCCAGGGCACCATTTTACCATTTGATCGCTTACAAAATCTTCTTTTGTTAGTTCAACTTTTGATCTTTCTACTGTATAATTTTCCATGATTATTTCTCCTCTAAAATTTGGTTAAACGCAGCAGTTAATTCATTTACAAAAAACGGTAAACCTTGTACTTTATTAAATTGTCTATATTGATTTTCAGGGTGTTTCATTCTCAAATAATTCACAAATTGACCTGAATTTAATTCACATACAATTATTTTCTTGTGTCCACTCAAGATATCCGCTGTGTTCTTGGGTAATGGCATAATATAATTAAAATGAGCATGAGCAATGCTTTTGCCTTCAGCTTGTAATGCTTCAACTGCTGAAAGAACAGCTCCCTGTGTGCCACCCCAGCTAACGACTAATATATCAGCATTTTCTTTACCCGTTATTGTTTGCAGTGGAATAAAATCTGCAACTTTTTGAACTTTTGCTTCTCGTAAATCAACCATTAATTGGTGATTTTGAGGGTCGGTAGAAACAGTACCTATTATGTTTTCTTTTTCCAAACCACCTATTCTGTGACGCAAACCTTCGGTTCCAGGAATAGCCCATTGTCTAACAAATGTTTCAGGATCTCTGCGATATGGCTTATAATCTGGATCATTTGGTTTTGCAATAGGAGGATTTATTTTTGGTAAATCAGCCATTTTAGGAATTTTGAATAATTGAGAGCCGTTACCCAAATATCCATCTGTTAATAAAATAACCGGTGTCATGTGTTCCATTGAAAGTTTAGCAGCTTCGAAAGCAAAGTAAAAACAATTAGAAGGGGATGAAGCAGCAATTACAATACATGGAGCTTCGCCATTTCTGCCAAACAATGCTTGGTATAAATCTGATTGTTCTGATTTTGTGGGTAAACCTGTAGATGGGCCTCCTCTTTGAACATCAACAATAACTAATGGTAATTCTGTCATTACAGCTAAACCAATGGCTTCACTTTTTAAAGATAAACCAGGACCAGAAGTAGTTGTACAAGCCATTGAACCAGCAAAACTTGCTCCAATAGCGGAACAGATACCTGCAATTTCGTCTTCAGCTTGAAAAACCTTAGCACCTAATGATTTGTGTTTTGCCAATTCCATTAATATTTCAGTGGCAGGAGTAATAGGATAAGAACCTAAGAACAAAGGAACGCCTGATTTTTCGGAAGCTGCAAGTAATCCCCAAGCTGTAGCAACGTTTCCTGTAATATTTCTGTATTTTCCTTTTTCCAATGTTGCTTTTGGAATGTGTATTTGTGATTCTAATGCATCTACATTTTCAGCGAAAATATAACCAGCTTTCATTACGGTTTTATTTATTTCGCTTACCAAAGGATTTTTCTTGAATTTTTTATCTAAGTATTCAAAAGTAGTGTCAAATTTACGATCAAAAATAAAATAGATAATACCCAATGCAAACATATTCCTGCTTTTTTCAGCAGTTTTAACATCTGTGGTTAGTTCTTTAAGACTTTCTTTTGTAAAAGAAGACACAGGAGCTTTGATAAGATTAAATTTATCTAGACTTCCATCATCCATTGGATTGGTTTTGTAACCAGCTTTTTCAATAGATCTTTCGTCGAAACTATCGGCATCAACAATGATAGTTGCACCAATTTTTGCCCATTTCAGATTTGCTTTTAAAGAGGCTGGGTTCATGGCAACCAGTACGTCGCACAAATCGCCAGTGGTGTGAACTTTTTTTCCAATATGCACCTGAAAACCAGATACACCGGCTATCGTATTATGAGGTGCTCTAATTTCCGCAGGATAATCAGGAAATGTTGCGATATCATTTCCTCCTATTGCCGCATTGTCAGAAAAAAGTGTTCCTGTTAGTTGCATTCCGTCGCCCGAATCTCCGACGAATTTTACAACAACATCTTCTCTTTCAATGAATTGTTTTTTTGTTTTACCAGTCATTGTGATGAAATTTTTATTGATAAATATCTTGCAAAGTTATATTTTTTATGTTTTGAGGAGCTAAAAATTTTTAGTTTTTTTTAATTTTACATTAGGGGAATAAAAACAAGATATATCGTCTTGTTTAAAGTATAAATTTTCATATCTTTCATTACCTTAATAATAGTCTGAAATTCTTAATAAATGTACGTTTAAATTCGTTCCCTTATTTCTAACTTTTGTTTTTAATATCCCAATAGTAGCTTTCTGAATTTAAAGAAAATATCGGTATTCTCCATAAACCCCATAAATTCTTCGGCACCAGGACCATAAGCAAAAACAGGAACCATAACTGCTGTATGGTTGGCTGTGGAAAATTTACCTTTTAGTTTGCCATCTTTTATGTTATTATTTGGCAATGTATATCCACCGGTTTCGTGGTCACCAGTGACAACTACTAATGTTTCTCCATTTTTTTTGGCATATTCCAATACCATTCCCACCACATTGTCGAAATCAATCATTTCGCTGATAAGTGTATCTTCAGCGTTGCTATGACAAGCCCAGTCTATTTGGGAACCCTCTATCATCATAAAAAATCCCTTTTTGTTCTTTTCTAGAATAGAAATTGCTTTTGTACTTGACTTTTCAAGCATTTTACCTCTGCCTTCCAATATCGAAGGAGGATGGTTGTTATATAACAATCCGGCTACTTTATCTTTTGTAATTGTATAAAGATCGTCTAAATTATAAATTATCTGATAGTTGCGTTTTCTCAGGCTATCGCTGAGGTTGCGTTTATCAGTACGGTTTTCAAAATATTTTTTCCCACCACCGATAAAAACGTCTATATCGGTTTTTAAAAACCAAGGAGCAATATCTTCGTAATTATCTCTGCTTGATTCATGAGCTATAAATGCTGCCGGTGTGGCGTGTGTGATTGCACAACTTGCTACCAGGCCTGTTGAAAGTCCTTTTTCTTCTGCTAATTCAAGTATAGTTGGTAACACTTTTTTATTGGTATCAACAGCTAAATATCCATTTTTTGTTTTGTTTCCGGTTGAAAAAGCTGTAGCTCCGGCTGCGGAGTCTGTAATAAAATCATTTGCAGAATAAGTTTTGTGAAATCCTACGACTTTGAATTTTGCAATATTTAACTTGTCTTTTTGAATAGTAAGAGCTGCGTAAATTTGAGCAGTCCCCATTCCATCACCAATCAAAAATATAATATTCTTTGGTTTTTTGAGCGTTTTAGGATGAGGAGAACCTGCATATATTGAAGTAATATAGAAAGATACAATTACTAAAATTATTACATTTCTGAAGTGAAATTTCTTTTGCATATAAAAGTATTAAATTTACTGTTCATCATGAGTAGTTTGCATTGCAGCTAAGCGATTGATCACATCATTATAAATTTGAGAGAGTTCTTTGGTATTAAAGCAATAATATTCCATGCTATTTAATAATTGCTGACGATTGATTTGATGTTTTTTAAAAAGGTAGCTGTAATAATTGGTTGTAGATTCTTTTAGATTGCTACTTTCTTGCATGTTATTAATTAATATGGCTTCTACAAGATACAGATCAACTAAAACATTCGTCATTTGACTATGATTTAATATTTTACTGTAATTTGGTGGCGCAACCGTTTTTTTATTACCACACGACAATAAGAGGATTAAAACAAGAAATAAAACAGTTTTTTTTACCATATAAAATTAATTAAACAATAAACGTTGTCCTTTGATTGATTCATTAAATTCTCCATTGCAATATACCAAGTTTCCATTTACAAAAGTATGGGTAATTTTCGACAAAAATGTATGATTTTCAAAAGGTGACCAGGCACATTTGTATAAAATATTTTCTTTTTGCACCTTCCAAGGACTATCAATATCAACTAACACAATGTCTGCATGGTAATCTTTACGAATAAAACCTCTTTTTTCGATACTAAATAAAATAGCTGGATTATGACTGCTTTTTTCAACAATTTTCTCAATTTTAATTTTACCTTGGTGAAATAAATCAAGCATAGCAACTAAAGAATGTTGTACCAAGGGTCCACCCGAAGGAGCTTTTAAATAAGAATTTTGTTTTTCTTCATAAGTATGAGGTGCGTGATCTGTAGCAATTATATCAATTTTATCTGACAAAACAGCTGCTAGCAAAGCGTCCCTGTCTTTTGTTGTTTTTATTGCCGGATTCCATTTGATGAGGTTAGCTTTTTTATCATAATCTTCGTCAGAAAACCATAAATGGTGAACACAAACTTCAGCAGTGATTCGTTTTTCGCTTAATAGAATTGTGTTGTCAAACAATTCTGTTTCTTCAGCAGTTGATATGTGAAGAATGTGTATGCGGGTATTGTGTTTTTTTGCTAAATTCACTGCAAAGGAAGAAGAGATGTAACAGGCTTCTCTACTTCTGATTAAAGGATGATATTGTATAGGAATATTTTCTCCGTATTGTTGTTTATAGAATTCTAAATTTTGTTTAATTGTTTTTTCGTCTTCGCAATGTAAGGCTATCAGCATTTTTGATTTGGAAAAAATATTCTCCAAGGTTTCTGGATTATCTACCAGCATATTCCCTGTAGATGCACCCATAAAAAGTTTAATACCACAAACATTTCGAGGATTTGTTTTAAGAACTTCTTCGATATTATCGTTTGAAACTCCCATGTAAAAAGAATAATTTGCTAAAGATTTTTGAGAAGCTAATGAATATTTTTCCTCTAACAAATTTTGTGTAAGCGTTTGAGGTTTTGTATTGGGCATTTCCATAAACGATGTAATACCACCAGCCACAGCTGCTTTGCTTTCTGAGTAAATATCTCCTTTGTAGCACAAACCCGGTTCGCGGAAATGCACTTGGTCATCAATAATACCAGGCAATAGATACTTTCCTTCGGCATTTATTTCGGTAAAACCAATATATTTTTTGCAGAAATCTTCTAATTGCCCCTCGAAAGAAATGTCAATAATAAAACCATTTTCTATTGCAATATTTCCTTTTTTAATCAAACCTTCATTTACAATGTTTGCCCCAAGGATTAAATAACTCGATTGCTTCATAATTTCAGTTTATAAAAAAGACCGCATCAAGCGGTCTTCGGATTATTGTAAACGTTTGTAATTCTTAAACCAACTTGCTATTTTCATACTAAGCACACCAATAAAAGCTTCCTTAAAAATACTTTTACTCATTTTTGAAGAACCCTCCGTTCTATCAGTAAAAATTATAGGAACTTCTACCACATTAAATCCTAATTTCCATGCAGTAAATTTCATTTCAATTTGAAAAGCATAGCCCATAAATTTAATTTTATCTAAATCAATGGCTTTAAGTACTTCTGTACGATAACATTTAAAACCGGCTGTGGTATCCATAATTTTCATTCGTGTGATAAGTCTCACATAAATAGAAGCAAAATAAGACATGAGTACTCTTCCCATGGGCCAATTAACCACATTAACGCCATTGATGTATCTCGAACCTATTGCAACGTCGCCACCTTTGTTGGCACAAGCATCATACAATCTGGATAAATCTTCAGGATTGTGTGAAAAATCAGCATCCATTTCAAAAACATACGAATAATTTCTTTTAATTGCCCATTTAAACCCATGAATATAGGCCGTTCCCAATCCAAGTTTCCCTCTTCGCTCTTCAATAAAAAGCTTTTCGGGAAACTCCTGCATAAGCTTTTTTACAATATTGGCAGTACCATCAGGCGAATTATCTTCTATTATTAACACATCAAAAGACTGTTGAAGTGAAAAGACTTTGCGTATAATTCGCTCAATATTTTCTTTTTCGTTGTATGTTGGAATAATAACTATGCTGTTTGACATAGGTTTGTGATTTTTATTTATAATATATTCTTAAATAACAAAAATTAAAGAGTTTATCTTTAACGATAGATGTTTTTACTTATTATTTATCAGCCTGTTAAAATATCTTAAGAAATTCTAATTTTCCTTTACCAAAAAAATGTATGAAGGGAAATGATCACTATAGCCACCCATAAAAGTAGTACCTGAAAAAGTACGCATTGGATAACCTGTGTATTGTCCTTCTTTGGTTGTTAGATAGCTTTTATTGTAAATTTTAGCTTGATATAATCTATAAGAGCTTTTATCTTTTTCTGTTAACGGATAGGAAACGATAATTTGATCAAATAAATTCCATGAATCTCTGTAAGCCAATGAACCAATCCCATCTTTAAATAACTTATACATAGGGTTATATAAATCACCTGGTTTGGTTTCTTCTTTTGTTTTTTTTGCTTTCAGGTATTTTAATAAGCTTTTATCTGTCGGATCATCATTTAAATCACCCATTATAATAATTTTAGCATTTGGGTCTTTTTGAATAATAGAATCGGCAATAGAACGACAAACCTGAGCAGCTCTTGCACGTTTTGGTTCGCTTTTTTTCTCACCGCCACTTCGAGAAGGCCAATGGTTTACAATTACCCATATTGGCTCTCCATCAAACATACCGTTGACAACTAATTGTGAACGGGTACGAAAACTTGTATCATCGGGCATTGTCACTTCAACGGGATAGCTTTTGATAACATTAAAATGAGCTTTTTGATATATTAGCCCTACATCTATACCTCTTCTGTCAGGAGAATCATAATGAACTATTCCATAATTCATAGGTTTTAATGCAGGTTGAACAATCATATCTTCTAAAATACTTCTATTTTCGATTTCAGAAAATCCCATGATGATTGGGCCGCCTTTTACTAACTCATCTCCAATTCTAGAAACTACCTCCGACATGTTTTTTAATTTCTTATGATATTTCTCAGTATTCCAGTGATATATTCCGTCTGGTGTAAATTCTTCACCATTTAGATTGTCTTGTTGGATAGTATCAAAGAAATTTTCGAGATTATAGAATCCGATACAACCTATTTTTGCTTGTTTTTGAGCACTTAACGATTGAGAAAAAAAGAAAAATGCTATTATTAAAAATATTCCTGAAATTTTAATTTTTAGTTTCATACGTAAATTATTTTAGCGTTTTTATTCAACATCTATTTACTATAAGTAATTAACGTACAAAGATACATTCTTTTTAAATATTACATTAAGAATTCGTGTAACAATTTGTTTTTTATCATCTTTTAACAAAATGCAAACCTAAAAAGATTGAATTTTGAATTGTTATTTTTTATACTTTTGCAAAACCTTAATTTAGTTTTATTATTATGAATAAAATACTCATACTGTGTTTTTTGAATTTTTCGTTGCTTACAGGGAATCTTTGTAAAGACGGAAAAATTACAATATCTGACATTGACAACAAAAATACTGATTTAAAAAAGCAAAACCAACGATTGTTTGTAATTGAACGTAATATGAATAAAAACACGGTTTGCTATGATGCTAATATTTTACAAGCAGGAACACTTAATTTAGAGAACCCGATTGATGCTTATTGGATGGATTATGCTACTGATGGAAAAAGGTCTGAGTTAAATTATATACAACGTCGCATGGCTTATGGGTTTAGTTTTGAAAAAACATCGTTGGGAAATATTTACTTAACGCTGAAAGCTTTTGACAAAAGAAAAATATTAGTTTTGATTGATAACAAAGGAAGTTCACATGCTGTAATAAAGATAAACGGAACGGATGCTAATTTGACTAAAATATATGTAACTGCCAAGCCTAAAATGTACACAACTGTTGAATTCATTGAACTGTATGGTAATGATACTAAAACAGGAAAACCGCTATATGAGAAAATTATAAATTTATAATTGTTTATAAATCATCAAATTTAATATTCTTCAAAAAAGATTAAAACTATTAAAGATAAAATATTGTCTGAAAAATATGAATAAATCAATCCTTAATTAATGAATGATTTTTCATCAATACAATTCAAAATGAGACGAGTATTTATTTTTCTTTCATTTTTTATAGCATTAAATTGTAATGCTCAGGATACAATCAGGGTATTGTTTATTGGCAATAGTTTTACTTATGTAGAAAATATGCCAGATTTGTTCAGATTTATTGCTGACAGTGCTGGTTATAGGGTTAAAACACAAATGTATGCCCCCGGAGGTGTGAGTGTTGGAGATGTTTCTCAGGGCACACAAGCTCACATGAATAATCCCATAGTTTATGAGAATATACGTTCTGATAAGTGGGATTACGTTGTATTACAGGATAATCAAGGGAGGTTTGTGTTGGATTATGGGCAGTTTCCTTCAAGTAGTTTGGTTATTGAAGGGCATAAGCAAATCCGAGATTCAGTGCTGAAAAATAATCCTTGTGCTAAAATGATTTGGTTTTCGGGCTGGGCTTTAAAAAATGGAATGCCTCCTTATGGAAATACAGGAGCAGAGATGATAGATAGAATAACAGCAAATTACCATTTTTTAAATGATAGTCTGCATCAGATTATTGCTCCCATCGGTAGTGCTTGGAAAGAGCTTATTTTGAGTAATCCTTCTATTGACCCCTGGTCGTCTGATGAAACTCATCAGTCACTGGTAGGTTCTTTTTTAACAGCCAATGTTATATATGCAACCATTTTCAGAGATAATCCTGAATATAGTTCTGCAAAAGCCGGATTGGCTGAGACTACAGCTAATTTACTCAAACAAATTGCGTGGCAAACAGTAAAAGATAGTTTTCCCAACATTAATTTGCAAAATATTACACCTGATTTGCTATGGCAGAACAATCAGCTCATAGCAGGAAATTATCAGCAATATTTCTGGTATAAGGATTTTCAATGGCTTTCGACAGCTACTACTAACACGCTGAATGTCATACAAAATGGGCATTATTTTTTAATTGCAGAAAATAGTTCGGGATGCAAATTAAAATCAATTTCGCAACACATTGCAATTACAAGTATCAACGATATTGAATTTCATGATAATTTACTGATTTATCCAAATCCTGTCAGTTCATTTTTAAATATTGATTTTTTGCAATCTTGCTCAATATTCTTATACAATACTGAAGGAACTTTGATTAAAAGTTTAAATAATACTTCTGATAAACAGCATCGTATAGATATGCATAGTTTATCAAAAGGTATGTATCTTATAAAGATTCAGACAGATACAGAGAGTTATATCAGGAAATTTGTGAAAGAATAAGAATTGTCATACTTTGATGTTAACTCAATTGCTTTTACAAAGGAATATTTCCATGCTTTTTGGGTGGATTGGATGCCCTTTTGTTCTGAGTCATTTCCAAAGCTTCAATTAATTTGTAACGAGTGTCTTTTGGATAAATAATTTCATCAATATAGCCATGTTCCGCAGCTTTGTAAGGGCTGGCAAATTTTTCCCTATAATCTTCCAGATATTGTAGTTTTTCTTCAGGTGATACATCGCGATAAAGAATATTTACAGCCCCTTCCGAACCCATTACGGCAATTTCGGCAGTAGGGTATGCCATATTTACATCAGCTCCTATATGTTTGCTTGACATTACGTCATATGCACCACCATAAGCTTTACGGGTAATAAGCGTAATTTTAGGCACAGTAGCTTCACAATAAGCATATAATAATTTAGCACCATGTTTAATAATACCTCCCAATTCCTGTTGTGTGCCAGGCAAGAAACCCGGAACATCTACAAAAGTAATGATTGGTATACTGAAAGAGTCACAGAATCTTACAAAACGTGCAGCTTTGGCTGATGATGTAATATCAAGACAACCAGCCAGGTGTGCCGGTTGATTGGCAACAATACCTACAGATCGTCCACCCATACGTGCAAAACCAATCACAATATTCATGGCATGTAAAGGTTGAATTTCGAAGAATCGGTGGTCATCAACTACTGTTGTAATCAATTCTTTTATATCATAAGGTTTGTTAGAATCAGCAGGTACCAGTGTTTGAAGTTTTTCATCCACGCGATGAATATTATCAGTGCAAACTTTTATAGGAGGATCTTCCATGTTATTAGAAGGAATATAACTGATCAATTCTCGCAACATCATCATGGCATGTTCGTCATCTTCGGCTATAAGGTGAGCTACGCCGCTGGTAGCATTATGAGTGCGGGCACCACCTAAATCGTCTTTGGTTACTTCTTCATGCGTAACACTTTTAATAACATCCGGTCCGGTTACAAACATATAACTGGTTTGGTTAACCATCAGAATAAAATCTGTTAAAGCTGGCGAATAAACAGCTCCACCTGCGCAAGGTCCTAATATTGCTGATATTTGGGGTATAACGCCTGATGACATTACATTGAGATAGAATAAATCGGCATAGCCGCCTAAACTTTCTACGCCTTCCTGAATACGTGCACCTCCTGAATCATTCAATCCTATAACAGGAGCTCCCATTCGCATGGCCATCTCCATTATTTTTTTTACTTTGTCGGCATTAGCACGACTCAAACTTCCGCCAAAAACAGTAAAATCCTGTGCGAACACAAACATCAACCTTCCGTCAATTTTTCCATGACCGGTTACTACACCATCACCCATAAATTTTTGGTTTTCCATTCCAAAATTGGCATTGTGATGCACTACAAATTTGTCGATTTCCACAAAAGAACCTTTGTCTAAAAGAATCTCTATTCTTTCTCGGGCAGTTAATTTACCGCCTTCGTGTTGTTTTTCAATTCTGGATTTGCCTCCGCCCAATTCTGCGGCTTTATCTTTTTCTTCAAAAATTCTGTTTTTTTCTTCTAGTGTTGACATCCTTATATTTTTAATACTTTATAATTTTAAAAACTTACTCCATCACAATCATTTTCTGACCACCGCTAACAGTATCCTCTTCTTTAACAGCAATCTCTTTAACTATTCCGGCTTTTGATGCTTTAAACTCGCTTTCCATTTTCATGGCAGATACAATTACCAAAGTTTGTCCGGGTTCTACAGCATCGCCCACATTTACAAATACTTTTACAATTTTTCCTGGCATCGGACAGTAAATAATATTGCCTTCGTCAAAACCTTTGGCTTTGTTCATAGCTTTGATATAACGGCTCTCAGCATCAACGACTTCAATTTTATATTCACTCATGTCAGAATTTACAATAAAATGCTTATTGCTTTGTCCTTGCACAACATCTATATCATAAGATTTACCATTGGAAAGTATGGAATAAACTCCATTTCCGGTAGTAACAGTATCTAATTCGTATATTTTTTCGTCAACTGCAATTTTAAGATAATTTCCGATTTTCTCAACAAACTCTATATTAGCAGTGCGGTCTCCAATAATTACTTCAAACTCCATAAATATGTAAGATTAAATTTTTATGATTAAATACGCATGGCTGCTTTAATTCTGCCAACGTCTTTCCATTTGTTAAAATAAACTTCAAACTGAGTGGTGGGTTGAATCTTCTCTAATTTAGAGAGATATTCAATAAATCCTGCAATAATGGCAATATCTTCACAATGCTTATCACAGTTTCTTTTGCTTAGCAGGAAGTCAATATTTTCTTCAATAAAATGAGTATTGTATTTTCCATCCACAAAAGCGGGTGTTTCCATTATGCTTCTTAAAAACGAAAGCGAGGTTTTAACGCCGGATATTTTATATTCATCCAATACTCTTCTCATGCGGAATATTGCTTCCTGTCGGGTTTCGCCCCAAACTATCAGCTTTGATATCATAGGATCATAAAAAATAGGAATTTCAAATCCCTCGTACATATAGCCATCGGTACGAACACCCAAACCCAAAGGTTCTACAATTTCTTTAATAATACCGGGGCAAGGCATAAAATTATTATCAGGATCTTCAGCATAAATACGGCATTCGATACTATGACCCCTTTGTTTGATTTGATCTTGCTGATAGGTTAATGGCAAACCATTTGCAATATTAATTTGTTCGCGAACAATGTCAACGCCCACAACCCTTTCGGTAATTGGATGCTCTACTTGTAAGCGTGTATTCATTTCGAGAAAATAATAATTAAGATCATCATCCACCAAAAACTCTATTGTACCGGCACCATAATAATTTACAGCTTTGGCTGCAGCTACTGCATCTCTTCCCATTTTCTCCCGCAATTCGGCGGTCATCAGTGGCGATGGTGTTTCTTCAACAACCTTTTGATGCCTGCGTTGTACAGAGCATTCTCTTTCGCACAAATGAATTGTATGTCCTAGTTTATCTGCCAGAATTTGAAATTCGATATGGTGAGGAGAGGAAATATATTTTTCGATGTAAACAGCATCGTCTCCAAATGAAGATTTTGCTTCGGAACGAGCTCCTCTGATTGCACTTAGCAATTCTTTTTCTTCCTTAACCATACGCATCCCTTTACCACCACCACCGGCAGAAGCTTTAATCATTACAGGGAAACCAATTTCGCGAATCATTTCTAATGCACGTTTTTCGGAAGTAATTTTTTCTTTGGTGCCGGGTACAACAGGAACGCCTGCTTCCATCATTGTTTGGCGGGCTGTAATCTTGTCGCCCATGGTATGTATGGCGTAAGGCGAAGGTCCAATAAAAATAATACCTTCATCCTCGCATAGCTGAGCAAAATCACCATTTTCAGATAAAAATCCATAGCCTGGATGTATGGCATCGGCACCGGATTTCTTGGCTACGTCAATAATTTTATCCATTCTCAAATAGCTCTCTGAAGAAGGCGAAGCTCCAATATGATAAGCTTCATCAGCGTATCTTACATGTTTGGCTTTGCGGTCGGCATCCGAAAAAACAGCTACCGTTTTTATACCCATTTCCTTACACGAACGCATTACCCTTACTGCTATTTCGCCACGATTGGCTATCAGCAATTTTTTTATCATAATTCCTGTAAATTATTTAATAAACAGTATAAACACTTGGCTATCGAAAATGTTCGATAACGAATTGTTTTTTAGTAAATTGTTAATTGAATAACAATAGATAATCAAGGCTTAACTCAATCCATCTGTTGTTTTTTGAACTAATGTATTTAATCTTCTGATTTGCTTTTTTGAACGCGGATGAAGCGGATCCCTGAAGGGAAACGCGGATTTAAACGGATTTAAATAACAACAAGTCAAAATATATATAAATCCGCGTTTATTTGTGTTTACGGAACGTATCCGTTTCATCCGCGTTCTAAACTTTTATTACATAATTTCTAAAAATTAAAAGAAGCGTAATAAGTTTTTCCTACTTAATATTGAAAATTATATAACTTTGCTGTATCTACATCAAGTACTCAATAGCAAACAGTAAACATTCACAATATGAACAACAACGATATATTGCGCCGCATCCGTTATACCTTCGATTTCAGCGATTATAAAATGATTGAAATCTTCGGACATGCCGATGTTCTGGTTAGCAGGCCACAGGTTAGCAATTGGTTAAAAAAAGAGGATGATCCCGCTTATCAGGAACTTAATGACAAAGAGCTGGCAACATTCCTTAACGGACTGATTAACGACCGACGGGGCAAAAAAGAAGGGGAACAAGCTATTCCTGAAGATTTTTTGGACAATAATATGATTTTTCGCAAATTAAGAATAGCTTTAAACCTAAAGGATGATGATATTATGGACATTCTTAAATTAGTGGATTTGCGTATAGGAAAACACGAATTAAGTGCCTTTTTCCGCAACCCCAGCCAAAGCCAGTACCGCTCTTGTCAGGATCAGTTTTTGCGTAATTTTTTGCACGGGATGCAGTTGAAGTATAGGGGGGATGTGAAATAAAACTTGGATAAATATAGTGGTAAATATCTATACTAAAAAGCCGATAACAGTGATATGTTATCGGCTTTTTGAGTTTAATATTGCAAAATACCTCATCCCCAGCCCTTCTCCTAATAGGAGAAGGGAGGTTCTCCGAATATTTTTTATTGCTTAACGCAAAGGAAAAAATATATTATTAGGCTCTTAACTCCTCTTAGGTTTGATAAATATTTATTCCTTCACAAATTTATTTACCATGCTTTGTTTATCGTTATTTACTTTTACTACATATATGCCTTTGGCAAATGATGCAATATTCAATTCTGTTTGTGGTTGTGTTATGCTTTGTTGTAATAGCAGTTTTCCTTGTACATCATAAATAGAAACTGTGGTGTTTTGGAGGATTGTTTGTTGTTGGAGGTTTATAGTTAGCTTGCTAGTAGCAGGGTTGGGGTAGATATTTAAGGCTAATTTCTCATTGTGTAGTTCATTGATACCAGTTGGTAAGCCAAGATTTGCAATATAAATATCATGATTAGTAATTACAGTGTCATGGTTTAAAATGATACTGCCGAATGTTGCAGTTGCACCAACAAAAGAACCTGTAACAAAGCAATTACCAGATAAATCTATACTAATATACGCAACATCTATATATAAAGCATTACCCCCATTCTTTGCCCAGATTGGACTGCCAGACGCATCAAATTTTGCTATATAAACATCTAGATTATCAGCACTATATAATGAACAGCTATCATTCTGAAATGCATAGAAAAAACTTCCTCCTAGATAAAAATTGTCGGATGCATCGCAAATAATTGCACTACCTGTATTATTACCCGATTGTCCTCCAAATCCTTTAGCCCAGATAATAGTATTGTTTGAATTAAGTTTTAAAACGAAAGTATTTCGGCAACCATTACCATGCAAAACGTAGTTGTCGAAAATAATGCTAGAACCATTAAATTCTCCAGTGACATATATATTACCCTTGTTATCTGTACATATGTCATATCCCCAATCATTTTCATATCTCCCAGCACTTCTTGCCCATGCAAAGCTTCCATCAGCATTATAACGGGCAATAAATATGTCTCTGTTTGAACTATCAGATGTTGTGTTGTTTATTACAACACTATCAAAAGTCATAGTTTTCCCTGCGTAATATCCACAAATGTTCACATTACCTTCAGAATCTGTTGCGATTGAACTTACAGTTGTTAAATAGTCACCCTTAAAATATTTAGCCCATATCGGGCTCGCTGATGAATTAAACTTTACTAAGATCAGATCGGTTGCATTCGTACATGTAAAATTATTGTTACCAAAACTAATATTGCCTTTATAATTAACTGTAACATATAGATCCCCATGCCTGTCGACACATACATCATTTGCATTGGCATATATTGTGGCGTTGGAGTGAATCCCCCATATTCCGTTACCTGCATTGTCTAGTTTTATTAGAAAAAAATCTCCTGCTGCACTATTAGTAGTTAAATTAATAGAATTAAAGCTTATTGTACCATTAAAATCTCCCACAATATAAATAAAGCCAGCTGTATCAATGCATATCTTACTGCTATATACATAAGAACCAGCTGAATTGAAGATACTTTTTGCCCAAATGACATTTCCTACACTATTCTGTTTTACAATGAAACTTGTGGTAAACGATGAGCCAAATATAGTATGGTTACCGAAAGTAATTGAAGGACCCATAAAATAACCTACAGTATAAACATTTCCGTTTGCATCGGTTGTGATACTTGTGCTGATTTCTAAAGGGTTACTTCCTTCTGCAACACAAGCCCATTGCCAAGATGGAGCTTGAGAATAGCACTTAACAATACTTCCTATGCATATCGCAATCACCAAAATGTAAATTCTTTTCATAACTCTTTTGTTTTAAATTGTTATTTAAATATTTTGAACAAAGTTACATAATATTTTATATGTAAATAGTAAAATGTTATTTATTTCTTAAGTTGTCCGATATTTTAGATATATCTGCATTAATTGCATAAAAAAAACCAACAATTTTTCAATGTTGGTTTTTTCAATTAAACAAAAGTATTAAAATATCAAATTCTTTAAGAATTTAATAAATACTTTATTCCTAGTTAATTAAATTTAATCTTGCTATAACTTTCCCACAAAATTTAAATCAATAAGCCTATAAGAACTAAGAACCACTTATTGTCATATTTGAAATATCGCATTAATTTTTCTTATATATTTTTCATGAACGCGGATGACGCAGATCCCTTAGGGAAACGCTGATAAAACGGATTATTAATATATGAAAATCAAAACATTCTGAATAATTCGTGAAAATCTGCGTTTACGGAACGTATCCGTTTAATCAGCGTTCTAATGTTTTTATACATTAGTTACCGAAACAAAAATATGCGTATTTGCTGTTTACCACTTATTATCCCAATAGCAGTAATTTTTTGCCGCTGAAACTTTCGGAAAGTGAATAATCGGCAATAGCATTGTTACCGATAACTTTATATATTCTGCCGAAGTCTGTTTGCACACTACCCAGGCCTGATTTGCTATTGGTTTCAGCGTTTTTAGTACGTAAGTTTGTGGTAAATTAAAAAATAAAAGCCATGAAAACGTCAGATATTTATTCACACGAATGGTGCGAAATCGTTTTTGAAGGTAAGAATCATGCTTATGGTGCTTACGAATTAAGAGAAAACACAGTAAAAAGGCAAATGTTTGCCATTTTAATCGCTGCAACTTTGTTTATTGGGGTAGTAGGATCGCCAATGATAATGAAACATGCCAAAAGCATAAATAATCGTTTAATCACTACCGGAGTAATTGAAATTTCCACCCACAAATTCTTAAAACCAAAGGATAACGTTGATGGTTTTGTTAAATCGGATAAGGTACAATCGAAAATAATAAACACTGTAAAATTTCCTCCTACGCGTATAGTAGCTGATGATAATGTTCCGGATGATATAATACCAACACAAAAAGCTTTGTTTATAGACAACAGAACAATTTCTACAGCGACTATTGATGATGGGTCCACTGTTAGAGGTGAAAAGGCTATTGGTAATAGTGTGGCTGGTATCAATAGTGTAGATACTACAACCTATATTTTTGTTAGTCAAATGCCGGCATTTCCCGGAGGATTGGAAGAATTGTATAGGTATTTGAAATCTTCTGTAAAATATCCCAACGAAGCCAGAAATATGGGTATCGGAGGTATTGTTTATACATCATTTATAATAAGTAGTACTGGTAGCATTGAGGATATAACAATATTAAGAGGCGTAGGAGGTGGCTGCGACGATGAAGCCATAAGAGTTTTAAAAGGAATGCCTAAATGGAATCCCGGAAAACAAGATGGCAATGCAGTAAATGTAAAATTAAATCTACCCATAAATTTTAAATTAAACTAAAATCCCAAATTATAGATTATTCGTATTAAAATCCAGCAAAATCAGCTAACTTTGCCAAAATTTTAAAGCAATAATCAATTGCAAATACTAGATTTAACAAAAATATATGCCGGGGACAAAAGAGTTTCCGGCTTAACTGCTTTGCTGCTGAAGGGAAAATCTATGCGTTACAGCATCAAAGGCTTAAGTGGTTCTTCCCTTTCGCTGGTGGCAAATGCGGTAATCAAACAGAGTCAGGGCATTCATTTATTTATCCTGAGCGATAAAGAAAAAGCTGCCTATTTTTACAACGATCTGGAAAATTTAAGCGGTGAAGCTGAATTTGATTACGACAACAAAAACATCTTATTTTATCCTACATCTTATAAAAGACCTTATCAGGTAGAAGCTGTTGAAAACGCCAATGTATTGTTGCGTTCGGAAGTACTTAATCGTTTGAGTCATGCCAGGAAAAGTCCTGTAATCGTTACTTATCCCGAAGCCCTGTGCGAAAAGGTTATCACTCAAAAAAATCTGATACGTAATACCCTAAAGTTAAAAAAAGGAGAAAGTGTTAATCACGAATTTATTACCGATTTGCTGATTGAATACGAATTTGAAAGGGTTGATTTTGTTACTGAACCCGGGCAATTTTCTATTCGGGGTGGTTTGGTGGATGTGTTTTCGTTTTCCAACGATTTTCCGTATCGTATCGAGTTTTTCGGCGATGAGGTAGAATCCATCCGAACGTTTGATCCCGTAAATCAATTATCGAAACAACAGTTAGACGTAATTTCAATACTTCCTAACATACAACTTCATAAGTTTGGCGAAGTTCGCGAAAGTCTGCTGCAATTCATTCCAAAGCCGGCAACAGTTTGGGTTGAAAACATGGAATATGCTTCCGAAAAAATAGATGCCGCTTTCGAAAAAGCCGAACAAGCGTATGGTGAAATTGAAACAGATACCGGGCATAAAAAACCATATCAGCTATTTGTTACTGCCGGCGAATTTTTAAAAGAAATCCTCGATTTTAATATTTTTGAAATAGGGAATTATCCTTTTCTAAAGAATAACAAAGAGCTTGTTTTCAATACAACATCTCAACCTGTTTTCAATAAAAACTTCGAAATGCTTTTCCGCAATTTAGTGGAAAATACCGAAAACAGCTATACCAATATCATTGTTTCGGAAAACCAGAAGCAATTTGAAAGATTGGATAGGATTTTTACAGAAATCAATACCAACAAGGAATCTGTTACTTATACCCATCTCAGTTGTGCTCTCACCGAAGGATTTATTGATAAAGACCTTAAATTGTGTTGCTATACCGATCATCAGATTTTTGAACGTTACCACAAATATAAGCTCAACGAATTTTCGCAAAACAAAGAAGCCATCACACTCAAGGAAATCTACGACCTTAAACCCGGCGACTTTGTAACCCATACCGATCATGGAATAGGACGATACGGAGGTCTCGAAAAAATCAATAACAATGGCAAAGAGCAGGAAGCCATCCGCTTGATTTATAAAGACGATGATATTTTGTATGTGAGCATACATTCTTTGCACCGTATTTCGAGATATTCAGGTAGAGAAGGAGCAATGCCTGCATTAAGCAGACTGGGTTCTCCTGCATGGCAAAACCTGAAAAATAAAACCAAACAAAAAGTCAAGGATATTGCCAAAGACTTAATAAAATTGTATGCCGAACGCAAAACTGCTAAAGGATTTGCTTTTAATGCCGATACTTACCTGCAAAATGAACTGGAAGCTTCTTTTATTTACGAAGATACGCCCGATCAGGTAAAGGCTACCAATGATGTTAAAAAAGACATGGAAGCTGACTTTCCCATGGATCGTCTGGTATGCGGAGATGTGGGCTTTGGCAAAACCGAAATAGCTGTTCGTGCTGCTTTTAAAGCGGTAAGTGATAGCAAGCAGGTTGCAGTATTGGTGCCTACTACCATTCTTGCGCTACAACATTCCAAAACTTTTAAAGAAAGGCTCGGAGAGTTTCCTTGTAATATTGAATATATCAATCGTTTTAAAACTACAGCTCAAAAAACACAGATTTTAAAAGACCTTAAAGCAGGGAAAATAGATATTCTCATAGGAACCCATCGTTTGATAAGCAAGGATGTAGATTTTAAAGATCTTGGTTTATTGATTATAGATGAAGAACAAAAATTTGGTGTAGCGGTTAAAGAAAAACTCAAGCAAATCAAGGTAGATGTCGATACACTTACCTTAACAGCTACTCCGATACCACGTACCTTACAGTTTTCATTAATGGGAGCAAGGGATTTATCTATTATGAATACGCCACCGCCCAATCGTCATCCTATTCACACCGAGTTGCATTCGTTTAATGAAGAAATGATTAGAGATGCTGTAATGCAAGAAGTTTCCAGGGGAGGTCAGGTGTTTTTTGTACACAATCGTGTGCAAAGTATTTTAGAAGTTGCAGGAATGTTACAACGCTTGTTGCCCGATATTAAGGTTGCGATTGGTCATGGGCAAATGGATGGGCATAAATTAGAAAAAATAATGCTCGATTTTATTGATGGAGAATATGACGTATTATTAGCAACAACCATTATCGAAAATGGACTGGACATCCCGAATGCCAATACTATCATCATTAACGAAGCACATACTTACGGATTGAGCGATTTACACCAATTGCGCGGTAGAGTAGGGCGTTCCAACAAAAAATCTTTCTGTTATTTAATTGCACCACCGCTTACTGTGCTTACCGACGAAGCCCGCAAAAGACTGAAAGCCATCGAAGAGTTTTCCGAAATAGGAAGCGGCTTTAATATTGCGATGCGAGATTTAGATATTCGCGGTGCCGGAGATATTTTAGGTGGCGAGCAAAGTGGTTTTATCTCTGAGATAGGTTTTGATATGTATCATAAAATATTGGATGAAGCCATTACCGAGCTCAAAGAAAACGATTTCAGAGAATTATATTACAAAGAAGACGAAGAAATTGAGTTTGTAAAAGAATGTACCATCGAAACCGATCTGGAACTGATGATTCCCGATGAATACATCATAAATATTACCGAAAGATTAAGTCTTTATAAAGAACTCGACAACTTAGAAACGGATGAAGAACTCACAGCTTTTAAAACCAGACTTGTTGACCGTTTTGGCGAAATACCTGAACCTACGGAAGAACTTATTAATACTATAAAATTAAGAAGAATTGCCAAACATATTGGTTTTGAAAAAATGATTTTAAAACAACAAAAACTGATAGCATATTTTATTGCGAATCAGGATTCGGCTTATTTCCAATCAGCTGAGTTTACTAAATTGCTGCAATACCTGCAACTCAATCCTCGTTTGGTAAGAATGAAAGAGAATAAAGGAAAGCTTTCCATTGTTTTCGACAATGTAGGAAGCATCAGCAAAGCATTGAACTTATTGGAACCAATATAAACTTTTCCAAAGGAGAAACTTTATATTAATGAAAATTTAAAACTCAAAACAATTGGGAAACTGCATTATTAAAATATTTCTTTAATTTTGCAAAACATTTAGCGAAAGCAATCAAGACTATGGAAAATAAATTACAAGTTTACAATACAATTAGCAAAAAGAAAGAAATATTTGAACCACTAAAACCACCTTTTGTTGGTATGTATGTATGTGGTCCAACGGTTTATGGAGATGGACATTTGGGTCATGCCCGCCCTGCCATTACTTTTGATTTGGTATACAGATATATACAGCATCTTGGTTATAAAGTTAGATATGTAAGAAACATTACCGACGTAGGACATCTGGAAAATGATGCTGATGAAGGTGAAGATAAAATTGCAAAAAAAGCTCGGTTAGAACAACTTGAACCCATGGAGGTTGCTCAATATTATATCGACAGATATCATATAAATATGGATCAACTGAACGTAAAACGTCCCAGTATTGAACCAATGGCTTCAGGTCATATTATTGAGCAAATTGAAATGATAAAAAAGATTCTGGCTAAAGGTTTTGCTTATGAAATAAACGGTTCAGTGTATTTTGATGTTAAAAAATACAATGATAAATTTGCTTATGGCAAACTTTCAGGCAGGGTGTTGGAAGATTTATTATCCAATACGCGTGTATTAGAAGGTCAGGATGAAAAACACAATTCTTATGACTTCGCTTTGTGGAAAAAGGCACAACCGGAACATATCATGCGTTGGCCCTCACCTTGGAGTGATGGTTTTCCCGGTTGGCATGCGGAATGTTCAGCGATGAGTGCAAAATATCTGGGCGAGCATTTTGATATTCATGGAGGTGGTATGGATTTATTGTTTCCTCATCATGAATCTGAAATTGCACAAAGCCAAGTTGCAAATAATTGTGAACCTTGTAAATACTGGATGCACAATAACATGATTACCATCAACGGACAAAAAATGGGAAAATCATTGGGTAATTTCATTACACTCAACGATTTTTTTACCGGCAATCATCCTTCGCTGGAAAAAGCTTATAGTCCAATGTGTATAAGATTCTTTATCTTACAAGCACATTATCGTAGCACACTCGATTTTTCTAACGAAGCACTTCTCGCAGCAGAAAAAGGACTGAAAAGACTGATGCAGGGCATTGAAACACTTCAAAAGCTAAAACCATCGGCAACTTCAAGTTGTGATATTTCTAAATTGTCTGATAATTGTTACGAAGCGATGGATGATGATTTCAACAGCCCTATTGTCATTGCCAATTTGTTTGAAGGTTTAAAAATCATCAATTCTATAAATGATGGCAAAGAAAGTATTTCAGAAAAAGATTTAGAAAGCCTGAAAAATCTTTATAATACTTTTGTTTTTGAAATATTGGGTTTAACCAACGAAACAGATAATAATCAGTTTGATGTAATGGATGGTTTGATGCAGATGGTGCTTTCATTTCGCCAACAAGCAAAAATAAATAAGGATTATTCTGCTTCCGACAAAATTCGCGATGAACTTCTTAAGTTAGGTATTGTTGTAAAAGATGGTAAAGAGGGTTCGGTTTGGACATTAGAATAAAATTAAAGTCTTTTCTGAGACTAAAGTATAAATATCAAAGACTATGAAAAAAAGCTATGTTTTTTTTGCTATTGTGTTAGCGATGATTGTTTCCTGTAAAGAGAACAAAAAGAAAGTTGAAGAAAATCAACAAAAAACTGTTGTCAAAAAAGTTGAAATACCCGTATTTAATGCAGATTCAGCGTATTATTTTACAGAAAAACAAGTTGCATTCGGACCAAGAGTTCCCAATACTAAAGCTCAGGAATTATGTGCTAATTATTTGGTTACTATCTTAAAAAGATATTGTAAAAATGTAACTGTACAGGAATTTCAGTCAAAAGCATGGGACGGTACCTTGTTAAAAGGGAAAAATATCATTGCAAGTTTTAATCCCGATACTAACAATCGAATTTTCTTTTCTTCACATTGGGATTCCAGACCTTATGCAGATTATGATCCTGATGCGAAAAATAATAGAAAACCAATATTAGGAGCCAATGATGGGGCTGCTGGTGTTGGGATTTTGATGGAAATCGCACGTTTATTCAGCGAGAAACAACCTAAAATAGGCGTTGATCTTGTTCTTTTTGATGTAGAAGATTATGGAGAACCAAAAGGAACTACAGGCAAAGGAGAAGATAATTGGTGTTTAGGTTCACAATATTGGGCTAAAAATCCTCACAAACAAGGCTATTTTGCCAAATATGGTGTTTTGTTGGATATGGTAGCTGCTAAAAATGCTGTATTTACAATGGAAAACACTTCCATGTATTATGCACCAGATATTATGAATATGGTTTGGAACACAGCTAATTCGTTAGGGTATAGTAATTATTTTTCAACAGAGCAAACAGGTGGATTAATAGATGATCATTTGTATATTAATAAAATAGCAAAAATACCAACTGTAGATATTGTACAACATGATCCGAATACAGTTTCGGGGTTTTTTCCTTATTGGCACACGGTTAAAGACGATATGAGTAACATCGATAAAACAACACTTACAGTAGTTGGCAATACTCTGTTAACAGTTGCTTATGGAGAAGAATAAATCAAACTTACTCGTTTATTAGTTTGCAAATTCTTATCAATTATTGAAAAAATATAATAAATTTGCAAAAAATGAGTTATTAAAACCAAAAACAGGCTTTGATTCGAAAAAATACATACCATTTTGCTATTCTTGTATTAGCTTTTGTTGTTTTAGTTGCTTGCTCAACACGAAAGAACACTTTTACACGTAGGGTTTATCATAACTTAACTGCTCATTATAATGCTTATTGGAACGGAAACGAAAGTTTAAAAGAAGGTATTGTGGAATTATCCAAAAGCAGTAAGGATAATTATACTGAAGTACTTCCTGTTTTTAAAAATGGCACCAAAGAAGAAGCTCAAAAGATTAATCCACAAATGGATAGAGCTATTGAAAAAGGAGTAAAAGTAATAAAACTCCATTCAATATTTATCAAAGGAAAAGAGCATGTTAGATGGATTGATGATGCATATTTAATGATTGGGAAATCCAATTATTATAAACAGGAATATCGCATGGCAATTCGTACTTTTAACTTTATTATTAGCCAATACAAAGCCAATCCTATTAAGTACGAAGCTATGATTTGGCTTGCCCGTTCAAATAATCAATTGGGTGAGTTCGGGGCTGCACAATCAATGTTAGACTTGGTAAGGAACAAAATAAGCAGCGGTGATGCCCCTAAAACATTGGAAAGAGATATGAATATGGTATATGCTGATTACTATATAAAGCAAGAAAATTATACCCCCGCAATAGAATATCTGATTCCTGCAATAAAGCAGAATAGAAAAAAAGACATAAAAACTCGCTTAAGATTTATTTTGGCTCAAATATATCAACGAGATGGTGAACTAGCCAAAGCCTCAGAAATGTATCAAAAAGTAATTAGGAAAAACCCTCCTTATGAAATGGCATTCAATGCCCGTATCAATCTTGCGATGAGCTATGATGCTGCAACCGGTGATAGTAAATCACTGGAAAAGAGATTGACAAAAATGCTTAAAGACAATAAAAACAAGGAATTTCTGGATCAAATATATTATGCTCTTGCGGAGGTAGCTTTAAGAAATAAAGATAAAAATACAGCAATAAAATATTTAAAACTATCTGTGAGCTCCAGCATAAGTAATAATTATCAAAAAGCAATTTCATCTCTTAAGCTTGCTGACTTATATTTTGATCAACCTGATTATGAAAATGCCCAAGCTTACTACGATAGTACCATAATGTTTTTGCCAATAGCTTATAAAAATTATGATGTAATTAAAAGTAAAGCAGAAGTATTGAATGAATTGGTAAAAAACATCCAAATTGTTAAAGTTCAAGATAGTTTACAGGCAATGGCTCTTATGACTCCTGCTGATAGAGACATGAAAATAAACAATATAATTGCAGCTTTATTAAAAGAAGAACAAAGAAAAGCAGAAGAAGAAAATGCTAACAAGTTAGCATTGAGTATGCTGCAAAATAATCGTCAAAATTTAGGAAATAATACACTTAATGGGGCAACAGGAGAATGGTATTTTTACAATCCTTCAACAATGAGTTTTGGTTTTTCTGAATTTTCTAAAAAATGGGGTAAGCGAAAATTAGAAGACAATTGGAGAATAAGTAATAAGCAAACTGTCGATTTTGGGGATGGTTTGGCAACGAAAAATGATAAAACAGACGATGGAGAACCCAAAGATACTTCCACTTTAGCTTCAAATCCCAAAAACAAGAACTATTATCTCAAAGATGTTCCTCTTACTGAGGAAAAAATGAAAAAATCTAATGAAAAAGTAGAAAAAGCACTTTATAATATGGGTTATATTTATTATGAAGGATTAAAAGATCTCGCTAAAGCGAAAGAAACATTTGAAATTTTGATAGCAAGATTCCCTAAAGGAAAGCAAATTTTAGGTTCATATTATCAATTGTATCAAATTAATTCCGACTTACAAGATAAAACAAAAAAAGACTATTATAAAGAATTGATTCTTAAAGATTATCCTGAAAGTGATTATGCGAAAATAATTACAGATCCTGATTATTATAAACAAATTCAAGCCAAAAAGAACGAAATCAATTTGTTCTATGACGAAACTTATAAAGCCTTTATTTTGGGTAATTATAATAAAGTAATAGGTAATTATCAGGAAGCTACTTCAAAATATAAACTAAGTTCTATTTTTCCAAAATTTGAGTACCTAAATGCACTATCATTGGGAAAAACAAAAGGGAAAGATGTTTTGATAAGTTCACTCAATTCATTGATTAGTAAGTACCCAAATCACGAAATTATTCCTTTGGCTCAAATGGTTTTGGCTTATCTTAATGGAGGGAATGATGTAGACCTTGCTAAAAATGGCCCCATTAATTTATCATCTGAAAATAAAAGTAAGACTAAATCATCTCATGAAATACCTAAAAATAAAGAAACAGAGAAGCAGCAAACAGCAGGAAATACTATAAAAAAAGACAGTATATCTACTACTACTCAGGTAATAATACCTAATATTACTAAAGAGCAATTATCTGCTTATAAGGAAAATACAGAAGCCAATCATTTTTTTATATTAATGGTTGATGCAAGTAAGGTAAATGTAAACGTTTTGAAAATTAAAATATCAGATTTTAATCGTAAATATTACAGTACAAGTAATTTAGAAATTACAAGTATAATCTATAACAAAAATATACATTTAATTTCTGTTACTCAATTTGAAAACGCTGAAAAAGCAATGTTATATTACAAAACTATTAGATCCAACGATTATATTTATTCATCTCTTGATGTAAACAGTACTTCTGATTTTGTTATTACTACAGATAATTTCACAACATTCTACAAACTTAAAGATTTAGATGGATATCAAAGCTTTTTTAAAGGTCAATATCTGAAAAAATAATAGTATTGCAAAACATTTGATTTTTTCAATAAAAAGATGTAGGTTTGTAGTGTGAATTTGCAAAAAGAAATAAATCATACATATTATGGCAAAAATAAATGAAATAGACTCCTCCTCCATAAATATTTTAGGCGTTGGTACCGCAGTAAAAGGTGATATTACAGCTAATGGCGATTTTAGAATTGATGGATCTTTAATAGGAAACATCTCTGCAAAAGGTAAATTAGTAATAGGTACAACGGGTTCTGTTGAAGGTGAAATTACATGTCAAAACGCAGATTTTTCAGGTAATGTAAAAGGAAAAGTAAATGTTGCTGAGTTACTTTCATTAAAGAGTACTTCAAAAATTATTGGCGATATTATTATTAATAAACTCTCGATTGAACCTGGTGCTCAATTCTCTGGTTCTTGCAACATGGATAGTGCTAAAAATACCACTTTATATACATCCAAAGGTGAAACTGAAAAATCCTAAAAAATCCTTAAATGATTATGCAAAATACTCTTCCATTTCTTTTCAAATGGTGGCAATTATATTAATTGGAGTATTTGCCGGTGTTAAGTTGGACGAATGGATTACCAAAGGTACCCCAATATTTACTTTAATATTTACAATAATAGCAGTAGTATTAGCTATATATTATGTGATAAAAGACTTAATTGGGAAGTGATATTTAATATTTTTACTATTTAATTAATAGATAGTCATGATTTTAAATGTCATAAAAATCACTACAGATGCAATTTTTCAATGATTTAATTTCTCAAAATAAACAACACTAGAAAAATGAATTTTTCATATCTTGCTTTCGTAAAAAAACTTCTTGTTTTTTTTATCATAATTTGCGGTTTAACTGCTACTTGTTTTTTTTCTTTGCCTGAATTATATTTAACTCCTGTTTTACCTTTTTTGCTACCATTCTTTTTTTCCATCACATTGCTTACGCACTATATGCAGCTAAAAGCTTCTCAAAAAAGTTTTGCTCGTTTTACATCTGGTTTTATGATGATAACTTTTCTTAAGTTAATGATATTGATTGCTTTATTGTTATTGTATGTGCTTACCCATCGAAAAGATGCAATACCTTTTATTATTTGGTATTTCATTTTTTATGTTTGTTTTACGACATTTGAAGTAATCAATTTACAACACATTGCTAATAAAAAAGAACAATAAATTTATCACCATTAAACCAATTGAATTACCATACATCTAAATCATATTAATCAATAAAAAACATATAATATGAGACTTTTAAAAGCACTGACAGTAATAGCACTACTAATAGTTAATTTTTCTGCATTTGCTCAGCAAACAGAAAAAAATGGAAAAACACCTGAAGAAAAAGCAAAACAACACTTGAAAGCGATCAACAAAGAATGTAGCTTAACTAATGATCAAAGTATAAAAGTCGAACAAGTCCTTTTAAACACTCAAACAAAGTTAGAAGCTTTAAAATCTTCAAAACCGACACAAAAAGGTGAAAAAATAAAAGAATTGAAAGCTATTAACGACAATCAAACTACAGAAATATCAAAAATATTAAACCCTGAGCAATATGTCAAATATCAAGCTTTGGTTGAAAAGCAAAAAGAAAAGATACGTAACAGATTAATAGAGAGACAAAACAAAAACGTTGATTTGGCAAAATAATATTGATTTAACGAGTATTATCTGCAATTCTTAGATTAACATATTTTTGCAAAATCAATCAATCTTATCAACAATAAAAAGTGAAAAAAAATTAGGATTCATTATAACATCTGATTTTTTTGTTATACTTTTGCTGTTCAAATTAATTATAAATTTAATCCTTTATCATCATGAAAAAATTTTATGTTTTATTAGCAATTTTATTTATTGGAAAATTTTCATTCTCACAAATTTTTCAAGAAACATTCCAGAGCGGAACAATGCCTACTACTTTTACTTTAATTAATGATGCAAATACTGTTGCAACAAATATTGCATCATTATTTCCTACTGCATGGAGTGTTATTGCACAACCAAGTGATACAGCAAATAAAGTTGCAGCTAGTCCTTCTTGGTTTACAGCAGTGGCTCCAGCTGACAGATGGATGATAACACCAGCCATTGTTCTTCCTGCGGGTTCAAACAATACTTTAACTTGGAAATCAAAATCTCAGGATCCAGCATATAAAGATGCATTAAAAGTCTTAATTTCTACAACTGGAATTAACAAAACTGATTTTACAATTACAGCTTATAATGTTACTTCTGAAGATTCTGCTTTTACAACTAAATCATATTCTTTACAATCATTAGCAGGACAAACAATTCGTGTTGCTTTCGTTCAACAGTCAACAGATATGTTTTTCGTTATTGTAGATGATATTAAAGTTGCAACTACTGTGGTTGGTATCAATGAAGTTCCTTCAGAAGTTTCTAATTTTAGTGTTTATCCAAACCCTGTTAAAAATGAACTTAACATTTCTTCTACAGCCTCATTGAAGAACGTAAAAATTTTCAATGCACTCGGACAAGAAGTAATAAACGAAAATGTTAGCGGAAACCATTATAAAGTAAACACTTCTTCTTACATTAAAGGTATTTATTTTGTTCAAATTGAATCAGAAAAAGGAAAAACTACTAAGAAATTTGTAGTTAGCGAATAATCTTAATAAACTGATTTTATAAAAAAGGGCTGAAATTTCAGCCCTTTTTTATTTTCTTCTCAAATTCAAGTATTTTTTCTATTTAAAAAAAACGTGAATTTATAAATCTATTCAGATAATTTATTTTAATTTTGTAGATTATATAAATTGTTTTATTAAAATTAAAAACACAATGAAAAAACTTTGTATTATCGTGGCATTTTTACTGGTAAGCTCCAGTATTTTTGCTCAATTAAATGAAGGATTTGAAGGTACGTCATTTCCTCCAACTGGCTGGACTGTTGTCAATGGTGGTGATACCAATACATGGGTACGCTATACTACAACGCCTCATACTGGCTTAGCTTGTGCAGCAATCAGCTATGGCTCAACTGCCCATGCTGATTATTTAATTACACCTCAAATCGCTATTACATCAAGCGATAATACTTTAAAAGCTTGGTTTAAAAGTCAATCTGCATCATATCCAGAACCTTATGACGTAATGGTTTCTACAACTTCACCCACAGATACAGCTAATTTTACTTTATTAGCTTCAGAATCAGATCCTGGAACTACTTGGATTCAAAGAACCTATAATCTTTCCGCTTATAACGGACAGAGTATTTATATTGCTTTTCGCTCTACTACCACAGATATGTGGCGATTATATATTGACGATATAGCAATAATTCACACTCCTGCAAATGATGTTGGTATAACTTCAATTATTGCTCCAAGTGCTGCAATGTTGCCTGGATCAGTGATTCCTCAAGTTACTGTTAAGAATTTTGGAACAGCAACCCAAACTAATATCCCTGTTTACTATAAAATTGGATCGTCAAGTAATGTAGTTTCTACAACTATTACCAGTTTAGCTGCTGGAGTATCTACAAATGTAAGTTTTCCGGCATTGACAGCAACCAGTGGTAATTATAATTTCATCTTTTATACAGGATTAACTTTAGATTCTGTTATGACAAACGATACTATGCAGATTAATATTATTGTAACCCCAGTATTAACGCCTGTATATTGTTTTAAAGATGGAGATCAGCCTTCTAAGTTTTATTTAGAAGCACCTAATGCGGGATTTGTTAATTTGGGTACTGCCAAACCATGGGCTTCAAGAGGAGGAGCATTTGTGGCTAATGCAACAGGCAAAAAATGGTTTGTTTTGGGATCTAATTTTAATCTTTATTCAATGGATACTTTGACAGGAGATACAACTTTGGTTGGGCCTGTTGGAGTATCTCCAGATTTTTTAAGTGGTTTAACTTATGATAAACTAAGCAATACTTTATACGCAAGTGGATTAACAGGAGCTTATCCTGCATTTACTTTTTCGCTTTACACAATTAACCAAACTACTGGTGCCGCTACTTTAGTAGCAAATAGCCCATCAACAGGAACTTTTTTTGAACTTGCTTGCAATGATGCAGGACAACTATTTGTGATTGAACATCAAGAAACAGGAAATGGGAAATTATATTCAGTAAATAAAACTACTGCAGCATTAACTCTTATTGGTACAGATTTAGGGGTGTCTATTTCTGCAAATTTCCAAGACATAGATTTTGCCCCAAATGGTAATCTGTATTTTTCCGCTTCAAATGGAACTACTGTTGGAGATGCCGATGGTTTTTATTCCATTAATACTACCACGGGTATTGCAACATTAGTAAACGTTTTTCCCGTGGCCAATACTCAGGTAACAGGCTTGGCTATTCCATATAATCTTTTTGATGGAGCTACCATCACTTTTAATGTAAGTAATGGAACAAATCCAATTGCGGGTGCTAATGTAAAAATATATAACAATAATTTGGCAACAAATTCTTTAGGAGCAACATCGATTTACTTGCCTGTTGGTTCATATGCAGATACGATTTCAGCATTTGGTTATGTAAATGGATTAGGAAACGTTACTGTTGTTAATGGTATCAATCAAACGATTCCTGTAGTATTAAATGCCGCTACTACTTTTACTGCAACATTTACTGTACAGAGCAATACTTCTACGCTTCTTTCTGGTGCTGCAATTGTAGTAACAATTGGTAATTACACTTATAATGGAACGACTAATTCTTCTGGTGTTTATGTATTTAACTTACCTGCTGGTGTTTATAATTATACTGTAACATTAGCAAATTATTCTTCGCAAACAGGTTCTTTTACAATAACCTCTGCAAATCTACCAATTGCGGTAACTTTGAGTAGTTGTACAGTGAACACATTCCCGTGGACTGAAAGTTTTGAAGACACAACTTCTTTTGGTTGCTTTACAAAAGCAAGTCCAGATGGAGGTAGCGGTTGGGCTCATATTGCGTCTGGTGCTACTCCTTTACCAGGATGGAACGGTGGTACTATGACTACTCCAACTGCTGGTGGAACTAAAGCAGTTTATTGTACTTGGAATACAGGTGGAGCTGCGTCAAATGATCAATGGCTTATTACACCTCAAATTGCAGTTCAAAACAATAAAGAATTAAGCTTTTATTTATTTTGGTTTGGACATTATAAGGATAATTTAGATATTAAAGTTTCTACTACCACAAATGCTACTTCAAGTTTTACTACCACTCTTTTATCAATGGATACTACACAGTTTGTACAAGGAGATTGGAAGTTATTTACTATACCTTTAAGCACTTATGCTGGTCAAAATATTTATATTGCTTTTAATGAACATATTACAGACAATCAAACAGATGGTGCTTTTATCGGACTTGATATGGTGAAAATTGAAACGGCAACAGGTATTAATGAATCTATTGAAAGCTTAACATCTATTTATCCAAATCCTGTAAAGAATGAACTTAATATTTCTTCAAATGCTTCCTTGAAAAATGTAAAAATTATCAATGCCGTTGGAAAAGAAATCGCAAATGAAAATGTTAACGGTAATCATTATAAAGTAAACACTTCTAACTATGCTAAAGGTATCTATTTTGTTCAAATTGAATCTGAAAAAGGAAGAATAACTAAGAAATTCGTAGTTAACGAATAATCTTATAATCTTAATTTATTAAAAAGGACTGAATTTTCAGTCCTTTTTTTATGCAACAAAATTTGTTTTTGAAATATATTGCTTTTTTTCTTACTTTTGATTTTTCTTACTTTTGATATGTCTAAAAATTATTTTATTATCATTTTTCTACTTATTATCCCTTTCTTGTCGAAAACACAGGATACTTTGGCTTATACTAAATTTTATCACGAGAATGGTTTGATTTCGAGTGAAGGCATAATAAGAGATGGAAAACCAGATGGATTTTGGAAAACTTATAATGAAAAAGGCATATTAATATCAGAAGGAAATCGTAAAAATTTTGAATTGGATAGTAATTGGAGATTTTATAGTGAGACTGGTAAACTTAGCATGGAAATCAATTATAAAAAAGGAAAGAAAAATGGAATCCGTAAAAGTTATTTAGAGAAAGAAATTATTGAGGAGAATTTTAGAGATGATATAAAGCAAGGTATTACAACTTATTATTATCCAAATGGCAACATCATGCGATTAATACCTTTTGATAATGGCTTAGAACATGGAATATCAAAGGAGTTTGGGGAAGATAGCACTATTATTTCGATTACAGAATATCGGATGGGAATGGTAATTATGCATGAAAAGATTAACCGTAGGGATAAAAACGGTTTGAAACAAGGTATGTGGAAAACTTTTTGGGATAATGATAAAACCAAGATAGAAGGAAACTATATCAATGACAAGAAAAATGGTTTTTTTAAATCATTTACCCAAGAAGGGAACCTTCTTCTTATTGAAAAATATATCAATGATGAGAAACAAATAGATGTACCCGAACTTCGTAATCTTGAGGTGAGAACTGATTATTATCCTAGTGGGAAAGTAAAAATTGTTGCTAGTTATGATAATGGTGTTGCCGAAGGTGTTCGCCGTGAATATTCAGTAGATGGAAGTATAGAACAAAGTTATATTTTCAAAAAAGGTGTGATTATCGGAAAAGGAATTGTTGACGAAAATGGTTTAAAACAAGGTTTATGGGTCGAATTCTATGATAATGGTACAAAGAAGGCTGAAGGAAAATATAAGGAAAATAAAAAAATAGGTTATTGGAAGTTTTTTTATAAAAGCGGTAAAGTTGAACAGGAGGGTATGTATAATAATAAAGGAAATGCTGAAGGAGAGTGGAAGTGGTATTTCAATAGTGGCAACGAATTATTGGTTGAGAACTTTTTGGATGGTATAGAAGAAGGACTTTTGACAGAGTATGACGATACAGGAAAAGTAATAACTAAAGGTGAATTTATAGAAGGACAAGAAACTGGTATTTGGTATTATAATACTAATAATTATATTTTAGAAGGTAAATATATAGATGGTAAAAGGGATGGTTTATGGAAAGAATTTTATCCTGATGGCAAATTAAGGTTTTCTGGTAGTTATATTGAAGATAACCCTAATGGCAAACATATCTTTTATTGGGATAACGGTAAAATGAAAGAAAATGGGAATTATATTATGGGCAAACGTGAAGGGGAGTGGTTAAAGTTTGAATATGAGGGAGATTTATTCCTGAAAACATATTATCGCAATGGAAGAGAAATTAAATTTGATAATGTTCCTATTGAGCCTAAAATAGAGGGAGATGAGTAATTTCAACAAACAAAAAAGCTGACTTTAAAGTCAGCTTTTTTATTATGTTCATTTATTCCATTTTTATCAATTTTTTACTTGATTTTTTGTTTGCAGTTTTTAGTTTTATAAAATATATTCCTTTTTCAAAAGATGAAGCATTAAAGGAAATGATTCGTTTATTGTTTATTGTTGAAGAAACAGTGGATGTTGGTGAAACTAATTGTCCCATAGTATTAAAAATTGAATATTCTAAATCTTCTTGTTCTGAAACTTCTATAATAAATTGATTATTAAATGGATTTGGGTATATTTTTGTGTCTCCGAAAATATTTTCAATAATACCAACGCATCCAATAATATTAGACGGGAAAGAATAACAACCTTCAGAATTTAAGGTTTTTGCATAAAAACTACCAGAATAAGTTGGAGTAAAAGTACTTCCTGTGGCATTTTGAATAATTCCATTCTCATCAAACCATTGATTGCCAATTGAAGCATCAGAAATTAATTGATTTCCCACCTTTGTTATAGTGGGACCAAGAGAAACTGGTATTACATTTAAAGTGAAAGAAGCTGTAGAAGTTGCGTTGTTGGCATCGGTAACGGTAACAGTATAAATAGTAGTAGAATTAGGGCTTACTGTTGGGTTACTGCCATTGAGTGAAGTTGCTGTTTGGTTTGCTGCGTATGAGAATAAATTATTTCCTAAGCCACCATTTACAATTGTTTGAAGTTGAATAGGCGTATTTCCGCAAATAGTATCAATAGTAGAAGCTGTTAATATGCAACTTAGTGGTGTTTTGCTTACAAAGCCTGTTGGAAATTTAATATTGTCTAACCAAGCACAATCGCTACCTGTTATACCAGAAGCGTCTTTTTGGTAAACCCATTTTAAAGTATGAACTCCTGTTGAAATTTCATAAGACGATTTTGACCATGCTTCTTCGCCATCCCATCTACCCATGGAGTTATTGTCGATAAAAAATTCTAAATAATCATAAATAGGAAGGTTAGGAGTGGCATCTTCGCATGATACTTTTTTGTAAAAAGATACAGTATCAATAGAAATAACATTTATTAATATTGATAATGAAGTGGTTTTATTATTCCCAATTACACCTGATTTTGCAGAGTATGTACCGTCGTAAGGATTGGTATTTATTATCGTCCAAGGAGCACTTCCTCCTTGAATCCAATTAAATTTTGTAAAATTGGCAGTTTCAAAATCTTCAGTTACTAAACCAATCGTTTGAGAATATTCACTATTTGTTTGATATACTCCAGATGATAATTTGTAATTTAACATTGCTAATGTGCCAATAGGAGTGGTTGAATCAACTTTTACGATATATGATACATTAATACTATTTCCTTGAATAAGTGCTGGAATAGCAATAGTATTGCTTGACAAAATAGTTAAAAACGGACTATTTGTAGTTAAAAAACCAGATGCATAATAACAATTGCTATGTCCTGTATTTTCAGAAGGAATAATAATTACTGCTTTTTCTCCTGGGTCTAATCTTCCGTTGTTGTTACCAATAATAGTATCTTTTATTATAATATTTCCTGAACTAAGAAGTGGTGCATGTAATATTATACTAAATCCAGTATTCCAAGTATTTGAAACTCCATCAACAACCATAAGGTTAAAATTAACCAAATGCTGATCAGGGATATTATTTTTAACAGTTAGTGCAAAAGCATTGTTTTGAGTTGACACTGTATTTGCTGCAATACTTCCCCAACTATGTTGATTGTTAGTGATTGTAACATTTGTGTCAGTTGTAGATAGTGTAGCAGTAATATTATTAGCTATTGTTATGCCCGCATTTTTTAAATCAATATTTAAAGTAATATTTTCGTTATAATCTGCATTGGAATTATTATTACCTGTCACATCAACTATTTGTTTGTTGCTAAATTGAATAAACGGACCATTTGGGATGATTACATTGACTAGTCCAACATAAGGAATATAATTATAAGCAGTTACAACAACCTTTATAGAATCAAGATTTACTAATGCATTGAAACTGATATTTGCAATTCCATTGTTTACCAAAGCAGATCCAATTGCTTGGTTATTAATACTCAAAGTAACTCTTGCTCCGTTAACGTTACAATTTATAGCAAAAGTTGTAGCACCCATAAAAACTACAGAATTGTGAGTTATGGTTAATAGTTTGGCAGTATCAGTTCGAATTGCTAAAGATGGATCTCCGAAAATATTCCATGTATCAATCATTTCTTCTCCATCAGTAGTATAGTTATCAACCATTTTCATACAGCCATTCATTGATATACCACCAAATGTTCGTTTAGTATTACCAGATATGCTTTCTGTAAGTATATCAATCATAGCATCTTGTCCGCTCATAGGAGGATTCCAACTTTGATTAATGGTTGACATTAAAGTAGCGATAGCTCCGGTTGGTTGGCTATTATATGTGGCTCTCATCCATGCCTCTGCAAAGCAAGTGCCTGTGGTAAAATTGCCATTTACGCAAGCTACTGAAAAAATAAAAGGCCATGCTGTAGTATTTGTTAGCGAAGCAATGTTTGTGTTTGAAAAACCAGTTGTTACAAATGAATTATCAGAACCGTGTCCTGTATAATATATAATCCCTACACCATTATTAACATCATTAGTTACCATTGCAGCCGTTGGACTTCCAGCAGCATCCACACCACCTTGGCTTCCATCATATAACTCGCTGCAACTTACATATTCATAATTCATTAATTTAGTTCTGATATTGCGTATATGTTGATAATCGTATTCATTGTTATCACCTGGACCTTGATCAGAACCAATACCAATACCTCTATTTAACCATCCGTTTCCATTTGAAGGATTTTTCTCGTAAGCAAGTATTTTTTGAACCTGAGTTTGCACATGTGTTATGTTTTCTGCAGAAATACGTCCTACAAAGATTTCAGGATAATGGTCATTTCCTGCAAGGTATCCGTATGTATTATCAGAACCACCACCCGAAACTGTAAATGTTGGGAGCTGTGCCACATCACCTACCAAAATAACAAAAGTTAAGCCATTTGTTGTGTAATAATTAGAAATAAAGTTTTTAATTGCTGTATTGGTACTTCCAGCTGTGGTTACACTCACCATTTCTGTAGGAACACCCGAAATATTTTTCCATTGAACCAAAGGCTGCATGGCAGACATATACTCTTCAGGGCATATAATAAGCATCTTACCTTGCTCGCTTACAGGTGAGTATTTGTTATTTCCTGATGAACTATTCAGAAATAAATTTTTATAAATATTATTATATTCGTTGTCAACTTTATTTAACGATTTAGTGCGATTAATTATATTAATATTGCTAATTCCAATTCGTGAAACCCTAACAACTAAATCATTATAAACTCTTAATGTTTTTGTAACTGGATTGTATTGGAAAGGATAAACAGTGATGGTTTGCCCTCTATAATCTCTTAAAATATAAGGCTGTTGTAATTCTGCTATTTTCCCTGGGTAAAAATCGTTGACATTGTATTTGCTGCCAAAGCTATATGGTTTATTCTTGGGGTCAACGTTTCTGTAAATGTTTCCTTTTGAAGGAGCTAACAGAATATTTTGATAATCATTAAAAGACTGACTAATTACTTCTACTTTCATTTCAGCATCATCAGGGATGATAATTGATGTTGAAATTTTCAACAAATCAGGAGCTCCTGCAATTTGCATTGGAAAAGCACCGCCAAGACTCAATGTTTTAGCTATTCCTTTTGGTGTTTGAACATTGGAAGTATTATAATTATCAAACGAAAAACGAACTACAGAAGTTTGAATATCTGAGGAAATTAGTTCAACTTTTGAAGTAGGATTTTTTACAGACTTATTGTTTGTTATTGTATTGGCATTCAGATATAAAAAACTGATAAACAAACAAGTTGAAAAAGCGATTCTTTTCATTTATTTTGTTATGATTAATTTTCGAGTTATAACTTGATTGTTGGTTCTTAAACTTATTAAATAAACCCCTTTACTTAATAACAATCCATTTAACCCAACAGAATAACTTCCTGCAACTTTGTATCCATTATCGTTATCATAAATCATTTGTCCGTTAGCGTTAAATATTTTTAAACTAACATCAGTATTTGTTTGTAGCTTGTATGAAACATTTATATTATCATTTGCGGGGTTTGGAAATATGGATAACTGTACCGTGTTTTCTGTAGAAAACTCATCAATATTAACACCTATATTAGTCTGAATAGCTGGTAAAACAATAAAATCAACCCATGCGCAATCACTTCCTGAAACAGTAGAATTATCCTTTTCATAAACCCAAGATAACAAATGATTTCCTGTAGTAATTGGGTAACTAACTTTTGCCCAACTATTTTCTCCTGACCATTTATCAATCAGATTACCATCAATTGTAAAATTCAAAAAATCATATCCAGGTTCAGATGAAACTTTTCTATAAAAAGAAACACTATCATTTCCTAAAACATTTAAATTAATTGAGAATGCTGAAGATTGGCTATTTCCAATTGCGGCTGATTTTGCACAATAACTTCCTTCATAAGCTCCTGTATTTACAATCGTCCAAGCACTCACAGATGCAGTGTCCCAATCATATTTTGTAAAGTTGCTTGTTTCAAAATCTTCTACCATTAAACCAATCATGCTGTTGAACGTTTCCTGCGTGGCATAAGGATTCGCGATCACACTCATAGTAAGACCAAAATTAGCTCCATTAAGTGCAGATGAATTAGCAGTTACGGAATACAATACATCTGTTGTTGTTCCTTTAGCTAAAGATGATATATTTATATTAGGATTTGAAATACTAATAAAGTTATTGGTTGAAGTAAGGTTGATAATTGCATTATTTGCATTGCTATGTCCTGTATTTTGAACTTTAAACCGAATATTCGATGTTTCATTTGGATCTATTCTGCCATTATGATTTGCAGGAGTATTGTCTTCGATACTCATACTTAAAATCTTCAAAACAGGAGCATTTAAAACGATGTTGATTAAATAATTCCAAGTGTTACTTGATGCATCTGTTACTTTTAATGTAAGACTTGCTATGTTTTGATCAGGAATTAAATTCGCAACCTTAAAAGTAAAAGCATTATTAATATTTTTTGTATTTCCTGCAGTAATAATTCCAAAAGTTTCTGTACTATCTATAATTGTAATATATTGATTATTTGATGATATTACTGCATTAACGCTATTATCATCTGCAATTCCAATATTTTTTAAGTTTATATTTAGTTTAATCGTTTCACCATAATCTGCCAATGAATTATTATTTCCCGAAATATCATTTATTTGATAGCTGTCAAGAGAAACATAAGGACCAGTAGGAGAGGCTGCTGGGATTGAAGTTATTAAAGGTTGACGATTTTGTTTCGTAATTACAATATCAACGGTTCCTGCTGATGTAAAAGGAACAATGTTTACAACAGCTAAACCTGTGGAATCTGCTAAAGCTGCACCGTGTAAAACGCCTCCCATTGAAATCCCAATATAAGCGTAAGCTTCAGTATTTATAGTAAAAGTATTACTTCCTAAAGGAATTAGTGGCATATAGTTAGCCGTTAATAATTGTGGTATTTTAAAATAGGGCATTAAGGAAGGATCCCCCATTAGATGATAAATTTCCCAATAATAGTGATTATAAGATGGAGATCCTTGTGTAACAGCTAAGTTTCCTGCATTAACCATTTGTCCTTGGCTCACATACCATTGCGAAAAAGGTTCTCCATTGCTATGCATAATTCTATCTAAAGCACCTAAGCCAGTTGAAGCATACGTTGGGTTAGCTGATACAGTACCAACGCCACATGCCCACCAAAAATCTTCATCCCAATACGAATTATTAGATGCCCCAATATACCCAATAGCACCTTTGTTGTTAGCTCTTAACAAAGCTTCGCCAAAGCATTCTGTTTCGTCAAACTTATTGGTTACACAACAATTGCCAACCATTAACGGATATTTGCTTTGATTTTTTAAACCAGCAACATCAGAAACGCTGAAACTTGGATCAGCCCAACCGCTTGAACTACCATGTGCTGTATAATTAGCAAAACCAATGCCATCACTCACTTTTTGAATAATTTGAGAAGCACTACTGCCTGAAACAGGATATAGATAGCTTGTACAGTTGAATCCATAAGTTGCGTTAAAATAAGTAGATGTGGCATAATTTACTTGCCCATTTCCATAAGTTGGAGCATTTGTTGCATCAACACCTGCAACCATTAGCACATTGTTCAAAAAAGATTTATCAGGCATCAAATATTGTTCGTATTCTAATGTTTTGTCAATTTGTGGTTGTAATTGAGTAAGATTGGTTGCCGAAAATCTACCATAATACATTTCGGGTAAGAAATCGCCTGTATATTCACAGAAATACAAATCGGTTTTATGACTTCCTGTAGTTCCTGTAAAAGAAGGAATCTGAGCAACATCACCTACAAAAAGAACATAAGTTGGAGCTGGATCACTTGCGGTACCTGCATTATATAAAGACTGAAGGTAAGCTTTTATAGATGTTGTAGTGGTTCCAACTGCTGCATTATTCGTATAGGCTTCTATTACTTTAAAACCTTTTTTAGTTTTCCATTGTATAAATGGTTGTAAAGCTGTCTGAAACATTGGATCTGATACAATTACATACTTTACCGGATATTTTGAAAGAGCGTCTTTTGTATTCGGGGTTGTTGAATTGTTTAGTAATTTTGATTGGAAACTACTAAAATATGGAGAGTAGTATTTTTCTTTTGTAGCTTTAGTTGCTGCTAAATCAGCATTATCAAAACGAATTTCGGTTTCAATATTTGTATATACTTTGATAGTATTTGTCACAGGATTGTACTGAATAGGTGAAATATTGAGTCGGGCAATTCTAACACCACGCATAATTCCTAGCTGTTCAACATTTACTAGTGGTAATGATAATAGTTGATTTTTTGAATATTCAGTTGTATTATAAATCAGTTCTTTTTTATTGTCATCACTTTTTGAAACAGGTGGCTGGGTAGGATATAGTTTTCCAATATAGCCTAATGTATTGAGATTGTATGTTTTTACCTGAGCATTTTTAATATTTACGCTTATGGTAGCTCCAATAGGAACTTCTATAAGATTACGTAAAACAGGAAATTGCGGATTTCCAATTTCATTTCCTGCAGTATATCCCGGTAATTCTATACGTGTAAATGTACCTTTATCGGTAATTACGGTAGCAAAATTTAATTCAGATAATGTGTTTTTTACAACAAATCCGGTTTCTGAATTTTCTTTCAAAATAAGCGCTGAATTTTCAGCAATACCTGTTTTAATTACTTGTGCTTGTGTAAAGTAAAGTGATACAGAAAAAAGAATAATACTTAAAAATGTTATTTTTCTCATTTAAATTTAAGTTAGGTATGAAAAATATTGCAATAAAAATCTGTTTTTCAGAAAAATACGCTTAGATATTAACTTACAAAGTTACAATATATTTTAAGTAAGCACGTGTTAATTGTAAGTTAATGTTATGGTATAGACCATTTTAATTTAGCTTAAGTTGTATCTAATCTGAAAATAATTAACGAAATTTATCTAATATTGCATTCTTAAATTTTATCTATAATGAATACAAAAATCATAATATTTATAATTTGTCAACTTATTTCATTTTCTATTTTTGCTCAAGAATTTAGTATTGATGGAATTTATTGCGGAAAGAATTTGTTTGTTCTGAATCCGAGTGTTGGTGAAGGCTTTTGTGTTACTGAAGTTAGGGTAAATGGCATAAAAACGCATGATGAGGTAAACTCCAATAGTTTTGAAATTGATTTTTCGCTTATGAATATTGAAAAAGGAATGAATGTTCATGTCCAGATTTTTCATAAAACTAATTGTAAACCAAGCATTATTAATCCGGAAATACTTCAGAAGAAACCAAATCTTAGCATTATTAACGCAAAAGTAAATCGTAAAGGATTTTTGACTTGGGAGGTTCAAAGTAATTTTCTTGAGGGTTTATTTGTAGTAGAACAATTTCGTTGGCAAAAGTGGGTAAAAGTAGCTGAAATAAAAACTGAAGATACTGTTAATTTGAGAAATTACGCATTAGAAGTGAGTCCGAATACTGCTCAAAATATTTTCAGGATAAAATTTAAAGATAAGCATGGAAATGAAACTATTTCAAAAGAAATAAAATACACACTTCCTGGAAAAGAGATCATAATTGTAAATGAAAAAGTAAAAAACCGTATTGTTTTTACATCGGTTACAATGTATGAAATTATTGACGAAACAGGAAATCTGATACAAAATGGCAACGATAAATATATTGATACTTCGGCACTTCCAAAAGGGAAATACTTTATTAATTACGATAATAAAACGGAATCGTTTACTAAGAAATAGTACTTTTATAAAGAAAAGACATAAACTCTATAAAGCCATCTAAAATGGAATGATATATATTAATTTCTTAATATAGAAAGAGTTACAATTCAAATAACCCAACCCAACATCCCCTATTGCAAAGCTTTTCTTGCTTTTAAAATATATTTAGCGGTATCCAATGGACTAATCCCTTTAAACTCTCTCGTAACGCCTTCATCATCGTTACATTCGCGATAACTGTGAAATTGGGTAATAATTTTTGCTTTCCCACCCGAACGGGAGCTAAGTTTTAATGGGTAATCGTGGGAAGTTGCCAATGGCAATATTCCTGTCAGAATGAATTTTCCATTTTCCATTGTTGGACTGTCAAAACTTCCCCTCATTTGCGTAATATCACTGGCAATATTTCCTAATAATTCTTCGTTTGCTGAAATTTTAAAGGCAATCATTGGTTCGAGTAATGTAGTTCCTGTATTTACAAGTCCATCCATTATACCCATTGGTGTAGCCACCACAAAATCACCGGGATGGGTATGCATTTCATGATCTTCGCCTTCGACCAGTATTATTTTAAGATCAGTAACTTCCCATCCTTTTATACCTTGCTGCAAAGCAACCGGAATCGTTCTTTCCACTTCATTCTGATATTTTTGCATAACATCATTAACACCGATTTTACTTTCATAAATAACACCACTTCCTCTTAGTCCCGGTTCTATTCTGAATTTTAAAATAGCCCAGCAGGGTTTTGGCATCCAGTAACGTACAAAACCATCAGCAACAGTTGAAGGAGTTTCTTTATAAATTACAACAGGATTTTCAAACTTAGTTTTTATTTGAAACCTGTCTTCAATCATTCGTTCCAGTATTTCAATTTGAATCCATCCTATAATTTTAACATGCAGTTCTTTTTCTTCTTTAAGCCATTGAAAATCAAGAGAAGGATCTTCAATATTTAGCTCCTGCAAAGCCAGGGCGAGGGATGCATAATCTTTATCATTAATTGCTTTTAACTGAACTGTCAGCAAAGGAGAACGCATGCTTACACTAACGGGAATATGTTCAGTAACTTCACCAAGAATATCACCATAACGCGCTTCGTTCAACCCACAAATACCCACTACATCACCAGCAGTAGCTTCTGCGACATCTTCATATTTCCCGTTTTTAAGTTTTCTGATTCTTGTGATTTTTTCACTTAAATTCCTACTGGCATTATTGATTACTTCTCTGTTTGCAATACGACCTTCAAAAATCCTGACATGAGATATTTTACCTATATTTTTATCATATTCAATACGATAGACTAAAGCAGACAGTGTATTTTCAATTTTTCCTTTAGCTTGTGGAAGGTAAAGTTTTACTGCATGTAAAAGCGCTTCAATTCCCATATTATTTTTAGCGGAACCCATCAAAACAGGATACAATTCGCAACAATGGACGGCTTTAATTAATGATTGATTGGCATCTCCAAATGAAATAGCCTCACCATTTATATATTTCTCCAATAAAATATCATCCGTTGAGGCAATTCTTTCAGTTATATTGTCGTTGGGAGTGGATAAATTCCAGCAAGAAATAATTGTTGCTTCATTACTGCCTTCGTCTAATGTTTGCTGAAGCTGGATTGTATTTTTAGTTAATTCTTTATGAATTTCGCTGAGAACATTCTCTGTATTGGCTCCCATTCTGTCAATCTTATTAATGAAAATCAGCGTTGGAATCTTATTTCGTTTCAAAGCGGACCAGATAGTTTCTGTTTGTGCCTGTATACCTTCTACTGCAGAAACGACAAGGATTGCAGCATCAATAGCTCTTAAAATCCTTTCGACATCAGCAGAAAAATCGACATGTCCGGGAGTATCAATTAAATTGATTTCTACATCTTCCCAAAGAAAGGAAGTATTGGCTGAACGAACAGAAATTCCTCTCTCTTTTTCGACGTTTAATGAATCTGTTTGGGTAGTTCCGTTGTCGACACTGCCCAGTTTTTTTGTTACACCAGACAAAAACAAAAAATGCTCTGTCAGGGTTGTTTTTCCAGCATCGGCAGCTGCGAGTATTCCTATGTTCCGGATGTTTTTTGTCATAATTTTATACTTACATCCATTTTTTATTATTCGATTCAGTACAATATAAGAGATAATTGTACAATTCAGTCGCAAGCTCGTGATGAATATAAGGAATCTTAATTCTCTTCCCTCCAGATATATAAATTACAATAGATGCTAAATTTCTTCGTCTCTGGAAAATATTTTGCTTGAATTTTATTGTTTGAATTTTATAATTAAAAAAACGGGAAAACTCTTGTTCAATTGTTCCTTTGGCAGTTTGGAGGATTTGAGGATTAATTATAAAATAACGTTTTTTAAAAGACAAATAGCTTAAAAAAGCACTGATGATAACCCATGCTCCCATAAAGACATAAATATACCAGAATTCATAAAATAGTATAATTAAAGGGATAACGACAATGAAAATTCTAAAAATCCACAAACGTATAAAATACATAGGATGTGATAAATGCTTTGTCAATTCACTTGTATCGGTATCAGGAAAAATTTCTGACTGAATATTCTGAAGATGAAGACTGCTGCAACCAGGAATTATAATCGCCTGCTTCTTCTTTACCTGACTATTGGAAGCCTGAGTAATATGAACCGATACAAAATCCATCCATTTACGAATAGGATTGGTTTCCCATGATACAATCTGAATTTTTGAAAAGGGAATAACAATATCTTTTTTATTCAACAATCCCGATTTAAGCACAAATGCTCCATCCTGTCGGGAAAAATTCAAATCGAAATATTTAAGAATTACCAAAAGGACAGAAAACACAATAAGCATTAATAAAAAGAAAATAGCTAAGAAAGTAATAAACAGTAGACCTGAGTTTTCCAGAAAACCGCCAGCCTGTTCAGAAGCCGAATCTATTGATGTTTTGAAAAAATCATGCAACTGCTGATAGATTCCATTCACAAACAAATAGATGAGCAACAAACTTTTTATATGATTTTCGCTGATTCCTACTTTTATTAAATCGGAAGTACTTAATTGAAGTATCGTTTTTTTATCTGAAACAAAAGAATTCTCATCTGAATCATTTGAAGTAGAATGACGAGAAGAAAATGCCGATAATTTCAGTTGTAAAGCTTCAGCATGCTCTTTGGTGAGTGCGTGAAATTTCAATTCCTGATGCGAAGTGCCTGCTGTATCAATTTCCAGCGCAACAACATTTAATAGCTGCTGTATAAAATTTTGATGCGTATTTATCGTTTGAATTCTATCTAAGGGTATACTTAATTTAATCTTTTTTAAATATCCTTTTTCAACAACCAACTCATCGTTTTTAATAAAGAAATAGAAATTAAGATAGGAAAGTATAGCATTTACTATAAGTATTACAAAGAAAACAGCTATAATAGCATAGAAAACAGTTTGTTTCTGATTGCTAACAGATCCTGATTTTAAAAGAATTATTACAAATATCGGCCAGATAGCTTTAAATATTTTTTTGAATGTCAATCCAAAAAAAAGTATGATTCCTTTAGGTGATTGCCGCTGAGGAATTGAGAAGTCTGTGTTATTCATATTGATTGGTAGTTTTACTCAGAAAATCCTTTAATTCCTGAGCTGTTTCAGGTGATAAACCATGAACAAAAAGTCCGCTTCCTTGTCCGCCGGCAGTAAATATTTTTATTTTAGATATTCCTAAAATTCTGGCAATCATACTCTGGCGAATTTCAATATGTTGTATTCTATTAAAAGGAACTGTTGTGTTTTTTCGATAGATTAAACCGGTTTTATAAACAATATCATGTTCGCGTAAAGCATAGCCTTTCAATGGAAAACCCATCTGAGTAATGATTAACATACAAATATATGAACTTAAAATGATTACATAAAAAATGATAAGCCACCAACTGAGTAGATGAATTTCGAATAAAGCATCAATTGTAAAAGGCAATAAAGATATTATAATAAAGAAAACGGTCCAGTTTACAAATAATATCGTTTTATAAGCTGGTTTTAATGGTTCGAAAACCAGTTTCTCCTGAGTTGGTAATTGTTTAATATCTATGGTATTATTTTCAAAAAGCATAATAAGTGTGTAAAGAATTTTATAATGCAAATATATCATTTAAACGAATGCTTCTTACTGTTTATTTATAGGTTTTCTCAAAAATTAAATTTTGACAATACCTGCTATTCTTTTGAAATTATTGTAATTCATCCGGAAATTAATTATTAACTTCGCATCTTGATTCAGATAGTAAAAGCTCTATTAATAAAAATAATCAATAAATTAAAACATAAACAGATGAAAAAAATATGCTATCCGATTGCAATGGCATTGCTTATTATAGCAGTTTCAGCATGTAATCCAAAACCAAAACAAAATGCAAATACAAATGGCGATTCAACAGCTGTTTCTATGAAAGACAAAATTGCACAGTTTGCCACTGTAAAACTTACTACTGATCTTACAAAACTAAGTGAAAAGGAAAAACAATTACTTCCTGTATTAATTGATATTGCTAAGATTATGGATGATTTGTACTGGATGCAAACGATTGGTGAAAAAAATGCTTTCCTTGATACCATCAAAGATCCAGATCTTAAACAATTTGCGCTGATTAATTATGGTCCATGGGAGCGTTTGGGGGATAATAAATCATTTATGCCTGCTTTTGGTGAAAAACCAAAAGGTGCTAATTTCTATCCTAAAGACATGACCAAAGAAGAGTTTGATCAGTTTAAAGATAAAAATAAAACAAATCAGTATACACTCATTCAGAGGAATGAAGACAAATCATTGAAAGTTGTTTGGTTTCATGAAGCTTACAAAGATTTAGTATCTAAAGCCTCCGACTTATTGAAAAAAGCAGCTGAATTAGCTGAAGATCCGGGGTTGAAAAAATATTTTGAATTGCGTTCAAAAGCGTTATTAACTGACGATTATTTTGCCAGCGATATGGCTTGGATGGACATGAAAACCAATGGAATTGATTTTGTTGTAGGTCCTATCGAAAACTATGAAGACGAATTATATGGTTATAAAACTGCTTACGAATCTGCTGTTTTGGTAAAAGATAAAGACTGGAGCAAAAAGTTGGAGAAATTTTCAGCAATGTTGCCTGAATTACAAAAACAATTACCTTGTGATGCAAAATACAAAAAAGAAATTCCTGGTTCAAACAGCGATTTAAATGCATATGATATTGTTTATTATGCCGGGCATTCTAATGCAGGTGGAAAAACCATTGCCATCAATCTTCCTAACGATGAAAAAGTTCAATTGAAAAAAGGAAGCAGAAGATTGCAATTGAAAAATGCAATGCAGGCTAAGTTTGATAAAATTCTTACTCCGATTGCCAATGCTTTAATTGATAAAGCACAACAAAAAAATATCACTTTCAATGCTTTTTTCTCCAATGTAATGTTTCATGAAGTAGCTCATGGTTTAGGAATAAAAAATACGCTTACCAAAAAAGGAACTGTAAAAGAAGCTCTCAAAGAAAAATATGCCAGCTTTGAAGAAGCAAAAGCAGATATTCTTGGATTATTTATCGTTACTAAATTGATTGAAATGGGTCATTTAAAAGATGTTACTGTTGAAGACAGTTATGTAACTTTTATGGCTGGTATTATTCGCTCAGTACGTTTTGGTGCAGCTGATTCTCATGGCAAAGCCAATATGATGTGTTTCAATTATTTTGAAGATGCAGGTGCTTTTAGCCGCAATGCTGACGGATCTTATAAAGTTGATATGGAAAAAACTAAAAAAGCTATGAATGAATGGGCTGCTAGAGTAATTCAATTTGAAGGTGATGGAGATTATGACGGAGCTTCAAAATATCTGGAAGCAAACAGTAATATCCGTAAAGAGCTTCAGGAAGATATTGCAAAACTTAAAACTGCAAATATTCCTGTTGATATTATTTTCGAACAAGGTAAAGAAGCATTAGGACTTTAATCCTTTATTAAAATGATCGTTTGACGATTGTTTTCCTTCACTTTTAATTATAAAAACATAAAGGTTGTCTGAATAATATTTTAGGCAGCCTTTTTTATTTATCATAACTTTGATAAATCTTGAATTATGCGAATTATATTAACAGTAATTTGTGAACAATTTTTGATTGTAAAATATTAATGAACAATTATTAATAACTCTTGTTTTTTTGCTACTTAAGATTTTTTGTAAGGAAAAACTTACATTTTTGTAAGTTTTCTCTTACAAAAGATTTTTTTGTAGTATATTTGTATCGAAAAATATTTAAAAAATGTTAAAGCACCCTATCTGCTTGATTAGGTGGACGTTAATAATATTACTTGTCTGTTAAAGATTTTGATCATTAACGGACTATTTTAGTATAAAAAAGAATATCATATCAAATAAAAATAAAAATGGAAAAAAATTTACAATTTACACACGAACAAAAAATGAATGCAGGAAAAATGTTTTCTGTGAAATTATTCTTTGGAATAATCATTTTTTTAATGATTATTGTGCAGCAGGTAACTGCACAATCTGTGTTATATAGTGTTGGTAATACTTCTATATGTTATGGTGATAGTGCCACCCTTGCCGTTAATGTTGATGGAGGTGCAGAACCATATACAGTGGTTTATTCTGATGGAACCAATAGTTTTACCCTTACTAATTATTATAGTAATGACGTAAGTGGGGATAAACCAATCAGAATTTCGCCCGCATCTAATAAAACATATTCGCTGGTAAGTGTTACTTTTGGGGGTGGAATTTCGCTGGATGTTAGTTCTGCTACTGTTAGTATTACAGTAAATCCGCTTCCCTCTGCGATATCAGTAACTACGAACCCTGTTCGACCTGTTTGCCCGAACGTAAATTTTACAATATCTGCTTCTGCAACTAACGGAAGTACTTATGAACTTTGGAATGCCTCAAATACATCTTTAATTGGAAGTATGCCTTACACTACCAATATTGGTTCAAGTACAAACTATTATGTAAAAGCTGTCAGTAGTGCAACACCTGCTTGTACTACATCACAAGCATATACTGTTAGTATTGATACTACCAAACCAACAATAAGTTGTCCCAGTAATCAGAACTTAAACACAAACACGAGCAGTTGTAATGCAACCTTACCGGATTATACAAGTAGTGTAACGGTTCATGACAATTGTACCGCAGATGGATCTATTACAAAAACTCAAAGTCCTGTTTCTGGAACAACGCTAACAGGGGGTCATAATTCAACACAATTAGTTACCATTACAGCCACAGATGCAAGTGGAAATAGTAGATCATGTTCTTTTACCATTACAGTTAAAGATACTGAAATCCCTGCTATTTCAGGAACCGCTACAACAGGAAGTAAGAATACAGATAATTCACAGTGTTATTATACAGTTTCCGGAACAGAGTTTGATCCAACTACAGTTACTGATAATTGTGGAATTTTAAAACGTACCTATAAAATAAACAGCGGTTCAGAAGTTGGAACGAATGCTTCAACTTCACTTGCAGGAGTCCAATTATCAAAAGGCACAAACGTTATTCTATGGAAAGCTTATGATATAAATGGAAATACCAATACATGGACTTTTACAATAACTGTTGTTGACAATCAAAAACCATTGATTACAAATTGTCCTGCTAATCAAAACCTGAGCATGACAAATAACTTATGCACAGCTCAACTTCCTAATTACATTAGCACATTAGGTATTATAGCTACTGATAATTGTGGTTCTGGATCTCTCAATTGGACACAATTACCTTCTGCTGGTACAATATTAAGTGGAGGCAATGGTTCAACGCAATTGATAACAATTATTGCTACCGACGTAAGTGGAAAATCTGACACTTGTACGTTTACGATAACAGTTAGAGATGTTCAAAAACCAACCATATCTTGCCCATCAAACATTTCTCAAAATGTTGGTTCAGGAATATGTGGAGCTGTTGTAAACTATTCAACACCTGTTGGTATTGATAATTGCACTGGTGTTTCAACTGATCAAATTTTAGGATTGGCTTCCGGATCAACATTTCCTGTTGGTGTTACAACGAATAGATTTAAAGTAACCGATGCGGCTGGTAATGTTGATTCATGTAGTTTTACCGTAACAATAACAGACAATGTTTTACCTACTATTTCATGTCCGGGAAATATTACTGTTAGTGCAACATCCGGTAGTTGTGGGGCAATAGTAAATTATTCAACCCCAGAAGGAACGGATATTTGCCCTGGAGCAACAACTATACAAACAGCTGGATTGGCTTCCGGATCAATATTTCCTGTTGGTGTAACGACCAATAGATTTAGAGTAACAGATGCTTCTGGAAATAAAGATTCTTGTAGTTTTACAGTAACAGTTACTGATAATGAAAAACCTGTTATTTTAAATTGTCCATCAAATATTTCTCAGGCAAACACTCCAAATCAATGCAGTGCTATCGTTACATGGACAGAACCAACAGCAACAGATAATTGTACTGCTGCAGGAAGTTTGGTTTGGACAAAATCACGTACACCAGGTTCTGTTTTCCCAGTTGGAGTTACAACCGTTACATATACAGTTAAAGATGCTGCAAATAATGTTAGTGATACTTGTCGTTTTACAGTAACAGTATCTGATACTACAAGACCTGTAATAATAGGTACACCTATAAATGTTGTAAAATCAAATGATTTGAATCTTTGTACAGCAACAGTTACCTGGACAGAGCCTACAGCAACCGATAATTGTACAGCTTCTGGAAATTTGGTTTGGACAAAATCCCACACTCCAGGATCTGCGTTCCCTGTTGGAGTTACGACTGTTACTTATACAGCTAAAGATGCCGCAAACAATATTAGTTTTCCATATAGTTTTACCGTTTCCGTTAACGATAACCAAAAACCTGTTATTGTTAATTGCCCTTCGAACATTAGCGTACCATTTACGTCAGGAACTTGTGGAGCTATGGTCACCTGGACAGAACCAACTGCGACAGATAATTGTACTGCTACAGCAAATTTAGTTTGGACAAAATCACACACACCTAATAGCTATTTCCCTAAAGCTACAACTACTGTAACTTATACAGTTAAAGATGCTGCAAATAATACCAGCAATACATGTAGTTTTAATGTCACTGTTTCTGGAAATGAAGCCCCAGTGGCACGTTGTAAACCACAAACTTTATATTTGAATGCATCAGGTTTAGCTACTTTAACTGCAAATGATGTAGATAATAATTCTACAGATGATTGTGGAATTATGTCAAGAACGATTAGTAAATCCTTATTCAATTGTTCAAATATTGGTACAAATACAGTTGTATTAAGTATAAAAGATTCCACGAATAATACATCTACCTGTGATGCAACTGTCACAGTATTGGATACTATACGTCCTGTTATATCAACTTCAGCTGTATCTTCAAATGTTAATACTGTGACAGGATATTGCTATTATACTGTATTAGGTTCAGAATTTGATCCAATAGTTACCGACAATTGTGTGGGTTCTGTTTTATCTTATACCGTAACAGGATCAACCACTCTAAGTGGTACAGGAACCCTTGCAGGTAAACAATTACTTAAAGGAGCTAATGTAATTTCATGGAATGCTGTTGATGCAAGTGGTAACACTTCAAATGTTTTAACTTTTACAAAAACCGTTATAGACAATCAAGCTCCAACTATTACGGGTATTGGTAATAAAACCCGTACAACAACAAATACTGCTAATTGTGGATATGTTACCATTGGTAATGAGTTTGATGTGGTGGCAAATGATAATTGTGGAACAGGGTCTTTGGTAATGTCATATACCATTAATGCAGGGACTCCTGTAGTTGCAAATACACTAAATGGTGTTCTCTTTCCTGTAGGTTCAAATGATGTTGTTTGGACGGTAAGCGATGGTGTTAATACAAGAACAACATCATTTAAAGTGGTTGTTGCTGATGATGATGCTCCAGTAATAACTCAACTTCCAGATATCCATATAAGTACCAGCGGTAGTTGTGGGGCTGTAGCAACATGGACAGAACCAACTGTAAGCGATAATTGTATGGTAACTGTTTTTAGTCAAACTTATGGACCGGTTAGTGGTAGTACATTTAATGTTGGAAATAACGTTGTTGAGTATTGGGCAAAAGATGCAGCTGGTAACATAGGTTGGATGGTGTTTCATGTAATCGTAAGCGACCTTACTCCTCCAGTGCTTACATGTCCATTTACAACAATTTCGAAAAGTTCAGATACGAATTCTTGTTTTTATGTTGTTAAAGGTACGGAGTTTAATCCTACAGTAATGGACGATTGTCCGGGAACAATTATTAAAAACTCTTATGATAGTACCAGTACACTTGCTGGAAGGCCTTTGATGGTTGGAACACATTTGATTACCTGGACAGCTACGGATACATCAGGAAACTCATCAAGTTGTACAATGGAAATAATAGTAACAGATGACCAAGCTCCTTCTTTTACTCCACCAACAGGTCATTATGATGTATATACAGATGGTGGGAAATGTTATTATACCGTTCCGGATACTTATTTAGATCCTCATAATTTAATGGATAATTGTTCTGCTTATTCTCCAACGTATGTAGTTACTAAAAATTCTGTTGTTGTAAAAACAGGTTCATCTACGCTTTCCGGATGGGAAGTTCCAAAGGATAATGACAATGATTATTCAATAGTATGGCGTTTTTCTGATACACATGGACATACTATTCAATCAGAACCTGTTACTTTAAGAGTTAGGGATAATCAAGCCCCTTCCTTTAATTGCCATGGGAACGAAATCCGTACAACGATTGGAAGTTCTTGTGAATATTCTGTCGTGGGGAATGAGTTTGATCCTAGTAATTTTACTGATAATTGCGATAATACATTTTCAATATCTTATAAAATTGATGGAGGAGTTGCTGTAGTTGATACAACTTTAGCAGGAAAAGTATTAGCTGTTGGTCTTCATGTTATTAAATGGACTGTAACCGATCAGTCTGGAAATTCATCCGTATGTAGCTTTAATGTTAGAATTCGTGATAATGAATTACCAATAATTTCTCCAGTTACAAATCAAACGAGATTTGCTCCTGTTGGAATTTGTTCTTATACAGCTGTTGGCAATGAGTTTGATCCTAATACCGTTTCAGATAATTGTGGATTGCAAACATTGGTAAACAATCAAAATGGAAATTCAACCTTGGCTAATTATGAATTTCCTGTTGGAATAACTGTCGTTGTGTGGACTGCTACTGATATTTCAGGAAATTCAACTATTATGCAGTATTTAGTTACAGTTAAAGATACTATACCTCCTGCTTATGATATAGCCCAAACGGCTTCAAAAAACACGTCTCCAATAAGCTGTTATTATACAACTGTAGGAACTGAGTTTGACCCTCAGAATATTACAGATAACTGCACACATAGTAATTATTATGTTGTCAATGATTATAATAATTACACTTCATTGGCTTATGCACAATTTCCTGTTGGTACAACCAATGTAGTATGGACTGTGAAAGATGTTTATGGAAATGAACGAAAAGATACTATTGCAATAACAGTCACAGACAATACTTATCCTGTTATAGCTTGTCCATCAACTACATATACGAGAGTTGTAGATCAAGGTCATAATTATTATACCGTAGGGAATAATGAATTTAAACCGATTGCAACAGACAATTGTACTTTTACTTATACAAATAATATTACAGGTACATTACCGTTAACAGGAGTTCAGCTTACTCCTGGTAATCATATCATAGTATGGACTGCTGTTGATGCACATGGAAATACAACGACTTGTAATGTGATTGTTGATGTTGTTACATCACTATATCCTCCAATAACTTGTGTGGGAGACCAATCGAGAAACGCATCAGGTGTTTGTGATTTTACTGTAGTTGGAACTGGATTTAATGCAACATCTACTTCAACTGCCGCTACATTAATAAATGATTATAACCATACCAATACTCTTAATGGTGCAGTATTTCCTTATGGAACTACCTTTGTAACATGGACAGCTTCACAAACAGTTGCTGGTATTCTTTATACAAATACCTGTAGTTTCTATGTTACTGTTAATGATAATGAAAGTCCGGTAATTACACCTCAAGCAGATATTACTGTTAATAATAACTCGGGTTGTTACGCTACAGGTGTTTCTTTGGGAACGCCAACTGTTAGTGATAATTGTGGTGTTAATACTTATAATAATAATGCACCAACTGTTTATCCAATAGGTGTAACAAACGTTACCTGGTGGATACAGGATATTCATGGAAATACTTCAACTGCAATTCAAAAAGTTACGGTTAGGGATACAGTACCACCAACGATTACTTGTCCTGGCTCTTTCTGTCGTGAAGCAGATGACAATGAAGGGGATCATTATACTGTAACTGGGAATGAATTTAAACCCGATATGTGGGAAAATTGCTCAAATCCTACAACCTATACAAATAGTTATAATGGGTTGAATTCATTAGCTGGAGTTAATTTACCTCTTGGAACAACAAATATTACATGGACTGCCACAGATGCTGCCGGTAATATAGCAAGCTGTCTTGTATCGGTAGTTGTGAGTAATACTTCTAACCCTCCTGTAACATGTCATGGAAATCAATCAAGAAATACAGATCCTACTGTTTGCACTTATACTGTCCAAGGAACAGAATTTGATGTTTCCACAACAGCTACACCACCACCAACTTTAACTTATACAAATAGTTTCAATGGAACTTCTACATTGGCAGGTGCTGTTTTCCCAAAAGGAACGACCAATGTTGTTTGGACTGTTTCGGATGGTACTAATAATAATATTTGCTGTTCTTTTAATGTTTACGTTTATGATAACGAAAAACCAGTTGTAAGTTGGCCTGCAAATTTAACTTTATATGTTGGTACTGGAAGTTGCACTGTTGCTGGAGTTGATGTTGGAGTTCCAACTGCAACCGATAATTGTGATGCACCTTCTTCAATATCAAATTCCAGAACACCTAATTGGACAACTTTCCCATTGGGAATAACCAGTGTGTATTGGACTGCCTGGGATAATAATATTAACAATATATCTTATCACACACAAACGGTAAATGTTGTTGATACTATACGACCTATAATTAGTTGCCCTTCCTCAAGATATTATCGCCAATTTAACAATTCGGAAGAAAATTATTATACTGTTGTGGGAAGTGAATTTACGCCTCCTGTTAACGAAAATTGCAGTCTTTCTTCTTATATTAACGATTTGAATGGAACTGGCAATTTGAATGGAACTCATCTGTCAATAGGCGATCATACAATCAAATGGATAGCTACTGATGTTAGCGGAAATAAAGATTCATGTAACATTTATATTACTGTTGTTGATTCTTTAAAACCAATCATTAGGTGTCCTGACGATTTGTTTCAAAAAACGGGAATCAATAATTGTTCTTATACTATTGCTGGAACCAGCTTAGATGCGCAAATACTAAATCTTTCAATTATACCCGGTCGTACACTTACACATAATTATACAGCAGCACCATATGATACAACTTTGAACGGAGCTGTATTCCCAAAAGATACAATTACTGTTACTTGGACTGCTAAGCAAACGATTAATGGAATAGAATATACAAGCACATGCAGCCATGTCATTGGGGTAGCTGATACTGTTCGCCCAATAATATATCCTTTGCCATCTGATACTATTGTAAACGTTGATCCTGGCAGCTGTACCAAAGTAATGACATTACCAACAATATCAACAACTGACAATTGTGGTGTTTTAGCTATCACTAATAATGCGCCTTCTACTTTCTTAATGGGAAATACAAATGTGAGATGGCAAGTTGTAGATTCAAGCGGAAATACTACTGTTTATAACCAAAAGGTTACTGTAAATGATAATGAGCCTCCTATTATCACAGGATGTCCAACATCAACGTTAACGGCTCAGGCTTCTGGGGGAAACTGCAAGGCAATTGTTTCTTGGCCTCCATTGATTGCCACTGATTTATGTAGTGGTATGTTAAGTTTTACATCTACTCATTCTCCAGGAACATTTTTTAACATTGGTACTACTCATGTTACTTATACTGCTATTGATAAAAAGAATAATACCAGTACTTGCACTTTCGATGTGGTAGTTAGCGATCAAAATCCTACTATAAGTTGTATTTCAGATACTGTAAGAAAGACAACTTCTGGTTTATGTTCTTACAAAGTTTATGGAAATGAATTTGATCCTATTTCTTTTGATGATAATTGTACCGTTGCTTCTTTAACTTATAGGTTTGTTAATCCAATAACTGGTTTAACTGTAAGCGGTTCAAATTCAATGTCAGGAGTTACTATTCCTAGGGGAATAATAGATCAAGGACCTATTCCAATTACCTGGACTGTAACCGATAACAATTCAAACACAGCTTCTTGTACTTTTAATTTATCACTTCTTGACAGAGAAGCTCCAATAATTGTTGTACCAGAAAATCAGGTAAGATTTACTGATTTACATAAAAATTATTATACTGCAATAGGTTCAGAATTAGATACTGTAACTGCTCATGATAATTGTGGTATAGTAACATATTTAGCTAATAATATTGTTCTTCCAAATGCAAGTTTAGGTGGTCATCAATTTCCATTGGGACTTAATACCATTGTTTGGACAGCCAGAGACGATAATTCAAATGAGAGTTCTTCTAATTTTTATTTATATATTTTAGATAACGAATCTCCAAGATTTACAGACTCAGCATATAACACTACAGCTTATGCTAGTGCGGGTTCTTGTGGTGCGTATGTAAACTATATTGCCCCGGCATATATCGATAATGTTACTTCAACTTCTAATTTGATGGTAACCATTAATCCTCCGACAGCTGTATCAGGTAGTTTGTTCCCAATTGGAGTAACTACCGTAACTTATACTGTTCAAGATTCTTCATTTAATTCTATTTCTTATAGTTTTGATGTAACTGTTATTGATACAGTCCATCCAACCATTACCTGCCCTCCGGGTTCTCCATTTGAAAGAAATACGCTTCCTAATTTAGGAAACTATTATGCTCAAGGTACAGAGTTTGATCCTATTGCTTATCTGGACAATTGTTCTGCTTATATAATCAATACAGAAACCAATTTTCATACATTAAGTGGAGCATATTTCCCCATTGGTACACATGATATTATATGGACGGTTTCTGATTCAAGTGGCAATACCGCAAGCTGTCCTATCACTGTAATAATTAAGGATGTGGAACCTCCACATATTACAACTTGTCCAAATACATCAATTGCTAATGAAAATAATGACTTAGGATATTGTTATTATACTGTTGATGGTGCCGATCACGACCCTATTACATTTTCCGATAATAGTACCTTGTGGAAACTTACCTATTCAATTAGCGGAGGTGTGCAAGATGTAGGTACAGATTTAACTACAACGCTTGCAGGTGCACAAATTCCTGTGGGAACTTTATTGGATACAACAACAATCGTAACATGGAAGTTATGGGATATAAATGGTAATATTGATTCAAGTTGTAAAGTTGTATTTAAAGTAACAGATATTGAGCCACCTTCTATCAATCTTGTTGGTACTCAAACTCGTTTCACGGATGCTGGTCAACCAGATTATACAGCAAAAATTGGTGATGGATGGGATCCAATTATTAACGATAATTGTGCAGTTGAAAAACTAACATATATATTAGACGCAACTACTTTAGTTGGTACTGATTTTACAACCTCAATTGTTGGTGAACATCTCACTGTTGGTACACATAATGTAGTTTGGACCGTAACAGATATACATGGATTGACAAATACTGGAAATTATGATATTATCGTTCAAGATACAACACCTCCTATTGCTATATGTAATCCAATTACTGTTTATTTGAATGATTTAGGAAATTATACACTTACATCTGCAAATATTGACTCAATTGCTTTGGGATCTAACGACCCAAATGGTATTCAAAGCCTTATTGTTACACCAAATTATTTCAATTGCATAGCTGTTGGTTCTAATACTGTTAATTTAACAGTAACAGATACATACGGTAATATTTCTCATTGTGATGCAATCGTTACTGTTATAGATACAATACGCCCAGTTGCTAATTGTCAAAATATAACCGTTCAATTAGATGCTTTTGGAGATGCTCAAATTTCATCGTCTCAATTAGACAATGGATCTTATGATAATTGTGAAATTCAAAGCATTATTGCAAGCCAAACAGACTTTACTTGTTCTGATGTTGGAGATAAAACAGTTACACTTACCGTAACTGATGTAAATGGAAATGTTTCAACTTGTAATGCAATCGTAACGGTTCAGGACTTACTTCCACCAACTGCTGTTTGTAAAAACATTGATCTTTATTTGGATGTAAATGGTCTTGCGACAATTACTGGTACTTCTATTGATAATGGTTCTTATGATAATTGCAGCAATGTTAACTTGGCTGTTTCAAAATCTATATTTGATTGTTCAAATATTGGTGAAAATACTGATACATTAAGAATAACAGATGCAGGAGGAAATTATTCAGCCTGTACTTCAATAGTAACAGTAATGGATACAATACGTCCTTTAGTTATTTGTAAAAATATTACTATTTTATTAGATGCAACTGGACATGCAACTATTACAGCTGCTGATATTAATAATTCATCATCAGATAATTGTGCAATTGCTACAATGATAGCTAGTAAAACTAATTTTGATTGCACAAATGTTGGTTCTAATACAGTAACTTTAACTGTTACAGATGTAAATGGAAATGTTTCAAATTGTGATGCAATAGTTACGATAGAAGATATTCCTCCTGTAGCAATTTGTAAAAATGCAACAGTTCATTTGAATTCACTTGGTCAGGCAACAATTACTACCACAGATGTTAATAATGGATCAAATGATGCTTGTGGAGCTGTCAATTTAAGTATTAATAAATCAAATTTTAATTGTACAAATGTTGGTGCTAACCCATTAACAAACACAGTTACCATGACAGTTACTGATGTGAATAATATTCAATCCAGCTGTCCAGCTTTGGTTACTGTTATAGATACAGTTCGTCCTTCTGCAATTTGTCAAGCTGTTACTGTTTACTTGGATGGCAGTGGCAATGCAAGTATAACAGCAGAACAAGTTGATAATGGTTCTAATGATGCTTGTGGAATTCAAAGTATTTCGGTTAATCCATCAACGTTTACTTGTTCAAATCGTGGCTCGAATACTGTTACCTTAACAGTTACCGATGTGAATGGAAATATTAATACGTGCAACACAACAGTTACAGTTACTGATTCAATTAAACCTATTGCTTCATGTAAAAATATTACAGTTCAGTTAAGTGCATTAGGTACAGCAAGTATTACAGGTGCTTCTATTAATTTAGGTTCAACAGATAACTGTGGTATTGCAAGTTTAACTGCAAGTCCAAATAGTTTTAATTGTTCTAATATAGGGTCTTCATTCCCTGTAACGTTAACTGTAACAGATGTTGCAGGAAATACATCAACCTGCATATCTACAGTTACAGTTGGCGATACTGTTAAACCAAATGCTATCTGTAAAAATATAACCATTTACCTTGATGCAACAGGAAATATTTCAATAGCAGATAGTAGTATCAATAATGGATCAAATGATGCGTGTGGTATTGCAAGCATTGTTGCAAGCAAAAAAACTTTTACTTGTGCTGATAAAGGTGCAAATAGCGTTACTCTCACTGTAACAGATAATAATGAAAATATATCTTCTTGTGTTTCCACCGTTACTGTTTTAGACAACTTAAAGCCGATATATACACTTTGTCCATCTAATAAGATTGTTAGTACAGATAATGGTCTTTGTACTTACACTCATCACGATATAACATGGGATGCAACAGCTACTGATAATTGTGCAGTAACTTCTTTAACTTATAATCTTACAGGAGTAACTTCTGGTACGGGAACAACTTTAAATAATGTAGTATTTAATAAAGGCTTAACCACAGTAACATGGACTGCATCTGACGCTTCCGGAAATACTCAAACTTGTTCATATACAGTAACGGTTAATGACAATGAAAATCCTGTTGCTATATGTAAAGCTGCTTCGGTTTATTTAGATATTAACGGTCAAGTTATAGTTCAACCATCTGTTATCAATAATAATTCAACAGATAATTGTGGAATAGTAACTTATTTGGTTTCCAAAAATGATACGACATATTCTAATACAGTTTCTTACAATTGTTCTGAACTTTCAACACATACAATTTATTTGAAAGTAATTGATGCCGCAGGAAATTATCATATTTGTTCTTCAATGGTAACAGTATTAGATACTATTGCACCTGTACCAACTAGTCTTGCAGATAAAGTGGTAAGTACGGCAATTAATTCTTGTACATATACGAATACAAATGTTATTTGGAATGCGATAGATAATTGCGATCCAAATCCTACAATTACATTCTCACTTAGCGGAGTTACAGATAACACAGGTATTACTGATTTTACGACATTAAACGGAGTGGTATTTAATAAAGGAACAACTTTGGTTACTTGGACTACTTCTGATGCAAGTGGAAATCACGGAATTTCTACTTTTAATGTAATTGTGAACGATAGTATAAATCCAACGATAGAATGTCCTGGTAATCTTTCACAAAATGTAGCTATTGCAGGAGCAACATCTGCATTTGTTCCAACAATTGCAAATCCAACATATGATGATAATTGTGCAGTTGTAAAACTTACTTATGCTTTAACAGGAGCAACCTCAGTTTCTGCTCAACTTTCTGGAATTAACACTATCAATAGTGGAACATTCAATTTAGGAACTACCACTATTAAATATATTGCTTATGATGCAGCAGGAAACACAGATACTTGTACTTTTAAAGTGACAATTAATGCATTACCTGATGATGCAATTACTGTTGATACTGCATTGATAATAACTTACGAAGATCAAACACGAGGTCCCGCAACATTTAAAGTAGTTTTACCTTTTAAACCAACGGGAACTGTATGTATGAATGCAAAAACAACTGATACTACAGAAGCTAAGATTAATACAACAAATAATCGATCAGGAACTGTTGACTCTACAATGTTTTGTTTTAATGAAACTAACTGGAATATACCACAAACAATTTATGTTTTTGGTATAGACGATTTCATAGATGACGATACAATACCTTATACTATTGTTCTTACAATCAACGAAAATCATACTGATATTGGTTCTGGTTATTTCTTTGCAAATCCTGCTGATGTAAATGGTATTAATATTGACAATGATACAGCAGGTGTTATAGTTTCTCCAATTTCTAATCATACTACAGAAGCCGGAGGAACTGCAACATTTACAATTGTATTGAAAACAGAGCCAGTTGCAAATGTCTCTTTTAATTTAACAAGTAATGATTTAACAGAAGGCTATATTATTGGTCCATCTGATAGCCTTGTTACTTTTACTCCTGCTAATTGGAATATTCCACAAACTGTAACTGTAAAAGGTAAAGACGAATTATTCGTGGATGGAAATGTGGCATATACTATTATTACAAGCAATGCAATTTCTACTGATCCTAAATACTCCAATATGGTTGCAGATGATGTTGCTGCCATTAATGATGATAACGATATACCAGGCTTTATAGTTTCTGCTATTTCAAATCATACAACAGAAGGTGGAGGTACTGCAACTTTTACCGTCAGGTTAACCAGCCAACCGGCAACCGATTTAACAAACTATGTTGTGCTTGTTAATATGGTGAGCAATGATACCACGGAAGGTAGCGTTACACCAATTCCATTAACTTTCACAGCTGCTGATTGGAATATTAATCAAACAGTAACAGTGCACGGTATAGATGATATTATTGTTGATGGAAATATTCCTTATACAATTGTATTAACCGTTGATACAGCAGGAACAACAGATCCAATTTATAAACCATTAAATCCGAATGATGTAAATGCTATTAATAACGATAATGATACAGCCAGATTAGCAATAAATAATGTGAGACAATTAGAATTAAATAGTGGTACTTCTAACTTTGAATTTACAGTAACTCATACAGGCGCAGAAGTTCCTGGGGGATATACTGTTACTTGGTACACTCAAAATTCTTCACCTGTATCGGCTAGCTTCCCAAGTGATTATGCAGGCACTGGTGGTACTCTTAGTTTTACAGGTGCTGTAGGGGAAACGAAAACTATAGACATTGTTGTAAATGGAGATACCAGGGTTGAACCAGATGAAACCTTCAGGGTTGTTTTAAGTTCGGTGAATTCCGGAGGCAGAAGTGTATTGATACCAGCTATTGGTAAAGTTGGCATAGGAACTATCTTAAATGATGATGGTGCTACATTTGCAATCAACGATGTTTCTATTACAGAAGGAAATTCTGGAACACAATTACTCAATTTTACGGTTACTTTGAGTGAAGATGTTGAATCACCCAATCCTATTACAGTTGATTATGTTACCAGTAATGGAAATGCTATTGCAGGCGAAGATTATGTAAATAAAACAGGAACGTTGAGTTTTACAGGTTCGAAAAATGAAACAAAAACGATATCTGTAACAATTAATGGAGATACAAAAGTTGAATTGAATGAAACATTTAATGTTTTATTGAGCAATATTCAGTCTGTGGGACTACCCGATTCAATTTTGTCTAGTGTGACTTTCTTAAAAGCAACTGGAATTGGAACTATTAATAATGATGATGCAGCCACAGTAAGTATAAATAGTGTTACACATAATGAAGGCAATAGCGGTACAACATCTTATGATTTTACAGTTACCCTTTCAAATCCTTCCGACACAATTACTACAGTAAATTATACTACTGTTGACGGAACTGCCACAACAGCGGATCTTGACTATACAGCCAATAGTGGTATCTTAACATTTGCTGCAGGAGAAACAACAAAAACAATTACTGTACTTGTAAACGGCGATACAAAAGTTGAATTAAACGAAGCCTTTACCGTTGCATTGAGTGGTTTGGTTGCTAATGGACGAAACATCACATTACCGGTTGGAACAGCCACAGGAACCGGCACAATAACCAATGATGATGCAGCTACTTTAGCAATAGATAATGTATCTATAACCGAAGGTAATAGTGGAACAAGTGTCCTTACATTTACCGTTACTCATAGCGGAGGAAGTATAGATGTTCCATTTAGTTTAGATTATGCCACTGCAAATGGAACTGCAAAAACTACGGATGGAGATTATGTTTCTAAGACAGGAACACTTAATTTTAGTGGAACTTCAGGAGAAACACAAACAATCAATGTTACAATAAATGGCGATACAAAAGTTGAATTAAATGAAGCCTTTACAGTAGGTTTAAGCAATTTACTTGCCAGTGGACGTAATATTACCATAGCAACCGGTACGGGTACAGGTACAATTCTTAATGATGATGCAGCAACAGTAAATATCAATAATGTGTCACAATATGAAACCAATACAGGCACGACTAACTTTAATTTTACAGTAAGTCTTACAAATGCTTCTGATACGATTGTTACTGTAAAGTATGCAACTGCAAATGGAACAGCAACAACTGCAAATAATGATTATACTGCAAAATCAAATCAAACGTTGACATTTGCTGCAGGAGAAACTTCTAAAACAGTTGCTATTGTGGTTAAAGGTGATTTAATTGTTGAACTTGACGAAACCTTTACGGTTGGATTAAGTACATTGGTTAACAATGGAAGAAATATTTCATTAGGCACAGTTACAGGAACAGGAACTATTCTTAATGATGATTCAGCTACTGTAAATATTACCAATACTGTTATTCATGACGAAGGTAATAGTGGAAATACAATGTATATTTATACAATCTCATTAACACAGGCTTCTGATACTAATGTTTTGGTAAATTATGCTACCACAGATGGAACTGCAACTACCGCAGATAATGATTATACATTAAATAGTGGTACTTTGACTTTTGCACCTGGGCAAACAACTAAATATGATACTGTTTTGGTAAAAGGTGATACGAAAGTAGAATTAAATGAAACCTATACCGTTGGATTAAGTAATTTAGTAAATAACAGAAGAACTATAACTATTGGAAATGCAACAGGCACGGGTACTATTACCAACGATGATGCTGCTGTTATTTCAATCTCTGGATTTACTGTAAATGAAGCCGCTGGAACTGCCACATATACCATTACGATGGACAAAGCAGTTCAAACTCCATTTACTATTGACTTTGCTACTGCAAACAATACTGCATTAGCGGAGTCTGATTATACGGCAATTTCTTCTACACTTACGTTTGGTGGTGCAAATCCATTGGTTCAAACGGTTACAGTAAATATTATCGATGACAATTTGGTTGAACCTACAGAAACGTTATTTGGTATTATAAGCAATAAATTGGATGCAGCAAATCAAAGTGTTACATTCTTTGGTGGTGGTTCTTCAACACAAGCTACAGGTACTATTACTGATAATGATGTTGCTACCATTGCAATCAATGATGTAACGGTTAATGAAGCAGATGGAATTGCAACATTTACTGTTACATTAACAGGTAATGTTCAGAATAATTTCACATTTAATTATTCAACTGCTGACAATACAGCAGTTTCTGCTTCAGATTATACAGCAATAGGATTAACTCAACTAACTTTTGGTGGAGCTAATAGCAACATCCAAACATTTAATGTTCCTATTACCAATGATAACATTGCTGAAGCTATTGAAAATTACAAAATAAATTTAACTAATCTGAATAAGAATAGTCAAACAGGAATAAGCTTCTCTGATAGTTTAGGTATAGGAACAATTATTGATAATGATACTGTTCATTTAGTGCTTCATGGCTTTACAGTTACCGAAACTGACGGTACACAAACCCAAAACTTCTATGTAAGCCAGAGCATTGCTTCACAATCTGCAATTACATTATTATTTGGAACAACTGATGGAACAGCCACATCAACAAGTGACTATACTTCACAGTCAAGTGTTGGTGTTACCTTGCCAGCAAGTTCAACTTCTAATGTTAATGTGTCAGCAACCACTATAGCAGGTGATTTAATTGCTGAACCAACAGAAGCATTCACAGGAACGATTACTTTAAATAATATTAATGGTCAAAATGTTGTAATTGATACATCAACTGCTACAGGAACTATTCTTGACAATGATATAATAACAATCAATCTTGCTGGCTTTACAGTTACAGAAACCGAAGGAACTCAGACAAAGAATTTCGTAGTTAGTATGAATCATTCTGCACAATATGATATTGTGTTAACTTTCTCTACAGCTAATGGAACAGCACTTGCCGGTAATGATTTTAATGCTTTGACAGACACAGTTATAACTATTCCTGCTGGCGTTATTAGTGTTAATATTCCTGTATCAATTCTCGGAGACCTAGTAGTTGAACCACAAGAAGCATTTACAGGAAGTATAACTTTAACAAATGCTAATAACCAGCAGGCAACTGTTGGAACAAATACAGTAACTGCAACTATTAATGATAATGATCACTCATCGCTTGCTATAACAGGCTTTACTGTGAATGAAAATGCAGGAACAACTACTTATACCATTACCCAAGTAGGCACTGTTCAGAATAATCTTACTGTTCACTTTGCTACATCTAATATTACAGCATATGCAGGATCTGATTATACAGCAGTTAGTCAAACATTAACCTTTGGTTCAAGCAATCCTCTGGTTCAATATGTAACAATACCAATAATTGATGATAACCTTGTAGAACCTACAGAAACTTTACTTGGAACTATAAGTAATCTTGATTCAAATTATCAGGCGGTTAGCATAGTTAAAGATACAGCTATTGGTACTATTCTGGATAATGATACTGCAAGAATAGCAATCAATGATGTTATTGTTAAAGAAAACGAAGGACCTGCAGTATATACTGTTACATTAACAGGTAATATTCAAGATGCATTAACTCTTAGTTATACAACAAATGACATTACTGCATTGAATCCAAGTGACTATACTACAACTACTGGAACAGTTACTTTCCCTGCAGGTTCTCTATCTGGGGCAACGCTACCTATTTCTGTTCCAATTATTGACAATTCGATAGCAGAGCCAACAGAGTATTATCATGTTGATTTAAGTAATATTGTCTGTACAGGAGCTTCCTTATTTACAGATAATCAGGGATTAGGAACTATTCTTGATAATGATACTGTTACAACCATTAATCTTGCTGGTTTTACTGTTACAGAAACCAATGGAACAGTATCACATAATTTTGTAGCAACTATGAATATTCCTGCTCAAGACCCCGTTATCATTAGTTTTACAACAACAAACGGAACTGCTGGAGCTTCTGATTTTACTGCACAAAATACTGTTCAATATACTATATTACCTGGCACAACAAGTATAAATATTCCAATAGATGTTCTTGGAGATTTAGTCACAGAACTAAGCGAATCATTTACAGGTACTATTTCTCTTGTGAATGCTAACGGTCAACAGATATATATTGGTACAGCTACAGCAACAGGAACTATAAACGATGATGACGCAGCTATAATAAATGTAAACAATGTTTCACAAGTTGAGACAAATAGCGGAACTACAATTTTTAACTTTACTGTCACGTTATCAAATGTTTCAGATGCTCCGGTTACGGTTAATTATGCAACTTCTAACGGAACTGCTACTACAGCAGATCTTGATTATATTGATACTGGTGGATTATTGACATTTGCACCAGGTGAAACTACAAAGAATGTAAGTGTTACAGTTTATGGTGATACTAAGTTAGAATTAGACGAAACCTTCCATTTGAATTTAAGTAATTTAGATAACAATGGACGAGCTATAACATTGGGTTCAAATGGTCTTGGAACCATCCTTAATGACGATGCTGCAACATTAGCAATAAACAATGTTGCTATTACAGAAGGCAACAATGGCACATCAAATCTAACATTTACAGTAACACATAGTGGAAGTACGCTAGATACACCATTTACGGTAGATTATTCAACTGCTGACGGTACAGCAACAACTGCTGATCTTGATTATGTTTTTACTTCTGGAACTCTTAATTTTAGTGGCACTACAAGCGAAGTTCAAACATTTAATGTTCCAATTATTGGTGACAAAAAAGTTGAATTAAATGAAGTATTTTCTGCTATTTTAAATAATATACAAGCAGGTGGTAGAAATATTACAATTGCAACCGGCACAGGTACAGGTACAATTATTAATGATGATCATGCACCTGTAGTTTCGGATGTATTAAAAACAGGAACTCAAAATGTAACACTTCCTTTTGCTTCAATAGATTTTACTTCTAAATTTAGCGATGTAGATAGCGATACTTTGGTGAAAATTAAAGTTGTTAGCTTACCTGCAAACGGAACACTAAAACTTAGTGGAGTTAATGTAACAGCAGGAGATGTGATTACATTTGCTAATCTTCCAAATATTACATTTGTTCCAAATACAAACTGGAACGGTGTTACAATTTTTGATTGGAATGCTTCAGATGGAACAAATTGGGCTGCTATTAATGAGCAAGTAATTATTACAATTAATGCAGTAAATATTCCTCCGGTTGCGGTAAATGATGTTGCCTCAACAAATGAAAACACAGCTGTTAGTTTTCCTATCTTAACTAACGATTATGATCTTGATGGTTCATTAGCCAACTATACAGTGGATTTAGATCCTTCTACTTCTGGACAACAGTTAAGTTATACTGTTGCAGGACAAGGAACATTTACTGTTGATTTAGCAGGCATTGTAACATTTACACCGGTATTAAATTATCATGGCACTACAACTCCAATAAACTATACGGTAAAAGATAATTCAGGTGCAACTTCTAATATTGCAACCATTACTGTTACAGTTTATTCGATAAATCATCCTCCAGTAATTTATAATGAGAGTATCAGTTTATGTCAGGGTGCTACTATAACAGGCAATGTTCTTGTAAATGGAGACTATGATCCAGACGGAACAACTTTAACTGTAGTAACTACTTTAGTAAGTGCTCCTGCTTATGGAACCTTTACGATAAATGCTGCCGGAGATTATAATTATGTTTCAGACGCAAACTATTATGGAACTGTTAAAGCCATTGTATCTGTCTGTGATAATGGAACACCAGGAATTGCATGTAAGAATGATACTGTACTTATAGTAATTAATCAAAAAGTTACCGCCAATGCCGGACCTTCACAATTTTTATGTGGAACAAATAATACTTTCTTAATTGGAAATGATCCAACTCCTGGTACAGGATATTGGACTCTTGTTTCTGGGCTTGGTATGCCGATGACATTCCCACCATCAGGAAGTACAGCAATTGCATTTAACTTAATTACAAGTAATACACCTTATATATTTAAATATACAATTGTGAATGCTAACTGTTCTACTAATGATACAATAAGCATTTATAATTATATGGCTCCATCTGCAGCTTATGCTGGAGTTGATAAGCAGCTTTGTGTTAGTTCTGGAAGTACATCCACCAATATGACAGCTTCTGCACTTTCAAGCGGAACAGGAACTTGGTCGCAAATTATAGGTCCGAATTCTGCAGTGATTGCTAATACTTCAAGTGAAACAACTTTGGTAAGCAATCTTATTACAGGATTCTATACATTTAGATGGACAAGTAGTAATGGAGTTTGCTTATCAAATTATGACGATGTAAATATTACAGTAAATAATCAAGCGTCTGTTTATGCAGGTGCTGATGCAAGAATTTGTCAAACTACAGCTTCTTATGTTATTTCTGATGCAACGGCAAGCAATGCTTTAACATTAAATTGGTCAACCACAGGAACAGGATCTTTTAATAATACTACAGCAATACATCCAACGTATACTCCAAGTGCAGCAGATATAACTTCAGGTACAGTATCTCTCATTTTAACTGCTACTTCAGGAAATGGTTGTGTAAATTCAGTAGATACAATGAACTTGATTATAGAGCCAAAAGCTACAGCAAATGCTGGAAGCACAGCCAGTATATGTTCATCAGCAAGTTCTTATATCGTAAGCGGAGCCACTGCAACTAACTATTCTTCTTTATTATGGACGGCTTCTGGTACTGGGATTTTAACTAACGAAACTACACTTACACCAACTTATACTTTTGGAGCTGGGGAAACAGGTGCAGTAACTCTAACTTTAACAGCACATAAACTTGGAATAGTATGTAGTGATGCAGTTAGCACAACAGTACTTACAATTGTGCCAGCTACAACAGCAAATGCAGGTACTGATACAATAATTTGTGAAGGATCAACCTTTACTCTTTCCGGTTCATCAGCATCTAATTATACTTCCTTATTGTGGTCAACATGCAGTAATGGGTGCGGTAATTTTAGCAATCCTACTTCAATACATCCAATAATTACACCTTCAGCTTCCGATATATTGAATGGTTATGTAGTTCTTAAATTAACTGCAAATTCAGGAAGTGTATGTTCTTCTGTTACTTCACAGATGACACTAAGTATTTCAAAACAAGCACGTGTAGGTGCTGGAAATGATGCAACAATTTGTCAAGGTTCCAGCTATACATTATTTGGTTCAACACAAGCAAATGCAGCAAGTTTGAAATGGACGAGTAATGGTGATGGAATATTTACCGATAGTATTAGTTTGCATCCAGTTTACACTCCTGGCAATACTGATATTGCTTCAGGTACTGTTTCTTTAATACTAACAGGACAGTCAGCGTCACCTTGTTTTGTAGCGAAAGATACCATGGTGCTTTCTATTATCAAGTCACCAACAGCTTATGCAGGTACAGATACTATAATTTGCTCAGGTACATCTTCTGTTTCACTTACAGGAACCTCGTCTTTAAATGCTACTTCTTATCAGTGGACAACTTCAGGTACGGGAACTTTTACAAATCAATATTCACTTACAAACGCAACCTATTTACCAAGTGCATCTGACAAATTATCAACACAACTACAATTGACTTTAATGGCAAGTAATAGCTGTGGTATAGCAACAGATGTTAAAGTTTTAGCAATATCACCTAAAGCAGCAGCTTCCGCAGGACCTAATGCTTCAATATGTTTTGGAAATGTATTTGTGATGTCTGGAGCAACAGCCGCTAATTATGATAGTATCACTTGGTCAAGTACTGGCGGTACATTTAATAATGTTCATTCTTTAAACCCAACATTTACTGCAACAACCACAGGTGCTATTACAATCACATTAACAGCTACAGCTTATAGTGGTTGTCAAAATGCAGTATCTTCGATGATATTAAATGTAACACCTTTACCAATACTAACCTCAACAATCATAGCTAATACCACATGTAATGCGTCAGTAG
>JACABE010000001.1:84585-87206 GCA_013377005.1 Bacteroidota bacterium
GCCAAGTTAAGTTAATTTCGAGTGATCATAGCACAATAACATTAAACAGTGTGACTGATACCTCAGGAGCAACCTTTACAGGCTTAGCACCGGGTTATTACACAGCAACTACTAATGGAATCTGTCCAGCCACAACAAGCTTTAACATTGTAAATACGAACAGTACATTAGCAGCCACTGTAAGTTTCAATGATATAAGATGTAATGGAGAAGCCACAACAGCAACAATAAACGCTACAGGCGGAACAGGAACCTTAACCTATGTATTGAATGGCGTAACTATGTCAAGTAATGTTTTTGCAAATCTACCAGCAGGAGCTTATGTAGCTAAGGTTACCGATGCCAACGGATGTACATATAGCTTAAGCTTTGATATAGATCAACCCACACCGTTGAGTTTGTCATTATCGAGTCAAAGCAATGTAATGTGTCATGGATTATCTACAGGAAGTGCGATAGTAATTGCATCAGGAGGAACTACAGCCTATAATTATTCAGTATTGCCAAACACAGCAACCGTAACAGGCAATGTAATTACAGCAATGTCAGCAGGCGATTATACGGTAACCGTAACAGACAACCACGGTTGTATCTCAACATTACCGTTAACAATAAGCGAACCAGCGACAGCACTGAATATTATCACAGCATCCACAGTGTTAACACATCCATCATGTCATGGAGGTACAACAGGAAACATTGATATCACAGTAGTAGGCGGAACCACACCTTATGCTTATGTATGGAGTAATGGCACCAATGCACAGGATGCATCAACATTATCAGCAGGCACTTATACAGTAACTGTAACAGATGCAAATGGCTGTACAACGGCAGAAAGTTATACTTTGACAGAGCCATCAACGGCAGTTAGTTTAACTTCAGAAATTCTAGCTAATACCACATGTAATGCGTCAGTAGGCCAAGTTAAGTTAATTTCGAGTGATCATAGCACAATAACATTAAACAGTGTGACCGATACCTCAGGAGCAACCTTTACAGGCTTATTGGCAGGTTACTATACAGCGACTACCAATGGAACATGTCCAGCCACTACAAGCTTTAACATTGTAAATACGAACAGCACGTTAGCAGCTACTGTAAGTTTCAATGATATAAGATGTAATGGAGGTACAACAACAGCAACTATAGAAGCAACAGGTGGAGCTTTGCCATACAGTTTTGTTCTGAATGGAGGTATAGCTCAGGGAGATGGAACGTTTACTAATCTTGGAGTAGGTAGTTATAATGTACTTATAACTGATAATAACGGATGTTCATACTATATTGCTTTTGTTGTTCATCAACCTACACTATTGGTTGCCGACATTATTAATTCAACAAATAATAGTTGTAATGGATCTGCAAATGGAAAAGCTACAGTGAATGTAACTGGCGGTACAACTCCTTACACATATTTATGGAATACAATACCACCAAAGATTTCTGCAACAGTAACAGGTCTTGCAGCTGGAACTTATACTGTAACTGTAACTGATAATAATAGTTGTTCAAAAACAGCTGATGTAATCATTACAGAACCATCAGCAATTATAATAGAAACCGTAGTTAATCATGATGTAACATGCTATGGTGGAAATGATGGTTTGGCTACTGCTGAAATTATTAATGGAACGCAACCATATATTATTAACTGGAGCAATGGTTCTGCAGGTACAGTTGCTACAGGGCTTCATGCTGGAACCTATACTGTAAATGTATATGATGTAAATGGTTGTTATGGAAGCAATAGCGTAACAATTATACAACCTGTAGGATCAATTACAGCAAATGCGGGATTAGATGCAGTTATTTGTGGTAATGATGGTGTAAGCTATCAATTGTCAGGTAATTCTACCAATTCAACTTCTGTACATTGGACTACGAGCGGAACAGGTATATTTAGTAATTCTGACAGCTTAAATGCAATTTACACACCAAGTGCTGCAGATATTACAGATGCTCAGATACAATTGACTTTAACAGCTTATGGGAATACAGGTTGTGAGCCAGTTAGCGACTATATGGTACTTACAATAAATCCTATACCTTTTATTAACACTTGTTTTGTAAATGATACTATTTGTGTAGGATCAAGTACACAACTTGGAACTTCTGTTAATAATGGTTGTGGTGGTTGTACTTATAATTATAGTTGGACTTCAAATCCTGCTGGATATACATCAAATATATTGAATCCAATTGTGAGTCCTTCTGTAACGACTATTTATACATTAGTTGTAACTAATCCGATTACTCTTTGTTCTATTACCAAACATGATACAGTTACTGTGAATCCGACTGATCAGATAATTCAACCTGACAATCAAGTAGTATGTAATGGAACGAACACAAGTCTTGTAAATATTATACCTATCTATACTGCCGGAATCACAACTTATTCATGGATAAATAATCAAACAAGTATTGGATTAGCAGCCAGCGGTACAGGTAATATCCCAAGTTTTGTAGCAGTTAATAATGGCACAACACCAGTAACTGCAACAATTATAGTGTCTTCTAACTATAATTACGGAGGTGTTATTTGTGAAGGACTTCCTAAGACCTTTACGATTACCGTAAATCCGACAGGCGAAGTAAATCAACCACAAAGTCAGGTA
>JACABE010000001.1:87306-340555 GCA_013377005.1 Bacteroidota bacterium
ACAATGGCAGCGTTCCAGTAACTGCAACCATAGTAGTAACCCCAACGTTTACCAATGAAGGAGTAAGCTGCAATGGAGCAGATTCAAGCTTTACGATTACCGTAAATCCGACAGGCGAAGTAAATCAACCACAAAGTCAGGTATTATGTAATGGTTCAACAACAACAGATGTAAACTTTGAAACGACCAATACAGGTGGTACCACAACTTATGCATGGACGAATAATCAGACGAGTATAGGATTAGCAGCGAATGGAACAGGCAATATATTAAGCTTTACAGCTATCAACAATGGCAGCGTTCCAGTAACTGCAACCATAGTAGTAACCCCAACGTTTACCAACGAAGGAGTAAGCTGCACAGGTCCAGATTCAAGCTTTACGATAAGAGTTGAGCCATCTGCAAATCCTATTATTAATGGAGACACAGTTGTTTGTTGTAATGTAAGTAAAACTTATTGTGATGTTGATAATACAACAGGAAGTTATTCTTATCAATGGACTATTTCAGGTGGTATTATTGAATCAGTAGCAAATACAAACTGTGTTACAGTTAAATGGAATTGTAATTGCACAATAGGTTGGTTAAGACTCACGAAAACGAATCTAAATACAGGATGTGCAACAACTACTGGTTATTATAATGTGATCATAAATCCATTACCTACTCCAACAATTAATGGTAATACTACTGTATATACCAATGCTACTGGCGAACTTTATTATGTAACACCATCTATACCGGGACATTTGTATTCATGGTCTATTATTGGAGGTAGTATTACAAGTGGTCAAGGTAATGATTCAGTTTACGTTTCTTGGGATTGGGCTGCATGCCAAGACTGTCAAGGATCTATATCTGTATCTGAAACAGCTCCTACTGGATGTACAGGAACAACGACAATAAATATTATACAACTTCCTGCACCAGGTGCATATAAACTAACAGGACAATTATCTTATGATAATACTAATAATACCCCATTAAATGGAGTAACTATTGAGTTGATTAAAAATGGTAATGTAGTTGGAACAACTACAACTGCAACTGTAGTCAATCAATTTGGTAATTCTGTGTCAGGATATTATGAGTTTAATAATATTGCGTATGGAAATTATTCTATAAATGTAAGTTCTGTTAAACCATGGGGTGGTGTTACTGCTACTGATGCGTTATTAATTAAATTACATTCTGTTGGATTAATAACCTTAGCAGATTTGCCTTTAGTTGCAGCAAATGTTAATTCAGCTTCTGGTGTTAATGCTACTGATGCTTTGTTAGTACAACTCCGTATTGTTGGCTTAGTAAATCAATTTGCTGCTGGTGACTGGAAGTTTAATAATGTTCCATTTACGTTTAGTGCTGTAGATTCTACGTATAATTTTAAAGGAATTTGTGTGGGAGATATTAATAAATCTTACAATACAACAAACTTGAAACAAGCAATATCCACTAATGATGGCATTGTGGATATACAACAAAACAAGTCCTTTACTTATACTATTAAGGCTAACACATCAGCTAAATTGGGAGCAATGACATTGTTCATGAATTATGATCAGAATTCATTCGAAATCGAAAATGTAAATAATACGTTGGATGGAATGAAATACAAGATTGAAAATGGACAAATAGCGCTTGCATGGGCAGATTTGAATTCTAGAAATATTGCTTCTGGAGAAATACTTATTTCTCTTCAGATGAGAGCAAGAAAAGCTATTATGCACCCAACTCAGATTTTTAATTATGATGTAAGTAGCGAATTTGCAGATCCAAATGCAGTAGTATTAGATAACTTTGACTTAAAGATGTCAGATGTTCAGACTGTAAATCAAGAAAAAGGATTTGATGTACAAAACTATCCAAATCCAGCAAAGGAAATTACGAATATAGTTTATACAATACCAGAACAAGGTAAAGTTAAGATTATAATTACAAATATCCTTGGACAACCTATTCGCACAATTGTTGACGAAGAACAATCAGAAGGGACTTATAAGGTTATTGTAAGTGCATCTGATTTGAATTTGTTCTCAGGAGTGTATATGTATCAAATAGAAGTTAACGGAATAACAACTAATTATTCTAAATTAGGAAAAATAGTTTTTGAACGTTAGGAATGAAAAGAGAAAGGTATAATTTCTTTCTCACTAGTTTTTTAAAAAGGAGAATCTAAATTTAGATTCTCCTTTTTAAAAAACTAGTCTTTGTTTTGGATCTAGAATAACAAGCGTGATATTTTTGGACATCCATAAAATAAAAAGAGTATATTGAACATTTTTTCAATATACTCTTTTTATTTGCTTAATTTGCTCTATGATATGATGTTATTCGCACCATTTTTGAAAACATTAGCTTGTCGGATTTAAATAATAAGACGAGAGAAAATCTCTTTTACCCCCTCAAACTTATATTGGTTAGGCTTTCTATATTATTTAAAAGAATAATATTACCATCAACAGAAATTATATTCTCATCTTTGAGTTCTTTAATAATACGGATGGCACTTTCTTTTGACATTGCTGTTAAATCGGCTAAATCTTGTCTTTTAATAATTATTTCACCGTTTTTTTCATTAAAAACTTCATTATGTAAATAGAGTAAAGCACCAGCTATACGACCATGCATACCTTTTTGAGTTAACTCAATAAATTTTTCATAATTTGACAAGGTATGCATATTAACCCATTTTAGAAGATTTATAGCAAAATCTTTATTAAGCATTACAAGATCCGTTAAGGTTTTTACGTCTATAAAACAGGCTGAGGATTCCTCAACTGCCATTGTTGTAACATGATTCTTAAAATCAGTAAACACACCAGGTCCACCAATAATAGTTAACGGACGGGCAAATCGAAGAATTAGATTGCGATTATCAATACCTTCCAGATATATTTTGACAAGACCTTCGTTAAGAACAATAACATGAGTCAAGGCTGTCCCCTGTTTAAAAATAACTTCACCAGGACGAAATTTCACCCTGCAACGGACTTGATTGATCAGTTCAAATTGTTCGTCTGTAAGCGAATTAAACATAGGTAAATTGGTTAAACAAGATCCGCAATGTTTAGTAATTTTTTTTTCATCCATTTTACTTCACTTTTTAATTATAATGCAATTGACTTTTCGCTTTGGATTCATTAAAAAATAGTATAATCTTGTTCAAAAACAATAGATATTCGATAAAGTTTTGAATGCAACAAAATATTTATTTTTAATAAAAAATACTACTCAAATCAGTTAATTGACTTTTATCAATTTAAAATTATTATTAGTCAATGCAAAGATATGTAAAAATCATTCAAAACCAAATAAATCTCTTTATTTTTTCAAAAATGGATTGATTATTTTATTGATTGAAGTTCTATCATAGTTATTTTTCGTTATACCGACTGATATATATCAATTTTTCCTTGATTCTTACTATTCTGTGATGTGTTATAAATCAGATTATAAGAGGTTTAATTTTTTTTATTATATACAAAAAGCCTTAGTAAAAGTAAGTTAAAATTAATATGTCAATTATTTCATTATTTTTGTATTCATTAATTTTAAAATGAAAATGAAATGAAAATGAAAATTCTAATTTTAGGTGTATTTATTATTGCAATATTAGGAAGCTGCAAAAAAGACACTATTCAACCTACTGTTATTCCTGTAAATACAACAGTAAAATTTTCAACAGATGTGTATCCGCTTATTGCCACTCATAATTGTACAATGTGTCATGGTTCTGGTTCTTCGACAGGATTAGACTTATCAGGAAATTATTCTGCTGTGAGAACGAATTTATTAGTAAATGCTGTCGTTGCAGGTAATTCTGCTACAAGTTTATTCTATACTAATTTTTCTGGTGCAGGCCATAAAGGTATATCTTTAACCACTGTTGAGCTTTCAAATGTAAAAAGCTGGATTGATTTAGGTGCATTAGATAATTAATATTAAAATCATTAATCATAAAAAATAATATTATGACAACAATAAAAAAAACATTAAAGAGCTTTTATTTACTTCGCATTTTATCAATAGTGCTTTTTGCAGTTCTTGCTATTAATTTTACTTATGCTCAAGAATCAACACCTGAGAAAAACACAGCAGTAACCGGTGTTTTTAATAGTGGCACTTTTATTGAAAACCAAACAACTGTTGTTTTACCAAAACACACATTTGAATTTGTAGTTAATCATAGATTTGGCAAAATAGGGGATGGGTTTAAAGAGCTTTTTGGTATATACTCTCCTTCAAATATTAGATTTGCATTAAATTATGGTATTACTGATAAATTTCAGATTGGTTTGGGTACAACAAAATATAACAAAATACAAGATTTGAATTATAAATATAGTATATTTGAACAAACTACCAATAACAAAATTCCAGTGTCAATAGTATACTTTGGTTCTATATCTTATGATGCAAGAGAAGAAGCCACTAGTTTTAGTTATGAAAACTATTCATTTTCTCATAGATTCTCTTATTTTAATGAAATTATGGCTTCAAGGAAGTTTTGTGATTTCTTTAGTATGCAGGTTGCCGCAACACATACTCATCTAAATATTGTTGAATCAGCCAGTGAAGTAAAAGCAGACCCTCTTTACAGAAATGATCAATTTGGTATGTCAGTATTAGGTAAATTAAATATTACGCCAACACTTGCATTTACATTTGAATACGATAAAAATTTCAGTTTGATTACAAAAAAGGTAACTGATAAATTTAAAGAAGTAAAACCAAATTTTTCTTTAGGAATTGAGAATTCAACAGCCGCTCATTCTTTTCAAGTATTTATTACAACAGCCGAAGCTATTGATTATTCAAGAAATATGGCTTATAACCAAAATACATTTACTTCTAAGGGTTTAATGATAGGATTTAATATTACTAGGGTATTTTATTAAAAAATACATATATTCAGAAAATAAATAAAAACAATTAAAAAAACTAAAATGAAAAAATCAAATGTAAGAAAAATTGTAGCATCTATCTCAATGTTTGCTATCGCATTATGTTTATTTTCATTTGTTGGTATCAACAAATGGGATGTTCCAGCATCAGATGCAGGTATTAAAAACCCAGTAAAAGCTGATGCAGCTTCTATTGCAGCGGGAAAAGCTGAATATACAAAAACTTGCAAAATGTGTCATGGCGAAAAAGGTGACAGCAAAGCTGGAGCACCATCTAATTTTACTTCAAAAGAATTTAAAGCACAATCTGATGGCGCAATTTATTACAAAATCAATACAGGTTTTGGTAAAATGCCTAAATATAAAGCTAAAATCAAAGCTGATAACGACAGATGGAATTTAGTTAATTACCTACGTACATTGTAATTAGCAAATTAAAATTTTTATTTGGGGGTAACCCAAATAAAGAAACATTAAAATTACTACGGTCTTCTAATAGATCGTAGTAATTTTTTAAATATAAGATATAGGACTTCCGCTTAAAAGCTAAAAATATACTAATTAATTTAATTAAAAAGAAAATGTTGAATTTTGTTAAGTCAACTTCATTAATAATAATAACTGCATTACTCTTTTTTACAAGCAGTTTGTATTCTCAAAATACGAATGAAGATTGTTTGGCTTGCCATAGTGATAAAACTTTAATAAAGTCAAGAAAAGGGAAGTCAATTTCATTATATGTTGATAATGGGATTATTGGAAATTCAATTCATAAAAAAGTTAAATGCGTATCCTGCCATAAAGATGCCGATGTTAGCGAGTTCCCTCATCCAGAAAATCTCAAAGAAGTTGATTGTGGTGGATGTCATAAAAATGCACAAAATCAATTTGCGCTTAGTATTCATGGGCAGGCATTAAAATTTAACGCTCCTTATGCTCCGGATTGTAAAGAATGCCATGGAAAACATAATGTTTTACCACATACAGCCGTAAAATCTACTACTTATAAGCTTAACATTCCCATTTTATGTGGTAAATGTCATAGAGAGGGAGCTCCTGTTGCTCGTTTATATAACATAACAATGAAGGATATTCTTACTAATTATAGCGAGAGTATTCATGGTAAGGGTTTATTCGAAAGTGGTCTGATTGTTTCTGCAACGTGTAACGATTGTCATAGTAATCATTCAATTTTACCTCATACTAACCCTCAATCAACTACGTCAAGTGCTAAAATTGCAAGTACTTGTATGAAATGTCATGCAAATATTGAGCATGTTCATAAGAAGGTAATTAAAAAAGAATTATGGGAAAAAAAATCAGGTAGCATTCCCGCTTGTAATGATTGTCATTCCTCACATAAAATTAAGATACAAAAAACTGAAACTTCTATTTCAAATCAGATTTGTTTAAGATGCCATGAAACAGATAAGGCTTTTAAAATAATAAATAACAAAAAAGTTTCTTTAAAAATTCACAAAGAAGATTTTATAAATACAGCTCATAAAAATTTAGCATGTAATAAATGCCATACTGACGTAACAACTGGTAATAATTCTGTTCGACCATGTATAACCGTTAAGAAAGTGGATTGCTCTATTTGTCATGAAGAGGTTTCGAATGTATATATAAATAGTGGTCATGGTCAAGCTTATTTTAATAAAAAATCTAACGCACCTTATTGTACAGATTGTCATGGCAAACATATAATTAAGAGCAGATATGATGAAACATCTGTAACCAGCAGGGCAAATATTCCTCAGCTTTGCGGTAATTGTCACACAAAAAATGGGAAGGCTGTTATAAATACAAAATTAAAAGAAATTGATGCATTTAGTGATTATTCAAAAAGTGTTCATGGCAAAGGATTGATGGAAAAAGGATTACTTGCCAGTGCTATTTGTACAGACTGTCATACTTCTCATAATGTTTTAAAAGAATCTGATATTAATTCAACAGTTAATCCACAAAATGTTCCAGCTACTTGTGGAAAATGTCATAAAAGCATTTACAACGAATATCTCGAAAGTGATCATTCAATATTGAGCAATACGAAAGAGAAAAAATATCCTACATGCGCCAGCTGTCATACAGCTCATACTATTACCGAAATTGATAAAGATAAATTTTTAACTCAGATTACGCTTCAATGTGGTTCTTGCCATAAAAAACTTTCCGAAACATATATGGAGACCTACCATGGGAAAGCATATACATTGGGACATTTAAAAGCAGCTAGATGTTCTGACTGTCATGGTGCTCATAAAATTTTAAATCTAAACAACCCTGAATCAAGCGTTGGAGAAAAAAATATTGTGAAAACCTGTAAAAAATGTCATGAAAATGCCAATCTTAAATTTACAGGGTACTTATCTCATGCAACTCACAATGATAATAAAGTTCTTTATTTTACATTTTGGGGAATGACATCTCTTCTTTTAGGTGTATTTGGATTTTTCGGTCTTCATACTCTTTTGTGGATTCCGCGTTCAATAGTGGAAGCACGGAAAAAGAAAAAACACCTTAAACCACTGGGCGAGTTAAAATATGTTAGACGCTTTACAAAAAGCCAAAGGATTACGCATATATTTGTTATTCTTAGCTTTTTATCGTTAGCATTAACAGGTATGATGCTGAAATTTGCTCATATGGGATGGGCTAATAGTTTAGCAAAATTAATTGGAGGTGTTCACATAGCAGGAAATATTCATCGCTTTGCAGCTATAATAACTTTTGGATATTTTACCTTTCATGTTTTTTCTTTATTGAAATTAAAAAGAACACAAAATAAAGGTTTTGCATCTTTCATTTTTGGATCTAATACACTTATGTTTAACAAGCAGGATGTGAAAGATTTTATTGCTACAGTTAAATGGTTTTTGTGGTTGGGTGAACGCCCTAAATATGGAAGATGGACTTATTGGGAAAAATTTGATTACATGGCTGTATTTTGGGGGGTAGCCGTTATTGGTTTCTCTGGCTTAATTTTATGGTTCCCTGAATTTTTCACAAAGCTATTACCGGGATGGGCTATAAATGTTGCTCAGATTATACATAGCGATGAAGCTTTATTGGCAGTAATCTTTATTTTTACAATCCATTTTTTCAATACACATCTTCGCCCGGAGGCATTTCCTATGGATACTGTAATTTTTACAGGACATGTAGAGGCAGAAGAATATAAAACCGATAGACCTAAAGAATGGGAAGAAATGGAAAAATCTGGAAATCTCGAAAAACTGATTGTTAAAAAGGAAATAACAGCATCTTGGTTGAAAATAATAAAATTCTTTGGTTTTATCTTCCTGTTTACAGGTTTTATCTTAGTAATTCTTATTATTTATTCCTTAATTGGTGGTAAATACTAATAAATTGAATTTATTTTAATGTTGTATATTTAAAAAAGAAGCCATCGCCATAAAAAGCATGGCTTCGTTTATTTCACTAAATTTAAATCATATAAAAATATTAATCTTTATGAGAAAAGTAGGTTTTGGTTTTCTTTTTTTTATTGCCATGAATTTTTCTATGGGACTTTTTTTAAGTGCTCAAGAAATCAAATGTATTGATTGTCACGAAAATTTAATTTTAAATACAGTTCATGATAAAATTATTAAATGTGGCGATTGTCATGATGATATTAGATCTGAAGAACATTCTAAAGCAAATATCAAAAAAGTAGATTGTAAAAAATGTCATGCAGCATTAAACACACAAATGAATAATGATGTACATCGCAAATTAAAGCATTTATCTGAAGCAAAATCGCCCAATTGTAAATCTTGCCATGGAACACATAATATAATTTCACCAACTACTATAAAAGACAAAGAAAAAACATATTGTGGTAAATGTCATAAAACTAATATTATGGCAACAGCTTATCATACGGTTAGTAATACAAACGAAAGTTGTGCTAAATGCCATAATAAAAAAGATCATAAGCTAGAATTGTCGAAATCTATTCATAAGAATTTATCCTGTGCTAATTGTCATAGTTATGTGGTTAATAATATGGCAAATCACAAAAAAGCACCCAAAGATGGTGTTTTAGCCGATTGTTATTTATGCCACAGTGCAATTGCCAAGGAGCATAAAGAAAGTATCCATGGTTTATCGTTAACCGAAGGGATTAACGAAGCTGCTCAATGTTGGAATTGTCATGGTTCACACGATATTAGTCCTATAAATACAATAGAAAGTAAAGTATATCCAATTAATCTACCTGCAACTTGTGGTAAGTGTCATGATGATACTACTTTTATCAAAAAGTATTCTTTATCAGCAAACAAGCCAGGTAAAACCTATTCAGAAAGTGTGCATGGTAAATTGGTGATGTCTGGAAAGAAAAATTCAGCAACATGTGTAACTTGTCATGGAAAGCACGATATTAAAAATCGGGTTCAATATGCTTCTATGATATCCAGTGTTAATTTGCCTAACACGTGTGAAAAATGTCATAAAGAAATTACCGAAGATTATAAAAAATCAATTCACTGGATAGCAGTTAAAAAGGGAATTCGAAGTGCTCCTTCTTGTAATGATTGTCATAGTGAACACAATATTCAAGCAATTAATACAATAAATAAAAGGGATAAGATGAAAAAGATTCAGGATAATACCTGTCTTCAATGCCATCAAAACTTATTACTCTCTCAACGTTATGGAATGGAGAACATGAATGTAAAAAGCTATCAAGATAGTTATCATGGACTTGCTTCATCTCATGGTAATAAAAATGCAGCTATGTGTGTGGATTGCCATTCAGTACATAAAATTTTACCAAAAGACCATCCGGAATCTTCAACAAATAAAAACAATATTTTAAAAACTTGCAAAAAATGTCACACTGAAGCAACTGAAACTTTTGCAAACAGTTATTCTCATACTACTCAAGTAGGCTCTGCAGCTAATATTGAATCTATTGTCAGAAAAGTTTATTTCTGGTTAATTGTTGTTGTAATTGGCTGGATGTTTTTCCACAATCTTTTAATATTAATTCACGAAATACGAAATAGATATAATAAATCAAAGAATGAAATACGAATTCCAAGATTTACAAAGAATGAACTTATTCAGCATACTATGCTATTAAGTTCTTTTATCTTATTAGCAATTACTGGATTTTTGTTAAAATTCCCTGATAGTATTCTTGGTGATTTATTTTACTCTTTAGGTTTAACAGAAATTATCCGTCAATGGATACATAGAATTTCTGCATTAGTAATGATAGTCTTATCTGTTTATCATGTTATTTATTTAATTTTTACTTCCAGAGGTCGTGATGTTTTATTTGGCTTATTCCCAAATTTTAGTGATCTTATTCAGATGAAAGATACGATGTTGTATTATTTACACTTGAGTAAAAAACATCCTGAATATGATAATTACAATTATATTGAAAAGATGGAATATTGGGCATTAATTTGGGGTACTGTAATTATGGGATTAACAGGATTTGTTCTTTGGTTTCCAACTATAGTTGGAAATTGGGCCCCTGTTTGGTTTATTAAAGTAAGTGAAATTGTTCATTTCTACGAAGCAATATTAGCAACATTGGCAATTGTTGTCTGGCATTGGTTCTTTGTAATGTTCCGTCCAAATGAATATCCGGTAAGTTTTACGGTTTTTGATGGTAAAATGACAGTAAGTCATTATAAAGAAGAACATCGTTTGAAGTATTATAAAGTTATTCAAGAGTTTATGGAAATGGAAAAAGGAAATCTCAGTGCAAAGAAAGCAAGTCATTTCACGAAACTATTTATAGATACAATTGAAAAACAAGGAATAACCATGCAAGAGTTTGTGAATAATGAATTGATAAACGATGCAAAACTAAGAGAATTTATAAATAGTAATAACTAAGAATAGATAGATTTCTTTCAACTTACAGTCTGAATTTGAAAAATCAGCAATAATATTTTCAAAACAGATTTATAATGCGCTTTGGCTTTTAATCTTTTTTCATTCTCTGCTGTTTGCTTAGAATGAAAAAAGATTCTGTTTAATTACCTCGTTAACTTGCGGCGAAGTGGATTGTTTTTGAATTAAAATTTGTATGAAAATGGTAATGTGGCAAAAATAGTTGGCAAAATAGCTGATGGGTTTTGTTTTAAATTACTTCATAATAAACTCTTTGCAATTAACTCAATTATGTCGTAATTAGAAATTTTCTCTTCCTCATTTTTGTATTTGATACCGTCGCTTAACATTACCATACAATATGGGCAAGCGGTAGCAATAATGTCTGCTTTAATTTCTAAGACTTCTTCTATACGTTCAATAAAAATTTCTTTGTTGCCTTTTTCTGCTTCTTTAAACATTTGAGCACCACCAGCACCACAGCATAAAGCATAACTTCTGCAACGATTCATTTCGGTTCTGTTTCCTGTAAGTTTGTCGATTAAGTTTCGTGGTGTGTCGTAGATATTATTCGCTCTGCCCAAATAACAAGCATCGTGGTAAGTAATTATATTTTTATTAAAGATATCAGGATTGATTTTTAATTTACCTTGCTCTACCAAGTTTTCTAAAAAAATTGTGCTATGAATCACTTCAAATTCTGCATCCAAATCAGGATATTCATTTTTGAATGTATTAAAACAATGTGGGCAAAAAGTGACAATCTTCTTTACCTCATACATCTTTAGCATTTCTATTATAGTAAGTGCCTGCATCTGATACAGCATTTCGTTTCCGGCTCTTCTAACAGGGTCGCCACAACAGGTTTCTTCTTTACCCAGTATTGCATAATCAACTTCACAGGCAGAAAGAATCTGGCAAAATGCACGACTAATCTTTTTGGCTCTGTCATCGATAGAACCCAAACAACCTACCCAAAATAAATATTCAGGTTTTTTCCCTTTTGCAAAACATTCCGAAAGTATCGGAACTTCTATATATTCCATAACTAATGATTTACTGAATAATTATATCTTACTGACTAATTTCTTTGGTCCATAACAATCTGTCTTCGGACGAAAACTGCCAAGGTGCTCCATTATTTTCTACATTGGAAAAGGCTGCCTTTATACCCGATGGTGCTTCGCCTTCTTCCATCACAAGATATCTTCGCATATCAACAATTAATGAAGGGTGATTGATATTTACCGGGCACTCCTGTGCACAAGCATTACAGGTGGTACAAGCCCATATTTCTTCATAAGAAAAGTATTCTTTGTTTAGCGATTTATTATCAGCATAACTTTTGCCATTTTTTATCAATTCAGGACCTTTTTCTCTCATTCTGGCTCTTAAATCCATCATCAATTTTCTGGGCGAAAGCTTTTTGCCTGTTATGTTTGCCGGACAAACAGAAGTGCATCTACCGCATTGGGTGCAGGTAAGAGCGTCAAAATAGTTTTTCCAGCTAACATCTTCGGCATCTTTTACTCCAAATCTTTCGGGTACTGCATTGGGATCTCCTGCTGCATAAGCAGTTTCGGGGTTCATCATAATCTTTACTTCTTTAGTAACATTATCCATATTATATAGTTTTCCAAGAGGTTCTAATCGGCTCAAGAATACATTAGGCACAGATAAAAACACATGAAAATGCTTAGAATAGGGTAGTATATTAGCAAAAATAAATATCAATAAAATATGTATCCACCAAAAAAACTGGTATAAATTAGCATCTTCTTCTCCGTTGCCTATTATCGTTGTCAAAAAATTACTAATGGGATAAAATCCTTTTATTTCGGCAATGTTATTGTTAGAAGAAATATAGAATGTATTCATTCCCAATAATGAAAGCATTAATAGTAAAATCATGGTTAGTGCAATGTAGGCATCAAGATGCGTTTTGTGGGTCATTTCGATACCGTTAAATCGCTTGATTTTTAAGAAAACTCTTCTGCCAATAAAAAGAGTAATCATTACTAAAACAATAGCGGCAAATACATCTCCTGAAAACAGAATAATTTTGTAGATAATACCCAAAAAAGAAAGACTTTTTTCGCTACCACTTACACCATCTATTACCATTTCAATGCTTCCGACTGAAATTACACAAAACCCCCAGAAAACTAATGCATGCATTAAACCTAAAACAGGTTTGCGAAATATTTTGCTTTGCCCTAAAGCCACTTTAAGCATTATTAAGAAGCGCTTTCCAAAATTTCTTATAGGAAAAGTTTTGGTAAGCTTGAATAAAGCTATAAGGTTGAAAATAGTGTAAGAAAAGATCCCAAGCGTGAGCAAAAGCGTGATAATAAAAATGATTTGCTTTATCATATGTGTTTGTATCTGAATAATAAATTGTTTTACAAATACAAATATACAACAAATTACACATTGATGTATGTTTCAGGTAATTTTTTATTTAAAAGTTTATGTAATTGAAAAACAAGCAGAATGAATTGGTGAAAATAAGAACATCCAAAAAATAACTTATTAATTCAATTTTTAATTTTACACTTCGACCCTAGCAGACATCACGCAATGCTATTATACCTCTTTCGTTTCGATTATTGGAAACTCAATAGGCAAAATTAAAAAGCAGCAAAAAAAATTATTTCTTGTAGTGTCGCTTTGTGCTAGTGTTTTGTCAAATAACCCTATAACTTCCAAAAAACAAATAGTAATATGTTTATTCTTGATGTTATTCGTTGTTATTTTATAATGAGACATATCATATAATGACAGTTCGCCTGCTAACTTCTTTTAAATTTAAATATTCATCAAAAAAATCTTTTTCATAAATCTTGATGAATAAATTATTTTGAGGTAGTGATATATTCTATGACTAATTTTTAATCAAAAACTTTTAATCCACTACATGAAGAATGATTTTAAATTGCTCCTTCAAATTGCTTTAAAAAGCGTACATCATTTTCGAAGAATAATCGTAAGTCTTTAATGCCATAACGCAACATGGTAATGCGTTCGATACCCATCCCAAAAGCAAATCCTGTATATAAATTACTGTCAATGCCACAATTGTCCAATACGTTAGGGTCAACCATGCCACAACCTAAAATTTCTACCCAACCGGTATGTTTACAAATATTACAACCTTTGCCACCGCAAATACTGCATGAAATATCCATTTCGGCAGAAGGTTCCGTAAAGGGGAAGTAAGAAGGACGCAAACGAATGCGGGTGCTTTCTCCAAACATTTCTTTGGCAAAATAAAGCAATGTTTGTTTTAAGTCGGCAAACGATACATTTTTATCAATATACAATCCTTCAACCTGATGAAAAATGCAATGTGCTCGAGCTGAGATAGCTTCATTTCGAAAAACTCTGCCAGGGAATATAGCTCTGATGGGTGGTTTGCTGTTTTCCATCATTCGAACCTGTACAGATGAAGTGTGGGTGCGCAAGGCAATATCTCCGGTTTCTAATGATTTTTCAATAAAAAAAGTATCCTGCATATCGCGGGCAGGATGTTCGGGCGGAAAATTTAAAGCTGAGAAATTATGCCAATCATCTTCTATTTCTGGGCCTTCGCTCACAACAAAACCAATACGAGAAAAGATGCTGATAATTTCGTTTCGCATTACTGATAGTGGGTGACGAGCACCTAATTCTAAAAAATCAGCAGACATACTGAGGTCAGATGCTTTTCTTTCTTCAGTAGAAGATAGAAAGCTATCTTTAAATTCATCCAGTTTTTGTTGAGTATTGTTTTTTAAATCGTTGAGTAATACACCGATTTCTTTGCGAAACTCGGGAGCTACGTTTTTAAAATCGGCAAACAAATCTTGTATTTTACCTTTCTTTCCTAAAAATTGAATTCGGAATTGTTCCAGATGTTCTTGATTTTTTGGTAAAAAACTAAGTATTTCAGCGTTTAAAAGGGCAATTTTTTCCTTCACGGTATGATGATATTTATTATGTTTGTAAATGCAAAATTACAGAATATTCTTAATATTCATTCAATATTTGAATGTTGCAATAAAACAAATGATACTTATCGGTTTATTCTTCAATAATTGTAACGGTCATCGGAATGTCATTCAACGGACGGTTGTTTTTATCGGTAGTAACAGCAGCAATTTTGTCTATTACATTCAATCCATCAATTACTTCACCAAAAACAGTGTAATTATTATCTAAATGAGGAGTTCCTCCTATAGTAGTATAGGCTTTTATTTGTTCAGGACTGAATGTTTTGCCCATTCGTTGAGCAAACATATTCAATTCTTCTGCAGTGAAAACTTTTCCTTGAACAATGTAAAATTGTGAACCCGATGAGGCTTTTGTAGGATTTACTTGATCACCTTCGCGTGCAGCAGCTAAAGCTCCTTTTTTATGGAAAAGAGTATTGACAAACTCTGCAGGAATAGTATAAGTTGGACCTCCGTTTCCTAATAAACTACCTGCTGTTGCGTGTTTAGAATCAGGGTCACCACCTTGTATCATAAATTGATTGATTACCCTGTGAAATAAAGTGCTATCCAAATATTTTTCTTTCACTAATTTTATAAAATTATCTCTGTGTAAAGGAGTTTCATTGTATAGTTTAATTTTAATATCTCCATACTGAGTAACTATTAGCACTATTTTATTTGAAGTTTGTATAGGTTTTTGAGCTTGAATCACATGACATAAAGTTAAGATAACGAAAGATGTAATAACAATTGATAAAAATATTTTTTTCATGATTTTGCGATTATTAGTAAAAAAATATGTAGGTTTGCTAAAAATTAAAATTCACTACAATATTAATAAAATATCAGTAAAAAGATGAAATATTTTTCTAAAAAATTACTTTTTATTCCTCTTTTCGCAATAGCATTTTTGCTTAGTAATACTGCTTGTAAAGACGATACCGATTGTAAAATGGAAATTGTAGCCAAGCTTTTTAGTGATACTACTATTGTTGTTCCTTATGCAAACGTATGGATTCATCAAAATGAGACAAATGTATATGGAACTACTGGTGCAACAGGTAAGTATGAACACACTTTTGCGTTAGAAGCTATTTTTAATATTACTGTTTCTGATAGTATATTAATAGATACCAGTACCAATCCTGATACTTATCTTCATCGCATAGGAGAAGGAACTATTAGACTTAAACCAGGCGAAACGGTTAGAAAAAGTATTTTTATTAAATAAAATAAAAAATCTTTAAATAAAAGAAGAAGAGGTGAATCATACATTGACTCACCTCTTCTTCTTTTATTACTATTTCAAATAGTTAAAGGTTTAAAATGAAGTATTGTAATATTTTCTGTACATCAGGACTTACGCCAGATTGTGGTTCGTTATGAAAAGTAGTATAAAGAATATTACCACCTTGATTACAAGTGATTCCATAATGACACAGCACAGCCAAAGGACCATAACTCGTTGCCAGATTATTATCCTGTAATAATACTGTAAACTGAGGACCCAGTTGCTGAATAACATACCATGCACCCAAATCGTAATGAATTGTCATTTTTGTTTTCCCTAATAATGTTTGAATTGCAGGAGAAATAATATCAATGCTATCGATATAGCCAGACTGACCGGTTTTCATTGCACATAGTATAGTGTCGTTAATAAAACCACCGATTTTAGGAGCACATGTATTGGTTTGTTTTAGGCTTAAGTGTGCATTGTAATCTTTTGTGCGCTGAGAAAAGCTCTTATTATTACCATCGCCGATTAAATATTCTACAGCCCAGTCAGAAGCATAAATACTACCGCAGTTGGCTACAAAAGATGCAAGATTTGAATATTTTAAACTGTCGAGCAAATCTGATTTACCGCAATTGAGAAAAATAGCCTGATAACCACTGATATTTGAAAAACTATCCAGTGCAGATATCTGCAACTGAGTGGCAGAATAACCCAGCGAATCAATAATAATGGTTTGGATTTTATCATAGTATCCTGCAACATAAGCCAGATTCCCTACCTGATTGAGGACTGTTTGCTGTGGTGTTAATAATACTGCTTGGTTTTCAGTAATATTTACGTTAATAACAGACATAAATATATGTCCGCTACCGGATTGAATAACTAATTTATGAGCGCCCACAGGAACTGCAAACGAAAAATAACCATTCATATTTGAAACTGTTGCACAAGACGGATAGTCCTGAACAAATATTTTTACTGCACCTAATTTTATTCCTTTTTTAGAATAAACATAACCAGATACAACACCTGTTTTTAAAGCTGGCGAAGAATCATCTTTTTTGCAGGAAAGCAAACCGATTGAAGCTACAAAAACTGTAACGAAGAAGAAAATCATTAATTTTTTCATAATATGATATTTAGATTGTTTTTTTATAAGACAAAGGTACAATGAAAAAGGTTGTCTGAAATATAAATATTTTTTAATATATAAATCAAAAGAAAGGGGAATTCCCAAATCATCAAATAATTACTACCTTTGCAGCCGTTTTTGAAAAACATAACTTAATGTCAGATAACGAAAATAAAAACCTTGAAATTTACGGAGCAAGGTCACATAATTTAAAGAACATAGACGTTTCCATCCCACGTGATAAATTGGTAGTAATTACCGGTTTGAGCGGAAGTGGAAAATCTTCACTGGCATTTGATACTATTTATGCTGAAGGGCAAAGACGTTATATGGAAACATTTTCCGCCTATGCCCGTCAGTTTATTGGCAACATGGAACGTCCCGATGTAGATGAAATTACAGGCTTAAGCCCTGTAATTTCCATCGAACAAAAGACTACAGGTAAAAATCCGCGTTCTACCGTTGGTACTATTACAGAAATTTATGATTTTCTTCGATTACTTTATGCCCGTGTAGCAGATGCTTATTCTTATCTTAGTGGAGAGAAAATGGTTCGTTATACAGAAGTTCAGATTATTGATGCTATAAAAGAACGTTATTCCGGTAAAGGTATTATTATATTAGCTCCTTTTGTAAAAGGACGCAAAGGACATTACCGTGATTTGTTTGAGCAAGTGCGCAAACAAGGCTTTCTAAAAGTCCGTATTGATGGGGACGTTAAAGAAATCAGCTTTGGAATGCAAGTTGATCGTTATAAGGTTCACGATATTGAAGTTGTGATAGATAAAATTAAAGTGAATGAAGAAGCCTCGCAACGCATTACACAAGCCGTACAAATAGCGTTGCGTCATGGCAAAGGAATGTTGATGGTAATGGAAAATGAAGGCAGTGAAGTGCGTCATTTCAGTCGTTTGCTGATGTGCCCCGTTACCGGAATAGCATACAGTGAACCAGAACCCAATTCATTTTCATTTAATTCTCCTTATGGTGCCTGTCCGCATTGCAATGGTCTGGGCGAAATTGCAGAAATGGATTTCAATAAAATTATTCCGGATAACAAAAAATCAATCAATCAGGGTGGAATTATACCCATTGGTGCATACAAAACCAGCTGGATATTCAAGCAATTGGAAGCAATTGCCGAAAAACATAAGTTTAGTCTAGATGCGCCTATCGAAGATATACCTGAAGAGGCCATGAACAGTATTTTATATGGTTCTGATGAAGTACTGAAAGTTAAAAATGATTATTTAGGAGTTACTTCTTCTTATGCTATTACTTTTGAGGGTGTAATTAATTTTATTTCTAGCCAGAACACAGACAGTGCTCCTCAAGGTATTAAGAAATGGGCAAGTAATTTCATGAACAAAATTCATTGTCCTGAATGCAATGGTAGTCGTTTGAAAAAAGAATCACTTCATTTTAAAATTGGTGATAAAAACATATCGGAACTTTCTAATATGGATATGGTTATACTGAACGAATGGTTTGATCATATCAATGATGTGCTTGATGAAAGAAAGAAAACAATTGCTTATGAAATTGTACGGGAAATACAAACCCGTATTCATTTTTTATTGGATGTCGGTATTGATTATCTTACTTTAAACCGTCCTTCTAAAAGTTTGTCGGGTGGTGAATCGCAGCGTATCCGCTTGGCAACACAAATCGGATCTAAGCTTGTTGGTGTGCTTTATATTCTTGACGAACCCAGTATTGGGTTGCATCAAAGAGATAATCTGAGACTGATTAAAGCGTTGAAAGATCTTAGAGATATCGGCAATTCTGTAATTGTAGTAGAACATGATAAGGAAATGATACTAGCAGCAGATCATGTGATAGATATTGGTCCGGGAGCAGGAATTCATGGTGGAAAGATTGTAGCACAGGGAAATCCAAAAGAGATGTTGTGTTGCAATACGATTACTTGTGAATATTTGCGTGGTATTAAAGAAATTAAAGTATCTGCAAAACGACGAGAACCCAATGGGAATTTTCTGATTCTTAAAGGTGCAACAGGTAATAATTTAAAAAATGTTACTATGAAATTGCCTTTGGGAATTTTTATCTGTATAACCGGCGTTTCAGGAAGTGGTAAATCCAGTCTTATCAACGAAACCTTACACCCTATTCTTAGCAAACATTTCTATCGATCTGATAAAAATCCTTTACCTTACAAATCTATAGAAGGCCTCAAAAATATTGACAAGGTAATTGAAATTGACCAGTCGCCCATTGGTAGAACGCCGAGATCCAATCCGGCAACCTATGTTGGCGTTTTTGATGAAATCCGTAAGCTTTATGCTAATTTACCCGATTCTAAGATCAGAGGTTATTTACCCGGACGTTTTTCATTCAATGTAAAAGGAGGCAGATGCGAAACTTGTGGTGGTGCTGGTTTGCGTACCATTGAAATGAATTTTCTTCCCGATGTATATGTACCCTGCGAAACCTGTGGAGGTAAACGTTACAACCGTGAGACTCTTGAAATACGCTTCAAAGGAAAATCCATCAATGATGTGCTGAATATGGATATTGATCAGGCAGTTGAGTTTTTCGAAAACATTCCATCCATACTTATAAAAATCCAGACACTTAAAGATGTAGGATTGGGCTATATTACTTTAGGCCAGCAATCCACTACACTTTCGGGTGGTGAAGCGCAACGTATCAAGCTGGCAACAGAACTTTCTAAAAAAGATACCGGGCAAACTCTTTATATTCTTGATGAGCCCACTACCGGTCTGCATTTTGAAGATATTCGCGTTTTGCTTGAAGTTCTTAATAAACTGGTTGAAAAAGGCAATACAGTTTTGGTAATTGAACACAATCTGGATGTCATCAAAGTAGCTGATTATATTATTGACATTGGTCCCGAAGGTGGACAGAAAGGTGGAAACATCGTCGCGGAAGGTACTCCTGAGGAAATCGTAAAACAAAAGAAAGGTTATACTGCTCCTTATCTGAAGGAAGTTTTAGAAAATAAATAATATAAAGATTTACGCAAACCATTAAAGCATTTGTTTTAAAAGATGCTTTATCGATATAATAGGTCTTTCTACCTATAAGTTAAGCTGGTTCATCTATTTCATTTATTCAGTTTTCAGTTTAAGTTTACTTTTGGCGATCGTAAATAGCTAATTGTAATATGCTCAAAAAATTCGTTTCTTCATCTTTGTGTTTTCTTTTATTTCCGTCGGTTTTCTTAGTGTTAAATCTACAAATTGCTAAATCTCAGTATCATGAATTTGATTTTAATACAAAAGGGAATGTATGCTATTTTCAATATCTGAAATATGCCCCCAATATTGAGTATAGCTCAATCAAACGACCTTTTCTTTTCATTATGGGAGCTCCCAATGAAAATGTTTATCAGATGTTTGATAAAGATACACTCAGAATGCAGCATCAGTTTAGTAATTATTTATTTGTGTATTTGCCTAACAGAGGAGGAAATACAAAAGAGAAATTACAGTGTCTCGATGGTCTTGGAAGTCTGCTTTCTTATAACTATATGTACGGACATGCTAATTTCTTTTTCCAAATCTATGACAATGAAATTACTGAAAGTGAAATTCATTCCTTAGGATATGATTATCTTTTTAAAAGTGTTCGCATTAATAGAATTAATACCGGCTCCATATTACAGGATACTACTCACATATCGGCAATGGATGCTTTTAAGGAAACAGTTATTAATTATGACCCTCTTCCTGATGATGATGATATTGGCACATTCTATCATGAAGAAGCGAATAATGAAGGTGCAGATGAAATAAAAGATAATAAGCCCATTAAAATCTATTTTGGCCCTCCCCAAAAATATAATTATATGCTTAACGGAATGGTTTACGATAAGTCAAGCGGCGAAGCCTTACCTTTTGCAACAGTTTTGGTAAAAGGAACATTAATAGGCGCTTCAACAAATGCAGATGGATATTTTACGATCCCAAGAGTTCCTAATGATACCAGTGTATTAATAGTTCAATACATTGGATATGAAAGAACAGAAATATATCTTACGCCTTTTGATCTTAAACAAAATTTTAAAATTGAAATAAGCCAAAATACTCAAAATTTAAGGCAGGTAATCATTACTGCAAAGAAAGGAGATGTTGTACTTGCTGAAAAAACAGAAGTGAATACTATTAAAATGTCGCCTCGCAAACTCGAACAAATTCCCAATTTGGGCGAACGGGATATTATGCGTTCGTTTCAGTTGATGCCGGGAATAAGTGCTGCTAATGAATCTTCTTCCGGTCTTTACGTAAGAGGTGGAACTCCTGACCAGAATCTGGTATTGTATGATGGTTTAACGATTTATCATGTGGATCATTTGTATGGGTTTTTTAGTGCATTTAATTCCAATGCTATAAAAGATGTTCAGCTTTTCAAGGGCGGATTTGAATCTCGTTTTGGTGGTCGACTTTCAAGTGTAACAGAAATTACTGCCAAAGATGGAAATCAGAAAAAATTCAATATAGGAGGTGATCTTAGTTTGCTTAGCATGAACATGTTTGTTGAAATCCCTGTAGGTGAAAAATTCACTTCAATTATTACCTATCGCCGTTCTTACAAAGGACCTATTTATGATAAACTTTTCAGTAAATTTAATACATCCTCTGTCAAAACCACATTTTCAGGTGGAGGGGGACCTGAAGGTAGATTTATGGAACAAACTGAAGCCACTTCCTATTTTTATGATTTAAATGGAAAATTCACTTATCGCCCCAATAATAAGGATATTCTTTCGCTAAGTATTTTTAGCGGAACAGATAAATTAGACAACAGTTCATCTATTGATGCATCTTCATTTAGTTCTTCCGCCCAAAATATGGGGATGAACTCTACTGATTTAACCAAATATGGAAATTTTGGTACAAGTTTCAAGTGGTCGCGGAAATGCAATGCGAAATTGTATGGAAATACTGTACTAAGCTATTCAAACTATTTCAGCGAACGTAATCGAACGCAGGAACGTACCCTAACCAATTCGAGCGGAGAATCTGTTACAACCAACGATGGTATTTTGGAAAACAACGACTTGCGAGATTATAGTCTGAGGTCTGATTATCAGTGGGATGTGTTGGGTTTTTACCAATTGCAATTTGGTGGGTTTGCAACCCATTACGATATTAAATATACTTATGCTCAAAGCGATACAGCAAATATTTTAGATCGTCGCAATTACAGCATATTAGCTGGAGTATATATGCAAACTAAAGTAAAATTATTCAAAGATAAGTTGCAGCTTATTCCCGGGATAAGATACAGCTATTATAAAACTACGTTAAAACCATACTTTGAACCCCGTACTTCTTTGGCTTACAATATTACTGATAAATTTACCATTAAAGCATCTACAGGAAAATATTATCAATTTGCCAATCGTGTCACAAGAGAGGATATTATGTCGGGAAGTAAAGATTTTTGGGTGCTTTCAGGAGAGAAATCCATACCAGTAAGTTCATCCATTCATTATACCGCAGGTCTGGCTTATGAAACAACAGATTATCTTTTGAGTGCAGAAACGTATTACAAAAAGACAGACAATTTAACCGAGTATTCATTGCGTATTAATGCCAATCCTATGCAGGTTAATATTGATGAAAATTTCTATACAGGAAGTGGTTATTCTAAAGGAATAGAGCTACTGGTGCAAAAAAAAGAAGGGAAGTTTAATGGTTGGATGAGTTATACACTGGGTAAAGCCATGAATAAATTTGACGTTTATTCAGATACTTATTTTCCGGCCAATCAAGATGTAAATCATGAATTTAAAATCGTCGCACTTTATAAATACAAACGCTGGGATTTCTCAGCAACATGGATTTATGCCAGTGGAAAACCTTATACTGCACCTTCAGGAGCTTATACTATAACTTTACTTGATGGCACTACCAAAGATTATTTTACAGTGACTTCCAAAAACGGAGTTCGCCTGCCTGCATATAATCGTTGTGATATTTCTGTAAATTTTAAACTGCTTAGAGGCGAAAAAGCAGATAAGAAGAGAAAAGAATTCGGATATATCGGATTTTCTATTTTTAATCTTTACAATCAAACCAATGTATGGTATAAGCAATTTAGTATTGTTGACAGCAAAATTCTTGAAACCAATGTTAATTATCTTGGAATCACTCCTAACATTACCCTTTCACTTAAATTACGATAAAATGAAATCAAACATTATTATACTCTTAACCGTATTTACATTCGTGGTTTCTGCTTGTGAAAAAGAGAATACTATTCAGTTTACAGATACTCCTATTTTAGAAGCTTATTTAAAACCGGGAGATTATCTGAATTTAAAAATAAGCAGACAAATTCCTTTTGTTTCTGATATTGTTTATTCAGCTGACGATATTAATAAGCTTGAAATTACGGTTACTTCCGGTAATAAAACCGAGGTGTTGCAAGCATTGGGCTGTGGTTTATATATCGACAGCAATCTAATAGTTACAGAAAGAGCTTCCTACGAGTTACGGTTTATGTTTAACGGAAAACAGGTATATGCTTATACCTATGTTCCTGGCAAACCTGCTAATTTTACACAATCAGCAACCTCCATCAGTATTCCGAGAATGGACAGCACATCAAGTCCACCAACAGGAGGTTTTTCTATGCCCGAACCCGTTGCACTCACATGGGATAATCCGGATAAATCTTATTACATCGTTGTGATAGAAAATATGGAAACAAGTCTGGATGCTATTCATGATTTTGGGGATAACGAAGCTCCCAAAAATATGTTTCGCGAAGCTCCTACAACATCTGCTGGTATTGAAATACGGTCCATGCAATTTCAGTATTACGGAAAACACCGACTCATACTTTATCATGTATTGCCTGACTATGCTTCCTTATACAAAGAAAACAGCAATAGCTCGCAAAACCTTACAAATCCATCCACCAGCATTTCTAATGGCTATGGTATTTTTACAGGATTAAATACAGATACTTTGTATTTAAATGTAGTAGAAAGTAAGTAGGTCTTAAAATAATTACTTAAATGAATAATTCATAATTATTTTTGATATTGCTAATAATTTTAAAATCAAAATATTAAAAATAACAGCTTCTTAAAAAGAATAAATAGTTGGAAAATATAATAAATAATCCATACTTTCGTAAACTATACTTATTACAAAGCTGATATAATGAGGTTCTTAAAAACTATATTTTTTATCATTTTATTGATTTTTCCTGCAAAAGCCTATCTGCAAGAAGATGCTTTTTTCAAAGATTTTGATGATGATATCCGTGGCAAATATGGATTACGTATTATGTTCTATAATTTAGAGAACTTTTACGATACTCGAAACGATAGCATTACCCTCGATGATGACTTTACTTCTTTTGGAATGAAATACTGGGGAAAAGAAAAATACAATACCAAACTAAACAATACATATAAAGTGATTGCCAGTGTGGGCGGTTGGGAACCTCCCGAAATTATTGGTGTTTGCGAAGTAGAAAACAAATGGGTGGTTAGTGAAATTGCGTCGGGAACACCATTACGAAAGTTTAATTACAAATACATTCATTATGACTCTCCTGATGCCAGAGGTATTGACGTTGCAATGTTATATCGCCCTGATAAATTTACACCGGTTTTTCATAAGCCAATACGAATCACATTCCCATTTGATTCCATTTCCCGAACCAGAGATATTTTGTATGTGAAAGGTTTAACTATCACAAAAGATACACTCCATATTTTTGTAAATCATTTTCCTTCCAAATATGGCGGAGCAATGCTGACTATTCCGAAAAGAAATTATGTAGCTACAGTATTAAGAAGCAAAGTTGATAGTATTTTGGCAGTCAATCCTTATGCAAACATTGTAATCATGGGTGACTTTAATGACGAACCTATGGATGAAAGTATATTGAAATATCTAAATGCCAAATGCGATACCGGTGGTCTAAAAAATGCTGATTTATACAATCTTATGTGTAAGTTGAAAACTACAGAAAAAATAGGCACTAATAAATTTCGTGAGCAATGGAGTTTGATCGACCAAATGATAGTTTCAACATCATTGGCTAAGAACGTTAAACAATGGCATGTGAAAAATTATCGCGCATATATTTTTAAAGCCGCCTATTTATTACAACCCGATGAAACATATATGGGCGTAAGAACATTTAGAACATATACAGGATCAAAATATACAGGTGGTTACAGTGATCACTTGCCGGTGTATATGGATTTAATATATGAATAATACAATTGTTTGCTTTACTTTCATAGATAGGCAAATAAATAAAAAACAACAATAATAACTTAAAATGAAAAAGAAACAAATAATGATTATCATCGCAATTATACTTGTGATAGTTGTAATTGCAATTCCATATTTAAAGAACAAACCTAAGGAAATTCCCAAAGAAACGTCCACACCCAAACAAGAAGAACCCGCTTTCACAAAACAAGGAGAGCTTTCTTTTATCAGCAGTACCGATAAAAAAATAATTAATACCATTTCAATTGAGTTTGCCAAAGACGAATATTCACGCGAAAAAGGACTGATGTATCGCCGAAGTATGGAAGAAATGCAGGGAATGTTGTTTTTATTTGAAGACAATGCTCCCCGTAATTTCTGGATGAAAAATACTTTTATTTCGCTGGACATTATTTATGTGGGTGCCGATAAAAAGATAGTTTCTATTCAAAAATCAGCCATTCCATTATCTGAAGAATCCTTGCCATCCTATAAAGATGCTCAGTATGTTGTAGAGGTAAATGCTGGATTTACTGATAAATATAATATTAAAGAGGGCGATGAAATTAAGTATTAACCTATGCGTTTTTACTAAAACAAAAAAAATCGTTAATACAAAAACTTTAGTCTTTAAATTCTTAAATAATTCATAGTTTTGTAAACTATTTCATTTGTCAAAATTCAATTTCATAAACATATAAAATTTATCATAACATGCAAAAGTTATTGTTGTTAGGAGATGAGGCGATAGCTCAAGGGGCTATTGATGCCGGCATGTCCGGTATTTATGCTTACCCTGGAACACCATCTACCGAAATCACTGAATATGTTCAGCACTCGAAAGAGGCAAAGCAAAAAGGGATTCGCTGTAGTTGGTCAACCAACGAAAAAACAGCTATGGAAGCTGCTTTGGGTATGTCGTATGCTGGCAAAAGAACTATGGTTTGTATGAAACACGTTGGTTTAAATGTGGCTGCCGATCCTTTTATCAATTCATCTATTACAGGTGCCAATGGTGGTATCATAGTAGTTTCGGCTGACGATCCTTCTATGCACTCATCGCAAAATGAACAGGATTCAAGATTTTTTGGAAAGTTTGCAATGATTCCTATTTTGGAACCTGCTAATCAACAAGAAGCTTACGATATGGTTGGGTACGGATTTAATATGTCGGAAAAATACAAAGTTCCTGTTTTGATGAGAATTACTACACGTATGGCTCACTCAAGAGCTGGTGTAGCACGTGGCGAAACCAAAAAACAAAACGAGATGAGCTTACCATCCGATTTACGTCAGTTTGTTTTATTGCCAGCTATTGCACGTCGTCGTTACAAAATGTTATTAAACAATCAACTGCCATTTGAAAATGAGTCAGAACAATCATCATTCAATCAATATATTGACGGCGCCAATAAAAAAATGGGTATTATTACAACAGGTATTGCTTTCAACTATCTGATGGAAAACTATCCTGAAAGAATATTACCTTTTCCAGTATTAAAAATCGGTCAATATCCATTGCCACGCAAATTAGTTGAAAAACTTTGCAACGAATGCGGTGAAATTTTGGTGTTAGAAGAAGGCTATCCAATTGTGGAAGAAATGTTGAAAGGCTATTTAGCTAATGGTATTAAGGTAAAAGGTCGTTTGGATGGAACGGTTCCTCGTGATGGCGAACTAAATCCCAATTTGGTAGCAGTAGCATTGGGCATGACTGATACCAAAGGTGCTGATGTTCCAACATTAGTAGAAGCACGTCCACCGGCACTTTGTGCAGGTTGTCCGCATATTGATTCTTATCTTGCATTAAATGAAGCGCTATCAACTTTAGCGCCGGGCAGAGTTTTTTCTGATATCGGATGTTATACTTTGGGAGCTTTAAAACCTTTTGAAGCTATTAATTCATGTGTTGACATGGGAGCTTCTATTACTATGGCTAAAGGTGCTGCCGATGCAGGCTTGGTTCCTGCAGTTGCTGTAATTGGCGACTCTACTTTTACCCATTCAGGAATTACAGGATTAATTGATGCAGTAATTGATAAATCGCCTATTACTGTGCTTATTCTTGACAATGGTACTACCGGTATGACGGGTGGCCAAGATTCGGCTGCACAAGGACGGATTGAAGCTATTTGCAAAGCTGTTGGTGTGGAAGAAGACCATATTCATGTATTTAAACCTTTACGCAAAAATCACGAAGAAAATACACAGATATTGATAAAAGAGTTAGCATATCAAGGTGTATCTGTCATTATACCTCGCAGAGAGTGTATAGTTTCTATCGATAAAAGAATGAGAGCAAAAGAAAAAGCAAAGAGAGAAGAACAACAAGCATAATTATTCAAAATTTAAGACTAATAAAATGAAAAAAGATATAATTTTGGCAGGTGTGGGCGGACAAGGAATTCTTTCTATTGCTGCCATCATAGGAACTGCTGCTTTAGATATGGGGCTTTATCTCAAGCAATCTGAAGTTCATGGTATGGCACAACGCGGAGGCGATGTTTCGTCTAATCTGCGTATTGGCGATAAAGAAATAGCTTCCGATTTAATTGCAATGGGCAAAGCCGATTTAGTGATTTCTGTAGAACCTATGGAAGGTTTGCGTTATTTACCTATGCTTTCGCCCGATGGTTGGTTGATTACCAATTCCAAACCATTCGTTAATATACCCAATTACCCCGAAATAGAAAGCGTATATAGCGAAATAGCAAAAGTACACCGTCATGTAATACTGGATGCTGAAGAAATAGCCAAAAATTTGGGTTCTGCCAAAGCTGCCAATGTAGTAATATTAGGTGCAGCTGCCGATCATATGGGAATTAATTTCGAAATTTTTGAGAAAGCTATTCGCACTATATTTGGCAAAAAAGGCGAAGCTGTTGTTGAGTTAAATATCAATGCTCTAAGAGCCGGCAGAGATTTTTCTGCTAAAAACAGTCATTTATAATACATCCGACTATACTTCCTACTTTATTTGGTGTATCAACAAAAACCCCAAGGTGTTTTACTGCCTTGGGGTTTGGTATTTAATATTTGAAGCAATAAGTGTTTAAATAAGCAATATCTCTACTTCGCCGGCATCTGATAGGTCGGTATTGTTAATTAACCCAACGGAAACTTTGTACCCGAAGGGTTTTATGATAAAATTAGTTATTTACTTTGTAGTTTTTATCTTTTTGTTATTAAAACCTGTTTGAAGCAAGGTGCTGTTAGCATTAGTTGTTTTTTTTAATCTCCAGCAAAATAGGTGAAACTTGTCATCTTTGTGAAATTATTACCAATTTTCACCAATCCTTTCATCACAAAAGTTTTATCTTCTATAACATTGTCATTCATAGGCCCATTTTCCCCAAGAAAAGTTCCTTCAAAACTAAAAATTCCGATTTCAGGAATTGTTACCGATAAACTGATTTTTTTATTCTCAAATTTATATTCTTTTACTTTTAGTTCAATTTCTCGACCAGTTTTAGTATCTAATATATTCAAATATAATTTATTAATAATATTATAATTTGATTTATCAATTGTATCCTTGGTTGAAATTAAAATACTCAATACTTTTATTTCTTTAAAAATAATTGTGTCATTTAGGAAGTAATAACCATCAATATCGAATGAAACTTTCTTTTCTTTCTTAATTAAAGGCTTTTCTTTTGTTTCAACATTCTGATTTTGGCAAGATAAAATAATAGTTATCAGCAGAATTGAAAATATCAAATAAATTTTGTTCATAGTCTGTCCTTTTTACAATTAATGTTTGTATATATATAAGGAAAATTCCTAAAAGCATACCATTTTAGCTGGATTTATACAGCTTTTAACTTAAATATTCCTCCTCAAATGTACAACAATTTTAATATCTTATGATTTTTTTAATAAAAAAATGGCATTCATAATCTTACACTAAGGCCAACACAATTTATTTTACACTCCATTACCCACATATTTACAAACTTTTGGGAATATTTTCAACCGTACACTTAATTTTTTTTATCATAATACAACGTTATCAACTAAATAATTGTCTACTAAAATTTAGGACTTAAAATGAAGCGAATCGTCTTTTTAATCTGTTTGTGTTGTACGTTGCAGGTATTAGGCCAGGAAAAGTGGCAAAACAAGATAAACAGTTTCAAAATTAATTATGGTGTTACATTGCAAAAAGCTGATAGCATGGGCTGGCTTGTGGTAACTAATACCAAATCTTTTTCTTTGGCCGAAAGCAAAAATCAGCTTGTGTTGCTGCGGTATGATAAATGTGGCAACGTTCGTTGGGCATACAGCTATGAAACAGACACAGCAGCCATCACAGCAACCGATGCTTTATCCGATAACGAAGGAAATATTATTTTGGCAGGTAATTATGCACCCTCCGCCACTACACCGTACGATACCAAATTCTTTATAATGAAGATATCACCCGGTGGAAACGTAATTTGGGCAAAGGTTTCCAATCTATCGGGTGTTGATTATGTTTATTCCATTGCACAAGCTAACAATGGAGCATATTTTGTCTTTTCAAATCATGATAATATGGGTGATGCACTTACGTATAATGCAATTACTAAAATAAGCTCAGATGGAAATTTGCTTTGGTATAAATACTATGCCGATAATCCGATATGGGGTTCTGCTATTGCTACTTCCGATGATGGTCTTTTAATCAGAAGTGGTAATTTAATCTACAAATTAAATCAAAATGGCGTTGTTTTATGGGCCAACTCATATACTAATATTCGTTATACATGCGAACCTACCGAAATCGACAATCAATATGTTTTTGCATCCTATCCTTTACAGGCAGATAGTATATGTTTTTTGTTTTCGCTTTCTGCAACAGGTAATTTAAATTGGATTTCGCCTTCTTTTAAATCAACAACCATTAAATCAATAAAAAGATTGAGCAACGGAAATTTAATGGTCACCGGAAGTATACAGTCCACGTCTTCATCAGCCTATAAAATATGTTTTACGGAATTTAGCAGCAGTGGAAGCGTCATTCAGCAGCAAACCATAGATGCTTCGGATCAACAGCTGCCTACCTATGGTTCCGACTTTATTGAGTTGGATAATCAATCATTGGTTTATGCTGCCTACGAGCGTTCAGCAATTAATAGCGATTACTTAATACTGATTAAAAGCAGAAAATTAACTGATTTTTCCTGTTCTCAAACCAACACCAACATTACAACTTTGCCTCAGCAACAAATTAACGTTACACCCTATTCAATTTATCCCATCAACAACCCTAATCAACTTATCAGTACAGCCATTACAAAATCTGCTGTTAATATCAACATGACCATGAAATGTTTTGTACCCGATAACAATACCATTAATTTAGGCAACGATACGCTATTGTGTCCGAATCAAAGTTTGGTTTTAAACACAGGCTTGGGATCTTCTTATCAATATCTTTGGTCAACCGGAGCTACCTCTCCATCTATAAACATTCATCAAGCCGGTACATATTGGGTAAAAGCTTTTGTTTGTGATACTATTTGTGATACTATTGTGGTTAGTTATGTAACTCCTTTGTTTTTAAATTATACCATATCACCACTGGTAACAAATCCTTACATCTTGGTTAATTTCAAGAATTTTACATTCCCTTATTCGCAATTATCATGGCAAACAGGTGACGGGTATACTTATAATTCCGATAATTTCCAACATCAATACCAAAATGGAGGAATTTATTACCCTCTATTAACTATTACCGATAATTATGGTTGTGTTTATAGTGCTCATTCAAAAGTAATTGTTGATGAAGTTACTTTTTATGTTCCCAATAGTTTTTCACCCAATGGTGATAACTGCAATGATTTGTTTATTCCTAAATGCACCGGAGTTGACCGTTATGAAATGTTTATCTATAACCGTTGGGGCGAAGAAATTTTCACTGTCGTCAATCAGGGTTGGAATGGAAAACTAAAAGGAAACCAAGATGCAATGCAAGGAACATATAACTATAAAATTATAGTTAAAGATATTTTTGGCAAAGAAAGTATTCGAAGCGGTTCTATTACTTTATTCAGATAAATCAAAGTTTGAATTATATATAAGCCATCTAAAAAATAATTAATCAAATATATACCACCTATTTGAATTTTTTTTCTTACTTTTGCACTCCATTTTTAAAATCAATTTAATAATCATTTAAAAATTAAAACACAATGTTAAACAATTACGAAACAGTTTTCATTATGACTCCCGTTTTGTCTGATGATCAGATGAAGGAAACTGTAAAAAAATTCCAGTCTTTTTTGAAAGAAAAAGGAGCTGAGATTGTTTATGAAAACAATTGGGGATTAAAAAAATTGGCTTACCCTATTCAAAAAAAATCAACAGGATTTTATTATCTTATTGAATTTAAAGCCGAAGGAACTCTTGTAGCTGAATTAGAAACTGTTTACAAACGTGATGAGCGTTTATTAAGGTTCTTAACTGTAAAACTTGATAAACACGCTATTGCTTATAGCGAAAAAAGACGCAATATCAACGTTGACAAAAAAGCAGAAGTAAAAGTTGACTTAATTGAAACAATTTAATCTAAATTAAAAAAATTAAAACCAATGGCAGACAATAGTTCAGAAATCAAATATTTAACCCCGATAGCGGTTGAAACCAAAAAGAAAAAGTATTGCCGTTTCAAAAAGAGCGGAATCAAATACATTGATTACAAAGATGCTGATTTCTTATTGAAATTTATCAACGAACAAGGTAAAATTCTTCCAAGAAGATTAACCGGTACTTCTAATAAATATCAGAAAAAAGTATCACAGGCTGTAAAAAGAGCAAGACATCTTGCTTTATTACCTTACGTAGCAGATTTATTAAAATAAGGAGGGAAAAAACATGGAAGTAATTTTAAAACAAGATGTAGAAAACTTAGGTTACAAAGATGACCAAGTTAAAGTAAAAGACGGGTATGCACGTAATTTCCTTATCCCTCAGGATATTGCCGTTATGGCAACCGCTACCAATAAAAAAATCCACGCTGAAAATTTAAAACAACGTGCATTTAAATTGGAAAAAATTAAAACAGAAGCAGAAACCCTTTGCAAAGCACTCGAAAATGTAGTGGTAAAAATTGGGGCAAAAGCAGGCGAAACCGGTAAAATTTATGGTTCTGTGAATTCTATTCAGATTGCAGAAGCATTAAAAGAACAATTCAATTACGAAATTGACCGCAAAAAAATTCATATCGAAGGCGAATCAATTAAAGAACTAGGTAGCTACAAAGCAAAAGTTAACTTACACAAAGAAATCAAAGCTGAAATCAGTTTTGAAGTAATTGCGGAATAGTTTTCTTTTTTAATATTATTATAAAAAACCCGGGTTTTTCGCCGGGTTTTTTTATTTTTGTACTATGCTTTCAAAAAACACCATTAAATATATTACTTCCCTTAAACAAAAAAAATTCAGGGATGAGTTTCGGCAATTTGTTGCAGAAGGCGATAAACTGGTAAGCGAATTATTACTAAGCTATTTAAAAATCGTTGAAATTTTTGCAGTAAAAGAATGGTTTTCTGCTCATAATATAGCCGGAAATATTAAAGTTACTGAAGTTACAGCCTTCGAACTGGAAAGAATCAGTGGACTTACAACGCCCAATTTGGTGATTGCTTTACTGGAAATACCAGATAACGAAAAGTTTGAAACAATAAATTTTGATAATCTTATTCTAGTTTTGGATGAAATTAAGGATCCCGGCAATTTGGGAACTATCATCAGAATTGCTGACTGGTTTGGCATTAAAGACATTATTTGTTCTAATCATACCGTTGATATCTACAATCCCAAAGTAGTGCAGGCAACGATGGGTTCCATTGCAAGGGTTATTGTTCATTATACCGAATTGACAACTTTTTTAAAGGAAATCCCTAAGAATATTCCTGTTTACGGCACTTTACTTAGTGGGGAGAATATTTATACACAAGATTTAACTAAAAATGGGATGATAATCATAGGAAATGAATCCAAAGGTATTTCCGGGGAACTTCTTCCTTTAATAAAAACTAAGCTATTGATACCATCGTTCCCCGAAAATAATGAAAGCCGGGCAGAATCTTTAAATGCTTCCATTGCATGTGCTATTGTTTGTGCTGAGTTTAAAAGGAGGGTTTTTTCCTGTTAGAGTCTATATAAAAGAGCGGTTGAACAAATAATATTTATTCAACCGCTCTTTTATATTTGTATTAATTCCGTTTTTCACTTTGTTTTTCTGCATTTTTTGAATTTCGATTTTCTCCTTTTGAAGCAGGTTGAGTAGAATTCTGCCTATTTACGGGCGGATTTTGTTTGTAATTATTATTAGGCCTGTTAGAAGATGGATTCACATTATTATTCGGATTATTCCTTACATCAGTAGCATTATTGGATGGTTTCCTGCCATTATTTTGCTTTATAATGGCCTGGTTGTTACCTTCAGGTCTCCTGTAATCTGGTTTCACAACGTTCTGATTATTGATTGATGGCTTTCTGTTATAATAGGAGTTGTTAATATTTTGATTATTATCTATCGATCTTTTGTTTTCATAAGGGTTTAATATGCTTTTATTTTCAGGTTTTTGTAAATTAGGTAATTGGACTTTGGCTGAAGGTGAATTTGGATATTTTTGACGGTAAACTTCTGACCCTTTTTCAGCCATTTCAGGTCTGGAATAAGTTACTTTATAATCACCTCTTTCTTTACTTGCATTAAAAGTAGAGGAAGCAGATCTTCTTTGTCTATAATAGAAATCGTTCCATCTTTGGTATCTGTGATGATTCCAATGCCTGTAATGGCTTTGGTAATAATAATTCCAATGGTATTGATACCCCCAGTAATAATGCCAATAAAATGGATTCCACGAATGCCAGTAAGTTGGATAATATCCCCAATACCATGGTGAACTCCATGGTTTGTAAATAGGAGCATAAATATACACAACCATTGGCCAGTTTGCAATTTCCGAATTATTATAATTATTTATTACAGTTGTTCCTCTATTTGAGTAACTAATATTTCCGCCTGTATAGCCAGGATTTGGAGTTCCTCCTGAATAATTATCAGCAGCTATGTTTGGTTCAATGATATAATCTTTACCATATAGTGCTTCATCGCCAATTAATTGTATATGAATTCTGTCATTATCTTTTTGAACAACGATAACAGCAACATCCTGATTTTCTGTATTATTAATAGCAACTTGAAGTGTAATAAGATGGACGTTGTTATCAACATTGTCAATTACACGAATGTAATCAATCTGGTTGTCGCCATTTAAATCAAGATTATTGATTCTTGTTTCCTGATCATTTAAATTTTTCTCAAATAATTCAAGTGTTTCAGATTCCTGAAATAACTTTAAAGTGGCATAAAGATTAAGGTTGTCTCCCGGCAATCCCAATGATTCATTTTCTCCATTATTTTGACTATATCCAAAATTTGCAATTAGCATAAAGGAAAAAACTAAAATTATTATCTTGTTTTTCATTATTTTATATAATTTTCATTGATTAATTTTGCAATATAACGAATTGTGGTAATCGTATTAATAAATTAATTTTATTATTATATTGCAATTTCCGTGCCTAACACTTATTTGTTTTTTTATATAAATTTTCGATAGTTCACTTTTTACATAGTTCTTGTAAATCTTCCATATTGCCATTAAATACATTAAAGTCAACTTCCCCTTTTATACCATTTACTTTACCTTTGTCGTTATGTTGCCAGAAATACCAGATTTGGTTTAAACGTACTTTTTCTTGGTAATAATGTGCAATCCAAAGGGGATAATCACCCAAACCTTCATCCGTAAGATAATTATTATAAAAATCAATATTTGTGTATATGATTGGCTTTACATGATATGCTTTTTCAATTACTTTCAACCAGTTTTTGATTCCTCTAATTGTATTATCCACTTGATAACCAGTAACTAAAGTTTCGATATCTAAAACAGGCGGCAAATCTCCTTTTTCAAGTTTTACATTGCTTATAAAATTTTCGGCTTGTAATTTTGAACTTACCTGTGGACGATAAAAATGATAAGCTCCTCTTATTATTTGATTTTTTTTTGCATTTTCCCAATTAATACTAAAAAAGCGGTCAATTCTGCACTTTCCTTCAGTAGCCTTTATAAAAGCAAATGAAATTTTGATGCTATCAACTTTCATTTTTTTGACTTCCTTCCAGTCAATATAATCTTGATAACGAGATACATCTATACCATGAACAGCATATTTCCCAGGAATAGGAATTCCGAAATGTTTTAAGTTTTTACTCTGATTGGCATTATTTTTATAAATCTGATTTTCTACAAAATAAAACAACCGAATTGCAATACGACTGATTTGAATATGATAACAGAAAGAAAAAATAATAAGTAAAAGCCCAATAATAAGCAAATATTTATTTTTGCCATTTCTTGTTCTTTTCTTTTTGTACATTCTGAAAATAGAATTTTAATAAAATATTCTTAGTTTTTAACAGGAATCTTGTTGCTTAGTAACACAAAATTATTAAGGTTATAAAATAATAAATTCATGTTTTTTACACAAAAAAAAGGAGTTCATGTGGAACTCCTTTTTTATATAAGGTTTTTAAATTTTATTCACCCAAAGGGTAAAGAATTCCAATGTTTATACCAATATAAGATGCATCGGAAAAAGTAATATTGTATGTAACGTTCGCACCATATTTAAGTCCATCACCTAACCAAAAACCTACTGTAGGTGAAACTCCAAACTTTTTTACATTAGATGAATGCTCTTGTTGAGGTGTTGCTGTCATTAAGAGAAGACCACCAATTCTTTGTTCGGGTACAGCAAGAGTAGTGTAAGTATTATTAACCATATAAACACCAACTCCTGTTCCAACATAAGGTCTAAAACCATCGGTATTAAAAAAGTACTTGAAGTCAGCAAAAATGGGGATGATTCGTGTTGATGGTTTACTTCCGGCAGGAAAATCAGTTCCTTTAAATGCATAAAATCCCATATTGAAGCCAATTGACATTTTATCATTTAATGAGTATGCAGCAGATGCATAGCCACCGAATCCCATATTATAGTTTTGTTCAAAACTACCTGTAGGCATAGCCACTCCTGCATTTGCACCCACACTAATCTGAGCTTTAGTAGCGGAAGTAAAGCCAACAATAAGCAAAACAACGAATGCAATTGATATTATTTTTTTCATAATTCCCTAAAATTAATAATTATAATTCACGATACAATAATACTACTTTTTTTACAAATTATTCGAAATTTCTCTAAAAAGAATTACAAAAGTATTGAAAAAAATGAAATAAAAAAAAAGGAGTTCAATTTGAACTCCTTTTTTTGCCAATAGCTTTGCCTAAAAACAATAGATTTTAAAAATCGACTGGCTGATTTAATTATTTGGTGAACTTGATAATATCAGCAGAGATTGTTACTTTAGATGTTTTTACGAAAAAGATAAAAGAATTCTTCCAATCTACCGAGGTGTTGGCATACGCTTCTCCTTCTCGTAAAGGAAAATTATACATCATGTCTTTTTTGGCTTCAGCCACCATAGCTGTTCTGTCTAAGCCGCCTAAACCAAAAATATAGGTAGCAGTGGCAGCTCCACTAGCTTGTCCTTTAATAATATAATTATTAGAACTTAATGCTACACTGTTATTAATATATCCATTATGCATTGCACAACCTGATAAAATAGTGGTTAAAACCACAAATAATAAATAAACTTTTTTCATAATTTTAACTTTTAATTAAATGTATATACTATTCCTATCTGTAGATAATTAGGTATTTTTTCTTCTTTTAAATATGAATAAAAATAAACACCATTATAAATATTACTCACCCATGTTTTATAATTCATACTATTGATATAATAACTTAAACATAAACCTATTGAGCTATTATTTTTTAATAAATAATCAAAGTCTATTCTAGGCTTAAAAAAGAAACCTGCTTTTTTATTTTCATCGTTCCATCTTGAAGTTAATTTAAAATCGTACCCAAAATTTAAGGACGGACGAATTAAAAACTTATTAATAGGCTTATAATTATAAGCTATATTAAGATACAAAGGTATGTTGATTTGATAAGGTTTAAATACAGATGATCCATCAAAATCATTAAAATAAGAAATACCTGCCCCTAAGCCTAATAAAAAATTTTCAAATAATTTATTATCGAGACCTATGTCTTTGGGCTTAACTTGTCCTAATGCATCAAAATATATATTATTAAGACTACTGCTACCACCGTACCAATAATAGTAAGAGTTTTCATCACCTAAACTTATACTTGAATATTGTATTGCAAAAGAAAGGCTGAATTTGTTTTTGCTACTCTTTTTTTTGTTGGGAGCATTTTTTTCTTCGGCTTTAGCATCAATTTCTTTAAATTCTTCAACATCTTTTTTATCAATACTTATACTTTCGCCATCCAAGGTTTTTATGAGGAGCATATTATCAACCTTATCTGTTAAATATCCCCTTATGGCTTTGCCATCTTTCATGTAAAAAATATAGGCTTTATTGGTTTCTTGAGAATAAATAGCATAACTCCAAAAAAACACTATCAATAACAATACTATTTTTTTCATATTAGTTGTATTAAATTTTCCTACTCATTTGGCTTTTCAGATTCGCCCCGTTTATTAAAGTGGGTGCTGGACTCCACTTTTAATTTCAAAACAAGACTTCTTAATTAGCAAATTATACAGTTTGAAGTCTTATTTTAAAGAAAATTGTATTAGAATTTTTACTTATAAAATAAATTTTAACGCTATTTTAAATCCTAATGAAGAATTATGATATGGTAGAGTTGCATTTGGGCTATTATTATTACTACCCTGCCAAAATAATTCCGCATTACTTGAATTGCTTTGTGTAAATTGTGAAGCTTGGTTTTTAACATCGCTAAATCCAATTTGATAATTTAACAATATGGGTAAAAATATTTTATCTGTCAATTTAAACTGAAGCCCAGCTGCTAAAATTCCACCAAAATCAAATGAATTAAATGGATTACCATTAACAAAGGCTGCACTTTCTGTCGTTGTTCCAGAATTATCTGTTGAAGTTTGAGTACAAGTGGTTCCATTCGCAGTTGAAGTAATATTAGATCCATCTGATGCAGAAATTATATTTTCATCTGTATAGCTCATTAAAAACCCTAAATAAAAACCAGTTGAGAACATAAAAGATATATTTTGAACAGGAGTTGAAATATAATTAAATTGAATAGGTATTTTCAAATAATTTAAGGATACAGATCTACCCCAGCTAACAGTTTCATTACCGATAGTCCAAGAGTAGTCAGAAAATTTTTGCCCTTGATGAGAATATAATAACCCAAGGCTAACTCCCATATTATCAGTAAAATTATACCCTAATTCAGCACCCATATTCATATTTATAGTTAGTGACTTATCCATTGCAACCCATGTATCAGTTGATGTTAAAATTTTAGTAACATCAAATTCCCCACCAAATGAAATTCCAGGTTGTGCTATAATTTGTAGATTTAATCCTTTTTGTGCATAAATATTATCAGCTCCAAAGGCTAATAATAGAATAAAAAATAATAATCTTTTCATATTAGTTGTATTTAATTTCCCTACTCGTATGGCTTTTCAGTATCGCCCCGTTTATTAGAGTGGGTGCTGGACTCCACTTTTTTGTTTTTATTATTGTCACTTAGGGTGGTCAGCCCGTTGGCTTTCGCAGACCATAGTTATTTAAATAAATTATTAATAAATATAAACTGTTGTAAAAGTATATATTTTTTTAATATTAATCAATATATTTCATATTATTTTGTTAAATTTTTGGATGTGATCCAGATACTTTTTAAATAAAAATTTAATTAGCTGATAATTAATATGTATGATTTTTTAATGATAGATTAAAAGTTTCTTTGCTCCTAAATAAATAGGATAACATTAGTTTAAATTACTTAGGTTGTAATTTTTATACTTCTACCCTCTCAAAAAATTACTTACTTTTGCAATTAATTGTAATGTTTGAATATATAGATTATGAAGAAATTGTCATTGGTTTTCTGTTTGTTGTTCTCTTTAAATTTAATATCAATCTCTTTAAAAGCAGATGGGGGAATGTGGATTCCTATGCTGTTGGAGCAACTGAATCAAAAAGAAATGCAAACCATGGGTATGAAAATTACGGCTGAGGATATTTATAGTATCAATCACTCGAGTTTGAAAGATGCTATTTTGCTTTTTGGTGGTGGTTGTACTGCTGAGTTTGTGAGTAATCAGGGTTTAATTTTTACAAACCATCATTGTGGTTACAGCACAATACAATCGCATAGTTCTTTAGACCATGATTATTTAACCAATGGTTTTTGGGCTATGAAACCATCCGAAGAATTAACAAATCCGGGATTAACTGTAACTTTATTGATTAGAATGGAAGATGTTACTGCTAAAGTTTTGGCTGTTATTAATAAAAAGATGACAGAGGTACAACGCGATGAAGCTATTGAAAAAATAAGTAAAGAAATTGCCAAAGAAGCAGTTATAGGAACTCTTTATGCAGCAAGTGTTAAACCTTTTTATTATGGCAATCAATATTATTTGTTCGTGAGTGAAGTATTTAAAGATGTTCGTTTGGTAGGAGCTCCTCCTTCAAATATAGGCAAGTTTGGTGGCGATACTGATAACTGGATGTGGCCCCGTCATACGGGCGATTTCTCTGTTTTTAGAGTTTACGTGGGAAAAGATGGCAAACCTGCTGAATATTCGCCCGATAATGTTCCTTATCAACCTAAAAAGCATTTAGAAATATCATTAAAAGGTGTTGAAAAGAACGATTTTACTTTTGTTTTCGGCTATCCCGGCCGTACACAAGAATATCTTACTTCTTATGCAGTTGATTTATTATCGAACTTCGATAATCCTGCCCGTATAAAAATGAGAGATAAACGTTTGGAGATAATTGGCGGCGATATGAACAATAGTAAATTAGTTCGTATTCAATATTCGGCTAAGTATGCCAGCATAGCCAACGGATGGAAAAAATGGATGGGAGAGGATAACGGTATTCAACGCTTGCAAGCTATTTCTAAAAAACAGGAATTTGAAACAGCATTCAATAAATGGGTGCTGCAAGATGATAAACGCAAGGCTGAATATGGCAATTTAATAAACGATTTTGAGCATACTTATCATGATTTAAAACCTTATACCATGGCTTATGTGTATTTTTCGGAAGCAGGCTTAGCACCCGAAATTGTTCGCTTTGCTTATGGGTTTAAGAAGTTGGTGGAGCAAAGTAAAGATAAATCGGTTAAACCTGAAGATTTACAAAAAACATTAGAACCATTTCAAAAAGGATTGACAGGATATTTTAAAAACTATAATATTAATACAGATCAAAAGATTTTTGCAGATTTAATTAAGTTGTATTATCAGGATTGCGATAAAGCATTTCATCCGAAAATATTCAGTGATATTCAAAAGAAATACAAGGGTGATTTTAATCGATATGCAGTGGATGTATTCAATAAATCGATGATGGTATCGAGCGAAAAACTAAGCGGTGTATTAAAAGATTACAAAGCAAAAGATTTTCGTAAAATAGAAAAAGATCCGGCTTACCAATTGGCATTGAGTATTTATGATAATTATACCAGTAATGTCCAGAATTCTATCATTTCGCTGAATGACAAGATAGATAGCTTATACCGCATTTATATGAAAGCAATGATGGAAATGCAGCCCGATAAACGTTTTTTCCCTGATGCCAATTCTACCTTGAGGGTAGCTTACGGAAAGGTGAATGATTATTATCCTCGCGATGGCGTTCATTATTTGTATTACACCACCATCGAAGGCATTATGCAAAAAGAAGACAGCAGTATTTATGATTATGTAGTAGAACCTAAACTAAAAGCCCTTTATAAAGCAAAAGATTATGGACGCTATGCCAATAAATCGGGCGAAATGCCGGTGGCCTTTACAGCTACCAATCACACTACCGGAGGTAATTCGGGTAGTCCGGTTCTAAATGCTTATGGTGAATTGATCGGACTTAATTTCGACCGCAACTGGGAAGGCACAATGAGTGATGTTATTTACGACCCTAATCAATGCCGGAATATAACCCTGGACATTCGTTATTGCTTATTTATTATTGATAAATATGCAGGTGCTAAAAATTTAATCAACGAAATGACGATTAAAGAATAAACAAAAAGTGCATTGACTACCCGAATACTTAATGTTGAATTAGTATTTCTTTTAATAACTCTTTTTAAACCAATGTTATACTGAGTATAAAAGAACTAATTGAGTGTTTTTTTCAGAATTATTTCTTAGGCTTTCACTTTGGGTATGCTTTGCTTATTTTTTCTTTGCATTATAGTTTTTTTCTTAATTGCTTTACATTCCTTTCATTTCTTTTACAGCAGAAATCATTTCGGGAAGTATTTTCATTACATCTCCAACAATTCCATAATCTGCAGCTTCAAAAATAGGTGCTTCAGGATCTTTGTTAATGGCAACAATGCATTTTGAACTGCTGATACCACCTAAATGCTGAATAGCGCCTGAAATCCCACAAGCAATATATAAAGAAGGGGCAATCACCTTGCCCGTTTGTCCAACATGTTCTTCATGTGTACGCCAATGTTCATCAGAAACTGGTCTTGAACAGGCAGTACCTGCTCCTAATAATGCAGCAAGTTCTTCAATTGCTCCCCAATTTTCGGGTCCTTTCATACCTCTTCCACCGGAAACTACAATATCTGCATCTGTTAGCAAAATCTTTCCACTTATTTTGTTTACATCCATCACTTTAGTTTTAATTTCTGCTTCATTGATAGCTACATCAAAGTTTTCTAAAACAAATGATTCGGGATGTTCGTGCAAACCATAAGCATTCTGCATTAAAGTAAGTATTTTAACCGGAGTTTTAATTACAACTTTAGCAAATGCTTTGGAAGTAAATACTTTCTTTGAAACTACAAATGGTTCTATAGATAATGGTGGAGCTAATACAGCTGTAACCAAACCTGCTTTTAATCTGACGGATAAACGCGGAGCAATAGCTTTTCCTGTATTATTATGAGCTAAAACAAGCACATTTGCATTCTCTTTTACTGCAACTTCTGCAATAACAGAAGTATAAGCCTGATTATCTATAATATACAATTTGTTATTGATTATGGTAACTATTTTATTTGCACCATAATTGCTTAATTTATTCAATTCAGATTCATCAACATTTCCGATAGATAAAGCTGTTAATGAAGTATTTAGTTTGCTGGCAACTTCTTTGGCATACGAAACCAATTCAAAGGATAGTTTTTTGAATTTTCCATCCCAATTTTCTGTATATACGAGTACTGACATATTTCTTTGTTTTAATTATTGTTAATATTTTAGATTTTAGATTTTAGGATTTAGGATTTCGAAAAGTCCTTATTAATGAAGCTAATACTTTTTCAGCTTCATTAAACTTTTGAACATTAATTTCGTTCTTAATTTCTTTAACAAACCCTAACCTGAAAGCTAAAGTATATTGATAATGTAATTCTTTTAAAGAACCAAATGCTATTTCAAGAAATCTAACATATTCGGATTGACTTTCGCGAGCACAACCCTCAACAATATTTGATGCAACTGATACAGCAGCTCTTCTCATTTGAGATGTTAAACCAAAAAGTTCCTCTTTAGGAAAATGATTTGTAATTTGATAAATCTCAATTGCCAATTCATCTGCAAGTTGAAAAGCTATAAGTTTGTTGTGATCTCTCATATTCTAAAGTCTAATGCCTAAATACCTAATAAATTACTTTAGCCTCGTTGTGTAAAAGCTGAACTAATTCTCTTACATTTTCGGAATCTATTTTCTTACAAGCTGCTTTTGGTTTTGGCAATTCATATTCGATAAACTCAGTAAAAATTTCACATGCAGAAGCACCCAAAACCTGAAGTTGTTTGGTGCGTGCAGTCATAATTCCACGCATAGAAGGAATTTTAGGTTCAATTGCTATACCTTTCTGAACAATTCCTACAAAAGGGGTATGCACTGAAATACTTTCCTGTCCACCATCTATTTCACGTTTTAAAATTACTTTACCATCTATAATATCCAAATAAGAGACCGATGAAACTGAAGGTAAGCCAATTATTTCACTTAACATTCCACCTACATTTGCACCATTGTAATCACTCGATTCTGTGCCACATAATATAATGTCGTAATTTTCTTTTTTAATATATTCAGCTAATTGAAAAGCAACCGAAAAAGAATCTTGTGCATTATAATTGATACGAACACCATTATCAGCACCAATTGCCAATGCTTTTCTTATCGTAGCTTCAGATTCAGCCAAACCAACATTAATAACTGTTATTGTTTCAACTGCCCCGGGCTGAGCTTCTTTTATTTCAATTGTTCTTGTCAATGCAAGCTCATCCCACGGATTAATAATCCATTGAACTCCACTAGAATCAAAACCTTTATTATCTACAAATTTAATTTTTGTAGTTGTATCAGGTACATTGTTTATACAAACTAATATTTTCATGTTTAAGTTTTTAAAGTTAGAAGTCATAAATATTCAAAATTCATAACTCATAATTCATAATTTCTATTTCAAAAGGCTTCTGGATATAATTATTTTTTGAACTTCAGAAGTTCCTTCATAAATCTGCGTAAGCTTAGCTTCACGCATCAAACGTTCTACATGATATTCTTTTACATAACCATAACCTCCGTGTATTTGAACTGCCTCTGTAGTAACCTCCATAGCAATATCAGCACAATATTGTTTAGCCATTGCACTTGCATTACCATAAGGTAAATGTTGGTCTTTAAGCCATGCAGCTTTTAAACAAAGATTACGGGCATTTTCAATTTTAACAGCCATATCTGATAATTTGAATGCAACAGACTGATGATTGAATATTTCAGTACCAAATGCTTTACGTTCACGTGAATATTTCAATGCACGTTCAAAAGCACCTGATGCTATTCCCAAAGCTTGTGATGCTATTCCAATTCTACCACCATCTAATGTTTTCATAGCAAATGTAAAACCAAATCCATCCTCTCCTATTCTGTTTTCTTTTGGAACTTTTACATCATTAAACATCACAGAATGTGTATCGGATGCTCGCATTCCCATTTTATTTTCATGTGGTCCGAGAGTAATACCCGGAGTATCTTTATCAACTATAAAAGCATTGATTCCTTTGTGTTTTTTATCTGGATATGTTTGGGCTATAACCAGATAAGTTGATGCCAAACTTGCATTGGTTATCCAATTTTTAGTACCATTCAAAAGATAGTAATCACCTTTTTCTTCAGCAGTTGTACGCTGAGAAGTTGCATCCGAACCTGCTTCGGGCTCTGAAAGCAGAAACGCACCAATCTTTTCCCCTCTAGCCAATGGCTTTAAATATTTTTCCTTTTGAAATTCATTTCCAAAATTTTCTAAACCCCAATTAACAAGTGAATTGCAAACAGACATCAAAACGCTTATTGATGCATCTACTTTTGAGATTTCTTCCATTGCCAATACATAAGAAACTGTATCCATTCCACCTCCATCGTATTTGGGATCAGTCATCATTCCTAAAAAGCCTAATTCGGCAAGCTTTTTAATGTGAGATGCAGATTGTTCTGCTTTATCGTCTCTTTCAATAACATCAAGCAGTAATTCTCTTTCTGCAAAATCCTTTGCAGCTTGCTGAATCATTAATTGTTCTTCTGTTAATTTAAAATCCATAATTGTATTTGTTTAATTGTTTGTTCATTTATGTAATATAAACCTAGAAGGTTTTAGTTTTTTTTATAGTTTCAATAAATTCTTTTATCAACATTCTAACTTCCTTTTCTTTTTCAAAATGAGGTACATGCTTACAATCAGATAAGAAATGAAGTATAACTTCAGATTTAGTATTATTTTTTATAGTTTCCAATTGTTTAAAACTACCGAAAAAATCCTCAACTCCTTGAATTACCAAAACAGGAGATGTTATGTTTTTTAATTCATTCTCAATATTCCATTCTTTAATTTCCGTTGTAAGCCACAAATCAGTCCATTCTGTAAATAATTTTTCTGTTTTTGCACCTTGATGTTTTTTCAGTCCTTTCATAAAAGCTTGACTATTATAAAATTCAGCTTTTAGATTTTTAATTCCATTAACTGTTATTTCTTCCACAATAACATGAGCGGCTTCAGAAACAACTCCAATCACCTTATCAGGGAAAAAAGATGCAAAAAGCAGAGATATTGTTGCTCCATCACTATGTCCCACCAAAATCACCTTATTTTTAACATTCAGATTATTAAGTAATTCAGGTAAAAAAATAAATGCCTCATCGTGTAAATAATCAGCATATAATGTATGTTTTCTATCTGAAGACAATCCATATCCTATTCTATCATAAACAATACCGCTAAGATTAACTTCATCACAGATTTTTTGAGGGATATCTTTCCATTGTGAAATACTACCCAATCCTTCATGTAGATATACCAAAACAGGTTTTCCATCATCAAGCAATTGCTTATTTATAAAATTATAGTTAATAATATGGTCGCTTACTTCAATCTGCATTAGAAGGAAATTTTTGAAAGTTCTTTTTTTGCAAAATTGTATTCGTGCATAATTTCTTCAATAACTTTGGCTGCAGGCTTTATTGTATTAATTATTGCTGCAATCTGTCCTATTTCAAGTTCACCTTCATCCAGTTCACCTTCAAACATACCTCTTCTAGAACGTCCTTTACCCAATAATTCAGATATTTGTTCTGATGATGCTCCTGTATTTTCAATATATTCCACATCATTGAAAAATTTATTTTTAATCAACCTAACAGGCATAAGTTTTTTCATCGAAAGCATGGTTCCACCATCTCCTGTTTCGAGTATTGATTTTTTAAAGTTTTCATGAGCTGATGATTCTGTTGTAGCAACAAAACGACTGCCTATCTGAACACCTTCAGCTCCTAAAGCAAAAGCCGCAAGCATTCCTCTTCCTGTTGCAATACCTCCAGCTGCAATCAAAGGTATTTTAATTTGCTTTTCAATTATAGGAATTAAAACCATAGTAGTTGTTTCTTCCCTACCATTATGCCCACCTGCCTCAAATCCCTCAGCAACAATTGCATCAACACCTGATTCTTCACATTTCAAAGCAGATTTTACATTGGCAACTACATGTACAACTGTAAGTCCTTTTTCTTTCAGAAATGGAGTCCATTTTGCAGGATTACCGGCTGATGTGAATACTATTTTAACACCTTCGGCAATAAGCATTTTAAAAAGATCTTCATTGCCATGGAAAAGCAAAGGTACATTTATACCAAAAGGTTTATCTGTAGCAGCTTTGCACTTTCTTATTTGTTCCTGAATCACATCAGGTTTCATTGAACCAGAACCGATTAATCCTAACCCTCCGGCATTGCTTACTGCAGAAGCTAATTCCCAGCCGCTGCACCAAATCATTCCCCCTTGAATAATTGGATATTGTATGTTAAATAATTCGCAAATCCGGTTCATAATGAGAAATTCAGATACTATTCTGCTAATTTATAAACGATAGAAACCAGACTTTTATCATCACCACCCATATTAACAGTCAAACCATAAGGTCTTTCAGGATAAATTTCAATTTGGTTATCACCTGCATTTCCTGTTAATTGTTCCCATATTGTAATTGCCTGATGTACGCCGGTTGCTCCAGTAGGATGCCCCCAACCTATTAAACCACCAGTTGTGTTAAATGGAATTTTTCCGGTACGAGAAGTATGACCTTCGAGTACAAAATCAGGTCCTTTGCCATGCTCAGCAAAACCAATGGCTTCGGTAGCCATTACTCCGGCAATTGTAAAACAATCGTGACATTCAACTGTTGCCAATTGTTCCTTAGTAATTCCAGCGTTTCCAAAAGCTTTTTGAACTGCGGCTTTTGTTGTTGATAATACAGTATAATCATCAGGTGCTTTGGTTATATCTTCTTCTGCCTGACCAAAACCTATAATTTCAACAGCTTGATTTTTGGGAATTCCACATCTTTTTAAGCCTATTTCCGATACAATAGCAATAGCAGATGCACCATCAGAAACCTTAGAACAATCATAAACATTGATACTATCTAAAAAGCTTCTGCCGTTTGGTTCCATCATACCCAATGCATTAAGATCTTTGGCTGTATTTTGATATTCCTGAGCTGTAGGACAAAGACGAGCATTTTCGATAGCATTTACAAACCATTTTGCCATTGCCATACGAGTTTTTTCTTTACCAAATTTTTCGTAATATACTTTGGCTCTATCACTGAATTTACCTGGGAAAAAATAAGCATGTCCATCTTTACGCTCTTTAGCCCATCCAGCAGCTGCCAGATAATCGGCACAATAAATAGCCTTTACAGTATTCTGAACTTCAACGCCCATTACTAAGACTACATCCGCAGTTTCGGCAAGTATCGATCTCATACCTGTAACCAAAGCAAGAGCTCCTGTAGCACATGCTCCTTCTACCCTTATTGCGGGTTTGTGGCGTAAACCTTCATCAATAAATGGGAAAAATGCCCCCATATTTGCCTGACGATTGAAACGGGAAGCAATAAAATTACCTATAACTGCCTCATCCACATTCTGAGCACCACCGATTTTTTGCAAAACGGCTTGTCCTGCTTCTTTCATATATTCTTCCAACCCGGGACGTTCTTTTTTCGGATTAAATTCTTTTCTTCCAGTTCCCATCGAAATGGTATTATAACCAGCAACCATATATATTTTTTTTCTTAATTTCTGCATGATAATTTTCTCCTTAATATTATTTCATATAATCATTGATTGGACCATAAGCATGGAAAAATCCGGTTTTTAAAACAGTATTTACATCTTCGTACGTAAATGCTACATTATCTTCAACCAATTTTTCGGATATTTCTTTAGAACGGATAAAATATTTAACAGCAAGTTCAGCACCCATTGTTTTCATTCCTTTTAATTCGGAGAAATAGGATTTAAAATATTCATCCATAGGTTTACCAACAACAGCTTTCCATGGTTTTATCGTAACATGCAAACCGCCTAACAGATTGTCGCAATTTGTTTGTATTGCAGCTATTTCAACATATTCTTTTTTATTTATATCATAAATGGCAACTACTTTTCCTTTTTCATATTTAATGAAACCGTCTTTTTGAGAACCATCAGAATTTTGTCCGCCTTTTACACCCAATTCCAACATTTTATCCAATAAATTACTATGTAAATCTTCATTTGGTAAATAAGGATTCATTACGCTCATGATATAGCTGCATACATCTATACCCACATAATCTATAAGTTGGAAAATCCCCATAGGTCTGATTAAAAATTCCTGACTTACTTTGTTTATCATATAAACAGCTTCGGCAAAAGAATAATCTTTGGTGAGTTTTTCAGCTTCGGTAATACCATGTAAGGCATCACGCATAAAATGTCCGTTACCGATAAATCCTGCAAAATCTTTTGAAGGAACCACTGTTTTTCTTAAATTCTTTGAAAATTGAACTGCAAAATCATGTAATTCGGGCAGAGTATATTCACCTTTTATTATTTCAACAAGTTTTTGAACAGCTGGTGGGTTATAAAAATGAACTCCTAATACCCTTCCATTTAACCCTGCTTTTTTATCTAATTCACTTATAGGAATAGATGATGTGTTGGTAAAAAACCAAGGTTGAAACTTATTATTTTCATTGATTTGTGAAAATATTTTAGCTTTAAGTGCAGGATCTTCTTTAATTGCTTCAAATATCAATGTTGAATTATAGGTAACTTCCAAACTTGTGCTCGGACGAATAATCAACATTACATCGTTGATATATTCATTGATTATTTCACTGTTTTCAATTAAATCGGCACGTTTTGCATAAATGCTACGTAACTGATTTACTTTTTTCTCGGCAGCTTTTAATACCTGACTTCTAATATATTTCATAAGACCGAATAAAGCTTCGCTTGAAACATCCACAGCATTTAATACAAAGCTTTGTCCTTTATTTTCGGGTTGCATGCTAATTTCAGCCATTTCGAGAGCTGTAAGTAGTAATATACCACTACCCATTTTACCGGCAGCTCCTAAAACTGATACATTTTTTAATCGTTCTGAATAACTCATTTTCCTTGTTTAATTAATTGTTTATTAAATTCTTCGTCAATTAATGACTTTTTAAAATATTTTACCAATTGGGTTTACGTTTTTCAAGAAATGCATTCATGCCTTCACCCGACTCACCATTCCCAAAACTATTACCAAAAACCTCTGCTTCAAGTTTACATGCCTCATTAAAAGGCATATTATATCCCTCTCTGGTAACTTGTTTCACATTTTGAACAGATAGTTTCCCCTTTTCGGAGATTTTCTTAGCAATTTCCATAACTACGTTCATTAATTCTTCTGCTTCAACCACTTTCTGAACCAATCCTATTCTTAATGCTTCCTCCGCAGAAATAACTTCTGCAGTTGTGAGCAAATACAATGCATTCCCCATGCCTGTTAATCTTGAAAGTCTTTGAGTGCCAGCATATCCGGGAATTAATCCAAGATTTACTTCTGGTTGTCCGAATTTTGCTTTATTACTTGCAATTCTGAAATCACAAGACATAGCTAATTCGCAACCACCCCCCAATGCAAATCCATTTACAGCAGCTATTACAGGAATATGTAATGATTCAAGCCGATTAAAAACATTCTGACCCTTGATTGAAAAAACTGAACCTTGTTCCTGATTCATGTTTGCCATTTCAGCAATATCAGCACCAGCTACAAAAGATTTTCCTTCGCCAGTTATTACAAGAATCCTTACTTCAGGTTGCTTTGTCAAAACAGTTAGAAACTCATCAATTTCGTCAAACACTTTAGAATTTAAGGCATTGAGAGCTTCCGGTCTGGAAATTGTAAGAACAGCAATCTTTTCAGATATATTAACTTTAATTGTTTTGTAGCTCATGGAAAAAATTTGTAATTATTTAAATAACATATTGTTTAATAAAATATCTAAACAATGAAATATTAAAATAGTTGAACAAATCTTATTGATATAAATCAATATTTTTAACTACTTTAGTTCAAAAAATGATTCATTAATCTTTATAGATTGAATGGAGTGTGGAAAATATAAAAAATCATTTTGAAAATAAGATACAACCAAAATAAATAAAATCTTGTCATATTATTAATACCCATAATTATTTGATTACTAAAGAGCTCCCTCGATATACTATTGAGGTGGCTCTTATAGTTTAAAATCCGGTATTTATTTAGTGGCTATATAAAATACAGATAGTTAATAATAAAATAAATAAGAAGTGATTTCTTAAAATACAAAAAGGTCTGTATCATTATGATACAGACCTTTCTTAATTAATAGAAATTTATTATTGTTCAAAACCTGTCTGACGTTTACCTTGGCAGACATATATTTTACCGGGATCAGAAACCCACTCAAGCTCCATATAAATATTATCACCACTAACAGATCCATTTTTAATTGTAGTAGAATCATTAAGGAGTATATCAATACCTTTCGTAACAGAGAATGTATTTCCGCTTAGATTAGCTTTAACTTTAAAAGTCCAAAATTGCTTGTTATCATCAATCCAAATTCCATCGTGATTTGCAGAATTATAAACAGTGAGGATTGTTGGATCTGGTAAAGCAAGACTTCCTCCTTGTGTCCATGTAACTACATAGGTTCCGCATACAGGATAAGAGGAATCAAAAGTTTGAGAATCTTTCCATTTATCATCTTTTTCACAGGAGAGTGCAATTACCAGTGTGAAAATAAACAGTATTCCAAAAATTATTTTATTTTTCATTTTTATATATTTTAAATTTAAAAATAGAATTAATTATAAAAATTAAGGTTTTGGTTCAAGGAAGAATGCAGCAGCAACAGCTGATCCACCCAAAGTCAATTTGTAGGTAAACTTACCTGCAACACTAACAGTACCCGTGCTGGCTGTCATAAAACATGCACCCCAGGGAGATGTAAAGTCTACACTTGCATTGTCAATGGTTTTGTCAGAATTCACACGAATAATTCCAGGACAATGGTAAGCAACGCCATAACCTCTCCATACTTCGTAATATCTGGCAAACATATCCGTACAAAAATAAACACCAGGTATAGATGTTTTAACTAAATAAACAGTTCCATCCCCCAATTCATTGGAATAACTTGTTCCACGTCCTCCTTCGTAAGCACCTGCATAATTGGTAGTTCCGTCACCGGTAACTCCAACTACCCATACAACTCTACTGGCGATTGATGGAAATCCATCCGAATTAACGGCTTTATAGGACAATTCATATCTGCCGGCAACAGCAGTATTCACTGTACCTGAAATTGTATAAGGGTCGCCTGTACTTACTGTTACACCCGGATCAACCCATATAGATCCAGTTGCAATCACTGTATCTATGAGGCCTTTCATGCTTAAAACTGCATAAGTAGTAACTTTTGATACATCTTTGGAATCCTTTTTACAGCTCATAATAGATACTGACAGCAAAAGGATGACTATTAATATTATATTATTTTTTTTCATATTAATTTTTTTTTAAGGTTTAATAATTACGGTTTAGCATCCCACCACACTCTTTTGTTGATAGATTCCAAAGCAGGAGTATTAGGATTTCTTCTGCGTTCAGATTCCGTAAACAATAATCGTTTTGGGAAAAGACTTCCGGTAGCACTGTTAACAGAAATTGTAAACTGACCTTCTACATGTACATAACCTACGCTTCCTGGTTTGTTAGCATTTTCTACAGGATAATGTGTACGGTTGTGTTCAAGGAAAGCTTCCAGACCCTGATTATTGGTCATGGCTATCCATTTCTGAACAATAATGCTTTGCAATTTGTTTTCAAAATTACCAGCTGTAGGATAAGCGTATCTTCCGCCCACTGCATAAAGAGGTGCTGCCCCAGTTGCGCCAAGTCTTGTAAACGAAGCTTCAATTCCTGCTTCATACTTTGCTTTTGCATTTCCGCTTAAGCCATATCTTTCGATAGCTTCAGCCTGTAAGAAATAACTTTCTGCTTCACTCATAAAATAAACAGCATCCAAAGCACCTAATACCGGAGTAGATAGATTGGCAATATTTGCACCGGTCGGGAAAGTTGTATTGAAATAATCTCCCTGAACCAAACAATTATATACTGCAGGTGATTTTGTGTTTTTATTTATTAATAAAGGCATACGTGGGTCTGCAACACTATCCAGAATTGAAAAAATAGTATTACTCATCGAAATATTTCCTGATAATCTGTCAATAAATGTTTCATAACATGGATTGCGTTTGTTTTGTTGGCTAGCAAAAATTGCAATCTTTGCATCGGCAGTCAAAAAAGGTGCATTAGCTGTAAACATAGATTGAATACCTGCTGAAGCAATAGCAGGGCGAACATAACATTGACGTAAATAAATTTTTAATTTCAATGTATTAACAAACTGCTCCCATTTATCCATATCTCCGCCAAAAATAATATCATCAGTGCCAGGTTTTACAGCAGTAGCTGTTGGATTTGCACTGCTTTTAAACGTTTTGTAGTCATAGCTTAATGCTTCGTTTAAAGATGTAATCAGACCATCATATACAGCAGAACCGTTGTCGTATTTAGGGGTAAGGTTTCCTGTTGCGCCTTGCAATGCTTCTGTGTAAGGAATTTTGTCGTATAAATCGGCAAGTACCTGATAGGTATATGCCTGCATAGCTGTTGCCATTAAATAATAGCTCCAGTTTCCATTGCTTTTAGCCAAATTTCTGACATATTGATAATCATTTAAAGCACCTGAGTACAATTCACCCCATTGGCGTTCATCAAAATCGCTGGTTTGAAGATTGTAAGAATCAATTTCTCTCCATTGAGGAGCTCCTATTGCTTGAGTCCAGTGTTGCGACCAAAACCCGCCTAATAATTGATAATAACCACCTATTACATAAGCAGAAGAGCCCACTGCAGCAGGAAATGTTAACTGAACAGTAGATTCTGCAGAACGGCTGGGATCATGGTTTACATCCATAAAATCTTTCTCACAACTTGCAAAAACAAAAAGCAATATGAGAAGCATCCATTTATTATATTTTAATATATTTTTCATTTTTATATATTTTTAAATTATTAAAAAGTAAAACGTAAACTTGCACCAATGCTTCTTGTAGTAGGTGCTGCACTATATTCACCATAATCAGCATTCAAATCGTTACCAAATGTAGTTAATTCAGGATCAATGAATTTATTATCTTCTGGAGTAAATAATAATAAATTACGTCCAATAATACTAAATGAAGCATCACCAAATGGTGTTTTTGCTAACCATTTTTTGGGGAAAGTGTAGGTTAATACAACTTCACGGAGTTTAATAAACGATTTATCAATTAACCATTCGCGAGAAAAGTTTCCTGCACCTCTTTTTTGATCGTAATATTGATACAATGTTGCTGATTCGTGAGAAATTGCAACAGTATTTTCTGTATATCCTGTAATAGCACCATTTGCATCATAAATTGCTTGAACAGAATTAGGAATAATAAAAGGTTGGCGATCATTATATGTTGTTGCTGGAGCAGTTCCAGCGAAATACATCATTTCTTTGGTACGTGAATACATTAAACCACCTTGTCGGATATCAAATGAGAAAGACAATGATAAATTTTTGTAAGAAAGATTGTTAGAAATACCTGCCATCCAATCATACTGAGAGCTTCCTAAAATTTGATTTACAGGATTTGCAACAGGCAAACCACTTCCATCAACTACAATATGCCCCTGAGGATCTGTTAAAGCTACAGCTCCTTCATACATTCCTAAAGGTTGTCCCGGTACTGCTACAAAACCGATACTACTTGTTCCTCCTAAATCTACTTTTGTAAGCTCAGCATTTAATTCTTCAAGTTTGTTGTAGTTTTTTGAGAAATTTACAGAAATTTCCCATTTGAAATTTGCATTTTTTAATGGAGTTCCCTTGATTAAGATTTCTACACCTTTATTTGAAATTTTACCTAAATTCATCGTTTGGTATTTGTATCCACTTGAATAAGCCAAAGGAACCGGATAGATTAAATCTGTAGTGATTTTATTATAATACGTAAAATCAATCCCTATTCTGTTGTTTAAGAAACGTAAATCAGTTCCAATTTCAAATTCTGATGTGATTTCTGGTTTTAAATTAGGATTTCCAATTGTATTTCCGACTGTTAATGCATTTATTCCACCCAATGGCCAATCTAAACCACGATAACCATCAGCATAATTTGCCTGTGTAAAGGAATTAAAAATCAGATAAGGATTAGCATCATTGCCCACTTGTGCCCATCCCATTCTTACTTTTCCAAACGGAATTATATTTGTAATTTCAGGATAAAATTCTGTGAAAACAAAGGATGCATTTACACCAGGGTAGAAAAATGAACGGTTTGCTTCAGGTAATGTGGATGACCAATCGTTTCTTGCATTTAACTGTAAGTTTAAATATTTTTTATAATTAAAATCAGCACTTAAATAAATACCGTAAAGCCTTCTCATCATTGTAGCTTCTGCAACAGATGGTGTAGCTGAACTATTAGATAAATTATAAAAATAAGGGATATTTAAACCAATGACTTCGGTTGACAATGTTTTTGTATTTCTTTGATTTACATTCCAACCTAACAATCCGCTAAATTCAATATCCTGATTGATACTATGGTTAACATTTAAAATTAAATCACTATTGAATTCACGGTTATAATAGGTTTGTTCTGTAACCCTACCAGGATCATCACTATAGTCATTTCTTACGTAGTTAGTAATTGCTCTCCATTCTTTTAACTGTGAGTTGGCAACATCAGAACCTACTTTCCAGCTTGCATTCATCCAGTCATTGAATTTATAGTCCAACCCAATGTTTCCAAAAACACGGTCTTCATTAAAATCGTTTCCATGTTCATTTAAAACATAATATGGATTAGCGGCATAACCATTATAATAATTGTCTAAATTATACCATTTATTATTGTAATCTTCCTGATCTACAATGCTAATATCTCTAGGTGTTTGCATGATATTATCATAAACTGATTGATCCTGGCCGGTTGGAACAAATTTGCTTTTTTTCTTCACATAAGAAATAGAACCTGAACTTGTAAAATTATTGTCTAATTTAGCTGTTCCTCTTAATGATAGTGTATTTCTTTTGTAACTGTCAGCATCTGTCGGAAAAATTCCATCAGCATTTATATTAGAATAAGAAAAGAAATAACTTGATTTTTCACTTGAATTGGCAATAGAAATTGAATTATCAAATGAAGTACCTACATCAAAGAAATCTCTTACATTGTTTGGTAATGCAACATAAGGTTTGATTTGTTGTTGATTGTTAACAACATGCCCCCATACCCTGTTAACGCCATCAAACTTTGGACCCCAACTGGTATTTTCAATTACATCAGGTTTTCCATTAAAACCTTCTCCGAATTCATTTTGATAAGTTGGTAAACGCAAGGGTGTTTCTGTAAAAAATGTAGATGTAAATGTAACATCAGCTCCTTTTTTCTTAGTTGTTCTTACTTGGTCTTTCCCTTTTTTAGTTGTTATTACAATTACTCCATTAGCAGCTCTTGATCCATAAAGAATAGTTGCAGAAGAGCCTTTTAAGAAAGAAATACTTTCGATATCATCAGGATTGATATCATTACCTCTGTTACCGAAGTCAGTACCACCATTTAAATCTGTACTTCCAATAGATGAGTTATTAATAGGCACACCATCCACAACATATAGAGCTTGATTGCTACCTGTTAATGAAGAAAAACCTCTGGAAATAACTCTGGTTGAAGCACCTGGACTTGAAGAAGCTGTAGAAATATTTACACCGGCAACTTTTCCTTGTAAAGCATTCATAGGAGATCTGTCGCGAGATTTCATAATTTCATCAGAATTAATCTGAGTGGCTGAATAACCAAGATTTTTTTCTGCTTTTTTTATACCAATTGCCGTAACAACAACAGCATCAAGATTCATAACATCTGAAACCATTACTACGTCAATGATATTTTTACCTCCGATTTTTACTTCCTGGGATTTCATTCCAACAAAAGTAAATACCAAAATATCCGATTTTTCAGGAACAGTTAAACGGTATTTCCCATCAATATCTGAGGTAGTACCATGTAAAGTTCCTTTCACAACAATCTGGACTCCGGGAATCCCGGTTCCATCGTCAGCACCTGTTACCTTTCCTGTGATAACTTTTTGTGCTTGAATTACTTGAAATCCCATTAGTAACAGGGATACAAGTAGAAATGTAATTTTTCTCATAGAAAGTTAAGTTTAATTAATAAATAATGTTAATTTTAAGTGGATGATATATAGAGTTTCTGCTATTTTCATCGTACTTTTTATTTTTTTCTCAAATTCTATTGCAATGTTAAGCATTTTTAGAGGCGAAAGCTAAATTTTTTTTAACTTTTTTTAATATATTTTAATTTTTATTGTGCTTCTATTTACATGGCATTGTAAGTTAGTAAATTATAAGTTGAAAATAAATTTAATTAGTTAGTTGAATTTCTTACAAAAAAGGCTATTAAGCATAGGAAAAAGATGTTTTTTATTGGAAAGATGTTTTAAAATTATACAAAATGTGAAAAGAATAGCATAAAATTTCAGGTAATTTGATTTCAAATTTAAAGTTTTTATGTATTAATGCTGTAAATATTAGTAAATTTGTTCATGAATGACTCTTTTTCTGTCTTCTGTTTTGCTCTCCCACCAATTTAGCCTGAGGTGTAAACTTTATTAAAGCCAATTATAATATAATAAACTATTGAACAGACTGTTTTGATTTATTTTGTTCCGTTTTTTTGACATTGTAATTACTATAGTTGAGCTAAATCTGATTTTCTCTTTCCACTTCGTAAATCATCATTATATTTCAGCAATCTTGTTTTAAAAATTTTCAATAATAATGACAATTCTTATTTCCTTTTGTTTATAATCTTGATCTTTCATATTCCTCTGTTTGGAATAATAATATTTGCTCACGTCTCTTAAAAAATTTGCATTAGATACTTAATTTTAGATTGCTGAATACTTCAAATTAAAAAATCGTTTGTACTTTCTTCAGTTTTTACAAATAAAATAATTAATTTTGGAGCCTTAAATATAATTTGTCAGAATAAACTATAGAAAACAAAAATAATAATCATAAAAACACATCATATTATGGCTAAAATTAAAATAGCTATCAATGGTTTTGGTAGAATTGGCAGAATTACCTTCAGAGGTTTAATTCAAAAAGACAACATAGAAGTTGTCGCTTTAAATGACTTAACCGATGCAAAAACATTGGGTCATTTGTTAAAATATGATTCTATTCATGGCAGATTTCCCGGTGAAGTTTCTGTAGATGGAGATATTCTTATTGTTAATGGACAGCGTATTAAAATTTATGCCGAAAGAGATCCTGCAAATTTACCATGGAAGGAATTAGGCGTAGACGTGGTAATTGAATCAACAGGTGTTTTCCGCAATAAAGAAAAAATGGGCAAACACATTACTGCCGGAGCAAAAAAAGTTATACTTACAGTTCCTGCTGATAATAAAGATGATGTGGACGCAACAGTTGTTTTAGGGGTTAATGATAGCATCTTGAAGCCAGAAATGCAATTTATTTCAAATGCATCATGCACAACCAATTGCTTAGCTCCTGTAGCAAAAGTATTAAACGATAATTTTGGAATCGTTCGTGGTTTAATGAATACCATTCACTCTTATACCAACGATCAAATAATTCTTGATTCACCACATAGTGATTTAAGAAGAGCAAGAGCAGCTGCAATTTCAATTATTCCAACCAAAACAGGAGCTGCAAAAGCTGTGGGCTTAGTAATTCCTGAATTAGCAGGAAAATTAGATGGTTTTGCAATGCGAGTTCCCACTCCCGATGGATCTGTGGTAGATTTAACAGTAGAATTAGCTAAAAATACTACAAAAGAAGAGATTAATGCTGTTATGAAAGCTGCTGCAGAAGGTCCGATGAAAGGTATACTTGAATACTGCATAGATCCTATTGTAAGTGTTGATATAATTGGAAATAAACATTCCTCTATTTTCGATTCTCAATTAACTCAGGTAATGGGTGGTAATTTTGTAAAAATTGTTTCATGGTACGATAATGAATCAGGTTATTCAAACCGTATTGTTGATTTGGCTGTTAAATTAGCACAATAAGTTTTGTCAAGAACATAAAAGAGAGGCTGCTACTTAGGTTTCAGCCTCTCTTTTCATATAGTATAACTTTTTTTTCATAAAGCTATACAATAACAAAAAACCATTATCGTTTAAAATTACCGAAATAATAAGTAAATTTGCATTCTTGTTTCATATTTTTATAAAAAATGGTTGCTGAACCCGGGAAACTATTATCACTAATAAATTACCCTTCTGATTTAAAAAAATTAGATAAAGATCAATTGCCTCAACTTTGCGAAGAGTTAAGGCGGTTTATCATTGATTCGGTATCCTATAATCCGGGTCATTTAGGATCAAGCCTTGGAACCGTTGAATTAACGGTTGCCCTGCATTATATTTTCAATACGCCTTATGATAAACTTATTTGGGATGTAGGACATCAGGCTTATCCTCATAAAATACTTACGGGAAGGAAAGATATTTTTAATACCAATCGCATGTATCAAGGTATTAGTGGTTTTCCAAAAATGAGTGAAAGTGAATACGATTCTTTTGGAGTTGGGCATTCATCTACATCTATTTCAGCAGCCTTAGGTATGGCAGTGGCATCTGCGCTTAAAAATGAAAACAACAGACAACATGTAGCTATTATAGGAGATGGCTCAATGACTGCAGGAATGTCGTTTGAAGCTCTGAATCATGCTGGTGTAGCGAAAAGCAATTTACTTGTGATTTTAAACGATAATGGTATCGCCATTGATAAGAATGTGGGAGCTTTGAGTGAGTATCTTACAAAAATAACCACCTCAAAATCATATAATCGTTTTAAAGAGAAGATATGGTATTTCATGGGTGGGGGTAGTCCTTATGGTAAAAGTTCACGAGCAGTTGTAAGACAATTAGGAAGTGCAGTAAAATCAACATTATTACGAAAAAGCAATCTATTTGAATCATTAAATTTCAGATATTTTGGTCCGGTTGATGGACATGATGTAATAAGACTTGCCAAATTATTGAAAGACCTAAAAGAAATTCCAGGTCCTAAAATATTGCATATAATTACAAAGAAAGGGAAAGGACTTGAAAAAGCAGAACAAGATCCTATTAAATACCATGCTCCTGGAACTTTCGACAGAAAAACAGGTGAAATTATTAAAACAGAATGTACTGATAGATTGGCTCCCAAATACCAGACTGTTTTTGGCAGAACAATTATTGAATTGGCTCAAGCTAATGATAAGATAATAGGAATAACTCCTGCTATGCCAACGGGTTGTTCCTTAAATCTGATGATGGAAAAGATGCCGGATAGGGCGTTTGATGTTGGTATTGCCGAACAGCATGCTGTTACTTTTTCTGCAGGAATGGCTGTGCAAGGAATGATTCCTTTTTGTAATATTTATTCATCGTTTATGCAACGTGCTTTTGACCAAGTAATACATGATGTTGCTCTTCAAAAGCTGAATGTTGTTTTTTGCCTTGATAGAGGTGGTTTGGTGGGAGAAGATGGCGCAACGCATCATGGCGTATTTGATTTGGCTTATTTCAGAAGTATTCCCAATATTACAATTGTTTCACCGCTCAATGAGCAAGAATTACGAAATATGATGTTTACTGCCCAGTTAGAGAATGCAGGATGTTATGTAATTCGTTATCCAAGAGGCAGAGGTGTTATGTTTGATTGGAAAACTCCATTTGAAAAACTCCAGGTTGGAAAAGCTCAAGTAATAAGAGAAGGAAATGATATTGCTATTATTTCTATTGGACATATCGGCAATTCTGCGATTAAGGCAGCAGAATTACTGATAGATGAAAATATTGAAGTAGCAGTTTATGATATGCGTTTTTTAAAACCTATTGATGAAGATATGTTGCATCAGATTTTTAAAAAACATTCAAAAATTATTACGTTAGAGGATGGAGTAATCATTGGTGGGCTTGGTAGTGCCGTGATGGAATTTGCAGCCGACCATCATTATTCCAATACTGCAATTAAAAGATTAGGCGTTCCTGATAAGTTTATTGAACAAGGCAGTATTGCTGAATTACAAGCCGAATGTGGCTTTGATTTAAATAGCATTATTAAAACTATTAAGGAAATGCTTACTAAATAAAACTGAGGGGATTTTTTTATTAATTTGAAATATTTCTAATTTTATCCTTATTAAAACTTTACAAAACCAATTCCAAATTTAAATAAAAGAACTCTTAAAAGCATAAAAAAAGCTTCAGTAATACTGAAGCTTTTTTTATTAAAAGACTGTATTTTAATCTCTATGAACTATTTTTTGGAAACAGGATGAGCGTTTAACCAATCAATAGAAGATTGTAGAAGTTTTAAAGCATATTTATAATTGTGAACGCCTATCGATAACTCACTGTTAATGTAACCATAGTTATATGCAGCACCTAATTCTCCGTAGGTCCATGGACGACCAATCCTTAATGCCCAATCAGCATCTTTTGCATATTTAAGTATGTTGCCATAAACTACTAAGCCTGTGGAAGTACTAACTGTATTCATGCTTGAACTTGCTGCATAGGTTTTGGTAGAGTCACTTGGTAAAGGAGTAATGTAAAGTTTACCATTGAAATCGTGAGTATTTAATGCACTATAAGATACAACGCCTGTACCACTAGTGGTTTTCTTAAATACTTTTCTTGCTGTAAGTAAATTACCCAATTCAACAAGTTTTGCTGATATTGAAGTCTGAACAGGAGTTAATTTATCGCCACCATGGCAAGCAGTACATTGAGCTTTGTTAACAATCAAAGTATGACCACCGGTTTTGTCAGTAGCATTATAAGTGTTCATGTGACATGTTGTACATGAAAAACCAGTATGAGCCCATGTTCTTACATAAGTTACACCAGCATATTCATAACCATTGATACCTGCAAATAAGTTTGATTGGTTTCCATCATGTACAGCAAAACTTCTGCCTGCACGATATTGAACTGTATCTAAATCATTGTTAGTACTGAGTGTAAATGGGAAATATGGAAGTTGGTCAAATGCAGCATTAAGAACTTTAGGTGTTAATGTAGTATCAGAATAAACCAAAGCAGTTTTGCCACGAATTTGGTGACAGTTTACACATAAGTTACTCATTTTCCCAAAATCTGTTGCAGTAAGATTTTTGTTATAATTTAAATATACTGGTTTATTTGTAAACAATACCTGAGATAATGTGTCACCAGATTCAAAATCAAAACCTGTATGTTTATGACAAGTTTGGCAATTAATTCTTGTAGCATTCGGCATGTCATTTGTTACAGTAAATTGTCCGCTACCTTGAATTTCTTGAAATCCTTCGCTTGTGTGGCATCTGGCACAAAACTTAGTATTACGGCTACTTGAAGTACCCAAGTAATGTTTTGATAAATGGTATTCGGCTATTTTTGTATCGAAATTAGCTACAGTATGACAAACACGACAAGATGAATTAGCATCTTTACCATTTAAACCATCAACACCGTTTACTCCGTTCAAACCATTTACTCCGTCTTTGCCATTTGCACCGGCAGGACCTACTGCTCCTTCTTTAGTACAGGAAACAAAAACTAAACATACTGCTGCAATCATCAATGTAGCAGTAAAAAAGATTTTTTGTAATTTTTTCATACATTCATTTTTTTGTTAAAAATATTTTTTATTATCACAAGTTTTACAACTTCAATAAATCAAAACAAATGTAGAAAATATATGAATATGATTGTCTGTGCTTAAAGCTGATTTAAATTGACAATACAGTGTAAATTAATCATATTGGCATTGACAAATATCAACGCAAATACTTTAAAAGCATTAATATCAGCAATTTAAAAATTAATTAAAAACATCTTTAAATTTATCACAATTATTTCTTATAAGGAAAACACGAAGCGAAGCCTTACAAACCCCCTTTGTGTTCGTGAAAAAATCATAAAAAATCATAAAAATATTTAATCAATTTAGGAGGTAATTTGTGCGTAAGCTTTTTATTAAAAAAGATAACTAACCCCTAATACAAAATCAATACCAGATCCATTGGGGCTATAAAGAGCATTGCCAGATCCTGGATACTTAATATCACTTGATTTGAATTTATAAGTGACATTATAATATTTAAAACCGTAATTCATTAAAATCTTTTTACTCATATTCATTTCAAAATTCAGACAAGCATGAAACCCAGAAACGTTTTCATATTTCCAGGTATCATCCCAGCCCTCAGAAATCTTACTGCTTTTAATTTGCAATATCGGACTCCAATAGTAACTATAACCGCCTCCAATTTTAAAACGCATCGTTTCGCCTTTTTTAAAAGGAATTATTAATGAGGGGGTTATAGAAATATAATATCTCTGAAAGGATGAGCTCGCATTATCCAGATATGGTATTAACATACTATACTGGTAATTTGCATCTATTGCAATATCTAATAATTTATTAACTTCATATCCATATTTAAGACCAATACCATAGCCTCCTCCAAAACTTATACATGATTCGTCGCCATTAGCCATTGCAAACATAATAATTTTTGTAAAACCACCACCTATATTAAAATTTAAACCGATTCTGTGTTGAGGACGGGAAAAGGAAATTTTATTTTCGCTGATTTCTTTCATTGTACTTTTTTTAATTCTTGAACTTGCCATAGCATTATCAACCATTAATATTTCCGGTGAATTAGACCAAAATCCTGTGTTAATTCCTAAGCGTATATAATAAGTCTTAGCTGCTTCTGTATTTATTACAATTCTGTTATTTGTATCATTGTTGACCGAAATTGAATATTTCCCTGGCAAACAATTATATTGGAAATATGAATTATTCATTAATCTTACAATTAAACTATCGTTTGCATAAATCTTATAATTGATTAAAGATCCATAATAACTATTTTCACGAAAAATAATTATTTTACTTGTAAGGGTATCGTTACTAAATGAATAATGAGCACAGCCCAAAAATAAAAAGAGAATGATAAAAATTTTCTTCATTTTTATTGATTTAATAAATTGTGTTACAAAATTAAAGATATTTCAATAACAGCAGTTGTTAATTACTATATTATGAATTAAATTGAAAAAAGGCTGCCTCTTATGAGGCAGCCTTTTTTATTAATAAACAATTTCATTAAGCTATATTAAGGTAATATAGCTAATGTATTTGTAAGTAATGCATTTGTATATTTATAATTATGAACACCCAAACTATATTCTCTCAAGCATAATTGGAAATTGATAATAGCTCCCATTTGTGCATTGGTTAAAGAAATTGCAGGTAATGAGTTATTAGTTGTAATTTGAGCAGCAGTGAAGCCAGTAGTTGATGGGTTTTTGAACATAGTTGTATTATATGTACTACCAGTAGGATTATTGACTGGATCATAAATATTCAGGTAACCATCATAATGATTAGCTGTAAGACTGTACCATAAATTAGTTGTGGCATCACCATTTCTGTTCAGAATTTCAACACCATTTATTTTTAACTTAGAAGCTATTGCTGTGAGTAATGCTTTGATACCAGATTGGTCAGAAACAAAATCAGCATTAGATGCACTCATCAAACCACTTGATTGGCCAACTTTGTGACAGGTTGCGTTATTACATCCATTAAAATTACCTTTAGCTTTGAAAGAGTGTCCACCAGCTGCACCGGTCATTGGAGCCATGTGGCAATTTTGGCAAGAAGCTGCGGTTGAATGTATAGATTGAGGATAAGGTTGTGTTCCAAATTCAACGCCACCTTTTCCTGCAAAAATAGCACCTACAGTACCATAGTGAGTATGAGTTCTGTAACTTGGTTTAAGTACATTTAAAATATTAGAACGTGTAGGACTATAGAAAGTATCATTAGGTAAACTTACCAATTGAGCATAGTTCAACACATTTTTATCTTGTCCTGTATTTGATTTAGTAAAAGGACGAGGTTGGTGACATTTTACACATAAATTACTTTTTCCACCGTCTTGGGTAAGATTAATGGTTTTTGCACCAGCCCACATAGTCATTGGAACAGGAGCAACAGTTGTTAATGGTGTAAAATCAGCATAGCCATAACTTGTATGTAAGCTACTATGGCAGGTAAAACAACCTAATTTTCCATAAGCTGTGGTAGCTGTTGTCATATAAAGATTGGTGTAAGTAGTATCAGTACCTACTTTTGCAAAAGTAGCAGGAATATTCATGTTACATACATATTTAAACCCTTCTTGTTCATGACATGGAGCACATGCTGTATTACCTGCTTCTCCATCAGCAGCTTCTCCAAATTCATGTTTTGATAATTGGAATTGTGTAGCAACGCTATCAACCACTGATGGGTTATGACATAACTTGCAAGTTACAATTGCATCTTTTCCATTAGCACCTGCAGGTCCAACAAGACCAATGCCATCATTGCCGTCTTTTGCACATCCGGCTAAAATCATAGATGCAGCTGAAATAATAAGTGCACCTTTAAAAAACATTTGTAAAAAATTTCTTGTCATTGTAATTGTTTTTTGTTTATATATTTTTTATTACAAAATTTAGTTGACTTTTTAAGTCATCACAAAAATAATAAGTTTATAAATATGTATTATAAAAAATGGCTGACATTTCTAAACTGTTACGAGAATAACAATCAAAAAAAGATTGATAAATATCAATTTCTTTCTTAATGCCTCAATTACAATTTTCTCTGTAAATATTTCGTGAGATATCAATGCACTTATTTTAGATAGTACTTGTAAAAGTAATATCTACGATGCAATATTGTGCAGTTAAATATAATGTTTTTAGTTGATGTAGCTATTTGATGTTATGTTTTGGCTTAGAGTAATAGTACACGTGGATAATGCTAATAGGGATTAATTAATCTTTACTTTCTTATTTTGTTAATATCAGTTTACCAGTAGATGCTTTATCTCCAACACAGATTTTATAGTAATAGATTCCTTCTCGTAACTTTTTATCTTCAAAAACAATACTATGTTCGCCATTTGTTTGTTTGCTATCGCACAATAATTTTATTTCTCTGCCAGTTACATCAAAAATACTTATCCGAACTTGTTCGGATTCTTTTATAGTATAAGTAAAAGTCGTTTTATCAGTAAATGGATTTGGAGAAATATTAATATTTAAATAGTTTGTCTCTTTTTCAATTATTCCTGTGTTGTCGAAATAAATAATATTAGATTTATTAAGTGATTCACAGTCGTTAATTGTAACAATTACAAAATAATTACCTGTTTGAGAAGGACTGTAAGAGCTTCCTGTTGCTCCAGATATATAACCTGTTGAAAGACTATACCATTGATTACCAATAGTCGCATCAGAAATCAGAGTATTGCCAATTTGTGTAATAACAGGCGTAGGTGGTGTTTGATTAATAATAAGGGATACTATATCTGAAGTATCTTTATTTAACGAATTACAATTACTTAGTTTACACCTGTATTGATGAGTATCTGCATTGGTTATTTCAACTACAGACATTGTTGATGTATTTGTATTTGTATATATTGCACCTGTAGGAATTCCATTTGTTACATTAGCCCACGTTCCATTGTTATTATATTGCCATTTATAATTTATAGGTGTAGATCCTGTTGAAGCTACAGAAAAAGAAATGCTGGTTGATGGAGTACAAGAAGTTTGGGAAAAGATCGGTTGCGAAGTAATTGATAATGGAATACAAAAAGTAGTTGCATTTCCAGTTAAGGCGGGAGTTTGGTAGCATTTAGTTGTAGAATTATATTCAAATACTGCATAATAAAATGTAGTACCTGATGAAAGTGATGACAAATGCACAACACTTCCTGTTCCTTTATAAACTACATAATTACCAGATCCTATTTGAATTCCATTTCCAAAAGAAGTATCGGCAGCATAAGAAATTCCGTTTACGGGCGTTGCATTTACAGGATTAGATGCTTTTGCAAGAATTAACACAGAATCACCATTGCCACGAGTAAATCCAATTGTCATTGAAAAATTGGTTAAAGCTGATGATGTAAAAACAGAAGCCTGAGTAGTAGGAGGAGAGCATGGTAAAGGAAAACTTACGTCAAATGAAATAGTAGTATCTGGATTCGTAATATTCGAAATGTTTAATCCTCCAATACCTCCTGTTTGTAAAAAACATTTTGGATTACTATTGTCGTTAATGGCTGTTCGCCCAACAGAAGATGAATAATGAGCAATATTTGTGTTTCCATTTACAGTCAAAGTTCCGCCTGGTCTGTAAAGATATACCCCATCAGGAGGTCCATTTGCATTACCATTTAGCGTTGTGTCAATTCTATAAACTATCAAACCTGAACCAGGGATATTCGATTCAAAAGTTCCTGTTTTATTTCTGTATTCTACCATAAAAAACTCATTGGTAGAATAAGGTGAGGCTATTTTATAGCAATTATTTATTGATGAAGTTAATGGTTTCAATGTATAAGTTCCAGATGTTGTAATTTCCGGTATCGAGTTAATCCATATATGATTTGAATATCTCCATTTCATGTATGCCAGCATATGCCCGCCTCCGCTTTCCATTAAATCCCAAGACCCAACAGGAGAAATAACACCCTGATTTGTATAATGATATAAGTCAGGGGCACCTAAAGCGTGAAACATTTCATGGCACAATGTTTCAACAGCTACCTGATTCTCTGGTTGAAAAGTATAATCATAAACTTTTTTGTTATTAATATAAACATTTTGTGAAGACAAGAACCAACGATGAGCCCATAATAAACTACTCCATGCACCGCAATTTCCTTTTACAATAAAACAGACATTATCAACATTATTATCACCATCACCATCTATATTTAATGATGATGGAATCGGAGAGTTTGTATTTATCCAATTTACAGCATCTGCAAGTAATTGATGTTCTCTGGCAGTTCTGTCAGAACCATTGTCAATACCTGTATATCCGATTGTATTTGTTGTAGCATTAAAAGGCTGGAAGTAACCACGAGGATGAGAATCCTGGTAAGATAGATTGGTAGTCATCGCACAATAGGGATAGTGCGAGCTATTAATTGTTAGATTACCATAAGATACTTCCGTATAATAAGATTTAAGAGAAATACCTGAAGGCGGGTTAAAATCATTATCATAATCTTGTCTGGTAGTTGTAAATTCGTCATCATCCGAAAATCTGATATATATTACAATATTGTTCAGCACCCCCGAATGAGGAGCTTTAGGTGAAAAATTATTGCTAATATTTTCTTTCCCAAACATCTCTTCGCGTCTTCGTTGATATTCTGATTCTGAAATTTTAGCCCATTTAGCTAAACCAACACTTGCCGGATTCAAACTATTTACTAAATATTTTGATGGCTTAAGAATATCTCCATTAGGTACTGCATAATAAAAATAGCCATTAGGGGCTTGAATAATTGTGTATCCTTCTGTGTCGTGTATCCAGTTAAAAAATTCATCTCCTGATACAAAACAACTAAATTTTTTGCCATCAGGCTGTGTAATTGTATATGGAAGTCTTTCAAAATAAGCTGCTCTGGAAGTAAAAAATAATAAAAATAAGATAGAAATAAGAAATAATTTTTTCATAAAAATAATATATGAATCGCTTAATTTAATAAAATTCAAAATTACAATTATTTTTGCTTTATCTGTTACTTTGTTAGAGTATATCCTATTTTGTATTTAAAATTCAACAATAATACCAATTGTTGGTAGTACATTTCCCGAATAATCAGTTATTTTTCTTAATACATATTTCGTATTATCATTAGGATCGACTGCAATGTTGCCATTGATATCAAGATTGGAATAAATAGGTTGTTGTTCAGATTTGTAAGCTAATAAATTTTGAATATCAAGATAAAAGTTCAAAGACCATTTTTTAAAGAAGTATTGTTTATCAACTCTAACATCTAATTGATTAAAATCGTTGAGTCTTTCCGAATTATAAGCATTATAATTTAAATATCCTCTTCCTTTTGAATCCCAGATTTCTCGATTTGAAGACTTAACAAAATCAATAGGTGTAAATGGAGCGCCGCCGACAAAACGCCATTTGGCTCCAATATCCCAATTTCTGCCTATATCTTTCTTTAATGTAATATTCAAAATATGCTTATTATCCCATGCTGATGGAATAAATTGATGTGTCTTTTCTTTAAACTCACTTCTTACAAAAGTATAGGAAAGGATTACATTAAAGCCTTTCAAATCAATGTTTCGATAGTACACCTCAAATCCGTAAGCCCTTCCTTCTGATGTAGATGTAACTTCTTCATCTCCGAATGTACCATAATCTGCGCCTTTACTTGCAATAGAAACAGAATCATTCACAGAAAAAGGATAATAATGATACCTTTTATAAAATCCTTCTAGTGTTATTTTCGATTTTTCGGTAAACAAATAATCCAACCCGGTTACAAAGTGGTCAACTGCAATATAAGTAATGTTATTTTGTTTGTTGACGAGTTCTTCTTTGTTATTACGGAAGCCTAAAGTTGTATAAGTCGGGCGTTGATAATATCGACCTGTATTTGCGTTTAAAGACAATTTTTCTGTCAAATTATAAGAAACAGAAAAACGCGGTGAAAATTGATTGAGCAGATTTGACATCTCTTTATCAAAATTATTTGCATCCATTCTAATCCCGAGTGAAAGTGTAAGTCTATCAGCTAAAAAAGATTTACTGATTTGTCCAAAAGCATTCCATACAAACAAATCAAGTTTTGAATTATAATCAATGGTTGTCAAACTATCTCTTGCAAATATTTTTTGAAAAGTACTGTTTGTATACCGATTATATTCTAACCCTATTCCAAAATTCAATTTATAATCCAGAGTATGTTTATTTCTTTCGAATCTGAATTTATTTTCTATTTCATCTGACGTGTAATTCAATATTTTAGATTTCGATTCATCATTATTTGGATATTTATATGATGTATTTCTCAGCATATTTCGGCTAAATACATAAGTATCATAAGAATTAGTTCTGTAATGTTTATAAACGCCACCTATTGCATAATTCCATTGTTCAAAAACAGGTAAATATCCCAAAATATATTTTTGCCTTTCGTCAGGGTTTTTAATACCAGTATTCAGTTTAAATTGGTCAATAGCGCCAATACCAATGATAGTTAGTTCATTTTTTAAGTCGAATTTTGTTTTAGATTTCCATTGAAAATCATTGTAAGTAGGCAAAAATGGCAATCCTATTGCGCTAAACAAAAATTGCAGATAAGAACGTCGTGCCGAAAAAACAAAAGAAGTTTTTTTACCAATTGGACCATCAAATGTTAAAGCCAGATCAGAAGCACCTACAGAACCTTTAAACTTTAGTTTATCTGGATTTCCATCAATTAAATACATATCTAATACAGAACTTAATGCATTGCCTTTGTTGGCAGGGAAAGCACCGGAATAAAACTCAATTTCCCTGATAAAATCAACATTAACAATGCCTACCGGACCACCCGAAGCACCTTGTGTTGCAAAATGATTCAAGTTTGGTATTTCAATACCATCCAGATAAAACCTGTTTTCGCTGGAACCACCACCTCTTACTATTACATCATTGCGAAAAGCAGGAGTTGAAGCAACACCAGGTAATGATTGCAAAACTTTAGAGATATCTCGGTTTCCGCCAGGACTCTTTTCAATTTCTGCAATACCAATACTTTTCATAGATAAAGGACTATCTTCATCTCGCCTGAATGTTGTATTTCTAATTTCAACTCCTGCCAGATTTATAGCAATTTCATGCATAGGAATATCAATATATTTGGTTTTTCCACTTATAATCATAAACTCTGTAGTTAGAATTCTTTCGAAACCAACGGTTGAAGCTGCTAGTTTTACATAGCCGGATTTTACATTGGTGAATTCAAATTTTCCATCAATATCAGACGAAACACCAATATTAGTGCCATTAATAATGATGTTGACAAAGGGAATTGGCTCATTGTTTTTTGCATTATAAATTCTGCCTTTTATGTTGCCATTTTGAGCATTAGCAGATTCAGCAAACAAAACAATCAACAAAACAGATATAATTGAGAAATACAATTGATAGATTTTGTTCATAAATTTTAAAATTATGTCTAATTAGTAGATGTTCTAAAGAGATTATTAAACAAACCAAATGGCATTTTTACTTTAGGATGGATTAAATATTTTCTTAAATCCACCGTCAACTTTGATTTTACATTACAATAGGTTTATGTTTTTACACTTTATTTCATTTATACTAATGATATTAATAACAAAAAAACGCTTCTAATACAACCATGTCAAAAAAAATATGTAGGTTTGTATCAACAAACAAACTTATTTATTATCAAAAACAAAATACAAATGACATTAATTATTAAAGGAAGTGGGCTTAGTATTGAAAACGTGGTAAACGTTGCCCGTAACTATGAAAAAATAGAACTTCATCCCGATGCGATTGCCCGTATCAACAAATGTCGTGCGATGCTCGAACGTAAAATTATTGCAGGCGAAATTATGTATGGTGTAAATACCGGAATCGGTGAATTCTCTGAAGTAGTACTCAATGATGAGCAGGTTAAAGAATTTCAAAAGTATCTGGTTTACAATCACGCTGCAGGTATTGGCAATCCAATGCCATTAGATCACGTTAGAGGTGCCATGCTGGGACGTATCAATGTTCATGCACATGGAAACTCGGGTGTTCGTTTGGAAATTACCCAAACTCTGGTTGATATGCTTAACAAAGGCGTTACCCCTTATGTTTGCGAAAAAGGTTCGGTAGGTGCCTGTGGTGATTTAGCTCCTATGTCGCAAATAGCTTTGCTAATGATGGGTGAAGGTAAAGCATATTTTCAGGGTAATTTGTATGAAGGCAAAGAAGCCATGGAAAAAGCAGGAATACCTATTCCAGGCTTACAGGCAAGGGACGGATTGGCAACCATTAATGGTTCAAACGTATTAACAGCTATGAGTGCTTTGTTTCTTTACGATGCAAACAACTGGCTGAAACAAGCAGAAATAGCCGCAGCGATGTCGTTGGAAGCAATGAAAGCAAATATGCGTCCTTACAATCCTAAATTACATGAAGTAAGAGGATTTAAAGGAGCTATCAGAAGTGCAGCTTCTATTTTAAAACTCGTAAATGGTGGCGATTTACATTTAGGCAAAATTAAATGCAAGGTACAAGATGCTTATTCTATGCGTTCAACACCTCAGGTAATCGGTGCAGCTCATGATGCATTAGCTTATGCACGCTCACAAGTAGAAATTGAACTAAACGGTGTAGGTGATAATCCTATTTTCTTCCCTGATGAAGAATTACAACTCTCAGGAGCCAACTTCCAAGGTTCTCCTGTTTCTGTACCTATGGATATGGCTGGTTATTGCATCACTATGGTAAGTGTTATGTCTGAACGTAGGATGAATCGATTGAACAATCCTGCTTTAAGTGTTGGATTGCCATCATTTCTGACTAACGGTGCTGGAATGTTTTCAGGACTTATGTTAAGTCAATATACTGCAGATACCCTTATTGTTGAACAGCGCATTCTATCGATGCCTGCCTCTATTCAATCTATCCCTGCTGCTGCGGATCAGGAAGATTTTGTTTCAATGGGAATGAATACTGCTTTGAAAAACTTTCAGATTTTAGATAATGCTTATGGTATTTTAGGTATTGAATTGATGGCTGCAGCTCAGGCGCTAGATTTTAGAGATTATAATTTTGGAAAAGGTGTTCAGAAAGCCAAGGAAGTAGTTCGTCGTCATGTAGATTTTCTCGAAATTGACCGTCCACTATATAATGATCACAATTCAATGAAAGCGTTGGTAAAATCATGCGAAATTCTTACTGAAGTTGAAAAAGAAGTAGGCAAGTTAGAATAATCCGGAGAAAAGATTACTATTATGACAAATCCCTTTCTTCCTATTATAATGAAAAAGAAATCACCTCATTTATAGTATACACTTTAATTTATAAAGCGATTCCATTTCTTTTAGAGATGAAATCGCTTTTTTTCTTCTTACTGTTTTAAAAAAGAAAAACAATTATATAATAAGCATCGTTTTATGAAAAAAATCAGGTATTTAATAGTTTCTTAAAAAATCTAAATATTAATGCCTTGAAATCTTAAACATTTGTATTTTTGCATGATAATAAGATATTTATTTTGTTTATTTACTAAATGAGTAAATAGATTTTTAATATACTAACACTCAAATAAAACAACAATTTCCTGCAAAAACTAAATTAAAAATTGCATCTTTGTATTTTATAAAATTAAAACTTTTGAACAAAAAACATAATATATCAATTACTTATGTTAGTATTTATGCTACAATAATTTTGTTATTAGCATCATGTGCACATATTGTCTCACCATCAGGAGGACCAAGAGATACTACACCTCCCAAGCCAATTAAATGCACACCTGCAAATTATTCATTTCAATTCAACAAAAATAAAATTGAAATTCTATTTGATGAATTTATTTTACTCAAAGACGTCAAAAATCAAATGCTTATTTCGCCTCCACTTAATGAAATACCCGAAATTACGATCAAGGGTAAAACTGTTATTATTGAAATAAAAGAAAAACTTAAAGAAAATACAACTTATACTATTTTTCTTGGAAATTGCATAGTTGATTTAACCGAAGGAAATGCCCTTTCGACCTATGAATATGTTTTTACAACAGGGAATACGATTGATACTATGTCGATGAATGGAAAAGTGGTGAACGCCTTTACCCAAAAACCTGAAAAAGATTTTTTTGTAATGCTGTATGACAAACCTGACGATTCATTACCTTACAAAGAAAAACCCTACTATCTGGCAAAAACAAATGAAAATGGAGAATATACACTGAATAACCTGAGAAATATTCCTTATAAAATCTTCGCATTAAAAGATGCCAATAATAACTTTCAATTTGATCAACGAATCGAAAGAATTGCATTTGCAGACTCTCTGGTTACACCACATTTTAAACCCATCATAAAGATGGACTCTACGCATAAGGACAGTTTGCAAAAAGACAGTTTAAAACCCAACCAAGATGTTTTTAAAAAATTATCATTAAGCGACTTAAGAACTTTTCAGGAAATAGATTCAACACAACGGCTTTTAAGAGTCGAGTTTGTTAAAAAAGGACAAGTTTTGTTTGCTTTTCGCTATCCTGTAAAAGATTTACATATTACTTTTGTTGATAAAATTAAAGATAATAGGTGGAAAATGGAAGAATGGAATGCAACAAAAGATACCCTCATTTACTGGATTTTAAATCCCGGTATTGATTCTTTAAATATGATTGTTAATGATAACAATCAATTTAGCGATACCTTAAGCCTTCGTGTGAAGCAAAAAACTACCAAAGCTAGTTCCAATACAATTGCTAAAACCTATCCTGTTTTTAATTTATCCCCCACTTTTGATTTTTATAAGAGTATAAATTTTGTTTTCCCCAATCCAATGCTGAAACACGATTCTATAGCAGTTATGCTTATTGAAGCTAAAGATTCGATAAATACTTTTGCTTTTTGTACAGATACTATTCATCGAAAATTTCAGATTAAAAAAGAATTACAACAAGCAAAAGATTATAAATTACTTATTAAAGAAAATACACTTACTGATATTTTTGGATTAACTAACGATAGCCTGGTGTATTATTTCAGAACAAATATGATTGATGATTTGGGAAATTTTAATTTAAATGTAAATATTAAAGATACAGCTAATTCGTATATTATTCAATTGCTCACCGAAGCTGAAGATGTTTTTGAACAGCGATTTATTGATAAAAGTGCTAAACTGAATTTTAAGCACTTAGCACCCGGTAATTATCTTATTAAAGCTATTATTGATAAAAACAGAAACAAAAGATGGGATACCGGTAACTATTTAAAAAGAATTCAACCCGAAAAAGTAATATATTATCCCAACAAAATTACAATAAGGGCAAATTGGGATTTGGAAGAAAACTGGGATATGTAACTTCTTTTATCAAACCAGCTTAAAATTAAATTAGTTATAAATTATATTTCTTTTTTGAAGTCCTCTCTTTTGGAGAGGATTTAGGTGAGGTTATTGAACCACCGTAACCCTTCCGCTATATACTTTCTGTATTTTTCCTATCCTATCCATAGCTTCTATCGTATAGGCATAAACGCCTAAAGGAACTAACTTGCCTTTGAATGTACCATTCCAAAAATTAGTATTTTCTCCTTCAAATACCATTTGCCCCCAGCGGTTGTAAATATAGGTTTTTATGATGTAGTTTTCTGCATTGGCATACTCAAATTTATCGTTTAAACCATCACCATTGGGTGTAAAACTATTGGGTATCCATAGCGTGGGTGATGTGCAATCTGCATAATTTACCGTTATGCTATCGGTTACGGTTATATTATAATCGCCTATGTGTATGCTTACACTGTAAATGCCGGGCTGGCTTACCAAAAAACTGGCATCTGTGCTTCCATTCTGCCATTGGTAGGTGGTATTGCTATTGGGTATGGTGGCAGGTGCAAGCAGCAAGGTTTTGCCATTGCATAATGTAGTATCATTTCCCAATATATGCTCAAAACTACACTCACATACTAAAACATCGTCTATTAAATACCGCGAATTTGTATTGCTCCCAACTGTTATATAATTTACATACTGGCTCGAATCGAAATTGCCAATAACCAGGTATTGTTCGCCACCAGTAGCAATAAAGCTACCATTTACTTTCATCCAATTGATGGTGTCTTTAAGTATCCCATTGGTGTTTTTTATTTGTGGAATATATGGTATTGGAGCTGCCAAAGATGTTTGTATTACCTCTATTTGTGAAAAATACATACCAATATTTGCAGAAGCATAACTACCAAAATCGGGAAATGAAATGTAAAACTCACCACAATACTTTTTATCTTTTTTAAAAATATCTTTTAACTCAACCTCAAGATACTCCCTACAATTTAAACATGTAGAATATTCAAATAAAGCAATTCCAGCATAAGCTTTGCCAGATTTTGGTTGTTGAACACTTGATAGCATAAATTGAATACCAAAATCACTTGAACAAGCATTTATATAGTCAGAAGAACCTGTATGTCCACTACCAGTACATGCAGTCCAAGGAAAAGCCAAATATATTTCACCTTGACCAGAAGAAGGACATTGAGTAAACTCCTCAAAGCTTGCATTTGGTACTAGGTTAATAACTTGTGCTCTTGTATTTGTAAAAGAAATTACGGTTAAAAATAACAATATGTAGCTTTTTATATTCATTGTTATACTTGTTCAACTAAACGGGGTTGAGGTTTAATAGATTCCTCAGTCCGTTTGGAATGACAAAAATACAATTATTTAACAACTATACACATTTTTTAAGATGAAACCATATCATAATCAATAAGCTCGAAATATGAATAAGATGTAGTTAAAGTACTGAATAACAAAAATGAAATCACTTTAATATATAGTTGAATCGTTCAATACCCAAAATGAATTATTTATGGTATTAGCAACTACTAAACACAGGCAAAATACAAAAAAAGATGTATATAAATGAGCAATATTAATTTTTATACAGCATTAAAATTGGTATTTTAGTGCTTTCGTGGGATATTAAAAAACACACAAAACAATACAATAAATCGCATTGACTTGTGTGTTTTTAAGAGGTTTGAAAAACGCAGGAACAATTAGTGTTGAAAAACAAACTTTTTGTTTACAGTGTTCAGATTTTTACTTTTCTACTTTTCTAATAGAGTCAATAATGGTTCCATCCACCCATTTTACTACAGCAACAATTTCATCACTCAGTTTGGGTTTAGCTGCTTTGCCACAAATTCTCTCAGCTTCTTCTTTTAATTCTTGAATAGTTCTGATTGGTAATTTTGAATTTTTCATTTTCTCAATCAAATCTGTTCTTTTCGGATTAATAGCTATTCCCCTTTCTGTAACAATAACATCTATCAATTCTCCTGGGCCGCAGATGGTAGTAACTTCGTCTAAAATTACAGGAATTCTATCACGGAATAATGGAACAGGAATTATTGTACATTTTGCATGTAAGCAGTTTTGCCAGCCACCTATACCATGCAATAAATATCCATCGGAATGGGTTACAACGTTGGCGTTAAAGTTAACATCCACTTCGGTTGCACCTAAAATAACAACATCCACCATTGATGAAAAATTTCCTTTACCATGATAGTTGTAACTTGTAAAAGGGCTTGTATTCACATGTCCTTCGTTTTCTCGCATCGAACGTACACCTTCCAAATCAAAGGTTTGTCCATCAAGTATATAATCAAGCAGACCGTCTTCTAGCATTTTAACTAAATATTTATTGCTTCCTCCTCTTGCCCATCTTGATTTCATGCCACGTTCCTTAAGGATTTCTGCAAAATAAATACCTATCGAAAGGGCTGTACCTCCAGCTCCTGCTTGAAAAGAAAACCCATCTTTGATAATTCCTGCTTCATCGCAAAATTGAGCTGTCCATTCTGCTAACAATAATCTATCGGGACTTTTAGTAACTTCTGTTGTGCCTGAAACAATTTTTTCGGGAATGCCAACTTTATCAACAACTACTACATAATCTACATAATTACCTTGTATTTGCCATGGAATACATGGAAATGGAACTAAATTGTCGGTTACCACTACCACTTTGTTTGCATATTGAGAATCAGCCAGTGCAAATCCTAACAAACCACATGCAGCAGGTCCACGATCACCGGTCGCATTACCAAAAGCATCAGCAGTGGGAGCTGCAATAACAGCAATATCAATAACCACTTCCCCATCCTGAATTGCCTGATAACGACCACCATGAGAACGCAAAATCCCCAATCCTTTCATCTTTCCTTCTGAAGTAAATCGGCCTAATGAGCCATTCATACTTCCTTCGATATGATGAATAGTTCCATCTGCTAAATATTCTGTTAAAACCGATTGGCATTCAAAAGAAGCGGATGGAACCCAAACCAAATCTTTTATTCCCAATTCTTTTGCGATTTCAAAAATCTGAATTGCAATCAAATCTCCGTTGCGAAAATGATGATGAGTGGAAATGACCATCCCATCACGTAAACCCGATTTTATCAATGCATCTTTTAGTGTAGGAATAGTTTTGTTTCCATCAGCAGGATAATCGGCGCAAGAAGCAATTTGTGGTGCATATTTTCGCCCAACAGGTTTATATTTGCCTATGCCCATAAAAGGATGTTGCGCAACTCCGTTGACTTCTGTAGGAACTAAACGACCTACTGCATTTTTAACTACTTTATCGTATTTTTTCATGCTTCATTCCTCCAATCTTTAGATAATTTTCCCATATTTATTGCTAAATCTATTGTTTTTATTGCTCTTTTTACAACAGGTGGGTCAATCATTTTAGTTCCTAGTGATACTACGCCTAATCCTTTGGCAGTAGCTTCATCAAATGCCAGTACTATTTTTTTTGCTTTATCAATTTCAACACTATCAGGTGCAAAATATTCGTGTATAACTTTTATTTGTCTTGGATGGATACATCCCATTCCATCAAATCCCAATGCTTTTGATTTCAAAACATTTTCTTTTAGGGCATCCATGTCAGCTATATCAGAAAAAACAGAATCAATCGGTTGTAACCCTGCTGCACGACAAGCATTAACCAAAACAGAACGTGCAAAAAATGATTCTGTAGCTTCGTTGGTTCTTCTGGTGCCTAAATCGGCAGTGTAATCTTCTAAACCTATTGCCATTGAAACAATATTTGGTGCTGAAAGTGCTATTTGATAAGCATTCATGACGCCTTTAGCGCTTTCTATAATTGGCATCAGCCAAATTTCATTGGTAATATTAAATTGTTTCTTTAATTCGTTGATACGATTATTTAAGGTGTGAATTTGTTCTGCATCTTCGCATTTAGGAACTAAAATCAAATTAACATTGTTTGGAACAATATAATCAAGATCTTCCAACCCTTGTGGAATTTGATTGATACGAACCATGCGCTCTGCACCATAAAAATCTATTGCTCTAAGTGCATTTCTAACCAAGAATCTTGCTTCAAATTTTTTATCAGCAGCTACAGCATCTTCTAAATCAAGAATAATACCATTAGGCTTATGAATTCCTGCATTCAACATCAAACTAGGGGAGTTACCCGGCAAATAAAGCCTTGAAAATCGGTTTCTATCTTTAGTGGTTGAATAATTATTTTCTGCATACATTTCAGGAAGGTATACTTTATCTGTCTTTATTAGCATTTTGATTGCAGCTTCTATTCTTGCTGTTATCACACAGTCAATTGCTCCAGTATCTTCAATTAAAAGTTTAGCATTTTTAATATTGAAGTAATTTAAAACAGAGACGACTGTTTTTTTTATTTCATCCCCGAAAAAAACTGCTACTTTGCTTTGAATTTCAATCTGCAAGCCATCAGTATTTGTAAGCTCAAGGGTAACAAAGCAATCGGAACGAATTCCTTTTCCTTTGTTCCCGGAGATTGCTATTTTTTCATTGCTAAATTCCATATTATTATAATGTTTTTTTGTTCCAAAATTAAAGCATTTTATTTGATGTTTCGGTTGATTTCAAAAAAAATGATAAAAAAAAAGAGGTAAAAATACCTCTTTTTTTATCTGTGTTTGCAAAATTATTTTACAGGAGCTGTTGTAGTGTCAGCTACTACTGCTGCAGAGTCAGCAGGAGCTTGCATAACTGCAGTTGAATCAGTTGTTTTTGCTTCTTCTTTAGCACCTGAACCACAAGCAGAAATTACTAACATTCCTGCAATCAAAAATAATCCAAAAATTTTTTTCATGATGTATTGATATTAAGTTATTGATTAATTAATTAACGTGCAAAACTACACATAAAAACAATATAAAAAACAAAAAAGGGAAAATATTTCTATTTTCCCTTTTTTGTTTTCGAAAAAGGATAAATTATTTTTTACCTTTTTTTGCAGGTTTTGCTTCAGCAGCAGCAATTGAATCTTGAATTCTTTTTGCTTCAACTTGTGCTAATGAATCATTAACAACTTTTTCAGCATTAGCAATAGAATCTGCGATTCTTGTTTGTTCTACTTGTGCAATTGAATCTTGAATTTTTTGTTCAGCAGCAGCTTTTTCTTCTGCGCTTGGTCCGCAAGCTACGAATGTAAACATTCCAGCAACTGCGATTACAGATAATAATTTTTTCATTTGTTTTTACTATTATTAAAATTTGATGCAAAAGTATATAAAATTTCCATAAAAAAAATATTTTTTTTGTTTTTTTTAAACAAGTCGCTGTTAGTAAATTCTTTCAACTCATTTGTTTTCCTAAAATAACAATAAAATCAAGCAAAATAAAAAGAATAAATTATTGAACTCTATTTTGTATTTTTGCATCGGTATGATTAAGAAATTACATTATCTATTCAAACAAAGAAGCTATCATAGCTTAGTAGTAGTTTTATTGAATGTTCTAATTCTCATTTTTCTTTTTACAATTTCCCGTGTTATTTTTTATGTTGCCAATTCACAATTTTTCAAAGAAATTAGTTTTTTTGATTTCTTAAAAATATTTATAGGGGGAATTCGCTTTGATATAGCTTCAATATTCATGGTGAATTTTGTTTATATTCTATTACAATTAATTCCGTTACAATTAAGATTTAAGAACTGGTATCAAAAAATATTGAAAATACTATTTTATACAACAAATAGTATTGCATTGATATCTAATTTTATAGACGTTGTCTATTTTAGGTTTACTTTAAAAAGAACAACGAGTGACATTTTTAACTTTTTATCGGTAGGCGGCGATTTCAAGAAATTAATTCCAAAATTTATTGCTGACTTTTGGTATATACCTCTTATCAGCATTGTTTTTATCATTGCGCTTATCAGAATATCAAGTTTTATTAAAGTAAAAGATGTTGTTGCTCCAACATTTAAATACTATTTATCTCAAAGTATATTTTTTGTTTTTACAATGATTGTGCTTGTATTAGGAATCCGAGGTGGTTTGCAATTAAAGCCATTAGAAATTATAAATGCAAGCAAATATGCTGAAAACAAAAATGTTCCATTGGTATTAAATACGCCTTTTACTATTATCAAAACAATTGGGCTTCCTGCATTGAGTAATAAAATTTATTTTAAAAATACCATCGAGCTATGCAAAACATATAACCCAATATTTGTAGCTAGTTCAAATGATAGTGTAAATGATTTTAGAAAGTTAAATGTGGTAATTATTATCTTGGAGAGTTTCTCACAGGAACATATTGGAGCATTGAATGACATAAAAGGATATTCTGGATTTACGCCATTTTTAGATTCATTGATTAAAAAAAGTGTGTATGTAAAAGGTTTTGCAAATGGGAAGCGTTCAATAGAAGGTATTCCTGCTATTTTGGCTGGTATTCCTACATTGATGAATGAAGCATACATTACCTCAATGTATTCCGGAAATAAAATTAATAGTTTAGCAAGTTTATTAAAGACCAAAGGCTACAATACATCATTTTATCATGGTGGGAGCAATGGTACTATGGGTTTTGAAGCTTTCACAAAAATTGCCGGGTTTGACACTTATTATGGACGGAGTCAATATAATAACGAAAAAGATTATGATGGGAAATGGGGTATTTGGGATGAACCTTTCTTGCAAAACTATGCAAAACAACTAAACACAATACCTCAACCTTTTTTATCATCTGTTTTTACTCTCTCTTCTCATCATCCATATAAAGTACCCGATAAATATAAAGGAAAGTTCAAAAAAGGGCATCTTGAAATTCAAGAAAGTATTATGTATGCAGATTATTCTTTGGAAAAATTCTTTGAAACAGCCTGTAAAATGACTTGGTATGATAGTACTTTGTTTGTAATAACAGCCGATCATACTTCAGAGGCTTATTTAGATTATTATCAAAATAATGTTGGAATGTATGCTGTTCCAATAATTTTTTATATGCCGAATAATAACTTAAAACTAGATTCTAGTCAAATCGGACAACAAATTGATATTATGCCATCTGTACTGGGTTTTCTTAATTTCGACAAACCGTATTTTTCTTATGGAAACAGTGTGTTTGACAAAAAAAAGTCACATTTTAATATTACTTATATTAATAGTGAATATCAATTAATTAAAGATGATTATGTGTTGAAGTTTGATGGAGAGCATGCAATATCATTATATCAGATAACGAAAGATCCGTTGCTAAAGAATAACCTGATGAATAAGGAAATGTCAAAGGCTAGGGAAATGGAATCTTTCATCAAAGCAGTTATCCAACAATACAACAATAGTTTAATAAACAATAAAATGATAGTTGAATAAATAATAAATCATTGGAAAAGCAAAAAATCATTTTTATTATTAATCCAATTTCTGGAATTGTAAAGAAAGCGGATATTGAAAATCAAATTGCTTTGTTCATCGACAAAGATAAATATGAAATTCATATAGTTAAAACTGAATACGCATCACATGCAATTCTGTTAACCGAAAAAGCTATTAATGAGGGAGCAGATATTATTGTTGCCGTTGGCGGAGATGGTTCTGTAAATGAAGTTGTAAATGGTATTAAAGGGAGCAATGTAAAATTAGGTATTATTCCTTTAGGTTCCGGCAATGGGTTGGCAAGATTCTTAAAAATCCCCTTTCCAATCAAGGACGCTATTGAGGTATTAAATAAAGGCAATTATACGGTTGTAGATACTGTAAATGTAAATGATAGAGTTTTTTTAAGCATTGCCGGTATTGGTTTTGATGCCTTGGTTGCCAAACGTTTTGCAAAGTATCACAAAAGAGGTTTTTGGTCTTATTTTACAATAGCTACCAAAGAATATAGAATGTATCGGCCTAAAAAATATATGATAAAATTAAACGGTGATACTATAATAAGAAAAGCATTAATGGTTGTTTTTGCTAATTCAGATCAATTTGGATATAACACGTCTATTGCACCTCATGCGTCTATAAATGATGGATTGATAGATGTTTGTATAGTTAAAAAAATACCTGCTTATAAAATGTTGTTTTTTATACAATTATTATTTTTAAAACAATTGTATAAAACTAATTATCTTGAAATTATTAAAACCAATGAATTGTGGATAGAACGCAAACGAAATAAAGTTGTAAATATTGATGGAGAGCCTGTAAAACTTACAAAAAACTTACACATAAAAGTAAATCATTTAGCATTAAACGTTATAATTCCTTAATTTATGTCGAAAAAAAAGAATACAATTGGAATTGTGTATTCAACCAATCCCGATTTTCAATATCAATATGATGAAGAAGAAAAACAGGAAACCTTGCCTTCGCAACAACAAAATTTAAAAATTATGCTTGACAAAAAGCAAAGAGGAGGTAAAATGGTAACACTAATTACAGGGTTTGTTGGTTCTGAAAATGATTTGAGTGATTTAGGTAAAATGCTTAAAACAAAATGTGGTGTTGGGGGTACTGCTAAAGATAATGAAATTTTAATACAAGGTGATTTTAGAGATAAAGTATTGGATTTATTGTTGATGGCTGGCTATAAAGCTAAAAAAGCAGGAGGATGACATTTTTTTACAAAAAATTTTTCTGGAATAAGAATTCCAAATCTTTCTCAAGTTTTATTTTACTCATAAATTGTTTCCTAATTATTTTGTAGGTTTGCAATAAAAAGCGATGTCATACAGTTTTGCCGATACAGCTATTGAATACCTTAAAGGAGTAGGTCCCAAACGGGCTGAATTACTCCGGAAGGAGTTGAATATACGCTGTTTTGGCGATTTGTTGCAGTATTATCCTTTTCGCTATATCGATAGAAGCAAGTTTCATAAAGCCAATGAAATTACCAGCGATTTGGTGTATGTACAAATGAAAGGTAAAGTTGTGTCAACCGAAACCGTTGGAAAAATGAGAGCCAGCCGTTTTATTGCTACTTTTCAGGACGAAACAGGCAGCATTGAGTTGGTGTGGTTTCAAGGGGTAAAATGGATCAAAGAAAAAATACACATAGGTGAAGAATATATTGTTTTCGGAAAACCTTCTCTTTTCAACAAAACATACAATATTCTACATCCCGATATAGAATCTGTTTCGGAAAACCAAAGCGAAATTACCGAAGGTTTATATCCTTTTTATAGTTCATCGGAAAAGCTGAAAGCATTGGGTTTTACCTCAAGAGGTATCAGTAAGATTACAAAAACATTGGTGGGTATTACCAAAAGCAGTATTCCCGAAACACTGACACCCGAAATTATCAATAAATTCAAGTTTATTTCGAGAGAAGAAGCCCTGATTAATATTCATTTTCCTGCTAATACCGAGCTACTGCAAAAAGCTCAGTTGCGGATAAAATTTGAAGAATTGTTTTATCTCCAGTTAAGTTTGCTGATGATGAAGCAAATCCGACTTACTAAAACTGAAGGTCATCGTTTTGGAACAGTAGGCAATTATTTCAATACCTTTTATTCCAAAAATCTTCCTTTCGAGCTCACCAATGCTCAAAAAAGGGTGATAAAAGAAATCCGTATCGATCTGGGTTCAGGCAAACAGATGAACCGTTTGCTGCAGGGGGATGTAGGCAGCGGGAAAACATTGGTTGCCCTTATGTGTATGCTGATTGCCGTTGATAACAACTTCCAGTCGTGTTTGATGGTTCCCACCGAAATATTGGCCAACCAGCATTTCGAAACCATCGGCCGAATGCTTAACGGAATGGGAGTTACAGTTGAATTGTTAACTGGTTCTACTAAAAAAGCAAAGCGTAAACTGATTGACGAAGGTTTGCAATCATCCAATATCCATATTTTAATCGGCACCCATGCCTTGATAGAAGATACCGTGCAATTTGCCAATTTAGGATTAGTAATTATTGACGAACAACATCGTTTTGGCGTTGAGCAACGATCCAAATTATGGGAAAAGAACGAGAAACAACCCCATATATTGGTCATGACTGCCACACCTATTCCCCGTACCTTAGCAATGACATTGTATGGCGACCTGGATTATTCTGCCATCGACGAAATGCCTCCGGGACGGAAACTTATTAAGACCTATCATTACTTTGATTCCGCAAGACTGAAGGTTTTTAGTTTTCTAAAGCAACAGGTATGCGCCGGACGACAGGTGTATGTGGTATATCCGCTTATCAACGAATCGGAAACTTTGGATTTGAAAGATCTGATGGATGGTTACAACAGCATTACCCGCGAATTTCCTTTGCCGGAATATGCCGTAAGCATCGTACACGGACAAATGAAAGCTGCCGATAAAGATTACGAAATGCAACGCTTTGTAAAAGGCGAAACTCAGCTTATGGTTTCCACTACCGTAATTGAAGTAGGTGTGGATGTTCCCAATGCTTCGGTAATGGTAATAGAAAATGCCGAACGCTTTGGCTTATCTCAGTTGCACCAACTCAGAGGCAGGGTTGGACGGGGTGCCGAGCAATCCTATTGTATTTTGATGACGGGCAATAAGCTTACCTCCGATGGCAGAAAACGCATAGAAACCATGGTGCGGACTACCGATGGTTTTGAAATTGCCGAAGCCGATTTAAAACTCCGCGGACCCGGAGATATGCAGGGTACTCAGCAAAGCGGCATGCTCGACCTCCACTTAGCCGATATTGTAAAGGATGAAAAGCTGATAAAAATTGCCCGCGGCCTGGCTATAGACATCTTAAATGAAGACCCATTGATAAGCACTGCCAAAAATCAAAAACTCAAAGAACAACTCCTTGGGATGAAGAAAGTAAAAGGGAGTTGGGAAAAGATAAGTTAGGGAGGAAGGATTTTTTTGAAAGTGCTGTGAAGTTAATCAGTTCTAAATACTAGAAATAAGATAAAGAAGCAGCATCTATTCAAGAAATCTTACCCTGTCATAGATTTGCTCACAGGGAATGCAAAATTAATTGATGAATTTCTCATCCCACTATTAATACCATTTAAAATACCTTATCCCTGCAATAAAAAACAATATACCTGTTACAGAAAGAATGAGGCAGTGGATAAAAGTTTCGGCAAATCCTGCACCTTCAATAAATATACCCCTGATGTCATCAGCCATAATGGTAAGCGGGAATTTTTGAATAATGGGAATAAACCAATCGGGGAAATTATGATAACTAAAAAAAATGCCAGAGAGTATCATCATGGGCATAACCACCACATTAATTAATGCATTACCTACTTCGGTTTTGGAAGTGTTACTCGAAATAAAAACGGCAATACCCGAAAATGCAATGTTTCCTGCCAAAAATATAGTAATCAATGCAGGAATGCTTCCCTGAATATGTATTCCGAATGCAAAATATGCAAACAAAAACAGCAATCCAGCTTCAATAAAATTCATCACAAACCGAACCGTTATAATTGAGATAAGGAAATACGATTTTTTCATAGGTGTAGAAACCATTCGTCGCAATAATTTTTTTGACCTTCTTTCTATAATTGTATAACTAATTCCCCACATTGATGACATCATTACCCCCATAGCCATTAGTCCCGGAATTAAGAAATCTATATAACGGGTTCCATCCAATGTTAATAATTTAATATTGTCAGTGTTTTCTTGTGAAACATAAGTGTTGTTGGAAGGGAAAAACTTTGTAAGTTTAATATAAGTCAGTTGTGCATCTGGGTTGCTCGGGTCGAAAGAATAAGAAATTTGCTTATTCTTTTCTTCCATTACTACGTTTATTTTTCCACGTTTTAGTGAAACAATGGCATCTTTCCAATTAATTTCCTGAAAAAGGAAAATACTATTGCCCAATTTTTCGTTTTTTATTTTGTAAGAATAATAAGTAGTTTTTTCGTTGGCATGATATTCTTTGCATGCGTTTTTTAGAAGGAAATTTTTTATGGCTGGCGTATCAGATGCAATGCTGTCAGTGGTTCTGATAATCCCAACTTTTCTGATTACATCCTGCTTGGTACTGAATGCCGCTCCTAACCCCAACGACATCAGTATCGGAAAAAGAATACCCCAGAAAAGTACCGCAGGTTCTCGCATTAATTCGCGAAAATTGGCTTCAATGAGCTGTAAAAGTTGCTTTGCTTTAAAAAATTTATTCATCTAAATGCTTTCCTGTTAGTGACGTAAATAAATCGTCCAGAGATTTCCTCCTAATCTCTATGTTTTTCAATCGCAGCTTATTCCTTTCGAGTAAAGCCAAAAACGCTTTCATGTCTTTTTCTATATCATTCAACAACACCATTCCTTGTTGTGAGGTTTGATTCCAATGAATTTTGGGTAGCATCCCATCAGAATCAATAGATTCATAAATCCCATCGAGAGTAAATTCAACTGTTTTGCTGCCATTATCATCATTGAGTAATTGTTCCACTGTGCCTTCTTTTAAAATACTCCCATTATCCATAATAATTACATAGTCGCACAATTGCTCTGCCTCTTCCATGTAATGTGTGGTAAGTAGCAGAGATGTGTTCGATTGCTTTTTCAATTCGAGTAATATTCGCCAGATATCTCTGCGTGCATTAGGATCCAAGCCTGTAGTAGGTTCGTCAAGTATGAGTACATTTGGGTGATTTAACAGTGCAATGCCGAGTGCAAGTCGTTGGCGTTGTCCTCCTGAAAGGTTGACTACATAAGATTTTTTCTTCTCTTCCAGATTAATGAGTTGAATAACTTCAGCAACTCTTCCTTTTTTTTCGCCATAAAAACTTGCAAACAATCTTAGGGTTTCCTGTACGGTTAGTTTATCGATAAAATAAGTCTCTTGAAGCGACAGCCCAATAAGATGATGCAACTCATCCTCATTTCCTTTCCAGTTTTTTCCTGCAATCAAAATTTCTCCTTTATCAGGTTTCTGAATGCCTTCAATCATTTCAACCATGGTTGTTTTTCCGGCTCCGTTAGGACCCAACAAAGCAACAAATTGTCCTTGAGCAATATTTAGGCTAATACCCTTAACTGCTTGTACTGCTTTAAAAGATTTAAAAACCTTACGAGCTTCAATAATCATGGTTGTTTTTTTGCAAAAATAAGGGATTCTTATCAAAAATAATAAAATATCGTGCTGAATTTTATTTTCTTTTACGACAACAAATATTTTCTTCTACATAAGCCTTTACAGATTAGTTAATATCATTCAATAAAATAAAAAATCAGCAATTTATGCTGATTGAATAAAAAAAATTAATACTTTTGGATAAAATTTTAAAAAGCATAAAACAAAAATTAATAACACATGAAAAAACTATTCTTTTTCATCATCGTAGCTTTTCTGATAATTGAAACAAGTCATGCTCAAATGAGCTATTCTTCTTTTGAATTAAATATAAATTCGCCCAACGAAACTGCAGTTTATAAAAAGTACATGGAAGGAAAAACTTATATAGGTGCATCTGGAGGTATATCTATTCCAATTGGAAGCGATTACAGCAAAAATGTTAACCTTGGCATCGGAGCCGGAATGCAGGGAAAATATTTTATCTCAGATCATTTTGCATTTGGTGCAAGTTTTAATTTTTACCGTTCTAGTTTTAAAGATGCTTATCTTCAACAAATAGATACTATGTTTACATACATTGCTTTTCAGGATTCTTCTCTTAAAGTGTTATCTGTAAGTGGTGCTTCAACGCTTTATCCGTTTAGCTTGAATTTTGAATATTATTTATCACCAATGCAAAAATTTAAACCTTATTTTGGTTTAGGTTTAGGGTTTTACGTAATCAATCATAATGTTGAAATTTCAATTAATAAAGAAAAACCACAGTTTTTTAGAGATGAAGAAACATTGTTTGCAGGATCTTCTTTAACTTCTAATTTTGGATTTACACCTTATGCAGGTTTTATGCTTGATTTTAATGAGTTGATAAGTGCAAATTTTGAGGTAAAATACAATCAAATAATTTCAAAACCAGTATGTTCTGCATTAACTATTAATATTGGTATTATGTTTAATTTAGCATATAAATATTAACAAAAATTTTTTATTATATTATCGACGGATTGTGACAAACAATCCGTCTTTTTTTTATTTACTTTCCTAGAATAACATTAATTTTGCAAAAAATAATTGATGCAGGGCGATACCATTTCATATAACTTAACACATGATACAAATAGCACATATTTTGTTTTCTGTAAGCCCTGCAATTTCCCTGTTATCAATAAAGCAGATTCTCTTCAACTTCAAAATGATTCATTAAGCTTCAAATATTTTTTTGATTATAGCTTTAAACATCCTGTAAGTAAAAGTCCTTCATCATATGTAGTAACAAGAGAATCAATATTTACATCTCATCAGTTACAGCTAGCACACACAAAACCTATTATAAGACAAGAATACTCGAATGATTGGATAGCTTTGTTGCTATTGATTTGTTTTTCGTTATTGGCATGGATACTTATTTTTTCACACAAAAGAGTTAAGCAAATATTCAAAGCCACCTATTCAAATAGAACGATTAATCAACTAATTAGAGATGGTGATTTATTTAAAGAGCGAATTGCTATAAGTTTTACTTTTATTTACTATCTGAGTTTCTCCCTTTTTGTTTTTCAATTATGTCATTACTATTTCAATTTAAAATTGTTAGGTCTTTATTCTCTTATTTTCTTTTTAAAACTTATAGTTGGAATCACTGTACTTCATATTCTGAAGCAAAGAGCCACAAGACTTATTGGTACTATATTCAAAAATAATACTGCATCCTATGTTTACCAGTTAAATGGATTTGTTTTCAACATTATTATAGGAATTGTATTACTTCCTTTATTGCTTTTTATGGTGTATTCGAAGGGTGCAATTTGTTCATTTACAATTATATTTGGTATTATATTTGTTGTCATGTTAAGCCTGTTAAGGTATATTAGATATTTTATAATTGGAGTAAGTTATTCAAAATTTTCTCAGTTCTATTTATTTTTGTATCTTTGCACCCTCGAAATATTACCAATACTAATCATTGTAAAAATTATTATTGGATTGATTGACAGCAAAATGCAGATTTTTTAATTAATATTGCTGAAATAAATAATCTTATTTCAATTATGAAAGTAAAAAATATCCTTATCTCTCAACCACCTCCAGCAGATACCGAAAAATCACCTTACCGTGATTTAGCCGAAAAGTATAATTTAAAAATGGATTTCCATAAATTTTTCAAAATAGAAGGCATTCCAGGTAGAGAGTTTCGTTTAGACAGAATAAATTTAGCAGATTATAGTGCAGTAATATTTACAAGTCGGCATGCAGTCGATCATTACTTTAGAATTGCAAAAGAAGTTCGGTTTGATGTACCTGATATCACAAAATATTTTTGCATTTCAGAAGCAATAGCACTTTATCTTCAAAAATATGTTCAATATCGTAAAAGGAAAATTTTTCACGGAAAGCAAACTTTTCCTGAATTAATGGATATTATTTTAAAACACAGAGAAGATAAATTTCTACTTCCTTGCTCTGATATTCACAAACAAGATATGCCCGAATTGCTGGAGAAGCATGAAATAAAATATGCAAAGGCAATCATTTATAGAACAGCAGATAGTGATTTGAAATCAGTTATTGATATCAATAAATATGATATGTTGGTTATTTTTAGTCCATCCGGAGTAAAATCATTATTTAATAATTTCCCCGATTTTCAGCAGGGTGAAAAAATTATAGCTGGATTTGGGCCTACGACTGCTACTGCTATTACCGAAAGAGGTTTAAATCTAACTATTTGTGCTCCTACAAAAACTTCACCATCAATGACAATGGCAATTGAAGAATTTTTGATAAAACTTGCAAAGAAGAAATAAAATCTAATTGAAAATCAATAATAAGAGACGTTGAAATTCAGCGTCTCTTTATTTTTATATATAAATGCAAACATTTAAAAAAGAAGAGCGATTATGTAGTAAAAAATCCATTGACTTTTTATTTGCAAATGGTAAATCTTTTTATTTTACTCCTTTTAAGATTAAATGGCTATATCAGGATTTTGAAACCGATTACCCTGTTCAAATAATGATTGTTGTGCCAAAAAGATATTTCAAAAAAGCCCACGAACGTAATAAAATTAAAAGACAAATTAGAGAAGCTTACAGAATAAATAAGTTTATTTTATACGATTCGTTGAAAATCAAAGAAAAAAAGATTTCTTTGGCAATTATTTATAATGGAAAAGAAATTTCTTCTTACAAATTGATAGAAGAGAAAATAATCTTAATTTTACAACGTTTAATACTGTAAATATTATTCATCAAAATTTGGTTAACTGATTAAAACATTTATTTGTATAGTTGAAAAGATGAAAAAGATATTGGGAAATTTATTTATTATCATTATAAGATTCTATCAATATGTTATTTCTCCATATTTTCCCGCTTCTTGTCGCTATACACCAACTTGTTCGGTTTATAGTATAGAAGCATTAAAGAAACATGGTCCCTTTAAAGGTGGATGGCTTACTATTAAACGAATTCTTTCTTGTAATCCATGGGGTGGAAACGGTTATGATCCTGTTCCTTAAAATTAATAAATTATAAAAGTAAAAAAATGATACATTCCAAGTCTTTAAAAATAAAATTCTTACTTATTTTTTTTGTAATATTCAATTTTTCAGGATTTTCACAAAAGAATAATGATTTTGAAATTTCAAAAAATCTTGAGATATTTACGACACTTTATCGCCAATTACACTTAAATTACGTAGATGAAATAAATTCAGGCGATTTGATGAAGAAAGGCATTGATGCAATGCTTGATAATTTAGATCCTTATACAGTTTATATTCCAGAATCTGATATTGAAGATTATAAATTAATGACTACCGGACAATATGGCGGTGTGGGAGCTTTAATTCACCAAAAAGGTGACTATGTGATAATTTCTGACCCTTACGAAGGATTTCCTGCTTTTAAAGCAGGTTTAATTCCAGGAGATAAAATTATAGAAGTAAACAAGCAATCAGCTAAAGGGAAATCGCAGAGTGACATAAGTTCTATTTTCAAAGGACAACCCGGAACAACTCTAACTGTTTTGATTGAAAGGGAAGGCGAAACCAAACCTATTGAAAAGGTGTTGACTCGCGAAGAAATAAAACTATTGAATGTTCCATACTATGGTGTTGTGGGAAAGGATGTAGGCTATATTAAGTTAAGTAGTTTTACAATGGATGCAGGGAAAGATGTAAAAGATGCTTTCCTTAAACTGAGAGACAAAGATAAAGTAAAATCAATTATTATTGATTTGAGAGGAAACGGTGGTGGATTGCTCCAGGAGGCTGTTAATATTGTAAATATTTTTGTTGATAAAGGACAACTTGTTGTAAGTACAAAAGGAAAAGTAAGTGAACGTAATTTTTCTCACAAAACAATGGAACAAGCTATTGACAACAATATACCCTTGGTTATTTTAGTTGATAGAAGCAGTGCTTCAGCTTCAGAAATTGTATCGGGAGCTATTCAGGATTTAGATAGAGGTTTGATTGTAGGACAAAAAACTTATGGAAAAGGTCTGGTGCAAAATGTATTTCCTGTAAGCTATAATGCACAGGTAAAAATCACCATCGCCAAATATTATATTCCAAGTGGTAGATGTATCCAGGTTATTGATTATGCTCATAAAGACGAAGATGGAAATCCTGGCAAAATTCCAGATTCATTAAAAACTGCTTTTAAAACTAAAGGGGGAAGAACTGTATATGATGGCGGTGGAATTGAGCCAGATATTACATTGGAAGCTGAAAAAACAAGCAATATTGTCATAAGCTTATTAACTAAATTTTTAATTTTCGATTATGCAAACTATTTTAAAAGAAAAAATGTCAGTATAAATTCTCCAAGAGAATTTATTGTAACAGACGCTATTTATGATGACTTTTTGAAATACTTAAACGGAAAAGATTATGATTATATTACAAGAAGTGAAAAAAATCTCGCTGAATTAAAAGCAATTGCAGAAAAAGAAAATTATTTTGATGCTATAAAGATTGAATATCAAGCATTAAAAGATAAACTTATACATGATAAAAATGCAGACCTCGTTAAGAATAAAGCTGAGATAAAAACTTTATTGAAAATGGAAATCGTAAATAGGTATTTTTATCAAAAAGGAAGTATAGAGGCATCACTTTCAGATGATAATGAAATTTTAAAAGCTGTTGAATTACTAAATGATACAACTAAATACAAAAAAATTCTTAGCAAATCCGGAGATCAAAAATAGCAATTAATGTTATATATTTCTAACTAGCTTCGTGATTAAAAATAGCACACTCTTGATTTGCATTCATTGAATATCTTTAAAATGCCTACAAAAAAAACTATTAATCGCAACGATATTTACCTTTTCGGTTTAATTTTATTGGCTATTGGCATACCTCTTTCAAATGTTTTAATGAGTGTTTCGCAAATAATTTTATTTGCAAATTGGTTATTTGATAAAAATATACTTAAGAAAATTAAAACTTTTTTTTATAATAAACCAGCATTAATATTTTCATTAATATTTCTATTACATCTGATTGGTTTGCTTTATACATCTGATTTTAATTATGCTTTTAAAGATTTACGCACAAAGATTCCCATTTTATTATTGCCGCTTCTAATAAGTACATCGCCATTAATTGACGAAAAAAAATTCAGATTAGTTTTATCTTTTTTTGTTGGTTCTGTTTTATTTGCATCTATTGTTTGTTATTCCGTGTATCTTAAACAAGAATATGAAGACATCCGTCAAATATCAATATTTATATCACATATCCGGTTTAGTCTGAATATTTGTTTAGCTATCTGCATTTTATTTTATTTTGTTTATAAAGAATATATATCAATACAAAAAAGATGGATTATTATTGCATCCATTCTTTGGCTTATATATTTTCTATTTATACTGCAATCGGCTACCGGAATAATCATATTGTTCCTCTTTTTTCTGATGTTTCTGGTTTATTCTATTATTTGTTTAAAAAAACGGGTATATAAATTATTTATACTATTAATATTAGTAGCTTTACCGGTTTCACTTTTTATATTTATAAAAACTACCATTCATTCTTATTTTAATGTTGAAAATAAAAATATTACAAGCTTAGAAAAATTTACACCAAGAGGTAATTTATATTATCATGATACAATAAATTCTGGCGTTGAAAATGGTAATTATATTGGATTATACGTTTGCCCTGATGAACTCAAACAATCATGGGAAGAAAGGAGCATGATAAATATAGACAGTAATGACAGAATCGGGCAACGTCTATCAAATACTTTAATTCGTTTTTTAAATTCAAAGGGATTGCGAAAAGATGCAGATGGAGTGAAAGCTTTAACTGATTTAGAAATAAAAGCTATAGAGAAAGGGTGTGCAAATATTATATATCTTCTGCATCCGGGTTTACAGGCAAGGTTATATAATGTGTTGTTTGAGTATGAGTCGTACAAAATTTCAAGGAATACACGTGGACACTCAATATTTCAGCGTTTTGAACTCTGGAGGGCTGCAGTAGGGATAATTAAAAACAATTTTTGGTTTGGTGTCGGAACCGGTGATATGGTTGTTGTTTACGAGAATCAATTAAAAGAAATGAAATCAGATTTAGCAGGAGAAAAATTAAGAGCTCACAACCAGTATTTATCAATATTTTCTGCATTTGGAATCGTTGGATTTATTGTTTTTTTGCTGGCTTTGATTTCCCCAGCACTTTTAAACCATTCTTTCAGAGATTTTTACTTCCTTTCTTTTTTTATAATTCTTTGTTTATCTATGATTAATGAGGATACAATTGAATCACAAGCAGGAGTTACTTTTTTTGCCTTTTTCTATTCTTTTTTATTACTATCAAGAGAAATAGACTCAAAACAGTAATAATTTTTAATGATGACTTAAATATTATTTGTATTTTTGAATTTCATAAACTGAAAACGAAAGTTATGGAAGAAAAAGAAGTGAAAATTCGTTATACGATTTATCAAACTATCGAAGAATTATCAAAAGAAGAACAACTTTTGCTCGAAAAAGCTAAAATTGCAACAAAATCAGCCTATGCTCCTTATTCTGGTTTTAATGTAGGTGCAGCTATTTTGCTTGAAAACGGAATAATAGTTACAGGTAATAATCAGGAAAATGCAGCTTATCCATCAGGTTTATGCGCAGAAAGGGTTGCTATGTTTGCTGCATCATCCCATTACCCGGATATTCCTATGAAAATAATTGCCATTACTGCTAATTCCGAAAAATTTGAAGTTAACTTTCCAATTTCGCCATGTGGTTCTTGTCGTCAGGTTATGTCGGAATATGAAACTAAACAAAATCAGCCAATGAAAGTAATTTTAATGGGTTCTAAAGGGGATATTCAAGTAATTAATACTATTTCCGGTTTGTTGCCATTTATGTTTCATGCCGATGAATTAAAACAAAAAAATATATGAAGACTAAGTTGATGGCAATCCTTTTAATAATATTAACTTGTGCAATGGTAAAAGATAAACCGGCTTATGTACTTTATGATAAAAAAGGAAATCTTACGTCTTACGAAAAATTGTTGAATGAGGCTAATGAAGCTGATATTGTCTTTTTTGGTGAATTGCATGACAACCCAATTTGTCATTGGCTTCAGCTTGAACTTACAAAGGATTTATTCAAAACAAAAAAAGACGAATTAGTGTTAGGTGCTGAAATGTTTGAGGCTGATAACCAACTTTTATTAGATGAATATATGTCAGGAATCATTAAGGGATCTAATTTTGAAACAGAAGTAAAATTATGGCCCAATTACAAAACCGATTATAAACCTCTGCTAGAATTTTCACGTAAAAATAAAATTTCGTTTATTGCCACTAACATTCCCCGCCGTTATGCATCTCTGGTTAACAAAGCTGGATTTGAAGCTCTGGATGCTTTAAGTAAAGAAGCAAAGTCTTTCATTGCGCCCTTACCTTTCAAATATAATGCTGATTTGAATTGCTATAAACAGATGTTGAAACCAGATAGTAGCGGAATGGGTGGAGCTTCTCATATATCTTCTAATTTACCTAAAGCCCAAGCAGCAAAAGATGCAACAATGGCTCATTTTATTCTACAAAACTGGAGCAAAGGAAAAGTTTTTTTACATTTCAATGGAACGTATCATTCCGATGATTTTGAAAGTATTGTCTGGTATCTTAAAGATGCTAAACCTAAGTTAAAGATACTTACTATTGCCAGTATAGAACAAGCTACAATGGATACATTATCTAAAGAAAATTACAATAAAGCAGATTATATTTTATGCATACCTGCGGATATGTGTAAAACACACTAAATACAATTTATATTAAACGTTCTAAAAAGTTAATGAAACAGTTTGTATATTTGAATTATACAAGAGAGGAGAAAGTAATAAAAAAGACGCCCTACAAGGCGTCTTTTTTATTTATATAATAGAAGGGGATTTGTTTAGTAGAAGAAGATTCTATTGTCTTCTATTTTAGCTTTGTCCTGTATTGCCTTGTAAGCATCGTTTCCTGCTCTTTGTTGGAACATTCCTTGCATCTGCATTTTAACCATTGTATAATCTTTAGCTGCAGGTGCTTTAACAATATCATCAACACAAACTACATACACTCCACTATAGCCTTTAATTGGTTTTGAAACAGCATCTTTTTTCATCGAAAAAGTCGTACCAATAACTTCTGGTTCATACCCTTTTCTTCCAACATTATAAGCTGCAAAATTTAATTGAGCAACTGTATCAACTTGTGTGTTAAATTTAACGGCTAATTGGTTCAGATCTTTGTTAGAGGCCAATGCTGTTTTTAATTTCTCCTGAATTATTAATGCTTTTTTGTCTCTTTTAACAACAAATTCAAGTCTTTGTTTTAATTGAGCTAATGGAGCAATCCCTTTTTCGCGAACTTCTTTAACTACAGCTACTACAAATTTATTGTCAAATTCAAAAACTTGTTTTGAAATATCATTCTTTTTAGTATCTTCATTAAATGACCATCTAACTAATTCTCTTGCGTTTTCAATGCCAGGAATATTATCAGCCATTGGTTGGATATATTCAGCTGTACGTTTGTTTAAGCCTTCTTTTTTGATAGTAGCTTCAAATTGTTCTACTGTAGTATTTTCGCTTGCAAATTTATTAGCCTGAGCAAATACATTTTTATATGTTTGATTACTTGCTTCCAGACTACGTGAAATTAAAGCAACACGAACTTTCTTTTCAGGTGCTTTTTTCCCGGTAATATTTATAATATGAAATCCAAATGGAGACTCAACCACTACAGTTTCTCCAACCTTTCCTTTAAGAACAGCCTCGTTAAAAGAAGAAATCATTTTTTGGTCTTCAAACCAACCTAAATCACCTTTGTTTTCTTTTGCAGAAGGATCATCTGAAGTTGATGCAGCAAACACAGAGAATTTTGCTGTATCCTTTTGGATTATAATTTTTAAGCTATCTGCAATTTTTTTTGCTTCGTCTTTTGTTCTTTTTACAGTTTCTGCAGCGCCATAAGCACCTTGAAATGAAAGAAGTATATGTCTTGCTTTCATTGAGTCAGGACGCATCTGAACATCCATTAATTTAGCCATTTTAAATGAACCCTTGTCCATAAATGGAGGGAAAATTGCACCTACACTTGCATTAAAAACAGCAGAATCAATACTATAAGGTAATACACCTCTTTTTTTGAAAGTACTGTCGTAACGAGTATCAGAAAAAGAATTTACGTATTCTGGAATATTGTCAGAAGTTTGAAAATCGGCAAATACATTGTTAACTATTTTTGTGGTAGCTTCAACATCTTCTTTTGATGGAAGCACTTCGAACATCACATAATCAATATCCCTTGATGGTTCTTGTTCAAATTCCTGTTTATGTTCTTCGTAGTAAGCTTCATAATCTTTATCAGTTAGTTTAACTGTACTGTCAGAAACTGTTGAATAGTCAACTGATACCAAACGACATTTTGCAAAATCATTTTGAGCTTCATATGCTTTTTTTGCAAATGCTTTTGGCATATAAAAACTTTTTGCAATTAAATTATTATATTTTGTACGAATTCTTTCAGTTTTAATATATTCTTCAATTGATTTCCAATTTTTTTGTTCTTCTGGTTTCATTTGGTCAAAACCATTAATAATAGACATTACTCTTTGTCTATCAACTTGTCCTGTTTTGGGGTTTGTGAAATTCTGAATAATAAATTGGTGTAAAAATTTACCGTAGAACATGTCATTCATTTCTTCAGTAGAAACTTCAATGGAAAGTTCTTCATATTCTTTTCCCATCAAAATATCACTTACTAATTGATTCCATACATTTTGACGTACTTGAAATAATTCCTGAGAAGTAAGATTTTCCTTACGTTGTTGTTGCTTCATTTGAGCAACCTGGTCTTCCATTTTTCTTTCGAATTCGGTATAGGTAATGTCTGTGCCATTAATAATACCTAATTTTTTATTTTTGAACCCTTTAGTGCTTTTAAATGCATCTTGCAATACAAATCCAGCAATAGCAATACCAATTAAAATAATTAGTAAACCTGATCTTTTTCTTATTGTTCCTATAATAGCCATAGTTCTTTTTTTTAAATAGTTGGCAAATTTACATTTTTTTTTGTAATTTATAATGTTTTTTGTGCAAATTTTGTAAAATCAGGATTTCTTACTATTGATTTTATAGTGACAATAGCAATATCTTTACTTTAAGTGAGGCTGTGATTAGGTATTATTTGATAGAAAAAACTTACTGTTTTCTTTAATCTAAACTAGTCAATATTTATTTTTACATTCACTTTTTCGATACGGGTTTCACAGGCTTCAAGAATAGTGAATATAAAATTACCTATAATTATTTCGTCGTTCAAATTGGGAATGCTTTCATGGGAATGAATAATTAATCCTGCCAGTGTTTCAAAATCATCTGTTTTTGGTAAACCTAACTGATACTTATCATTCAGGAAATCTATTTCTAGTCTTCCCGAGAAAATATATTCATTTTCGGAAATTTGTTTTTCGATGTGATCTTCTGTATCATACTCGTCATTTATTTCTCCAAAAATTTCTTCTATAACGTCTTCAAGTGTTAGCATTCCTGACGTTCCTCCGAATTCATCAACCACTAAAGCAACGTTCTTTCTTTGCTCGATAAAAGTTGACAAAAGCTTATTGGCAAGCATAGTTTCGGGAACTATTATTATAGGTTTAATAATCTGATTGATGCTCTGAGGTTTTTTGAGCATATCGTGAGAATGCACATATCCAATAATTACATCAATTGTATTTTCGTATATAAGTATTTTTGAGAGATTAGTTTCAATAAATAATGCTATCAAATCTTGAATATTTGTATTTATTTCTGTAGCAATTATTTCGGTACGAGGAATCATACATTCACGTAACTTCACTTCTCTAAAATCAATTGCATTTTGAAACATTTGCAATTCTTGCTGAATTTCGTTATTTTCATTGTTGTCACTTGAAAATTCATTGATAAAATTATCTACATCAACAGGTGTAAATACTTGATTTTGGTGATGAAAATTTACTTTAAATAGTCGTTTAAGCAAAAATTCTGAAAATGCTATAAATAAAAATGTAATTGGAAAAAGTAAATAGTAAAAAATTAAAGCAGGAATTGTAAAAAAACGCAAAGTAGTATTTGCATTTATTTTGAAAAGAATTTTAGGCAAGAATTCAGCCGTAATCAATATTATTAGGGTTGCAATAATTGTTTGAATCAGGAGTATAAGAGACTCGGAATGAAAATTAGCAGGAAGGATATTAATAATTTGTGGTTGAAGTATTCTTACGATAACAATACCATAAATAACTAAAGCTATATTATTTCCGAGCAATAATGCACTTATAAATTTCCATGGAGTTTTAGAAAAATTTGAGAGAATAACCGCAGAGAAAGAGCCTTTGTTTTTGTCAACTTCAATTTTCAATTTATTAGCAGTAATAAAAGCAATCTCCATTCCTGAAAAAAAAGCAGATAACAATAGCATTGTTAATATTATAAGCAAATCATTCATTCTGAATTATTCTTTATCAACATTAAAACCTCCTCTTACATGTCGAAGTTCATATTTATTAAAACTTTGGTCAGCATCAAAACCATCTCCGTACAAAACATTGTCTTTGTTAACACGTTTTACAGCTACATTAGAAGATATTGTTTTTCTGTTTTGATCCCAAAGAATACTTTCCGTATAAATAGTATCTCCTTTTTTATAATCAATAATTACTACATTGTTTTTAGCTTCCATTATCTTTCTTTCCTCATAATTAACTGCGTAGTTAGCGGAAAGTTTCATCTTTTCTTTTCTGTTTTCATCATAGAAAACAACACTCAAACCTTTGGGATATTTAGAATAAGATTGTTCGCCTTGATAGCGGTCTAATTGAGGGCTGGTCATGAAAAATTGTAATTTGCCTGAATCGCTTGCTATTACAGTAATATCTTTAGCTGATTCAACAGGTGATTTTGCAAAATCTGTTAATGATTTTATTTTCTCCATATCGTTCTGGCAAGAAGCAATAAGCAAAACTAATAAAATCGCAGCACCCAGTTTCATAACATGATGCCAATGTAGTTTTTCTAAATATAAATCGAATCTATGTTTATTTATCAATTTTACAAAGTGTTGTAATTATATCAACTTTTATCGTTTTTAGTCAAATTTTCTTTTAAAGAACCAGAAATCATAAGCCGAAAATCCAATAGTAATTTTTGTAAAATTCTCTTTAATTAAATTATTATCAACTGTACCTCTTTTCCCGTATTCAATTCCTAAGTTAACAGTTGATTTGCTTTTTCTTAGAGGCAATCCTAATCCAAAACTTATGCCAAATTCATCAATCTGGTTATTATCAATTTTTAAATTTGTGGTTGTATATCTAAATCCAGCCCTGTAAGTTACTCTTTTGAAATATTTTGATGAATAATAATCAGGTTTCATTTCTCCTCCAACAGATATTCTCATACTATTTGTTAAAGAAGGGTCTGTTAAATCATTGTAAGAATATTTTGCCCAATTTTGCCAGTTAAAATCAGCACCTATGAGCCATTTATTAGCTTTTTCTAAAGTAAAACCTATTCCTGCACTCATTGGAATATGAATTTTTCCATCAGTACTTTGGGTGAAATTTGTGGAAGTGTCATGTACATATTCATAACCAGTGGTGCTTTCTGAAAAGCTATAAACCAACTTATCTTCTGTAGTTTTTGCATTCATTGCATTGCTAAAAACAATTCCTGTTCCAAGAGTTAAATCATTTCCGATTTTTTTAGTGTATTGCAGCCCAAAATTGAAATTAAAGATACCAATATTGGTTGATAATACATCTTTGATATTATAAGTATATAAAGAATCAGGAAAATAGACTTTTTGAATTCTGTCAATAAAGCCAAATAAGTAAGAAACATTTACTCCTAAAGATAAATTTTGATTAATTTTAAAAGCTTGTCCAATAAAAAACTGATTGATACCGCCTTGGCCTTCGGATTTGTATTTTACATTCCCAAGCCCTGAAACTACTGAGTTTTCAGAAACATTGTATCCAACACTACTATAGGGTATTAAACCGAAACTTCCTTTCCACCATTTATTTATTGGGAAACCGAAAGTAATATATGCCAATGAAGTATAATTGGATTTTTGACTTAAAGTGCTTGTTTCTAGTTTTGTAAAATTACTCAATAAACCCCCTTCGAAAACGAAAGATAGTGAGTCAAAACTTGTGTATGATGCAGGATTGAGCACATTTACGGAAGTAGGATTTCTAACAGCATACCCAATTCCTCCCATTGCGGTGTATCTGTTATTGTTATAGGATTGAAGTTCACCAATCCCAAAGCGGGAATATGGGGAATGAATCCTGTTTTGAGCATTTAAATCCAAGATTGACATAATAAAAATCACAATAAGGACTGATATTATTTTTCTGTTAACTTTTAGCATTAAAATCGAGTATTATGTTTAGTCCAATTAAAACAATATTTGAAACTGCAAAGATGCTATTTTTTAATATTTTATCAAAATATTTCATATCACCTCCGCTTAGAATTATTTTTAAATTTTTATAATCTTCTGAATATTTATATGTTATGCCTTTATATTCATATAAAATCCCATTGATTACGCCTGATAAAATTGAATTTTCAGTAGAATCTCCAATAATGGGTGTCTTGGTTCTTTTTTCTATTAACGGCAGTTTTCCTGTAAAAGTATGTAAAGCTTTAAATCGTATTGAAATACCGGGAGAAATAGCTCCACCAAGATATTCTGCCTCTTTGTTGACAAATTCATAGGTAATACATGTTCCAGCAATAATAACTAATACATTTTGCTTTGGGAATAAGTGATTTCCCGCAATTGCTGCAGCCAATCTGTCTTTACCCAGTGATTGTGGGGTTGTGTATTTATTAGATATCGGAATCGGAGTGTTTTCTGTAAATTCTATAAAATTAAAATTATCATTGAGAAAGGTTTTAATTGCAACAGGATAATCAATTACTGAAGAAAGAATTGCTGATTTAATTGGCAGATTAACAATTGCTTGCTGTATTTTCTCCAATGTTATTTTTTTATATGCATGCATTTTCAACATTTGATTACCTTCAAAAATTGCAATTTTTTGTAATGTATTACCAAAGTCTAAAACCAATTTCATATTAAATATTTGAACTGCAAAGTTAATCAAAATTAATAGAATAGCGGTATTTGATTTTTTGTTAAAAATGCATAATTAAAATTTCAACAACAAAATAACAGCTTTCAAATTCTTTTTTGTGGCATTCAACGAAAGTATTTTTTATGCTTGAATAATCTATTCTACTTTTGCACATTATTTGTACAAAAAATCGTTTAATAAATAAAAAATTAGATACATGAAAGAAATATTTTTAACAACAGTAATTGCATTTAGTGTTTTTATGTTAAATGCTCAAAATGAAAAACCCACACAATATATATTTGGGAATAATGGGAAAATCACTGTAAATGGGTTTGGTGCACCTATTGTAGAATTTTCATCAAAAGGTGGAAGTATTGCAGTTTCAACAGGTGGCGGTGGTGCAGTTTTGTTAAATCAAACATTTTATATTGGAGCTTATGGCATGGGATTGGCTACAGAACATGATTTAGAAGGCCTAAAGGTAATGCAATCAAACGGAGAAATTATTAATTATCCAACCATGCGTACTTCTTTTGGTCATGGTGGTTTTTGGCTTGGTTATATTCACAATAGAAAAGATGCTTTTCACTGGGTTGTTAGTACTAAAATTGGTTGGGGTTCAATTGACTTAGTGGATGCAGACTTTGAAAAAGATTCGCATACAAAAGTTGGTTTAGATCAGGTATTTGTACTTACACCACAAATAGAAATGGAAATGAACCTAACCAGATGGTTTAAAATAAATATAGGAGCTGGTTATCGTTATGTAAGTGGTGTGGACAAAACATATTTAAATGAAAAAGGAGAAACACTTTCATTTTACAAATCATCTGACTTTAACAGCCCTCAAGCTTCTATAAGCTTTTTGTTTGGAGGATTTGGACGATAATACTTTTATAATCCACAAACATTAAAAGCCATTAAATTTTAATATTAAATATTAAAAAGAGTCTCAATAAATCCACACATGAAACATAATAATTTACTATTACTTTGTTTGTTTTTTATAATTACTATCACATTTGTTAAAGCATCAAATCCAATAACTGATTTAGATAAAAAGCCAATTGTAAGCGGAAGTGTAAAAGATGCCAAAACAGGAGAGCAACTCCTTGGTGCAACATTATATATTAAAGAATTAAAATCTGGAGTAGCTACCAATATGTATGGATTTTATTCTTTAAGTATTCCTGCAGGAAAATACACATTAGTTTATTCATACGTTGGATATGAAAACTTTGTGAAAGAAATAAATATTAAGGAGAATATGACACTTAACGTGGAGTTACAACCAAAGCAACAAGAACTGAAAGAAATTGTAATTAAAGAAAAGCGAAATAATGAAAATGTTACAAAAAATGAAATGAGTGTTGTTCGTATGGATGCTAAAACGATTCGAAAGATTCCTGCTTTTATGGGTGAAGTGGATGTTATAAAAGCTTTACAATTATTACCAGGCATTCAAACTACAAGCGAAGGTTCTTCTGGTTTTAGTGTAAGAGGTGGTAGCCCTGATCAAAATCTTATTTTACTGGACGAAGCAACTGTTTATAATGCTTCTCACTTATTGGGTTTCTTTTCAGTATTCAACAATGATGCTATTAAAGATGTAAAAATATACAAAGGTGATATTCCTATGAATTATGGTGGAAGATTATCTTCTGTGTTGGATGTGAGAATGAATGATGGAAATCAAAAGAATTTTTCGGCAACAGGAGGAATAGGTACAATATCAAGTAGGTTAACCATTGAAGCACCTTTAATTAAAGACAAAACATCGTTTATAATGTCGGGAAGAAGAACTTATTTTGATTTATTTTTACCTTTATCTTCTGATAAAAATGTAAGAGATAACGTTTTGTATTTTTATGATTTCAATGCAAAAATATCACATACAATTAATGAGAATAACAGATTATACCTTTCTGGATATTTTGGAAGAGATGTTTTTAATAATAGCTTTTCAAAATTAACATCAGGAAACCAAACATTTACATTGAGATGGAATCATTTGTTTTCAAAGAAGTTGTTTTCAAACTTTATGTTTGTTTATAGCAAATACGATTATTATTTAGGAACTCCTGAAGGTGAAGCATATTCTTTTGATTGGAATTCAAGAATGAGGGATTATGGCTTAAAAGCGGATTTTACTTTATATTCAAATCCTAAAAATACGATTAAATTTGGTGTAAGCAGTATTTATCATATTTTCCAACCCGGAAGTGCTAAAGGAACAGGTTCCCAAAGTATGTTTAATGAATTTACTGTTCCTTCATCTTATGCACTTGAAAATGGTTTGTATTTGGGTAACGATCAAAAAATTAATAATAAAATTACCATGAAATATGGCTTGAGGTTTTCTATGTTTCAAAATGTAGGACCTGCAACCATTTATAATTACAATAGTAATTTCGAATCAATTGATTCAACAGTTTATAAATCCGGTGATTTTTACAAAACATTCAGCGGTCTTGAACCTCGCTTTGGAATTAGTTATAATATTAATGAGGAGTCTTCCATAAAAGCAAACTATTCAAGGACATTCCAATATATTCAGTTGGCTCAGAATTCTACTTCAGGCACACCACTGGATGTATGGTTTCCTGCCAGCAAGAATGTGAAACCACAACGTTGTGATCAAATAGCAATCGGCTATTTTAGAAATTTTATGGGAAACTATATTGAAACTTCTATAGAAACATACTATAAAGAAATGAATAATTCTATTGATTTTAAAGATCATGCAGAATTATTGCTTAATGAAAAACTTGATGGGGAACTCCGTTTTGGCAATTCCACTTCAAAAGGATTGGAAGTTTTGGTTAAAATTCCTGAAGGGAAAATCAATGGATGGGTAAGTTATACTTTATCGAAAACAGATAGGAGTTTTGCGGATATAAATAATGGGAATACATACTTAGCGTATTATGATAAACCTCATAATATTGCTATAGTCTTGAATTATGAAATCAGCCAAAGAACTACATTGTCGGCTAATTGGGTTTATTATACTGGTTCACCTGTTACATTTCCAACAGGAAGAGCCGAAATTGGAGGCAAAATTGTTCCGATTTATTCTGACAGAAATGCATATCGTATGCCGGATTATCATCGATTAGATTTATCGTTAACCATAAAGAGCAAACCAAAACCTAATCGTAAATGGAGTTCGGAATGGAATTTCTCAATATATAATGCTTACGGACGAAAAAATGCTTGGGCTATTAGTTTTAAACAAGATGAAAATAATCCACAAATTACTTATGCCGAAAAAACATATTTATTTAGTTTTATTCCGGCAATTACTTACAATTTCAAATTTTAAAACCATGAACAGAATTATATATCTTATCCTGCTGAGTATTGTAACAATGCTTTTTAGCTGTACCGAAAAAATGGACATTCAGTTAGACGACACCTATACTCGTTTGGTTGTTGAAGGCAGATTTTCCACCGATACTACAGTTCATAAAGTAAGACTTACCAAAACTTCGAGTTATTTCTATAATAACACTGCACTTCCAGTAAGTGGAGCTATTGTAACAATAAGCGATGGTGTTAATACAATTTTGTTAACTGAGAATCCTTTGCACCTAGGTGTTTACGAAACACCTGCTAGCACTTATGGAATGATTGGTAAAACTTATCATTTGTTGATTAAAAATGTGGATATTGATGGGGATGGTGTTAAAGAAGAATATTCTGCAAATTCAACAATTTATCCTATAAATAAAGTTGATTCGATTGCGATGAAATACGACCCGCATTTTGAATCTTGGGAAGTAAAATGCTATGTTTTAGATCCGCCCACCGAAGATTATTATTTATTCAATATTTATAAAAACCATGTTTTGTTAACAGATACTATTACAGAACCATTAGTTGTTGACGATAAAATGTATAACGGAAATTACACCAATGGAATAGGAGTTGGGTATTTGAGAGATGAAAAACCCGACGAAAAAGCATTTCCTGGTGATACTATTGAACTGGAAATTTGGAGAATAACTAAAGAATTTCAAAAATTTGTTATGGAATTACAGGATGCTACACGTCCATCCACTCCACTTTTTAGCGGACCTCCGGCAAATGTAAAAGGAAATATCAGCAACGGTGCCGTTGGATATTTTACTGCATATTCTATTTCGAGATGCAAAGGGGTAATAAGATAATGTGATTAGAAAGTGATATAAATCCAGTCAGATTAAAGATTTGTTTTTACGATAAACATCCTCTAATCTGACTGGTTTTATAAACTATTTTTTCAATCCACTGCGAATTAAAAGTGCATCATTTGTAGGTTCTTGTCCTCTGAAACGTATGTAGAGTGTCATTGGATGTTCTGTACCACCGCGTGAAAGTATATTTTTTCTGAAAGAATCAGCTGTAGCTTTATTAAAGATTCCATTCTTTTTGAAAACAGAAAAAGCATCTGCATCCAAAACCTCTGCCCATTTATAACTATAATAGCCTGCGGCATATCCACCATCGAAAATATGACTAAATGAGGTACTTATATTGGTGCCTTCAATATAAGGAAGTAATTCTGAAGATTCAATAGATTTTCTTTCAAATTCTTTCACAGAGATATTAATTGGCTGTGTAATGGAATGCCATGCCATATCGCTCATTGCATAAGTAATTTGTCGCATTGAACTGTATCCTGCCTGAAAATTATTATAGTCGTTGATACGTTTGATTAAGTCAGCAGGAATTAATTCATTGGTTTTATAATGACGGGCGAACATATCTAAAAATTGTTTTTCAACTGCAAAATTTTCCATGATTTGTGAAGGTAATTCTACAAAATCGCGATAAACACTTGTTCCGGATAAGCTTCCGTAAGTTGAATTGGATAACATTCCATGTAATGCATGTCCAAATTCATGTAAGAAAGTTGTAACCTCATCAAATGTTAATAAGGATGGTTTGTCATCTGTAGGTTTTGTAAAATTACAAACTACCTGAATCAATGGACGATGATCGATACCATTCATTTTATATTGTTCATGTAATGAAGTCATCCAAGCACCGTTGCTTTTGGTTTCGCGTGGGAAAAAATCCAGATATAAAATTGCTAAGAATTTCCCTTTTTCATCTGTAACTTCGTATGTTTTAACATCTTGTTGATAAATTGGAATTTTTGTATTAGCTTTAAAATTCAAACCATAAAGTGTATTTGCTAATTTGAAGATTCCTAACTTTACTTTTTCTAATTCAAAGTACGGCTTCATCATTTCATCATCAATTTTGAATTTTTCGTTTTTCATTTTTTCAGAATAAAAAGCCCAGTCCCAACGTTGAAGAGATTCTTCCAATCCATTTTTAGCAGCAAATTCCTGCATTTCTTTTACTTCTTCTTTAGCAGCAGGCATAGAAGCTGTTTCTAATTCTTCCAGAAAACTAGTTACTTTTGCTGCTGATTTTGCCATACGTTCTTCCAATACATAGTCAGCATAAGTTTTATAACCAAGTAAATTAGCCATTTTTAAACGCAGTTCAGCGAAACGAAGAACAATTTTAGAATTGTCATTTTCATTGCCTTTGAAACATCTGGAAGCATAAGCAAAAGACATCTGCTTACGCAAATCTCTTCTTTCGGAATATTTCATAAATGCACCAATACTAGGCCCTGATAAATCAAAAGCCCAGCCCTGTTTGCCTTTTTCTTTAGCAGTTATAGCTCCCATAGCAATAGCACTTTCCGGAAGACCTGCTAAGTCAGCCTTGTCCGTAATTTCTAATAAAAACGCATTGGTTTCTTTCAATAAATTGTCTTTATATTTTAATGAAATATCTGATAATTCCTTTGAGATTTCTCTGTATTCTTTTTTCTGAGTTTCATCCAAATTGGCTCCATTGCGGACAAAGCCACGATAAGATTTTTCTAAGAGCATTTGTTGCTCTGTATTTAATTTTAAAGCTTCTTTTTGTTTATAAACGGCATTAACTCTTTCAAATAAAATGGGATCTAAACTTACATCATTACCGTATTCAGTAACCAAAGGCATTACATCATACGCAATTTTTTGAAGTTCTTCTGTAGAGTTAGCTTCGAGAAGATTAAAGAATACATTGCTAACACGGGAAAGAAGCATCCCGCTATGTTCTATTGCTTCAATTGTATTTTCAAATGTTGCCGCATTTTTATTTTTTTTAATTACATTAATTTCCTCCTTAGCAACAAGAATTGCGTATTTAAAAGCTGGTAAATAATGTTCGGGCTTAATCTTATTGAATGGAGGTGTTTCATAAGGTGTATCCCATTTTGTTAGCAGTGGATTGCTAGCTATGCTTTCTTTTTGAGCCGAAAGCTTTGTTGTTCCAACAAAAATTGTCATAATTAAAATACTTAATAAATGTTTTTTCATTTTGATAAATGTTTTTTGCAAAGATAAAAGCTTTGATTAGACAAAAGTATTATGGTTGATGATATTTAATTTTTTTTCGACAAAAGTGTTTTTTTCGATAATAACAAGAAATATTAAGCCTGAAAATTATTTTAAGGTTTTTGAGATTTCTTGTCAAAATTAATGTAGGTTTGTAAAATAATTGCTATTACATAACAATTTCGTAAACAACTACGTTACATAGTAATTTTCACTTTAACCACATCTATTTTTATGAAAAAAAGAACCATTCAGATTGCTGCTACAGTAATTACTGTGTTGGTGCTTGCATTTGTAGTTTATAAAGTAGCTACTCAAAAGCATCATTTTAAAAGAGTTAATCCTGCATTTAAGGAGTATGTTCAGGCATTTACGTCGGGTGTGGTTTCAACCCATACTACTGTAAAAGTAAGGCTTGCCAACGATTATGCAGATTCCTCATTGTTCGGATCAGAAATCAAAGAAAGTCTTTTTAGTTTCAAACCTTCCATTAAAGGGAAAGCAATATGGATGGATAGCCGTACCATTGCATTTTATCCGTACGAAAAATTACCACCCAAAAAGTTTTATGAAGCAGAATTTTATTTGTCAAAACTGATAAAAGTACCTGATTCTTTGAAGACACTGGAATTTCAATTTCAAACTCTACAACAGGATTATGAGGTAAAAGTTGAAAATCATAAAGCCTATAACAAATTAAATTTGTCATTGGAGAAACTATATGGAACAATTCATACTGCTGATATTGCCGAAGATTTACAAGTTGAAAAAGTATTAATTGCCGAACAAAGCGGGAAGCAATTACCGATAACATGGGTTCATGACGGACAAAAAAAAATACATTATTTCCAAATAGATTCTGTAAAAAGAGGATCGTTGAAAAGCTTTGTAACACTTAAATATAAGGGCAAACCCATTGAAGCAAAAACAAAAGGTGAACAAAATATAGAGATTCCATCTTTGGGGGATTTCAAATTAACAAATGTTAGACTTGTGCAAGGATCTGAACAATATATATTGGCACAGTTTTCTGATCCGTTAATGGAGAATCAAAACCTTGATGGATTAATTAAAATTGCTAAATCAATGGATTTGCGTTATGCAGTTGAAGACAATGAACTTAGGATTTATCCTCCATTGAAAAAAACAGGAGATGCTACTTTAACAATAGAATCTTCTATTAGAAATGCCAATGGAGATGATTTGAACCTTACTGTAAATAAAAAAATTACATTTGAAGACAGCAAACCCAATGTTCGTTTTATCGGAAATGGAACTATAATGCCATCTTCCAATGGTTTATTGCTGCCGTTTGAAGCAGTAAATTTAAAAGCGATTGATATCAAAGTTTGTAAAATTTACGAAAACAATATCATTCAGTTTTTACAGATAAATGATTTGAGTGGGCAAAGTGAATTGACAAGGGTTGGGAAAACTGTACTAAAAAAGACCTTTCCGTTAACAAATGTATTGGATTATGGAAAGTGGAATCGCTTTTCTATTGACTTGTCACAGCTAATAAAAACAGAACCCGGAGCTATATATTCGGTTCGTTTAAGTTTTAAAAAAGATTACTCTTCCTATCCATGTGATGGAGAATCAGATGTGAAAGAAGATATTGACCTTGTAACGTGGAATGAAGACAATGAAAGAGAAGATGGCTGGTATTATGAAAATTACTATTACGATGATTATTATGATGAAGACGGATATTATTACTATAACTGGGAAGAACGTGATGATCCTTGTAAAAAATCCTATTACAATAATAAATCCATTACCCGTAATGTGTTGGCATCTGATTTGGGAATAATTGCAAAAGCAGGAAGTTCAGGCAATTTTAATATATATGTTACTAATCTGGTATCTGCCAAGCCTATTTCTAACGTAAGCATTGAGTTTTATGATTATCAGCAGCAATTACTTGGTAAAGTGAATACTAACGAAGACGGGATGGCTGAAATAAAACTTAAAAGACGACCTTTCGTTATTGTTGCAAAGAAAGATGATCAGCGGGGCTATTTGAAAATGATAGAAGGTTCATCTTTATCGTTGAGTATGTTTGATGTAAGTGGAGAAACGGTACAGAAAGGGTTGAAGGGCTTTATTTATGGAGAGCGCGGTGTATGGCGCCCTGGTGATTCATTGTATCTGACTTTTATATTAGAGGATAAGGAAAAAGTACTTCCGGGAAATCACCCTGTAACTTTTGATTTAATCAACCCCAATGGTCAGATTGTGAGGCGGATGATCAAAACAAACAGTATAAATGGATTCTATGATTTCAGAACTTCTACAGAAAAAAATGCTACTACGGGTAACTGGCAGGCTAAAGTAAAAGTAGGAGGTGTTGAGTTTCAAAAAAGTATTAAAATAGAAACGGTTAAACCCAATCGCTTGAAAATTAATCTTAGTTTTGGTAAAGAATACCTTGCCAAAAATGATCAGTCTAAAGGTAATCTGGAGGCTCACTGGCTTACAGGTGCAACGGCTAAAAGTCTAAAAGCAACTGTAAACTTAACACTTACACGTTCTGCTACTACTTTCAAAAAATATCCAGACTATGTTTTTGAAAATCCGACTTCAGGTTTTACTTCCGAAAATATAACTGTGTTCGCCGGCAATCTTGATGAAAAAGGAAAAGCTACAATAAATCCTAATATAAATATTACTTCAGCTGCTCCCGGAATGCTGAAAGCTAATTTTGAAACTACTGTTTTTGAAAATGGTGGTGATTTTAGTGTCGATAGATTTCAGCTACCTTATTATCCTTTCCAGACTTATGCAGGGGTATCAGTTCCACAGAATGCTAATAATGACAGGATGTTATATACAGATAAGACTTATTCTGTCAATTTATTGAACTTGGATTACAATGGAATGATAGTTCCTTCTAATAAACTTAAAGTGGAGTTGTATAAAATTGAATGGCGCTGGTGGTGGGATAATTCAGAATCTGGATCACAGGCTGATTTTATCTCTACATCTTATAGTCAGCTTAAAGACACTTTAACATTACCTACTACTGCAGGAAGAGCTGTTTATAAATTAAAAGTTGATAATGATAACTGGGGTCGTTATCTTATAAAAGTTACAGACCTTAAATCTGGTCATAGCTGTGGAAAAGTAGTTTATATAGATTGGTATGGATATTCCCGAGCTCCCGGAGGAGAAAAGCAAGCGGCTACTATGCTCACTTTTACTGCAGATAAAGAAAAATACAATGTTGGTGAAAAAGTAAAAATTACAATTCCTACTTCAGCTGATGGCAGAGCTTTGCTTACCTTGGAAACAGGATCAAAAGTACTAAAGTCTTTCTGGATACCTACCAAACAGGGAAACACTGAATTTGTCTTTGATGTTACTACAGATATGGCTCCCAATTGTTATGCTTATGTAACTTTAATCCAGCCGCATGCTCAGACTAAAAATGATCTTCCCATACGTTTGTACGGCATTATCCCGATAATGGTTGAAGATCCTAATACGCATCTAACGCCTGTTATTACAATGAAAGATGTGTTACAGCCTGAGCAGAATGCAACCATTACTGTTAAAGAACAAAAAGGCAAAGCTATGACCTATACTCTGGCTGTTGTTGATGAAGGATTGCTGGATTTAACCCGTTTTAAAACACCCAATCCATGGTTCGTATTTTATGCACGTGAAGCATTAGGTGTAAAAACCTGGGATTTGTTTGATATGGTAATGGGTGCTTATACCGGAGAATTACAGCGAATCTTAAGCATTGGAGGCGATGGAGAAGGACTGAATAAAGGCAGCCTAAAAGCTAACCGCTTTATTCCAATGGTTAAATTTTTAGGTCCATTTGAGCTGATTAAGGGGCAATCAAAAACGCATACATTTAAAATGCCGCAATATATAGGTTCAGTTCGTGTGATGGTGGTTGCCGGAGACAATGGTAAGTATGGCTGTGCTGAAAAAGCTGTAGCAGTGAGGAAACCTTTAATGGTACTTGGAACTTTGCCAAGGGTTGTTGGTCCGGGTGAAACTGTTAATCTTCCAGTAAGTGTTTTTGCAATGGAAAAGTTTGTGAAGGATGTTAAAGTTCAAATTGTTGCTGACAATATGTTTGCTGTAAATGGAAGTTCAAGCCGTAGCTTAACTTTTAAAACGCCAAGTGATGAAATGGTTAATTTTGAACTAAAAGTAAAAGAAATGACAGGCGTTGGTAAAATAAAAATCATAGCTACAAGCGGCAATCAGAAAGCTGTTCATGATATTGAGATTGATATTCGAAATCCAAATCCAAGGGTGACGGATGTGATTGAAAGTATTATTCAGCCTGAGAAATCATGGAATGCAAACTATCAGTTGGTGGGAATGCTGGGAACAAATAAAGCTGTACTGGAAGTTTCATCTGTTCCACCATTGAACTTGGAAAAACGTCTGAATTATCTGATAGAATATCCTCATGGTTGTATAGAACAAACCACCTCATCTGTTTTTCCTCAATTGTACCTGTCAGATTTACTCGAATTAACAACCAATCAAAAAGTAAGAACAGAACAAAATATTAAATCAGCTATTCAGCGATTGAAATCATTCCAGCTCTCCAATGGAGGATTAGGGTATTGGCAAGGTGCTCAATATGCTGATGATTGGGGGAGCAATTATGCCGGACATTTTATGTTGGAAGCAGAATTGAAAGGATACCAGCTGCCAATGGGTTTCATCGCAGCCTGGAAAAAATATCAAAAACAGAAAGCTGTTACCTGGTCTGTAAATGCCAGCTATTATAACGATGATCTCTTACAGGCATATCGTTTATATACCTTAGCTTTAGCAAAATCACCTGAACTGGGTGCTATGAATAAATTGTATGAATTCAAAGGACTTTCTATAGCTGCACGATGGCAATTGGCTGCAACTTATCAGTTGGCCGGAAAGCCCGAAGTTGCAAAAAATCTGATAAGTAGTGCATCAACTTACATCAAACCCTATCGGGAACTTTGGTATACCTACGGATCCGATCTCAGAGATAAGGCTATGATTGTTCAGACATTATGTTTAATGAATCAAAAAGTGAAAGCCGCTGCACTTGTAAAAGAAATTTCATCTCAATTATGTAAAAGCGAATGGATGAGCACACAATCTACAGCTTATTGTTTGTTAGCAATTACAAAATATACAGGTTCTTCTACAGGTTCTGGAATCAATATCTCTTATAAATCAGAAGGAAGTCAGGCAACAGCTGTTCAAACCAAAAAATCAATTTCAAAGCTTGATCTTGGGGTGAAACAGAATGCTAAAAATGGAAAAATTCTGATAAACAATACAGGTAAAAACATATTGTATGCCCGAATCATAACACAGGGTATTCCTGTTGCCGGAGATAAGTCCTCGTCTCAGAATGACTTAAGAATGACTGTTGATTATAAAACTATTAATGGTCAACGGCTGAATCCTTATAAATTGGAACAAGGTACTAATTTTATGGTTGAGGTAACCGTTACCAATCCCGGCAGCAGAGGGATTTATAAGCAACTTGCCTTAACCCAGATTTTTCCATCTGGATGGGAAATATTTAATGCAAGAATGAGTGAACTGGCTCAGTCAACAACCAATGCATCTTATTTTAATTATCAGGATGTAAGGGACGATAGGGTTAATACTTATTTCGACCTTAATCCTAATCAGTCAAAAACTTTTAAAATAATGCTCAACCCGAGTTATCTTGGAAAATTCTATTTACCAACAATAAGCTGTGAAGCCATGTATGATAATACTATAAATGCACGTATTGCTGGAAGTTGGGTGGAAGTTGTGGGTGTAAAATAAAATTTTATTAGTGATAGTTTTACGTCAAGTGAGGCTATCACTTTTTATTCTTAATCCAGAATAGATTGATTTAAAAGGTATTATAAGTACACATGAAATTGAATAATAAAATAATAAAAAAATTATGGCAATGGTTTAAAAAGAAGAAAAAAAGGAATATTGGATTTACTGTGTTTGGAATTATTTTAATTTTCTTTTGGTTTTCTTTGCCCAAACCTCTTTTTGTTGAACCCACTTCTACTGTATTGCGTGACCAAAATGGTGAATTATTGGGTGCTAAAATTGCCGCTGATGGTCAATGGCGGTTTCCTGAAACCACTCATGTGCCAGAAAAATTTGCAAAAGCCATTGTGCAGTTTGAAGATAAACATTTCTATCATCATCTGGGATTTAATCCGGTTTCAATGATCAGAGCATTGTATTTGAATATTCGGAAAGGAAAGGTAGTTAGTGGCGGCAGTACAATCAGTATGCAGGTAATCAGGCTTTCAAGAAAAAATAAAAGCAGAACTGTTTTTGAAAAATTGATAGAAACCATACTTGCCATGAGACTGGAGCTTACTTACAGCAAAAGTGAAATCCTTAGGTTGTATGCTTCTCATGCTCCATTTGGAAGTAATGTAGTAGGAATAGATGCGGCTGCATGGCGATATTTTGGTGTTAGTGCTGATAATCTGTCCTGGGCAGAAATTTCAACCTTGGCTGTTTTACCCAATAGTCCGGCATTGATATATCCAGGAAAAAACCATAATAAACTTTTCGAAAAACGAAACCGCTTATTAAATAGTTTACAGAAAAAGGGAATTATTGACAATACTACATGCAGTCTTTCGAAAAATGAAGTCTTACCGGAGAAACCGTTTTCTCTTCCTCAATTTTCGCCACATTTGCTCGAAAGAGCCGTCAATGAAGGAAAAATAGGACAGGATATTCTTACAACCATTGATATTCATTTACAGGACAAAGTGAATGAAATTATAGCTTTGCATCACCGCGTATTACAAGCCAATGAAATTCATAATGCAGCAGCACTTGTCCTCGATGTAAATACTGGTAATGTATTGGCATATACGGCAAATACACCTTCAGAAACAGGGAATGAACATAGTAATGATGTAGATATTATTCTTGCTCCCCGAAGCACAGGAAGTATTTTAAAACCTTATTTATATGCAGCCATGCTGAATGATGGTTTGTTACTTCCAACTACACTTATACCTGATATTCCTATGCAAATTGGCGGATTTGTGCCTGAAAACTATAATCTTACTTATGATGGTGCTGTTCCTGCTAAGCAGGCATTATCTCGTTCACTCAATATTCCTGCTGTTAAAATGCTGCAAAGCTATGGTGTGGAACAGTTTTATGCTTTATTGAAAAAAATGGGGATGAGTACTTTAACTAAATCGTCATCACATTATGGATTATCTCTCATTCTGGGTGGTGCCGAAGCCCGACTTTGGGATTTGGCTGGAATCTATGCATCAATGGGAAGAACTTTAAATCATTTTTCTGCTTATCAGGGAAAATATGATAAAACGGATTTTCATCCGCCTTTATATATCAAAAGCGAATCTGTGGTTGAGAAAAAGGTTTTTTCTCAATCGTCTTATTTAGATGCGGCTTCAGTATGGTTAGCATTGGAAGCGATGGTTGAGGTTTCGCGCCCGGATGAGGAATTACAATGGCAGCAATTTTCATCTTCTGCCAGAGTTGCTTGGAAAACTGGTACAAGTTTTGGCAATCGCGATGCATGGTCCATTGGAATAACTCCTGATTATGTAGTAGCTGTATGGGTTGGAAATGCTTCAGGAGAAGGTCGTCCTGGCCTAACCGGTTTAGGATGTGCAGCTCCTATTTTGTTTGATATTTTCAAAGTATTAAAACCCCGCAATTGGTTTTTGATTCCTGAAAGTGAAATGGTTGAAATTCCCGTTTGCCGTTATAGTGGTTACAGAGCTTCTGCTATTTGTGAATCTCCTGTAAAAATCAAGGTTCCCAAAAAAGTATTAAAAACACAGGTCTGTCCTTATCACCAAATTGTTCATCTGGATATGAGCGGAAATTGGCAGGTTACTTCCAATTGCGAATCTACAGACAATATGCAGCATATTTCATGGTTTGTATTACCACCGGTTATGGAATGGTATTTCAAAAACAAGAATCCTTTTTACAAAGTATTGCCACCCTTCAGAGCAGATTGTGCTCCCACTGCAGAATCCCGCTCTATGGAAATGATTTATCCGGCAAACAACAGCAAAATATATATCCCTGTTGATTTGGATGGTAAACCCGGAAATACGGTTTTTAAACTGGCTGTCCGAAATCCTCAAGCTATTGTTTTCTGGCATTTGGATGATAAATTTATAGGTTCTACTACTCAATTTCATCAAAGAGCCATTGCACCAGAAGCAGGCATTCATCATCTTACTTTGGTTGACCAAAAAGGTGAAAATCTGAGTATAAAGTTTGAAATTATGAATAAAAGGAATGAATAAGTTTTAAGTTAATAGTGTAATGAATATGAATTTTATTATCTATTACTTCCCGCAAAATTTAATTTCACTCAATTTTCAATGGTAGCCTTTAGTTTTGTATTTTTGCAGACTAATTTCATACATCAGATGAGAAAGAAAGTTGATTTTCTGGTAATCGGTTCGGGTATAGCCGGATTGAGCTTTGCGTTGAAAGTGGCAGATTATGGTAAAGTGTGCATTATTACCAAGTCCAGTGCAGAAGAAGGTTCTACCAAGTATGCGCAGGGTGGCATTGCTGCGGTAATGTATACGCCAGATACTTACGAAAAACACATCAAAGATACAATGATAGCTGGTGATGAACTGTCAGATGAAAAAATTGTTCGTATCACGATAACTGAATCTACTGAAAGGGTAAAAGAATTGATAGAATGGGGGGCTAATTTTGATAAAAACGCTTCAGGAAAATACGATCTGGCAAAGGAAGGTGGTCATTCCGAATTCAGAGTGTTGCATCATAAAGACAATACCGGTAATGAAATTGAAAGAGCATTGTTAAACAGCATTGCCAGTCATCCCAATATTGAAATTCTTGAAAATCATTTTACGGTGGATATTATCACTCAGCATCATTTAGGGATAGAAGTAAACCGCCGTACCAATGATATACGCTGTTTCGGAGCTTATGTGCTAAATGAAGCTACTCATGAGATTGATACTTATTTATCAAAGGTAACTTTAATTGCCACAGGTGGCAATGGTAATGTTTATAATACAACTACCAATCCAGCCATTTCAACTGGCGACGGAATTGCAATGGTATATAGAGCCAAAGGAAAAGTTGAAAATATGGAGTTTATTCAGTTTCATCCTACTTCTTTGTACAATCCCAACGAAAAACCAGCTTTTCTGATTACTGAAGCTTTAAGAGGAGCCGGCGCAATATTAAAAACCTATGATGGTAAAGAGTTTATGCAAAAATATGATCAGAGAGGTTCTCTTGCTTCTCGTGATATTGTTGCCAGAGCTATTGACAGTGAAATGAAAATCAACGGATGGGATTATGTTTACCTTGATGCCCGTCATCTTGAAAAACACAAACTGATTGATCATTTTCCGACGATTTATGCAAAATGCCTGAGTATAGGTATTGATATTACCCGCGATATGATACCGGTTGTTCCTGCAGCACATTATAATTGCGGTGGTATTAAAGTGGACGAATGGGGGAGGAGTTCTATACTGAATTTATACGCTTCAGGCGAAAGTGCTTCTACCGGATTGCATGGTGCCAATCGACTTGCCTCAAATTCTCTGCTCGAATCTCTTGTTTTTTCTAACAGAGCAAGTATTGATGCATTGAAAGAGGTGAAAAATATCACTTATTGCAAAGAAATACCTGACTGGAATTCAGAAGGAATGGTTATGAATGAGGAAATGGTTCTTATTACACAGTCTTTGAAAGAGTTACAACTAATAATGTCTAATTATGTGGGTATTGTCAGGTCTAATCTGCGTTTGAAAAGAGCATTCGACAGATTGGATATTTTATACAAGGAAACGGAAGATTTGTATGATAAATCAATATTAACAACCAAGCTTTGTGAACTGAGAAATTTAATCAATATTGGCTATTTGATTATAAAAATGGCGATGGAACGCAAAGAAAGTATAGGATTACATTATTCAATAGATTACCCGAGAAATAGAGATTAGTTGTTGAAGACTAAGAAAATTGAAATTATTATTGACAGAAAAGCTTTTTCAATTTGCTTATTTTTCCTCTCGAAATAATGGGGTGAAACTCTGTTTTGTAAAGTATTTATTGTTAATGAGATACAGTTTTTTCAGCTTTAAAATGAGCAGTTTAAAGAAACAAAAAATCAGGAACTTAATAAAAGAACGATGAAAAAATTCGCAGTTGTATTATCAGGATGCGGTGTTTATGATGGTGCTGAAATTCATGAAGCTGTTTTAACGATGCTTGCTATTGTAAAAAATGGAGGAAGCTATCAGATTTTTGCTCCCGATATAGCTCAACACCATGTTATCAATCATTTCACTGGCAAAGAAGTCAATGAAAATCGCAATGTGTTGGTAGAATCTGCCCGTATTGCAAGAGGTAAAATTCAGACTTTGTCAGCATTTGATGCAAACCTGTATGATGCTCTGATTTTTCCAGGTGGTTTTGGCTGTGCTAAAAATTTATCTACATTTGCTTTTAAGGGTGAAAATTGTGAAGTAAATAAAGATGTTGTTGAGGCTGTTAAAACTATGGTATCGGCCAACAAGCCCATAGGTGCATTGTGTATTGCACCGGTGCTTTTTGCCAAAATACTAAAGAATATTGAAGTAAGTATTGGAAATGATGAGCAAACGGCAATTAAGATTGAAAAAATGGGGGCTCGTCATTTTAAAACAAAACATAATCAGGTAATTAAGGATGCTAAATTAAAAGTATTTACTACTCCCTGTTATATGCTGGATGCTACGATTGCCCAGATTGCTGAAGGTGCTGAAAATATTGTTAAAGCAATGATAGATGCCATTTGAATTTAAAATAAGCCGAAAGAAAATTTGGAATCTCATTTTTCCTATAGTGATTTTGCTTGTATTAACAAACACCGCATTTTCGCAAAGTTATGATTATGTTTTTGTAAAAGATAATAGCATTCAGGTTCAGGATAGCTCAGGAAATTCTTTACTTTACCCATGGACGGGAGGTATGAACAGTTGTCAGTTTTCTGCTATTGACTTAAACTTTGATGGTATTAAAGATCTCTTTGTTTTTGACAAAATAGGGAACAGAATCCTTACGTTTATTAATACCGGTACTGCAAATACAGTAAGCTATACTTATGCCCCTGAATATGCGGTCCGATTTCCAAAAATGCAAAGCTGGGTGCAACTTATCGATTATAATAATGATGATAAAGAAGATATTTTTACTTATTTTAATGGGGGCATAAAGATTTATAGAAATGCTTCAACTACTTCATTGGTTTTTAAACTTGTAAAAAATCCTCTTTTGTCTTCTTACAACGGCAGTTATATCAATCTTTTCTGTCTTTCTGAAGATTTTCCTGCCATTACCGACATTGACAATGATGGCGATTTAGATATTCTCAATTTCTGGGTACTTGGTAAATATGTAAATTATCATAAAAATCTTTCGATGGAAAAATACGGAATACCTGATTCTCTTGATTTTCAGTTAGCAGATAACAGCTGGGGCTGTTTTGCCGAAAGCGAAGCTTCCAATGTTTTAATGCTTGATAGTTGTTATAATGGCTCAAAATCTTCTATGAATAAGGATAACATCCCCAAGCATTCGGGTTCTACTTTACTGGCAATGGATATGAATGGTGATGGCTTGAAAGATCTGCTTATTGGTGATGTTGATTATTCAAATCTTATCAAACTTACCAATGGAGGCACATTGGATACAGCTTTTATGATAGCTCAGGATACCAATTTTCCTTCAGGTACCAATAAAATTAATCTGCCTTCTTTTCCTTCAGCACAGTATCTTGATATAAATAATGATGGCAAAAAAGATCTTCTTGTGTCTCCGTTTGAAGCTAATATGACTACTCCTGAAACTTTCAAAAGCTGTTGGCTATATAAAAACACAGGAACAAATTCAAATCCGGTTTTTCAGTTTCAAACCAAAGATTTTCTACAGCACGAAATGATAGATATGGGAACCGGAGCTTATCCTGTATTGTTTGATTATAATAATGACGGATTAACGGATCTCTTTATAAGTAATATTGGATATCTTGATTCGACTTATCTGCTGAATGGTATATTACATTCTGTTTTTGTTTCTAAAATAGCGTTGTATAAGAATATAGGAACTGCTACGTCGCCTGTTTTTAAATTGATGACAAGAGATTTTGCCAATGTTTCGGCTTTGCATTTGCAGGCCGTTTATCCTACTTTTGGAGATATCAACAATGATGGAAAGGCCGAAATGATTATTGGCAATGCTGATGGAAAACTTTATCTGTTTGTAAATAATGCGAGCGTTGCAAGTCCCAATTTTGTTTTAAGTCAGGCTGATTACCAGAATATTGATGTGGATGATTATAGTACACCGCAATTGTTTGATCTGGATAAAGATGGATTGTTAGATTTGGTAATAGGAGAACGCCAGCAACTATGGAAAGACGCTTCCAACAATATTATTGCCCGTAAAGGTAATTTGAATTATTATAAAAACACCGGAACGCAGACGATGCCTGTGTTTAGTTTAGTTACCGACAGTTTGGGAAGGGTAGATATTACCAATTATGATGTTTCCAATTATGGTTACAGTACACCTTGTTTTTTCAGAACGGCTTCTGGCGAAACCCGCCTTATGGTTGGTAATGATGAAGGCAAAGTATATTACTATAAAAATATAGATAATAATCTGAATGGTACTTTTGCCTTGATGGATACATTGTTTTATGTTTTGAATGCCACAAAATATCCTATTATTGAGGGTAGCAGATCAGGTGTTGCCATAAGTGATATTAATAACGATGGATATCAGGATGTTTTTGTAGGGAATGCAGCCGGTGGGTTGGTTTTTTACAAAGGAAGTTCGCAAAGTATTACTGTTTCTGAAATCGAAAGAAATAATCCTATACAATTTTCTATTTACCCCAATCCCGCAAATAATTACATTCATATTTTTGCAACTGATAATGATGAAACTACTTCCTGCAAGATAGTTATTACCGATATACTAGGTAAACAATTAATTAACTTTAGTTTTGATAACTGCGACAGTAAGCAGATTTCTGTTTCTAATCTTAAAGATGGCGTGTATTTATGCAATTTTGAAATTTTCAACTCCAAAACCAAATCGACTGCGTTATTATGTAAAAAAATTATCATTTTGCATTAATATTTATTATTACTTTTGTTAGTTGGCTGATATGTAGCAAATTAATAAAGATATTTACACTTCATCTAAATTGAAAATAAACGCAATGGTGTTTATAAATACGTTAACATCATGTTTTAAAACATAACCTTTGAAGTATGAAAACATTAAATAGAATTATATTTACTTATTTAATTCTACTATTTTTTGTTTCTTGTATTAATAAAACATACAATCCTGAAAATAATAAGATCAATAAAAAAAAATCTTTTATACTAAAGATTAATTTAATAGATTCACTTAATAGATTTTCAAATCTTGATGAAGCTTTATTGAGAGGAGATAGTTCAGATTATGTGTTATATATAAAAGAAATTAATGAAAATAAAATAGCTGTTATTGCAATTACTGATAGTTTATTGTTCATATTTCAACAAATTAACGGAAATTGGATTCAAAAAGACAGTATTCTTTTTAAAGATTATGCTGAATCATTTGAAATTACTGATATAAATGGTGATTTTCATGATGACTTACTTATTTATGGTCATCCTAATATGCATGGACAAAATGCCCCATACGTCTTTTTAAGTGACAAGAATAAAAATCTTCATTATCGACCAGATATTCATTTGTTCAATATTAAGTTTGATAAAGAAAAACAACTTATTAAAAGTTTTTATGAAGGGAATGCCTACGGTGAAAATAATAAAGAATATTATCAATGGAAAAATGATAGTCTTTATTTAGTTAGAGGAGTAATGTCGATTATGTTTGCAAACGGAGACAATGAGGTTACCTTTTACAAATTAAAAAATGGGAAACGGTTCAATTATAAAATTTTAAATTGCCCAAAAGAAATTGTTTATGATACAGCTTTATGGACAGACAAATAATTTTAAATAAAAAAACCTGCCGTTAACAGCACCTTGCTTCAAGCGGAATTTAATAACAAAGTGAAATTAACAACAAGTAATTAACTAATTTAGCACTCTGCTGAAAATCAGCGCGTCTAATAACCTCCGTTTAATTTTAAAATCTTCATCAAAAACAAGCTTTTTTCATATCGAATTCATTGAAAATTTGTAAGTTACTACAAGTATTCAAGGCGCTCTAAGTACTAATTAAAATTTGATACCAAAATTTCAACCCTTGATTTGTATTGCATGTGGCTTATATTCTGTGCTGATATTTATCATTTATAATTCATTATTCATCATTCTTTTAGCGATAAACTTTTTCACGCTTTTGATGTTTATTACTTTGCACAATTTCAGGCATTACGTATGCCTTTGAATTCAAACTAAACAATACAATCTTGCTATTAAATATTTACGAATGTATAGAATCGAATCGAAAATAGATACGTCATCGGAAGATTTTAAGAAAAACAAGGAGGAATATCTTAAAATTCTCAACGAATACAGGGAAATCCTTGGTCGAATGAAGCAAGGTGGTCCGGCACAAGCTATCGAAAAACACAAGGAAAGAGGCAAATTGCTCGTTCGCGAACGCATTGATTTGCTTATTGATGCCAATACACCTTTTTTGGAACTTTCGCCTTTGGCTTCTTACAATCAGTATGATAATCAGTTTCCTTCATCAGGTATTGTTACCGGCATTGGTGTTATTCATGGCAAGGAAACCATCATTATTGCCAATGATGCAACGGTAAAGGGCGGTACTTATATTAAAGAATCCATCAAGAAACACATCCGTGCTCAGGAAATAGCTATGGAAAACCATTTGCCCTGTGTATATCTGGTTGATTCGGGCGGTGTGTTTTTACCCGAACAGGCCAATGTTTTTCCCGATAAATATCATTTCGGAAGATTTTTCTTTAATCAGGCACAAATGTCGGCAATGGGGCTGCCTCAGATTTCGATAGTCATGGGAAGCTGTACTGCTGGTGGAGCTTATGTTCCGGCTATGAGCGACGAAACTATTATTGTGAAGGATCAGGGAACTATTTTTATAGGTGGACCGCCATTGGTAAAAGCGGCAACAGGAGAAGAAGTTACCGCAGAAGAATTGGGTGGAGCCGATGTACATACCGCTATTTCGGGAGTTTCCGATCATTTTGCAGTAAATGATGTACATGCCATTCAGATATGCCGCAATATTTTTGAAACTTTAAAATACAGAGAAAAAGCAAATCTTGATATTACCGAACCCGAAGAACCTTATTATGACCCTGAAGAATTGTATGGCATAGCACCCATTGATTTAAAGCAGCAGGTTGATTCGCACGAAATCATTGCCCGTATGGTAGATGGTAGTAAGTTTCACGAATTTAAAACTCGTTATGCACCAACACTGGTTTGTGGTTTTGCCCGTATTATGGGTTATCCTGTTGGGATATTAGCCAATAATGGTGTATTGTTTTCAGAAACTGCATTGAAAGGCGCTCATTTTATCGAACTCTGTACGTCGCGTAATACGCCCATATTGTTTTTGCAGAATATTACCGGATTTATTGTAGGTAAACAATACGAACATGGAGGTATAGCCCGCGATGGTGCTAAGTTTGTACATGCAGTTGCCAATGCCAATGTACCAAAGTTTACCGTAGTGTTCGGAGGTAGTTTCGGCGCAGGTAATTATGCTATGGCTGGCAGGGCATTCGATCCTCGCTTGCTATTTATGTGGCCCAATGCCAAAATTTCGGTTATGGGCGGAGAACAGGCAGCTAATGTTTTGATTACGGTTAAAGAAGATCAACTGAAAGCCAAAGGACAAACGTTGTCAACGGAAGAAAGAGATAAGTTATATCAGAGCATCATTCAGAAATACGACGAAGAAGGTTCAGCTTATTACAGTACTTCAAGGCTTTGGGACGATGGTATTATTGATCCGGTAAACACCCGTAAAATAATTGCCATGGGAATTGCCACCGCTTTAAATAAGAAAGATATGGAAACCAAATACGGTGTTTTCAGAATGTAAGATATCAAAATGAGCTGATGACCCGAAGTCATCCACTCACTAAAATAATGAATAGCAATTAATATGAAGAAATATCAAACAATAGAACTCGAAATTAAAGACAGAGTATGCCACATTTGGCTTAACAGACCATGGGTTCACAATGCTTTCGACAATGTGATGATTGCCGAACTTACTGATGTTTTTGAAGCAGTAAATGAAATGAGTGAAATGATTGCTGTGGTTTTAAGAGGTAGGGAAAAATCATTTTGTGCAGGTGTTGATTTAAATTGGATGCGCGATGTTACAAAAAATTCTTACCAGGAAAATCTGGATGAAAGCAAGAAGTTAGCTCAGTGTTTTCTGAAGATATATACCTGTAAAAAACCAACGATAGCCATGGTTCATGGCGTTGCATTGGGCGGTGCCAATGGTTTGCTTGCTGCTTGTGATATGGCATATTGCGACGATAATGCAACATTCTCATTAAGTGAAGTTAAAATCGGTATAGTACCTGCTTGTATTTCACCTTATGTTATCAAAAGAATAGGTGAATACGGAGCTAAGGATTTGATGCTTACCGGAAAAAGAATAAAGGGAAAGGAAGCTGAGGAATATAAACTTGTAAATAAATCATTGGAAACTTATGAGGAAATGGAAGAATATGTTCAATCCATTGTTGATTTATTAAAAACCAGCGGACCCAATGCAGTAACCCAATGCAAAGATTTAATTTACAACATATCAAATGTATTGCCTTTTGATGAAATGCATGATTATACCGCTAAAATGATAGCCGATATACGTGCTTCTGAAGAAGGACAGGAGGGAATGGCAGCATTTTTAGAAAAACGTAAACCAAACTGGATTTAATAAAAGTACGAATTAATAATTAATACTTACGAATGAACATCATCAATAAAATATTAATTGCAAACCGTGGAGAGATTGCGGTAAGGGTAATGAAAACAGCCCAAAAGCTTGGTATAAAAACCGTGGCAGTTTATTCCGAAATAGATAAAGATTCCCTCCATGTTTCTTTTGCCGATGAATCGCATTGTATCGGAGATTCAGATCTTAGCGATACTTATCTGAATATTGAGAAAATTATCGGAATTGCAAAAAAGGCTAATTGTGATGCTATTCATCCCGGTTATGGTTTTATGGCTGAAAATTCCCGTTTTGTAGATGCCTGCAACGAAGCCGGAATTATATTTATCGGACCTACTACGAATTCGATGAAAGTAATGGGTAACAAGATAGAAGCCCGTGAATTTGTTAGTAAACTAGATATTCCGATGACCAAAGGCGTTACCGGAAACAAAGAAACACTGCTTGAAGCCAGCAAAAGTATCGCTTTCCCACTTTTGTTGAAAGCTGCTGCAGGTGGTGGTGGCAAAGGAATGCGTATTGTCTACAATGAAGCTGATCTTGCCGAAGCTATTGAAGCTACCAGTCGTGAAGCTAAATCTTATTTTGGTGATGAAACCGTTTATATTGAGAAATACATACAGAACCCACGTCATATTGAAGTTCAGATTCTTGGTGATAATTTTGGAAATGTAATTCATCTTTTCGAACGTGAATGTTCTATTCAGCGTCGTTATCAGAAAATAATAGAAGAATCACCTTCTCCAACATTAACTCCTGAGTTGAGGATTAAGATGGGTGAAGCAGCCGTAAGAATCGGTAAGGAAATTAATTATAATAATGCTGGTACCATTGAATTTCTGGTAGATGAAGACCTGAATTTCTATTTTCTGGAAATGAATACCCGCATACAGGTGGAACACCCGGTTACTGAAATGGTTTGTGGGATAGATATTGTTGAAGAACAAATTCACATAGCCGCTGGTAATCCATTAAGATATAATCAGCAAGATATAAAACAAAACGGTCATGCCATTGAATGCCGTATTTATGCAGAAGATCCTGCAAATAATTTCCAGCCTTCACCAGGTAAAATGTTGCTCTTCAAAGAACCGGAAATGAATGATATCCGTATCGATACAGGAATTACCAAAGATACAGAAATCAAGAGTTCATTCGATCCTATGATTTGTAAACTAATAGTGTGGAATAATAGCAGAGAAGAAGCTACCTATAAAATGCTGCATGCCTTAAATGAGTTTGTTATACATGGCATCAATACCAATATCAGCTATTTAATGGCACTATTGCAAAATGAAGCTTTTGTTCATAATAAGATTTCTACCAAATTCTGTGATGAATTTACCCCACAGATTATTGTAAACCTGAATACAGAAAAAGCTAAAATCCCAACTTTTATTCCATTGATTGCATATACTTTATACAGTCTGAATAATAAGAGCATTCAGGAAAGAGTGCATTTTACAGATGAGCATAATATATGGAATGCAATTGGCTACTGGCGCGATTTAATGAAACTCAGGATATATCTATCTGAAAAAGAATTTATATTAGATATTGAGAATATTAAAAATAAAGAATATCAAATCAGATTAACAGGAGAGAAATATAACGTTAGTTTTAAATCAATTGAAAACAATAAGATAGAATTGTTTATCAATGATATTTTCTATACGGCTTATATTTCTGAAGACTTAAAATGTAATGCTTCATTGAGTTATTCCGGTTTTATTTTTAGCTTGAGCCGTAAAGATATTTTACATAAGGATACCGCCACATTCAGAATTGAAGATTATATTGAAGCAACCAATAATGTCAATTCACCTATGCCTGGAAGAGTAATAAAAATCAATGTATCAGAAGGTGACAAAGTAAAAAAAGGCGATGTTCTACTGATAATTGAAGCCATGAAAATGGAAAATAAAATAGTTTGTGCAAAAGAAACGGCTATAATTGAAACCATAAACGTAAAAATAGCTCAGATGGTTGATACCACTACAGCTTTAATATGTTTTAAAGAAATGAAATGATTTTTAAACTAATTAAACAATTTTATATATGAATACTCCATATCTTAATGAACAACATCATCTTATCAGAAAATCAGTAAGAGATTTTGCAGAAAGAGAAATAAAACCTGTTGCCAAAGAACTGGATGCCAAGCAGGAGTTTTCTGTTGAATTAACCCATAAAATGGGTGAAATGGGTTTGTTTGGCATGCTTGTTTCAACTGAATATGGCGGGCAGGGGCTCGATTATCTTTCCTATATCATTACTGTTGAGGAAATAGCTCGAATTGATAGTTCGCAGGCTGCAACGGTTGCTGCTGGTAATTCATTGGGGATTAATCCGATCTTTTATTTTGGCAATGAAGAACAAAAGCGAAAATATTTGCCTGTTTTATGTACGGGTAAAAAACTCTGGGGATTTGGCTTAACTGAGCCAAATGCAGGTTCTGACAGCAGAAATACCAAAACCAATGCATATCTGGATGATGGAAAATGGATGATTAATGGCTCTAAAATATTTATTACTAATGCTTCTACTGAAATTACTTTAGGTTCGATAGTTCAGGTAGTTTCCAGAGAAAAAGATGGAGGAGAAAAAGAGTTTTCAACAATTATTGTTGAAAACGGAACTCCGGGATTTATTGCCAAAACCATGCATGATAAAATGATGTGGAGGGCTTCTAATACTGCTGAATTATATTTTGATAATTGCATAGTTCCTGAATCCAATATTCTGGGTAAACAAGGGCAAGGCTCTAAAATTATGCTGAGTACGCTCGATTGTGGTCGCTTATCCATTGCAGCAATGGGGCTTGGTTTAGCACAAGGTGCTTATGAACTGGCATTAAAATATGCACAGGAAAGAGTTCAGTTTGGAAAACCTATTTGCAAACAACAGGCTATTGCTTTCAAACTAACCGATATGGCTTTAAAAATTGAATTGGCAAGGAACTTACTTTATAAAGCTTGTTGGTTGAAAGATAATGATTTTCCATTTGCCAAAGAAGCAGCCATGTCAAAACTATATTGCTCCGAAGTTGCCAAGGAAGTAGCTGACGAAGCCTTACAGATACATGGTGGTTATGGTTTGATGAAAGATTATGATATTGAACGTTTTTACCGTGATCAGCGATTGTTGCAGATTGGCGAAGGAACTTCCGAAATTCAGCGATTAGTGATATCAAGATATATTGGGTGTTAAAAATGAACGAGTACAATCTATGCTTTGTCAAGTTTTCAGATTAATATATTATTTCATTTTATGTTTTATCCATAAAGTATCCGGTATAATTCAAGATTCAAATAAAAAAATGTAGCACTTTAGTACAACTTTATTTATCTTTGCAAAATGAAATCAACAAAAAAAGCCAGAAATATTGTTTTTTATAAAGACTATTTTGAAAATTTCTTTCTTAAACAACGTGATAAAGTTAAAGAGAAAATTATCTGGACTTTTGAATTGATAGAAGAATTACCTAAAGTGCCTGAAATTTATCTTAAACATATTGAAAATACAGATGGATTATACGAAATCAGGGTACAGCAAGGAAATGATATTTTCAGGATTTTTTGTTTTTTTGATAAAGGGCAATTGGTAATAATTGCAAATGGTTTTCAAAAGAAAACTCAAAAAACATTAAAGAAAGAAATTGAATTAGCATTAAAAATAAAAAAGGAGTACGAAAATGAAAACAACAAATAATATATTTACACTTGATCAATTCAAAGACAAGCATTTTGGTGCTATTGGTACTGAAAAAAGAGACAATTTAGAATCTGGATACGAAGCTTTTAAAATAGGGGCATTAATACATGAAGCCCGTATTGAAAAAGGATTAACACAAGCAGAACTCGCCGAAAAAATAGGAACTACCAAATCTTATATTTCAAAGATAGAAAATAATGTCAAAGAAATTCGTTTTTCTACATTACAAAAAATTATAGAACTTGGATTAGGTGGAAAATTAGATTTATCAATAAAATTATAAATATTTCAAACTCTTATTCCTCATATAAGTACTTTAAGTGATAATTATACTCAAAGTGAAAGATTATGATATCGAAAGTTTTTACCGTGATAAGCGATTGTTGCAGATTGGCGAAGGAACTTCCGAAATTCAGCGATTAGTGATATCAAGATATATTGGGTGTTAAGGTTAAACTGAATTTAATCTTTGGTTTAATATATACTTTTATTCTGAAAGTATCCGGTATAATTCAAGATTCAGATAGTAGTGATGACCTCCTATTTCTTTCTTTTCAAGAATTTGCATTTCGCATAATTTATTTAGATATTCTCGTGCTGTATTTTCTGCATAAATACCTGCATCTGTCAAATGCTTTACTTTTGTAAATGGTTGTGTAAACAAGGTTTCTATCAAACTTTCCGGTTTTCGGAATTTTCGGATATCTTTCTTTAAATAATTCTGAATTGAATCTTTTACAGATATAATTTCATTAATTTTATTATAAGTAATAATAGATGTACTTTCAACAGCTCTCAACATAAATAATATCCAATTCTTCCAGTCAGCTCTTTGAGAAACTCCCATCAAACTTGAATAATAATCATCTTTATGATCCAAAATATAGCGACTCAGGAATAATATGGGAACGTCAAGCAAACCTTTATTAGTCAGATAATGAATGTTTAACACCCTGCCAGCTCTACCATTTCCATCTCTGAAAGGATGAATAGCTTCAAACTGAAAATGTGCAATAGCCATTTTCAGTAAATGATCCATTTTAAATTCATCATCATCATTTATAAACATAATAAGGTTATCAAGTTTTTTTTTAATAATATCAGCACCTTTAGGAGGAGTATAAATAACCTGTCCTGAATTAGGTCCGCTTCCTCCTGATTTTATACATGTATTTAAAAAATCAGGTCGGATTCCATCTTTTGTTTGCTTAATTTCCTGAAATATCCGAATAAGATAATCTAAATTAAACTTTTTTGATTCCTTAAGATAGTTGTAGCCCGTCCATAATGCCTCCCTATATCTTAATACCTCTTTTGGGGCTCCACTAATTTCACTGTTCTGATCACTGAATGCTTTATATAGTTCATCATCAGTTGTGAAAATATTTTCAATGGCATTGGAAATTTTTGCTTCCTGTAAACTAATAGAGTTAATTAATAATCCCTGATTAGGAATGATGGCACTTCTGCCATGAAGCCTTGCCAATGCTGCTTTTGCATCACCAAGTTTATTTAAAATTTCTATGGTTTGATATAATTCTTCATTAATCGGCAATAAAGGAAGGTTATTCCATGGAATATTCCGGTCAGGATTGATTTGATAATATTGTTTTTGCATCAATTAATCTCTTTTTTAATGTTTACTCAAATTCTGACCTCAAAAGTAATACATTTTTACTAATAAACATTAAAAAATGGGGAAAATAATGTTTAGTAAGATTTTGACATTAATTCAACTTGTATAATCGTATCTTTTTGAAAAAGAGTGAAATATTGAATTATAGTTTTAAGTTAACAGTCTAATTATTAAAAACCCGAATCATTAAAGTCCCATGAAGTTGCAATGAAAATAGCTGACGAAGCCTTACAGATACATGGTGGTTATGGTTTGATGAAAGATTATGATATTGAACGTTTTTACCGTGATCAGCGATTGTTGCAGATTGGCGAAGGAACTTCCGAAATTCAACGATTAGTGATATCAAGATATATTGGGTGTTGATTAGAGATGGTTTATTTGTAAAACCTTACATTTAGACCATAAAAGCATAACTACTCCTGTTAAGTTTTTAATTAATTTCTTTAAAATTTATATTGAAATACTAAGATTAAAATAAAAAATTAAAAAGAAAATCAATGTTTCAAGCACTGATTTTCTTTTTTTGTTATTTGAATACAGATTTGGTTTAGTAGCAAAGTGCTGAACAAATCAAAAGAATATTATATGCAATAAGGGTTTCAGTGAGTATTTTATTCAATATAAATAACATAATTGATAAAATTTCTTTAAGTATTTTCATACTGAATCAAGTTCTTCTTTTGGTATTAAAAATCCTATTATTGCACCGACCACTGTAGCAATATTTCTTGCAAAATCTAAGTTTCTACTTTCATTTAGGGTAACAAATATTCCATAGCCCATTAATAAGCAAGTAATTACTAAAAGGATTAATGCAGTTTGTTTTTTATATGATGGAGCAACCCACACTCCAGAATATATTACTGCAACACCTGAAGCAACAGAAGCTGTAACTGGAATTACATAAATTGCATACTTTGAATTTTCATCTGCATAAAATAATTGGGAGTAATTAACAATTAAGTATACAATTGATGTCCCAATGGCTGCACACGGTAATACTGCAACCCACCTTAAAATATATATTGCTGTCTTTTTCATTATGAATATTCAACCCTTTCTTTTAATTTATGACGATTAACGAAAATATAATTAATGGAAGAAACTAACAGACATAATACAATAAACTCAATGGTGGTTAAAAAAGTAAATGATGGTATTGAATCCCAAAGAATTTTTATGCTATAAGACAAGTTACTAATAAAAACAAGAATGGAGATAATAAGAGTAAACCAATTAGATGGGAACCAATAAAAAACTCCTGCATTTATAAAAGCAAGACCTGTTCCTATTAAATCAAGAAACGAAAAAAAGATTGACGTTCCCATTACAAAAATTACAATTTCCCAAAAAACACTTATATGATTATACCTGTTAATAATATTGAAAACAACATTGTTAAGTAACCAATATAAAGCATAATCAGTTAGTGTTACCATAATAAACAGAACTGCAACATAACATAGAGATAATAATAGTGTTTTCATATCAAAAAATAATTAGAATTATTAAATTCAAGCATAAAAAATAATACTTTTTTCATTGTTATTGATATTTATTTTTTCTTCTTGCCCCTCGAAGAAATTATTTTTTATGTATAATAAAAAAGCGTGGGAACTTAACTGTATTCGATTTAGAGGTTCTCGCGAAACCCACACAACAAATAAGTAAAGCCCACGCCATAGCGTGAGCGTTATTACTTATTATTCCTGTTGTGTTATAAATTTGCGAGATTTCTAAATCAGAAATAAAAGCTAACGCCTTTTTATGTTTTTATAATAGATTTTATGTCATATAATTATAATTTTTCATAAGTACAAAAATAATAAAAAATTAATGAACAAGCATTATTTTTTTTCATTGATTAAAGATATTGATTGAATGTGTTTTAAAAAAATTATAAAAAGAATTTTCCGCCAATAAAAGTATCATATTGTTGTTTAATAAAAGACGGTTCTTAATTCTGTAAGGATAATATAACAACTTGAAAGACATTAGTTATATTGCAAAGATGAGATGGATAAGGTTGGTTATTTTACCAATTCTTCTAAATCAGTTAGAAGTTGTGGTAAATGTTTTTTTATGATTTCAAAGACTTCTTCTTCATCAATACCAAAATAATCGTGAGCAATTATATTTCGGAAAGCATATATTTTCGTCCACTCTATAGTTGAATGGTTATCTCTAAATTCATCACTTAATTTACCTACAGTTTCGCCTAATGCAACAAAGTTCATTAATGTTGCATCAAAGGTTTTGTAATCTGCACTAAAATCATCAGGATTTTCATAATTAGATGAATACTCAAAAATCCTTGCAATGGTTTGCAACATTTGCTTTACAAGTATAATATCTTTACTATACATAAATTGTATCTTTTAATATCATTTCTTTGAACAAAGGTTTTATAGAACTTTCTCTGCAAATATCTATTTCCCTGTGAAATCGGGTTTTAAGAAATTCTCTTAAACCTTGTTTTTTCTCAAAAATATCTTCAGTTCCACGAGGCATTTCTATAATAATATCAATATCACTATTTTCAGTTTGTTCATTACGTGCATAAGAGCCAAATACACCAATTTTAGTAATACTGAACTGTTTGTAAAAAAAGTCAGTATTACTTGATAAATAGTTCAAAATCTCTTGCCTCTGTATCATGTTTTTTAAATTTAAACTCCTAATTCTAAAACTAAAACCAGTATTTTCTTTTTACAAAAGTACAAATAATTATGAATTATTTTTTATATTTATAACTGAAGTATCAATTTTTCAGCCAACAAAAATATAATATTGTTGTTTAATACAAAACAGTTTAACAACATCAGACAAATTATATTTGTAAGTTAATGATTAAAATAACCGAATGTCCGCGTGATGCCATGCAGGGAATTATTCCCTTTATTCCAACTGAAATAAAAGCGGAGTATATCAATACATTACTTAAAGTTGGTTTTGACATTATTGACTTTGGAAGTTTTGTATCACCAAAAGCTATTCCACAATTAAGTGATACTGCTGAGGTTTTAAAAAAACTGGATTTATCAGAAACCAGATCAAAACTATTGGCGATAATTGGAAACACCAAAGGAGCTCAGAATACTGCTCCATTTGAAGAAATTACCTATTTGGGGTTTCCTTTTTCGTTATCTTCAACTTTTTTGCAGTTGAATATTAAATCAAATATTAATAAAGCATTGATTACTATTGAGGAGATTCAAAATTTATGTGTAAATAATAATAAGGAGTTACTGGTTTATTTATCAATGGTTTTTGATAATCCCTATGGAGATGTGGTTAGCTTCGAAACAGTTTATGAAACAGTTGAATTTATTAAGAATTTAGGTGTAAGTAAAATAAGTCTGGCTGATACAGTGGGTGTTGGAAAAGCTGAAAAAATGAGCCAATATTTTGCTGCATTAATTCCTCAATTTCCTGAAATTGAATTTGGTTTACATTTGCATTCATCGCCTGATTCATGGCAAGAAAAAGTTGATGCAGCATATAGTGCTGGTTGTCGACAGTTTGATTCTGTGATTTTAGGCTTGGGTGGTTGTCCGATGTCAGCTAAAGAACTGGTTGGAAACCTGAAAACAGAAGATTTGGTTTACTATCTTGAAAAAAATAAGATATTACATAATTTAGATTTTACGAAGTTGAATATTTCAACACAAAAAGCTGTTGAAGTGTTTAATCATTAATATTTTATCAAAGAAATAAATATGAATAAAGTTGTAAAAAATGTTTACGAAGCTATTGAAGGAATAGCTGACAACATGACGCTTATGGTTGGAGGTTTTGGTTTGTGCGGCATTCCTGAAAATTCAATTCTGGCACTATCTAAAACAGGAATAAAAGGTCTGTGTTGTATTTCTAATAATGCTGGTGTAGATGATTTTGGTTTGGGACTATTGCTGAAAAACAAACAAATCAGAAAGATGATTTCTTCTTATGTGGGTGAAAATGCTGAATTTGAACGCCAGTTGCTTAATGGAGAGCTGGAAGTGGAATTGATTCCTCAAGGAACTTTGGCAGAAAGAGTAAGGGCTGGTGGTGCTGGTATTCCTGCTTTTTTTGTGCCTGCAGGTTATGGAACTGAGGTAGCTGAAGGAAAAGAAGTTAGAGCGTTTGATGGTAAAATGCATTTGATGGAGACAGCTTTGAAAGCTGATTTTGCTATTGTAAAAGCCTGGAAAGGCGATACGAACGGGAATCTTATTTATAAATATACAGCCAATAACTTTAATGAAGTAATGGCAACTGCTGGCAAAATTACTATTGCAGAGGTTGAAGAGTTAGTTCCTGTCGGTGAACTGGATCCCAATTGTATCCATACTCCAGGCATTTATGTTCAACGTATTTTCAAAGGTGAAAACTACGAAAAACGAATAGAACAAAGAACTATAAAACATTCATAATTTATCATTTATAATTCATAATTAAAAAATGGCTTTAGATAAAAATCAAATAGCACAGCGTATAGCACAGGAAATTAATGATGGTGATTACGTAAATCTTGGAATAGGAATTCCAACATTAGTTGCTAATTATATTCCTGAAAAAGTAAATGTTATTCTTCAATCAGAAAACGGTTTGCTTGGTATTGGTCCATTTCCAACTGATGATAATGTGGATGCCGATTTAATAAATGCAGGTAAACAGACAATTACGTATGTAAAAGGTGCGACATTTTTCGATTCATCACGTAGTTTTGCCATGATTCGCGGGGGACATGTGGATCTAACTATTTTGGGAGCTTTTGAAGTTTCTGAAACTGGTGATATTGCTAGTTGGAAAGTTCCCGGCAAAATGGTAAAAGGAATGGGTGGTGCCATGGATCTAGTTTCATCTGCAAAGAATATAATCGTTGCTATGCAACATACCAACAAAGGGCAATCAAAGATTTTGAAAAAATGTACATTACCTTTAACCGGAGTAAGTTGTGTAAAAAAAATAGTTACAGATATTGCTGTACTCGAAGTTACTGCAAATGGCTTTAAACTTCTGGAAAGAGCTCCCGGAGTAACTGTAGAAGAAATAGTAAACTCAACCGAAGGAAAGCTGATAGTTGAAGGCGAAATTCCTGAAATGAAACTCTATTAGTATTTAGAGTAAATTATTATTTAATATAGTTAATTTAAAAATCTGAAAAACAACATAAAATGAATTATCCAAAAAAAGTAACAATAGGTGATATTACTGTTAGAGATGGTTTTCAACACGAAAGTAAATATATTCCGATGGAAGCCAAATTATGGCTTGCAGAACAGCTAATACAGGCAGGTTTTAAGCATATTGAGGTTACCAATTTTGGCAATCCACAAGGAATGCCTCAGTTTAAAGATGCTGACAAATTAATGAAGGCTATTCATAGTAGTAAGAAAATAGCAGATTTATTAAATACGGTTTCGCTTACTTGCGTAACCATTCGCGAAAAAGCTATTGAAAGAGCTATTCAAGCAAGACAAGAGGGCTGGGGACCAAATAGAATTTTATTAATGGTATCTACCAGTGAATCACATCATGTTAAAAACTCAGGTTTGTCATTGAATGATTACTGGAAAATGGCTGAGAAATATATCAAATTGGCCAGAGATGCGGGATTAAAAGTGAACGGAACAGTTAGTACCATCTGGGGTTGCCCGATTGAAGGCCCAACCGAAATGAAAAAGGCAGTGGAATTTGCCAAACGTTGGTTTGATATTGGTGTCAGTGATGTAGAGCATGCAGATCATGATGGTTCGGCATCTCCAAACCGTGTGTATGACTATTATTCTATGCTTTTAGATGCTTTTCAGAAGCCGGATAAACAGATTGTCCATTTTCATACAACCCGTGGCTGGGGATTGGCAAATGTGCTGGCAGCTTTACAAGCAGGCATGACTAATTTTGAAGCTACCATGGGTGGTATTGGTGGGCAGCCTGCCAATTTTGTAGATGGAGTTCCGGTTTCAGGAACAGGAAAATACTATTATGCTGATCCAAATATTACCGGTCTGGTTTGTACCGAAGATTTGGTAGTGATGATGGATGAAATGGGTATTGAGGTCTGTGTGGATGTTGATAAAGTACTAGAAATTGGCAAAATGGTTGAGCAAATAGTAGGAAGACCATTAAGATCGGAAAGTATAAAGTCAGGAAGAATTCCAAAATCTCTTACTGGAAGAGGCTAAAAAGTACTTAGCGATGAAAAGCAATTAATTCAAGATTATTACAAAATAAACAATTTAAATAAATGAAAATATTAGTTATCAATCCGGGTTCAACTTCTACTAAAGTTGCAGTTTACGAATATACAAAGAATGTTTTTTTGACAAACATTCTTCATAGCTTTGATGAGGTTTTGAAGTTTGATAAAGTAGTTGAACAGTGTGAATTTAGAAAACAAAAAGTACTTGAAGTTTTATCTTCTGAAGGTTTTAACCTGAAAGAATTTAACATCGTAATTTCACGAGGAGGATTACTTAAACCATTAGAAAGCGGTGTTTATCATGTAAATGATAATATGATCCGAGATATAAAAGCTCCTATGGCTGAGCATATTTCTAATATCGGAGGTTATATTGCTAAAGAGATTGCAGACATAATTGGTAACAACGTTGAAGCTTTCGTGGTTGATCCAAGTTGTGTAGATGAATTTGATGATATTGCCAGATTATCCGGCTTACCTGAACTTCCTCGTAAAAGTTTCCTCCATACATTAAATCAGAAAGCTGTTGCAAGAAAATATGCTACTGAATATCTTAAAAAATATGAAGATATGAATCTGATTGTAGTTCATATGGGCAGTGGAATTACTGTTGGCGCTCATCAGAAAGGACGAATAATCGATGTTAATAATGGCTTGGATGGAGACGGCCCTTTTGCTGCTGAACGTGCAGGTACACTTCCTGCTGGACAATTGGTTGATTTGTGCTTTTCAGGGAAATATACTCGTTCAGAAATTCGAAAGTTATTGACAGGATACGGTGGAATGCAAGCCTATTTAGGAACCTGCGATGCTATTGAAGTAGAAAAAATGATACAGCAAGGCAATAAAAAGGCAGAATTGGTATATTCTGCTATGGCTTATCAGGTTGCACAAAGTATTGGTGCAATGGCTACTGTGCTTAAAGGTGATGTAGAAGCTATTCTGTTAACCGGAGGTTTGGCTCATGGAAAAATATTTACCGATATGATTATCGAACGAGTTAGTTTTATTTCTAAAGTTCTTATTTATCCAGGTGAAGATGAAGTATATGCATTGGCAATGAATGGTTTGATGATATTAAAAAACGAAATTAAAGCAAAGGAATACTAAATGGAGTATTTCAAGTGCCTTGAATGCTTAGATTTGAATGTATTTAATTTAAATCTTATTACGTATTTCAAGAATACAAATCAAAGAATGGGAAAATGGAATTACATGTAATAAATACCGGAAATCTTAAACTTGACGGTGGTGCAATGTTTGGGGTTGTTCCAAAAGTGATGTGGCAGAAAGTTTATCCTGCAGATGAAAACAATCTTTGCAACTGGAGTATGCGCTGCCTGTTGGTCGTGGACGGCAACAGAAAAATACTTATTGATTGTGGTATTGGAGACAAACAGGATCAAAGGTTTTTCAACAATATGCATCTTAACGGAGAGGATAATCTGCATGCATCATTAGCAGAATCAGGTTATACAGCCGATGATATTACTGATGTAGCACTCACTCATCTTCATTTTGATCATTGTGGTGGTGCCGTTAAGTATAATATTGACAGAAGTGGTTATGAACTTGTTTTTAAAAAAGCAATGCATTGGGTGGGTAAAGCACACTGGGAGTTAGCAAATAAACCCAATGCTCGCGAAAAAGCTTCTTTTCTCAAAGAAAATTTTGTTGCTTTAATGGAAGCAGGAGTGCTCAATCTGATTGACAAAGACACTACTATTTTTCCCGGATTTCATGTGAAAATATTTAACGGACATACAGCCGGACAAATCATTCCGCATATTCAGTACAAAGGAAGAACTGTAGTTTATATGGGAGATTTAATGCCTGCTTCAGTACATATTCCATTAGCTTATGTTATCAGCTATGATACACAGCCGTTGGTATCACTTGCAGAAAAGGAAAGTTTCCTTAATGAAGCTTTAGCAAATGATTATGTTCTTTTCTTTGAACATGATATTTACCATGAATGCTGTGATCTACAGCAAACCGATAAAGGGGTAAGGGCAAAGAATTATTTTGCATTGAAAGAAATATAAAATAAATTTGTAATTATACTATATCTAGACAATAGTTTTTTGTTAAGTTTAGTCTTATTCAATGAAATTGGGAGAATTGCTTAACTTTGCAAAAAATATAGAAAAGATGACAAAATACGACATTGAAATCATGTCGCCGGTAGGTTCGTATGAGGCATTAATGGCTGCTATTCAGGGTGGAGCAGATGCTGTTTATTTCGGAGTCGGACAATTGAACATGAGGGCAAAGTCTTCCAATAATTTCAGTATTGACGACTTAATCCAAATCACTGATATCTGTAAAGAAAATAATGTAAAGACTTATTTAACTGTAAATACCATTATCTTTAATCACGAAATAGAAGTGATGAAAGAAATTGTAGATGCGGCAAAAAAATATGGCATAACTGCAATTATAGCTTCTGACATGTCAGTAATTGGCTATGCCAGCAGTATTGGTATGGAAATACACATCTCCACTCAATGTAATATCACAAATATAGAAGCCGTTAAGTTTTATGCAAAATTTGCTGACGTAATGGTTACTGCCCGCGAATTAAGCTTGAAACAAATTGCTGATATCACTCAAACAATTGAAAAAGAACAAATCAAAGGACCCAATGGCGAACTGATTAAAATTGAAGTTTTTGCTCATGGTGCATTGTGTATGGCTGTATCAGGAAAATGTTACCTGAGTTTGGATAATTTGAATACATCGGCTAACCGAGGCGCTTGTTTGCAGGTTTGTCGCCGCCCTTACCATGTTACCGATAAAGACGGAGGTGTAGAACTGGAAGTTGACAACGAATACATTATGTCGCCAAAAGATTTAAAAACCATTGGGTTTTTGGATAAAATTCTCAAAGCAGGTGTAAAAGTATTAAAAATTGAAGGCAGAGGCAGATCCCCTGAATATGTAAAAACAGTAACTCAATGCTACAGAGAAGCTGCAGACGCAGTTTTCGACGGCACTTACAACGAAGAAAACATTGAACGCTGGACAGAAAAACTCACTACCGTTTACAATCGTGGATTTTGGGATGGTTATTATTTAGGAAGGGAAATGGGTGAATGGGCCAAGAGTCATGGTTCGCAGGCAACTAAAAAGAAAATATATATTGGTAAAATTACCAATTATTTTGCAAACCTAAAAGTAGCAGAAATTAAAATAGAAACCCACTCTTTACAATTGAACGACGAAATTCATATTATTGGTCCTACAACCGGAGTTTATGAGGATGTTGTTTCTGAAATTCGGGTTGAATTAAAAACTGTGAATGAAGCAGTAAAAGGTATCAGCTGTTCTATCCCCGTCAACGAAATTGTCAGAAGGCAAGATAAACTTTACAAAATTGTTGATAATACCGAGGAATTTTAATACAATTTATGATACTTCCACACTTCGGAATTTTGATTACATAATGAACTAAACAAACTTTATGAACTTATTTAATTTTCACACACACACTTCATACTGTGACGGAAATTCAGAACCTGAAGCTTATGTTAAACAAGCCACTGCATTAGGTTTTCATTCACTTGGTTTTTCAGGGCATGCCCCAATACCTTTAGAAAATGGATTTGCTATTAAAGATGAAGAATTACAAGCTTATTGCAATACTATCCGGAAATTAAAAGAAAAATATTCAGATGTTATTCATATTTATCTTTCACTGGAAATAGACTATATCACAGGGATTACTAAAGATTTTCAGGATTTTAGAAATTCTTGCAATTTAGATTATACCATTGGTTCTGTTCATTTAGTGGTAAATCCCGAAAACAAGAATCAACTTTGGTTTATTGATGGCGGAAATATAGCCTCATACGATGAAGGCTTGCAAAAACTGTTCAATGGAGATATTAAAAATGCAGTAAAAGCTTATTATCATCAGATAAATCAAATGATTATTACCCAAAAACCCGATATTATCGGACATTTTGATAAAATAAAAATGAATAACAAAAATCGTTTTTTTACACAAACTGAGAATTGGTATAAAGATTTGGTAAATGAAACGATAAGTATTATAAAAGAACAAGAATCTATTGTTGAAGTTAATACCAGAGGATTATATAAAAAACGTTCTGATGAATTATTTCCTGGAATACCAATTCTTAAAGAACTGCATCGTTTAAAAATTCCTATAACTATTAGTGCCGATGCACATAAACCCGAGGAATTAAATTTGTATTTCAATGAAACTGCTGATATTCTTAAAGAAATTGGATTCAACACTGTCATGCTATTCGATGGGAAAAAATGGAAAGAAGAACAGATTTAAATTTTTATAAAATAATCTGAATAATGAGCAATATTATTCTTATTTGAATATTATTCTTATTTTTGCAACTGAAAAGGTTTCCATAATTGGAATGAAAAGGGAAACGGGTGTAAATCCCGTACAGTTCCCGCTGCTGTAAGCTCTTAAGAACTTTTATGCATTCTTTGCCACTGTCTTTAAAAATGATGGGAAGGCCGCATAAAAGAGAGTAAGTCAGAAGACCTGCCGATTCAAATCAAGAATTCAAAGCTTTCGGGTAAAAAAGCACGAATGAATCTGATAGTCAAATCTATTTTATTCAATCAACGATTTCCGGAGTTTTGAAGTTTATTATTAACCATTTAAAATTAAACTTTAAAACCAAATGCAAAACAATTATTTTATTAAAATTCTGTCAATAATTTTATTGCTGAATATTTCACTTTTTGCTTATTCACAAAACATTGCTACCTACGATAATTTGACGCTTAATCCAAATTCAGTCTGGTATGGCAGCGACAACAGCGGAGGATTTATCGATTCAGGCTTCTTTTTCCCAAATTCTTATACTGATTACGGTGGTGGAATGTTTGCCTGGTATGGATTTGCATATTCAAATAAAACTGACACTATTACAGCTGGTTATACCAATCAATTTTCAGCAATAACAGGAGAGGGAGCTTTAAATTCAGCTATTTATGCAGTTTCTTACGTTTATTATGATTGGATGAACAATTACCAGATGAAACCCAATGTTGTGCGTTTTTCTAATTCGTCTGTGATAAGCGGGTTTTATGCAACTAATTCTACTTACGCTTATTTATCAATGTTGAATGGTGATGGAGCTCTTGCCAAAAAGTTTGGTGGAACCAGTGGCAACGATCCTGATTGGTTAAAATTACAAATCAAAGGTTATCGTAATGGAAGTATGATTGATACAGTTAATTGTTTTTTAGCTGATTTCCGTTTTGCAAACAATACACAGGATTATATTTTAAAAACATGGAAATGGGTTGACTTATCAGTACTTGGAAATATTGACAGTCTTAGCTTTGGACTTACTTCTTCTGATAACGGAGCTTATGGTATGAATACTCCGGGATATTTTTGTATGGATAATTTTAATGGAACAAATCCAAATGTAAATATTAATGAAATAAATAATAAGGATATCCAAGTAAGTATTTTTCCGAATCCATTTGTTGAAACCTTGAATATTAAATGCAATAAAGCTGATTGTCAATTGAACTTATCTATCTTTGATGTAAATGGAAGAGAAATCAAAAAACTCAGCAATATAACCCATAGACTTAGTATTAATGCAACGGAAATACAACAAGGTGTTTACATTGTGAAAATTTCAGGAAATAATTTCATTCATTATCAAAAAATAATAAAGAAATAATTTATGATAAAACATATATACCTTTTTATTTTCGCAGCACTTAGCTTTCAAAGTTTTGCACAATACCCACCAGCTGTCGGTCAAATCGGGTCGACTGCTATCTACAAAGATTCTTCAATTTTTATAGATTGGGCGATAACATGCGATATCAAAAGAGGATATGTAGATATCAGTGATACAACTATCGAAGATCCTGCTTATCCAGGAACCAATAAAGCTTCTTACGGGGATAATACTGCTGCTTTTGGCAAAGCCGATAATAACACAATTAGTCTGGGAGATGGAGGTAGTGCCGTTTTAACTTTTAGTCATCCGATATCAAACGGACAAGGCTTCGATTTTGCTGTTTTTGAAAACTCATTTGATGATATCTTTCTGGAACTGGCTTATGTGGAAGTGAGCTCTGATGGAATTCATTTCGTACGTTTTCCTTCTGTTTCGCTTACGCAAACTACCACTCAGATTCAGGGATTCGGAACATTGGATGCAACTCAAATTCATAATCTTGCCGGAAAATACAAGGTTTATTATGGTACTCCTTTTGATTTGAGTGAACTGCAGGATAGTACCGGAATTGACATAAACCATATTATAGCTGTAAAAATCATAGATGTTGTTGGTAGTATTTCAGAACTATATAAAAATTATGATTCACAGGGACATATTATCAACGATCCTTTTCCCACACCTTTCGGGACGGGTGGTTTTGATCTGGATGCTGTGGGTGTGATTAATAATTCTACAAATACGGGAGTAACTTCTATATTTAATGCTGCTGAAACAATTAAAATCTTCCCTAATCCGGTAGCAGATTTTTTGAATATTGCTATCAATAATAGAAATTCATACAATATCCAACTCATCAATGCTTCGGGAAAGATTGTAAAACAAATCAATTCGGATAAAAACAGTAATATAAGTGTAATGGATGTTTTATCAGGAATTTATTTAGTAAAAGTATCGGATAATAATGGCAATGTTTTTACTCAAAAAATAATTATAAATAAACTTTAAAGTCAATGCAATTTAATTTTTTACAAAAAACTTTTGTAAATATCTTCATCATTATTTGTTTAATAACATCAACAAATCAAACTCAAGCTCAAACCGATACCATAAACCTGAAAGAAACTGAAATTATGAGTTCCAGGGTATCTTCTCTTTATGGTGAATCTGCAAGGGTGCTTCAGATTATTTCCAGAGAAGAAATTTCAAAAGCTCCGGTACAGAGTTTACAGGAATTACTCGAATATGCTTTGAATGTAGATATTCGTCAGCGTGGCGATTATGGAGTGCAGGCAGATGTGAGTATTCGTGGTGGCTCCTTTGAGCAATGCCTTATTTTGCTGAATGGTGTAAAGATGAACGATCCACAGACAGGACATCACAATATGAATTTGCCTGTTGATTTGCAGGATATTGATAAAATAGAAATTTTGGAAGGTCCCGGAGCGAGAGTTTATGGTGCTAATGCTTTTACAGGAGCCATCAATATAATTACCGGCAGTAAAAAAGAAAATTGCTTAAAACTGTCTTCAGTAATTGGTGAAAACCAACTATACATAACAAATGCTTCATTATCATTGGCTAATCATAATAAGCAGCATTATTTTTCTGTTGGCAAAAAAGGATCTGATGGATATATTAATAATACTGATTTTGATATTGCAAATATTTTTTATCAGAATAATTTACAATTTAAAAAAGGAAGTATTGGATTTCAAACAGGATACAATGATAAGCAGTTTGGAGCCAATAGTTTTTATTCAGCCAAATATCCGAATCAATTTGAACAAACTAAGGTATTCTTTGCCAATGCAACTTATAAAAACCCTTACTTCTATAATCTTACAACCAATATTTACTACCGTCGTCATCAGGACAGATTTGAATTATTCAGGAATAGCCCGCCAAGCTGGTATAAAACACATAATTATCATCTTACACAAACTTATGGAGCTGAAGCCAATCTGAATTTTAATAGCTGTATCGGGAAAACAGCCCTTGGTGCTGAGTTCCGTTCCGAAAATATTCTGAGTAATGTATTGGGCGAGCCCATGTCAGATAATATGGATGTTCCGGGTGAAGCTTTGGGCGTTTTTACCAAAAGCCACCATCGCGAAAATATAGGTTTATATGGCGAACAATCCTATAAATATCATCAATTCAGTATTTCGGGAGGATTGTATGTTAACTGGAATTCTGATTTCGACAGCAAAGTTAATGCCGGAATAGATATTAGTTATGATATATTGGGAAACTGGAAATGGTTTGCTTCCGTTAATCAATCAATGCGAATGCCTACTTATACTGATTTGTATTATGTAGGGCCAACCAATAAAGGAAATATCAATCTGAAACCGGAAGAAGCCATTGCTTATGAAACAGGTGTGAAATTCTATTCAAATGCATTGAATGCTCATGTAGCAGTATTTCGCAGAGATGCAGATAATCTGATTGATTGGGTAAAGCTTCCTGATTCAACCAAATGGGAAAGTCGCAATTTAACCAATATCATTACCAATGGTTTTGAGTTTTCGTCGCAGATAAACTTGCAAACCCTGGCTTATAAAGGGTTTTTTATAAACAAAATTCAGTTGTCGTATAGTTATTTAGATCTGGAAAAAAACAGCAATAATTATATTTCTTACTATGCATTGGATTACCTGAAACACAAATTTGTTGCCAGCCTTGAGCATAAGATTTACAAACGTTTAAGTGCTAACTGGGCTTTGTGTTACCAAAAAAGAATGGGAACTTATACTGATATAATCAGCAATATGGAAACAGCTTATCCTTATTATCTGACCATTGATAGTCGTATCACTTATAGCGGTGATAACTGGAATTGTTTTATTGAGGCTGCTAATTTGCTCGATAAAAAATATCAGGATATCGGAAATATTCAGCAAGCGCGCAGATGGATAAGAGCAGGTGTAAATATCAGTCTTAATCTTGAAAAGAAAAAGATAGTATCAGAAAAAGATGTTATTGAGATAATCAAATAAAGAGATAGAACGCGGATGACACTAATCCCTGAAGGGAAACGCAGATAAAACGGATTTTAAAATCTTTAAAAATCCGCGTTTTCGGAACGAATCCGAGTAATCCGCGTTCAAAATTAATTTAAATAAGAATATATGAAGTATCGTTTAATATATGTATTTATTCTTTTTAATTTTCAGTTATTGCTGATGATACAGGAAGGATATTGCCAGAAATTAAAAGATACCATAACCATTAATGGCATAACGGTTTCAGAAAAGCGACTGAATCCTTTACTTGGATTAAAAACATGCAGTATTGATTCCTTAACGCTTGAAAAAAATACAGGTGCATCATTATCTGATTTATTATCATCTCATACCTCTGTTTTTATGAAAACCTATGGACAGGGAGGGTTGGCAACCGCTTCTTTTAGGGGAACTTCTGCATCACATACGCCGGTATTGTGGAATGATGTAGCTATCAATTCACCCATGCTTAGTCAAATGGACTTTTCGATGTTACCTGTTTTCTTTATGGATGATATTAAACTGATGTATGGAGGAAGTTCGCTGATAAACAATAGTGGCGGATTGGGTGGCAGTATCAATATCGAAAATAAAAGCAGCAAGGAAAAGCTGAATATAAGTTATATACAGCAAATCGGAAGTTTTTCCACCTATGGATCTTATCTGGATGTGGGTGTTGGAAGCGGGAAGTTCCATAGCCGCAGCCGTTTGATGTTTCTGACATCTGCTAACGACTTTTCCTATAAAAACAATACTGTTGGAAATGATGAATATCCGGTTGAAATAAGAAAAGATGCTGCTTACAAACAATATGGCTGGCTACAGGAATTTTATTTTCAACCGAAAGTGACCGATGAACTGGGTGTAAAGCTCTGGTTTCAGAAAAATGAAAGAGATATACCTCAGCCATTGGTAGTTTTACCAATCGACCAAAACGAACAACAAAAAAACTCAGTCTTTAGAGGAACTGCCAATTGGAAACATTATCAGGGTAAAGGAAAACTGGAAACCAGCATTGCTTATATTTATGATTTTTTGAATTATTCCAATAAAATAGCTTTTATCAATTCTGACAACCGGACGCATACTTTCGCTGTTAATGTAAAATATCGCTACAAATTTTCGGAGAAAACAACTTTAAATACCGGAATTACCAACGATTATTATCGTATCAATTCCAATAATTATATGGATATTAAAACCCGCAATCAGTTATCGGCTTTTGTGGGGGCAACTTCCGAAATTACTCCACGATTGGCTGTAAATGCAGTGGTTCGTAAAGAAGTTAGCGATAAAGATTTTCAACCTTTTTTGCCTTCATTAGGAATTGATTATCATTTACTGAAAGATAATTCACTTTTGCTGAAAGCTCATATTTCAAAGAATTATCACCTGCCTTCGCTCAACGATTTATACTGGTCACCGGGAGGAAATCCTGAACTGAAACCCGAAGATGGTTTTTCAACAGAAGGAGGTGTGGCTTATGAATTTAAAAAGAAAAGCCTTTTCAGTCTGATTACTGAAGTAACCTATTTTTATACCCATATTACCGATTGGATATTATGGCAACCCGATCCGGTGTTCAGATACTGGACACCTTTGAACCTGAAAGAAGTTAACACCCAAGGCTTGGAATGCAATGCTAATTTGGTTTATCAGTTGAAAACTATGGTTTTCCGATTGAATGCCATGTATTCCTACACTTCTGCAAGAAATCTAAAACCCATCAATCAAAACGATAATACTACCGACAAGCAATTGATTTATACGCCTGTGCATTCGTATAATGCAAGTTTGAGGGCTGAATGGAAAACGTATTTTTTATCTGTTGCTTCGCATTTTACAGGAAAGCGTTTTACCAATACTTCCAATACCCGCTATATGCCTGCTTATCAGTTGACAGATTTATCATTGGGAATGACATTTCCTTTTAAAAATATGAACCATAACAGTTTTTCGGTGCAACTGAATGTAAACAATCTGTTTGATATCGATTACCAGGCTATTGCATGGCAGCCTATGCCCGGCAGAAATATGGAAATTCAGCTTAAATATAATTTTAAAAATAAATAAAAATATAAACAGATGGAATGCAAAATATTTTAAGAAATAAAAGTTTAAATAAATTGAACGCTGTTGACACGGATTTCTGAAGAAAGACACAGATAAAACGGATATAAAAAATCAGTGAAAATCCGCGTTTACGGAACGTATCCGTATTATCCGTGTTCCATTTAAGCAATAAAAATGAATTTTTAATTTTCTTATAATTAGTTCACAAATTTCAAACAAATGAATATCACTAAATAAATAGAGACAGATGTATATCAGATTTAGTTTCATAGTAATGATTTTTACACTTTTGCTTTCGTGCAGCAAGGACAAAGAATTTGGTGAAGTAAATACCGAAAATACCGACTATATATACGGCAAGGGCGTATTCATTGTGAATGAAGGCAATTATACCAATGGCAATGGTTCTGTTTCTTTTTATAACTTTTACACCAACAAAATTTACAACGGAATATTCGATGCTGCCAACAAGCGACCCCTGGGCGATGTGCCTGTTTCCATGGAAATAATGAATGGATTGCTGTATATAGTGGTAAATAATTCGGGTAAGATTGAAGTAGTGAATCCCGATGATTTTAAATGGATAAAAACCATCACCGGCTTGAGTTCTCCGCGTTTTATTATGCCTGTCAGCAGTAAAAAGGCTTATATTTCCGATCTCAGAAGTGCTTATATTTCAGTGCTCGATTTGCAAACCAATTCCATAACTAAAAAAATCTATTGCGGCAAGTCCACCGACAGAATGCTGAAATACAATAACCGGGTTTTTGTGTGCAATTGGTCGGAGTATTATGTAAAAGTACCTAACAATACCGTGCAGGTGATTGATTGTGATAATGATTTGCTGATTGACTCTGTAAAAGTGGGAAAAGAACCCAACAGCATGGTGGTCGACAAGCAAAACCGCCTTTGGGTATTGAGCAGCGGAGGCTATAACAATGAAGAAATCCCTGAGCTCAACTGTATTAATATTAGCAATCTGCAGCCTGAAAAGAAAATACTGTTTGCTAGCAAATACCTATCGCCTGCGAGCCTTTGCACTAACCAAACCAAGGATAGTTTATGGTATATCAGCAATAATATTTATTGCATGAGTATCAACGATAATCAATTGCCGGCAACACCCATAATTAATAAACAACACCGCATGTTTTACAGCATGGAGGTTTCTGCTCCCAACAGCGAATTGTATGTTTCCGATGCCATTGATTATAACCAGAATGGCTATATTTACCGTTTTACATCCAACGGCAGTGTTATCGACTCTCTGCATGCCGGAATTATACCGGGCTATTTCTGTTTTACGAAGTAGATTTGGTGATTTGGTGATTTGATGATTTATTGATTTTGCTTTTTTCTTTGAGTTGCAAAGCAGATTTTGCATTTAAAGAGCTTACCACCTTTTTACCGGTTTGTGCTTCCAGTTCCTTTCTGGCTACTTTTGCAACATTGCCTCCTTGTTTTGCCACCTTTTTACTGTCTTCAAAAGTTTCAGGATTTACAGCAGCAGAAATATCTTTGGTAGAAGCCTCTGCAAGCATATTTAAAATGAGTTCCGTATTGGTCATGTTATCCCTGAGATTTTCTTTTTTCAAACCTTTCAGAATCTTATATTCTTTGGTCGTTTTATCCGACCATGCTTTGGTAATTATATCAGTAAGTGTAGCAAATTGAACCCCTTCTTTTAGACCTCTTTTCTTCCATTCATCCGTTAATTCTTTACGAATCTCAATACTCTTTAGCCGTTGATTTATCCAGTTTTCAGAATAACCCAGTTGCAGATATTGCTCCAAAGCCCTGTCGATTGTTAGTTCGGGATCCTGCATTTCGTCTAATCTTTCGGAGGCAATTTTTGCCAGCCAAAGTTTAAATGGTTCTGCCTTTGGTGATGGAATACTTTGTATTAATCTGAATACTTGTTCAGTATCTGCTACATCGGTTAAATAATATTTTCCATCAGCTGATTGCATTTTCAGTTGTCCCATATCTTGGGACAACTGACTTCCTTCATCGGAAAGCTTCTTTTTTAAAGCATTCCAATATTTTCGTGCTCTTGGACTTTCAGTTAAAACTTCAATCACATCAACTATCGAAAAATACCATTTTTCATGCTCCGCATCCCACAAAGTGCGAACTTTCTTTTCTTCAAATATTTTTATACGGTCCTGTTTTTCCATAAATACTAAGCTTTTACAAATGCTTTTACCTTGAAAATTACTTTACAAATTTAATTATTTTTCTCTGGAAATACTGATAAAATGATTAAGTTTTTCCTGAATAGAAAGAAAGGCGGATTATAAAATAATACAATTGGGGAATATTAATATCTACTTCAATTTGGAAGTACCTCCTCCAATCTGTTGGAAGACCTACTTCAGTTTGCAAGTGCCTCCTCCAATGCGTTGGAAGAGCAACATCAATTTGCAAGTACCTCCTCCAATGCGTTGGAAGAGCAACATCAATTTGCAAGTGCCTCTTCCAATCCGTTGGAGACGTAACATCAATTTGCAAGTGCCTCCTCCAATGCGTTGGAAAGGCAACATCAATTTGCAAGTAATTCTATCAATAATCTGTAAGGCTTTTTTAAAGGAAGATTCTGCTATTTAGCTGATTAACTGAATGAGTATTTAAATTTGATATTGTGCAGCTATAATCCTGAAAGCACTGTTTTGTTTTGCCAAAGGATATTTTAAAAGAGCTCTGGATTATTTTTTAAAGATGTTTTGATTATGAAAATTTAAAAACTCTTTTGAAGGAAGGAATTTGTCAGGAAGCGTAATTGGTTTATTTTCAAATGCAATAAAATTGTAATCAATTGCCGATGTGATGGTTTTACTTTTTAATAAAGGCGATAATTTTATTGTATAATCATTTGGTGAAATTGTTATTAAACCAGTATCAAAAGCTTTATCATGCAATGCATTTAAACAAAGTCCATTCATTGGATTAAGTCTGTTTTTCTCGTCTTTACTCCATGGAATTATATGGCTAGCAATTAATAATTCAGAATTTTCGATACCTGTTATGCAACAACGATTGTTATAAGTTGCTAATATTATATTTCTAAAAATAGATTGATTTACTCTTGTCTTTACAATTCTTTCTTTCTCAATTCCATCTTTAGGTAAATTATCTAAATCAATATTATTAATCTTTTCAATTGAGGAATTATTCATATTGGCTAATAATTGCTCACTTTGAATCAGAGCTTTATCCCAATTTTGATAAAATTCATCCCAAATATCTTTATCAAGTTTACTGGCATTGGTTGTGCCTTTTATACCTCTTTCTTTTAAACTTGGGTCAAAACTTGCTAAATTCCCTAATTTAAAAGTAACAGAAGAGGGAGTTCTTCCAATAAGATTTGCAAATTCAATAATTAAGGGATTGCGATGATGCATTTTTCCAAAAGGAATTTTACAATAAAGATTTATTGCTAAAATTAATTCTTCACGTGTCCAGAGTTTTTGACCTTGCTTCATTTTTATCATCTTTTTGCATTACAAACTCAAATTTGCACTTATCATTTAAGCATTTATGAAATTGTGTTTGCTCGATAGTATCATATAAATCCAAAATAATTTCAGTTCTTAATCCACAAATAGGGCAATTTGTTGGCTGATCATTAAAAACAAATACTTCTATGAAATCTTTCATATTAATAATTGTCCCCTAATTTTGAAAATAATTACCTTAAATGAATAAGTAAACAGCACAAAAGTAGCAATAATTTCATTCGTTTTATATTTTCAATCAGGAGTGCTTTCTGATAGTTTTTATAACTTTTATAAAATCAATGCTATAAAAATATAAAATCATCAAAAAACAAAAACCATTTTTCTGTGAATTTTGTAAGCATTCAAATTTTTTTAATAATTATTCTTCTACTTATGCATTGAACAATTAAAATTTGTTGTATGTTTGTAAAAGCAAAAACAATTAAACAATTTTAAAAATATTATTATGACATTGGCAATTACAGATGGAAATTTCGAAGAAGTTGTCCTCAAATCAGACAAACCGGTAATTATTGATTTATGGGCCGAATGGTGCGGACCCTGCCGAATGCTCGGACCTATTGTGGAAGAAATTGCAAAAGAATTTGAAGGAAGAGCAATAGTAGGCAAGTTGGATGTTGATAGCAATCCGGCAACTACTTCGCGCTATGGAATCAGAAATATTCCTACCATTTTGTTTTTCAAAAATGGAGAAATAGTTGACAAACAAGTAGGCGCTGTTCCTAAAAATGTTATAATCAGCAAACTTGAGGCCCTTTTATAGTCCTTACACCATTTATGGTAGAAAAAAATATCGATCAAAGCCGGATAGAACAATTTGGCTCCTTAGAATTTATTGCCAGGCAAGTAGTTGAAGGTTTTATAACCGGGCTTCACAAAAGTCCGCTGCATGGCTTTTCTGTTGAATTTGCCGAACATCGCCTCTATAATACCGGCGAGTCGGTAAAACATGTTGATTGGAAACTATTCGGGCGAACAGATAAACTTTTTGTAAAACGATTTGAAGAAGAAACAAATTTACGTTGTCAATTGGTAATCGACAACTCTTCGTCAATGTATTACCCGTTTAATCAGGATGTAAGTATAAGCAAACCGAATAAAATTTCTTTTTCGGTTTATGCTGTGGCAGCAATAATGTATATGTTGCGAAAACAAAGAGATGCCGTAGGTTTAAGTGTTTTTGCCGAAAAACTGGAAACACATACCCCATGCAAATCAACATTAACCCATCACAAACTTATTTACAATAAATTAGAAGAACTTCTAAGTCCTATTTCAACAGAATTACGAAGAAAAACTTCAGCCGCCGAAGCTTTGCATCTGATAGCAGAGAGTATTCATAAACGCTCGTTGATAGTTATTTTTAGTGATATGTTCGAAAATACAAGCAAAACAGAAGATATGTTTCAGGCGCTTCAACATTTGAAATATAATAAACACGAAGTCATTCTTTTTCATGTTACCGATAAAAGCCGGGAATTAGACTTTGAATTTGAAAACCGCCCTTATAAGTTTATTGATGTTGAAAACAGCAAAGAACTCAAAATTAATCCATCAGAAGTAAGAGAAAATTATATCAATTCTGTAAAAAGTTTTGAAAAAGAACTTAAAACCAAATGCGGACAATATAAAATTGATTTTATAGAAGCAGATATTAATCTCGGATTTAATCAGATATTGTATCCTTATTTAAAAAAGAGAGAGAAATTATATTAGTAAACGTTTTACTAACAATTATTTATTGAATAATTTTTTACATTAAATATTCAGAACTCATTTTTTTGTATTACATTTGCAAAAAAATTGACCTTATAATTATTAATATTTTAATTTATAATACTATGAAAAACAAGAGTATTAAGCTTTTAACAGCCTTATTTTTAGTAAGTGTGTTGATTTCGGGGTGTAATAGCCTTAGCAAAATGGTTAAAAAATATGGAGAAGTTAAATATGAAGTTACTCCAAACCCATTAGAAGTACATGGTGATAAAGTAGCTGTAACAATAAAAGGTAAAATACCTGCAGGTTATTTCAACAAAAAAGCAGGAGCTTATATTCAACCTGTATTAAAATATGAAGGCGGAAGTACAACGTTAAAATCTTTCTACCTTAAAGGCGAAAAAGTGGAAGGCGATGGAACAACTATTAACAGTAAAACAGGCGGTTCTTTTACATACTCTGATGTAATTGATTACAAACCTGAAATGAACAAATCACAATTAGTGGTTAATCCTGTAGCTCACTTAGCTAAAGAACCTGTAAAAGAAAGCTCTTCCTTAGAAAATGTTAAAGTATTAAAGAAAGCTACAGAATTAGGCGAAACCAAATTAGCAGATGGTTTAATATATACCTCACAAAGAATTAAAACTTTAGGAACTACAGTTTTAGCACCTGATGCTTACGAAAAAGAAACTATTCTTAATAAAAAAGCTACTATTTACTTTTTAGTAAATATGTTTAACCTTAACCTTAAAATTGATTTGAACAAAACAGTAGAAGCTCAATCGGGCATTAAAGAATTAAACGATTACATTGCTAAAAACTGGGCTATCAAAAATATAGATATTACCGCATGGGCTTCACCTGAAGGCGAAGAAAAAAAGAATGCAGGTCTTTCTGAAAACAGAGCAAAAACAGCTAATAAATTTACCGAAGAACAACTTGATAAATTCATTAACGAAATAGCTAAAAAAACCAAAACCAAATTCAAAGATTTGAAAAAAGTTGTAACCTATAACTTAAAAGCAAATGGCGAAGATTGGGATGGTTTCCTTGCATCATTGGAAAAATCTGATATCAAAGACAAAAACACCATGATTAATGTTATCAAAGCTCAGGTTGACAGAGATAAAAGAGAACAGGAAATGAGAAACATGACCGTAGTTTTCCAACAAGTAGAAGACAAAATTCTTCCTCCATTAAGAAGAGCCGAAATCTCAGTTAATTTCCTCGAACCTAAAAAAACTGACGAAAAAATTGCTTTATTATCTACTACAGCTCCTGATTCATTAGACAATAAAGAATTATTGTATGCTGCTACCTTAACCAAAGATTTAAACACACAATTAAAAATATACAAAGCTGCTACCACTGTTTATCCAAAAGATTGGAAAGGATACAACAATGCTGCTTATGTATCAATTGCACTTGGAAATGCCAATGATGCATCTTCTTTCCTGGAAAAAGCAAACACATTGTCGCCAAATAATTCTTCTGTTATCAATAATTTAGGTGTTGTTTCTTTAATGAAGAAAGATTATAAAGCTGCAAAATCATATTTCGAAACTGCTCAAAAATTAGGTGTTAATCAAAACTACAATTTAGGAGTTATTATGATAAAAGAAGGTAATTATGCCGGAGCAGTTAATTCTTTTGGAAAAACATCCTGTGACTATAATGTTGCGTTAGCTGCATTATTAAATGGAAATGCTTCAGCTGCTGCAACTGCAGTAGAATGTGCAACTAAAGATGCTCAAACTTATTATCTCACAGCAATTATTGCTGCAAGAAATAATAATGCAAATGTTGTTTATGATAATCTTAAAAAAGCAATAGCTTTAGATGCTTCATACAAAGCTCAGGCTAAAGAAGACTTGGAATTTGCAAAAATTGCAAAAACAGCTGAGTTCGAAAATGCTATAAAATAGTAATTAATATAAATTTGTTAAAAGAGACTGTTTCAAAATGAGGCAGTCTCTTTTTTGTTCTATAAAAAACTGATACTAAAACAGAAATACTATCTTTTAATAAATTTAAGTATTTTTCTTTTTCAAAAATTACTATTAATTTTGAAGCAAATATCTTAAACCAATGACAGATGAGCTTAAAAAACAGATTCGTAAAGAAATAAAGCAGCTAAAAGCTAACTTAAGCTTTGATAAAAAGTTAGAACGTTCTGCCCTTATTTTTTCAAAACTTGAAACCAATATTTTTTTTCAAAACGCTAAGAGTGTACTGCTTTACTGGTCAATGGAAGATGAAGTGCAAACCCATGATTTTGTAATTAAATGGGCTCATGAAAAAGAGATAATCCTTCCTTCAGTACAAAACGATATTTTGGTTCTTAAAAAATTTGAAGGGATTCAAAATTTGAAAACAGGAGAGAAATATGCGATACAAGAACCCAATGGTGAAGAATTTGAGAATTTTGATAAAATAGATGTTGTGATAGTTCCCGGTATTGCTTTCGACAGAGAGAAAAATCGCATGGGGCGAGGGAAAGCTTATTATGATAGACTTTTAATAAAACTGAATGCTTATAAAATAGCTGTATGCTTCGATTTTCAAATAATAGATAGTGTGCCAATTGATGCACATGATATAAAAATGGATGAAATAATTTGTGGTTAAAATGAAAAAATATCAACTTCTTTTACTTTCGCTGCTTTCCGGTTTATTATTGGCATTGGCTTGGCCTTTGAATGGGATTTCTTATCTTATCTTTTTTGCTTTTATTCCAATGCTTTGGGTGGAAGAAATTATTATTCAAAATCCACTTAAATATGGTAAATTCAGCTTCTTCTTTATTGTTTTTATTGGTTTTTTTGTCTGGAATGTACTCACTACTTATTGGATTTGGAATTCAACTGAAGCAGGTGCTGTTTTTGCATTTTTGCTTAACTCCTTGTTAATGACAATGGTTTTTAACTTTTACCATTATTCACGTAGGGTAGTTTTTAGAAAAAATAAAGCTTATTTTGCTTTGGTTTTGTATTGGATTGCATTTGAATATTTTCACATGGATTGGGATTTTTCATGGCCCTGGCTTACTTTAGGAAATGTTTTTGCAAATAATCCCAAACTTATTCAATGGTATGAATATACAGGTGCTTTTGGAGGAACATTATGGATTTTTCTTATTAATATTTTCTTTTTCGAAATATTTTTAAGTATTAAAAACAAAGAATCTTTTTCTTTTAATCTGAAAAATAAATTTTTTAAAACGAGCATTATATGCGTATTGGTACTTGTAATTCCTATTGTTTTTTCAGTGATAACATACAATCGTTATGAGGAAAAAGGGACCGAAGTAGAAGTTGTTGTTGTTCAACCAAATGTTGATCCATACACAGAACAGTACATCACGCCTCCATTAGAAATTCTACAGCAGATGCTTGTACTTGCAGAAACCAAAACTGATAGTAATGTAGATTTTGTTTTGTTCCCTGAAAGTGCATTACAGGAAAATGTCTGGGAGGAAAAATTCGATTTTTCTCAGAGTGTAAATGTACTTCGGTGTTTTACTAAAAAATTTCCCAAATTGGCAGTAATTTCAGGTATATCTACTCAGCGATTGTTAAAAGAAGACGAACCTATTACACCTGCTGCGAGGGAGTTTTCTGATGACAAAGGAAGATATTACGAACATTTGAATACTGCATTGTTAGTTGATCATTCAGGTAATATACAACGGTATCATAAATCAAAATTAACTCCCGGTGTGGAAAAAATGCCATTTAAAAAAATATTTAAACCAATTGAAAAACTTGCTATTGATTTGGGTGGTACTGTTGGAAGTTTGGGTGTTGATATAGAACGCAAAGTATTTAATTGCCAAAATGGCGTAAAACTTAGTCCTGTAATTTGTTATGAGTCTATTTACGGTGGATTTGTTTCTGAATTTGTTAAAAATGGAGCGGAACTTATTTTTATTATTACCAATGACGGATGGTGGGGAAATACCGCCGGACATCGGCAGCATTTCAGTTATGCAGCTTTGCGGGCAATCGAATCTCGCAGAGATATCGCCAGATCAGCAAATACAGGTATTTCTTGTTTTGTAAATCAAAGGGGTGATATATTGAATCGCACTGATTATTGGGAGCCGGCTGCTATCCGTCAAAAGCTTCACACTAATAGTAAGTTAACGTTTTATGTAAAATATGGCGATTATATAGGAAAAATTGCTTTGTACTCAGGATTCATTCTTTTATTATTAAGTTTTATAATGGGAATTAAACTAATTAATCGTAATAAAATGGACTAAATATTTATAATAAAAAACTTTTATAAAAAATAATTGTTATAGTAAAAAAAACACAATTCTTATTGATTTAGCTTACTAGAGTTTTACTTTTGAACAATAATTAAGAAAAAACAAGTTTTTTTATACAGCATGATAAAATTTTATCTATATTTGCAAATGTTAAAACTTCGTTAGTAGTATAAGTCGTTTTATATATAAAAAGAAATTCAAATCATCTAATAATAATATCATTATGAAAAAATTAATAGTACTTTTTGTATTAACTTTTCTTAGCTTACCTTATTTTGCTTCTAGTCAGGAAGTTGGTGGGAAAAATATTCTTGACAATTGGTCACTTAACGTAAACGGAGGTGCAAGTTTATTTTGGGGAGATTTAAGACAATATAAATTTTACCCTGTAACAAACTATACAAACGAATGGAATGCGGCCTATGGTTTCATTCTTACGAAAAAACTCAGTTCGACATTTGAACTAAGAGGTCAATTTATTAAAGGAGACTTAACCGGAACAAGAAGACCTTCCAAAACCTATTTTAAAGCTCAGTTTAATGAGTATAATATGAACATCACAATGAATTTTAGCAGATTGTTTTTAGGCGATGATCCTTGCAGAAGGCTAAATTTTTATGGTATAGCTGGTTTAGGGTTTATTGATTTCAGATCGGTTAAAAAGCTACTAGGTAGTGATAAATTTATTGAAAGTCGTGGTTATTCTGCTAATGGAACTGTAGAAGAAAAAATGGAAACGGAATCTGTAGTTACTTTAGGGTTTGGTGCTAAATACAAACTGGATTCTAGATTTGAAATTAATTTAGAAAACATCTGGTCTGTTGTTAATTCAGATCTTATTGATGTTACTAAAGGTGGATTTAAATATGATATTTTATCATATACTTCAATAGGTTTAACGTATAAGTTTAACTTTAGAAATAATCCATCTGTATTTGCAGACTGTGGTGATCTTGTAAGTTCAAGAACAAGAAAAGGATCTCTTGGAGAAGGTGGTCATTATAGCGATGATGCATCTAAAGCAGAAAAAGATTCTCTTAATGCTAAGTTGAAACGATTAGAAGATAAACTTAACAACCAGGATACTAAAATAAAAGATCTCGAAAATAAAATAAATGTTAAGCCTACTGCTCCTATTGCACCAGTAGCTCCAGCAGAAATTAATGTTGAAGAATTAAAAAGAAGTATTTATAATTCAATTTTAGATACTTTAAAAAGAAATCCAACAACTACAATTGTTAACTCTGGATATATGCAATTTTCAATCTTTTTTGATGTTAATGCTTTTAATATTAAAAATGATCAATTAACTAAAATTGCTTCAATAGCTGAGTACATGAAAAGCGATAAGGAATTAAAGCTTAAAATTGTTGGAAATGCAGATCAAACAGGCTCTGTTGACTACAATAATTACCTTAGTAAAAAACGTGCTGAACAAGTTTATAATACTTTGACTAATAAATATGGAATTGATAAAGCAAGACTTTCTTTCGAAGGAAAAGGAAAAGCTGATATTTTCTCAAAAGAATACAAATTAATCAATAGAAGAGTTGATTTTATTAGAGAATAATTTGTTTTTAAATAAAAAAAGAGTCGTATCATTAGTGATACGACTCTTTTTTTGTTTATATAGTATCAGAATTTAATTTTGTACCAAAAGGTATTTTCTTTAGCCTGTAATTTTAATAATGCATTGATTCTATTGGCTAGATAAACATAAATATGGAGTTTTCGTTTTTGCAACCAATTGATAGCGTCTTCATCACCACGGCAAGCCAAAGATAATTGAAATAGTATTTCATTTTTTGAATTAATCAACCATTGAACAGCATTGGGCTCATTATCAATCGCATTGCTTAAAATAGCAAGTTTTGGAAAGCCATTATTAAGTAGCCATTGCAAAGCCTCTTCGTCACCTCTAATTGCATTAGATAAGGCTGCAAGTTCAGGATAACCATTGTTTAATAGCCATGTAAAAAAATCTTTTCTCCCATCAACAGCTTTTCCAAAAGCTAATAATATTTTTATATCGTATTGATCCATAATAAATATTTACTGTATTAATTTTACAATTAGCCATATACTTTAGTGTCGATACCGATAGCATTGACTTTAGAAGCTATTTCTTCAAGTTTTTGCTTGCTGATTTTTTCTAAATTTTCCATAGGAGTTTCTCTGTCAATAGGATAAATCATAACATACTTTGGCTTAATATCTTCAATATGTTTCAGCCAAACATTAACTTCATAGTCTGTAGTATTGTCAATAATATCTTCCTTATATTTACCTTTCAAAAATAGAGTTTGTATAATTAAATTTCCGTCAAATTTTTTAAGATTTTCAACAATTTGTTTAATATTAATGTTTTCAGATCCTCTATTAATCAAATGATACATTCTATCAGTACCAGCATCCAACTTTAAAATATTATTATCTAACATAGTAAGAGCTTCAAAAATAGCTTGATTATTTAATAATCCGGCATTTGAAAGTACAGTAGTTTTCGCAAGTGGATAATAAATATTTCTTAGTTCAATAACATCTTCTACAATTTTGGTAAATTCGGGATGTAAACTAGGTTCTCCATTTCCAGCAAATGTAATTGAATCTAATGTTTTATTCAATTTTTTCATCTGCTCTAACTTTTCTTTGAGTGCTATTTTTACGTTTGCTCTACTTGGGAGTTTTGTATCGTTTATTACATAATCTTTATTCCAGCCACATTCACAATAAATACAATTGTAGTTGCATATTTTTTTATGTGTAGGCAAAAGATTAATGCCAAGAGAAACACCTAATCTCCTGCTTTTTACAGGCCCAAATATTATTTCATTAAATAAAAATCCACTCATATTTTTCGGGTATTAATTTTATTGCAAAGGTCAACAAATAACGTTAAATGACAAAAGAAAGTATAAAACGTTTTTTCTAATCAAATTTTCATTAATTTTGATTTCTGAAAAAAAACAATGATTTCACTAAACGAAATAAAAAAACCTATAAGCGAAAATATTGATATTTTTGAAAAAAAATTCAAATTATCGATGCAAAGCTCTGTGCCATTGCTTGATATAATTACTCGATATATTATAAAACGCAAAGGTAAGCAGATTAGGCCTATGTTTGTTTTTTTATCAGCAAAAATTTGTGGTGAAATAAATGAAAGCACTTATAGAGCAGCTTCGCTTATAGAGTTACTTCACACTGCCACACTGGTTCATGATGATGTAGTGGATGATTCGAATGAACGTAGAGGATTTTTTTCTATCAATGCACTTTGGAAAAACAAAATTGCAGTTTTAGTTGGCGATTTTCTATTGTCAAAAGGTTTATTGTTAGCTGTTGACAACAATGATTTTCAGTTTTTAAAAATTGTTTCCAATGCTGTTAAAGAAATGAGTGAAGGCGAGTTATTGCAAATTGAAAAAGCTCGACATCTTGATATTAAAGAAGATATTTATTATGAAATTATTCGGAAAAAAACGGCTTCATTAATTGCTTCTTGTTGTGCATGTGGTGCTGCTTCTGCAACTGAAAATAATGATGTTGTAAGTAAAATGCAATTGTTTGGCGAATATGTAGGTATTGCTTTTCAAATTAAAGATGATTTATTTGATTATGAAAAAAGCAGAGAAACAGGCAAACCTAATGGAATTGATATTAAAGAACAAAAAATGACATTGCCGCTTATTTATATGCTAAATAATGTTGATTATTTGGAGCGAAAAAAAGCAATAGGAATAGTAAAATATCATCATAACAAGCCGGATAAAGTAGCTGAACTTATTGAAAGAGTTAATAATAGCGGTGGAATTGAATATGCAAGAAATAAGATGTTAGAATATAAAAATAAGGCTTTAATATTACTTTCAGAAGTACCCGATAGTGAAGCAAAAAAGTCAATGGAACAACTTGTTATGTTTACGATTGAAAGAAAAAAATAATTTAATTTTTAAAAAATGAGATATCTGCTTATTTGTGTGTTTGTTACAATTTACTCAATTGGTTTTTCTCAAGAACAAAAAACAGATTTTTGGGAAAACGGTCAAAAAGTAAGAGAAGGAATTCTTAAGGATTCTCTTCGTGAGGGAAAGTGGACTTGGTGGTATAAAAATGGTAGACTTTGGAAAGAGGGCAATTACACAAAAGGTATAAAAACCGGGAAATGGGTTGCTTTTTTTGATGATAGTACAAAGCAAAGTGAAGAATATTTTGAAAATGGGGCCAATGTTTTTTGGTATGCTAATGGGCAGAAAAAAAATGAAGTAAAAATAGTAGATGGAAAATTTGAAGGCAAATGGACTGCTTGGCATGAAAATGGAAATATTCAAGAAGAAATTTATTATAATAAAGGATTAAAACAAGGAAAAACAATAACTTATTATAAAAATACCAACAAAAGTTTTGAAGGATTTTATATTGACGATAAATTAAACTGTTATGGAATTTGGTGGTATGATTCTACGGGCACAAAAGAAATGGAAGGAAGATTGAAGGATGATTTACAGGATAGTACATGGATTTTTTATCTTAAAAACGGGAAAATAGGGAGTAAGGGTAATTTTATTGAAGGCCAGCAAGATGGACTTTGGGTGTTTTATTACGAAACTGGTGAGAAATGGAAAGAAGGAAAATTTGAGAAAGGTAAAAAGACAGGAAATTGGGTTGTTTGGTACGAAAGTGGTCAAAAATTCCATGAAGGACCTTTTGTAGAAGGGAAAGAAGAAGGAAATTGGAAACAATGGTATTCTGATGGTAAAATAGACTATATAGGAGGTTGGTATCAAAATGGTAAAAAGAAGTATGAAGCAAATTATTCTGAAAATTTAAAAAGCGGATCAGATATTTTTTGGTACGAAAACGGCGTAAAAAAGAGCGATGGATTTTATAAAAAAGGCAAAATAGATGGAAAATGGACAGAATGGAGCGAAAAAGGAATCATATTATCTCAAGGTAGTTACAAAGAAAATCAAAAAGATGGATTTTGGATATTTTATGATAAATATGGTGTAAAATATAAAGAAGAAGGTTTTATTAATGGACGTCTAAATGGTAAATGGGTAGAATATTATCAAAATGGCAAAAAATCAGGAGAAGGCTCTTATAATCTTCAACTTAAAGATGATATTTGGCAATATTGGGATACGAAAGGAAACCTTATTTATAAAGTTTCTTACAGTAAAGGAAGAAAGTTAAAAGAAGAAAAACCGTTAGAAAACAAAAAAAACAAACAAGAAGGAAGTCCAATTTTTAGAGAATAGAATATAATAATAAAATGAAACGAATCACGAGAATGCTTTTATGTAATAAGGAATGATTATTTTTGTGAGTTTCGTAAAACAATAAAATTAATTAAAAAATAATCAAATGAAATCAGAACATAAACTTTTTAAAGGGAAAACTTTAGCAATTTTGTCAGGTGGTGGAGATACGCCCGCAATTAATTCAAGTATAGAATCAATTCGTAACAGAGCATCAATGTTAGGTTATAAGGTATATGGTATCCGACAAGGATGGAAAGGTTTGTTAGGAGACGGCGATGTAATAGATTTGACGAATCAAGCTTATGATGGATGGTATGGAGGAACTGCTTTGAGGTCAAGCCGTACAAATCCTTTTCCTTCAAAGAAAAATCCGGAAAATCGTGTTCCGCAAATTTTAAAAAATTTAAAAAGATATAAAATTGACGTATTAGTTACTATTGGTGGTGATGATACCAATGGAGCAGCAAAACGTTTATACGAAACCGAAGGTATTCCAGTAATTGGATTTCCAAAAACGATAGATAACGATTTAAAAACAGTGTCAATGCATAACTATAAAGGGTCAAACATTGAAGCTGTGTTATGCCCTGGCTTTCCTTCAGCTGCTAAGGCAATTGCAGAATTTACGGGTAAACTTAAAACAACAGCAGAATCGCATTCTCGTATAATGATTTTGGAGGTAATGGGGCGTGATGCTGGATGGTTAACGGGTTCTGCTTTATTTGGAGGTGCTGAATTAGCGTTAATTCCTGAATTTGAAATGACTAAAGAACGTAAAGAATTTTTCTTTGAAATTGTAAAAGAAACCTATCTACGATCACCAAAAAAAATGCTTATTATTCCCGTTTCGGAAGGTGTGAGATGGTATGACGAGAAATCAGGAAAAGTAGATGTAGTATATGCGAGTTCAGAGCTTGATGAATATGGTCATCCAAGATTTGGAGGTATTAGTGGGGTAATCGCTTCCGATATTTCCCAAAAATTAGGTATTGATGCAAGAGCTCAAATTACAGGTTATTATGCTCGTAGTGGAAAATGTAGTCAGTATGATCGCCGTCTCACTACCACATTGGCTGATAAAGTGGTAGATTTATTATTAAGAGAAGAATACGGTCAAATGCCTACTATGACGAAAATTGTACCTTATCAGGAACTTGAAGAATTTAATACATCATCTATTGATATGGGAGCTATTGGGAATAAGCCTCTTTCGAAACCCTATTACGACATTAATAAGTTTCAATTTACCGATGCCTATACAAATTTTCTAGGAAATATTTTAGAACATAAACATTATCAGGATTTTGATTATGATTTTCCTGTAGTAGTTCCTGAAAAAGAATAAATATAAATTTTAATTTCAAATTTATATTTATACATTTGCAGTAGATAAATTTTTGTTAAAACTTTATTTATATGAAAGTTTTTTTTATAACGCATTTTGTAACATTACTTATAAATTTTATTACAGCTTTTGTAATAAGCTTTTTATCAGTAAAGCCTATTGTGGAAATGACACATGCAAAGGGCTTGGCAGCATTGCCTAATGACAGAACTTCGCATAATAAACCTACTGCTACTTTAGGTGGCATTGCAATATTTGGTGGGTTTATTTTTGCTTCCTTATTGTTTCCTCCATTTGGATCGTTGATGGAAATGAGATATATTGTTGCAGGAGTTCTTCTAATGTTTTTCATTGGAATGAAAGATGATATTTTTGTTATCGCACCATTAAGCAAATTAGGAGCGCAAATTGTTGCAGCAATTATAATTGTTGACTTTGCAAATATTAGATTAACAAGTTTGCATGGGTTTTTAGGTGTAACAGACCTTAATTATCATTGTAGTCTTTATCTTACTATTTTTGTAGTGGTAGTTATAGTTAATGCATTTAATTTAATTGATGGCATTGATGGATTGGCTGCAGGGATAGGTATTGTGTGTTCAGCTACTTTTGGAGTATGGTTCTATCTTTCAGGCCAATTTGAATTTGCTTTTTTAACTGCAGCTCTAGCTGGTTCATTGGGAGGTTTTTTGTGGTTTAACCTTTTTGGTAAAAAGAATAAAATATTTATGGGGGATACCGGTTCATTGGTATTAGGGTTTTTGATAGCAGTATTTGCCATTCAGTTTAATCAAAGTAATTTAGAAATTTCTGGATATTATCATATTACGGCATCACCTGCTGTTTCTTTTGCAATTTTAATAATACCTTTATATGATACAATAAGAGTTTTTATCATACGAATTTCTCGCAAACAATCTCCTTTTAAAGCCGATAAGACACACGTCCATCACAAATTATTGGAGTTAGGGTATTCTCATGCAAAAGCTACATTAATTCTTGTTTTAGCAAACATCTTTTTTGTTATTTTAGCTTTTTTACTTCATGGTTTAGGTATTATTATTTTAATGTTAATAGTTTTGTCATTAAGTACATTCTTTTCTGCTATTCCATTTCTTGTACTTCGAAAAAGGTATAAAAAATTATCAATATTAGAAAATGAGAATAAAAAAAAATCAAAGGTTTAAATATCAATCACATTTAATGCGAAAAAGTGTATTTTTTTTATTTTTTTTATTCATTGTTGTGAGTTTACAGGGACAGCAGTTGAATTTTCCTTTAACCAATCCTTACTTTTATCAAATTGAGGAGAACTTATATGCTCCTGATAATTATTTTCATACAGCAGTAAAACCATGGTTAAAGCCTGAAATAGATAAACTAATAAATACAGACTCACTTCAAAATGAATATATAATTAAACGAAATTTTAATAGAAAATTCCCTGATTTTTTATGGGACAAAATATTTAATGAACATCTTATTTCTATTAATAAAGATGGTTTTGTTGCCAATATTGATCCTGTTTTTAATTTTGAATTGGGAAAAGATTTGAATGGAGATAATAAAACAAAATATGTAAATACCAGAGGATTTTTAGTAGAAGGTAGTATTGGAAAAGATTTTTCATTTTCAACTACTTTTTATGAAAATCAGGCTTCTTTTGTAGATTATCTTAGTAACAGTATTGCAAATACAAGTGTTGTTCCCGGGCAAGGTATGGTAAGAAGTTTTGGGAAAAGTGGGTTTGATTATTCCTGGGCGAGTGGATATATTTCCTATACACCATCTAAATACTTTAATATTCAGTTTGGGCATGGTAAAAATTTTATTGGTGATGGTTATCGTTCGCTCTTATTATCAGATAATTCCTTTAACTACCCTTATTTAAAAATTACCACCAACGTATGGAGATTCAAATATACAAATTTATATGCTGAATTTCAGGATTTAAAAACACCTCATTCCTACGATTTGGGATTTCGGAAAAAATATGGAACGTTTCATTATTTAAGTTATGCTGTCAATAAAAGATTAAATGTTGGCTTATTTGAGTCAATTATATGGCAAGCTCAGGATAGTAGCGGGTTTAGAGGATTTGACATTAATTATTTGAATCCTGTTATTTTCTTTCGTCCTGTTGAGTTTTCGCTTGGTTCCCCAGATAATGCTTTGTTAGGATTAAATATATCTTATGAATTAGCTGATAGGTATGTAATTTATGGCCAGTTATTATTAGATGAGTTCAAATTGCATGAAGTTCTTGCAGGAAATGGTTGGTGGGCAAATAAACAAGCCTTTCAACTAGGTGTAAAAGTATTTAATATATTCAATATAGAGTCTTTATATGTGCAGTCTGAATTTAATTTTGTAAGACCTTATACATATTCCCATCGCTCTTCACTTCAGAATTACGGGCATTATAATCAGGCTTTAGCACATCCTATTGGTGCCAATTTCTGGGAATCGGTTTCGATGGTTAAATATAAATACAAAAGATTATTTACTGAGTATAAATTGAATTATATAATTTATGGTGCGGATAGTTCTGGTTTTAATTTTGGGAAAGATATTTTCAGGTCGTATGAAGACCATCCTAAAGAATATAATAATTTTGTTGGACAAGGTTTAAGAACTAACGTTATTTACAATGACATAAGAATATCTTTCCTTATTAATCCAAGAACCAATATGAATATTTCAATAGGCGTAACTGACAGACTTGAAATTACTGATTTTTCAAGAAAACATTCCAACTATTTTTATATCGGACTTCGCACCAGTTTGAATAATTTTTATTACGATTTTTAGTACTCATCTTTCTCTAAGTGGTTTTCTTCTAAATATTAAGAGTGTAAATGCTGCAGATTCTTTTTTTCTAAAAAATCATTCATTAAAATGAATATACAGGAAGCTAATCCTAAGCTTATTGAGAAATTCAAAAACAATTACAAGTTCATGGTTTTTTTACAGCATCTTTCATTTCAAGATCTGAAAGGGGTAAAGTAACGACCAATGAGTGTCCAATTTGATTAATACGAATTACGACTCTTTTTTTCCCCATATAGGTAATTAATTCCCCATCAAAGCCAGCAAGAATACCAGACATAATACGAATAGCACATCCGGGGTTAAATTTTTTTGAACTGATTGTTATTTCATGGTCAGTTTCCATTAATTTTTGCATGGCTTCAATCTGCCATTCGGGAATGGCAGCAGCTTTACCGGAAAAACTTATATATCTAACAGCTCCTTCAATATTCAAAATGTCATAATATTCCAATTCACTTGCTTTTACAAAAACATAAGAGCGAATTAAAGGTTCTTCTATCCACTTTTTACGATCTTTCCATTGGCGAAGTTTTTTTTGAAGCGGCAAATAGGCTTCTATTCTTCTCTCTATAAGCCTTGAATAAACCTTTTTCTCAAACCTAGGAAAAGTATATAAAGCATACCAATTATATCCCATTATTTTTTATTTATAATTTATTCGTTAATGCTTCAAGATTTATGGTTTCAATTACTTATTTAATATTTATGTAATCAAAATATAACTCTTTATATTGTTGCAAATTTAGTGAAAGAAAACGGAATGAGATGTATTGAGTTTAAATAAAAAACTGTAGTTTGATAATCTTATTTAACTACAAGGTTATTGCAATTCAAACATTTCCTGATTAATGACATATTTATCAATCGTCCCATTTTATTTTCATTTTGGATTGTGGAATTGAATCTGAAACAGTTTGTTTTTTTTGCTTTTCTTTGGTTTCTTCTTCCCAATTAATAATATACTTGCCTTTTTCTTGTACCTTAAAATGTTGCTGTTGAATAATATCTGCTGAATCGCGTTGTAGCCACTTAAATTCTTCTTTCAAAATATTATTTAAATTTCGTTTCTCATTTTTTAAATCAAGTATTAGTTTTTCTTTCAGTCCTTTGCTATCGTACTTAAAGATAGGATTGTCCATTGTTCCGGTTACTTTTAAAAAGAGTTTGGTTCGCCCTAAGCCATCATCTTCCTCATAACCAAATTCTTGCGTTGATTCTAGTCTCTGTTGTTTGCGTTGTTTGCGCTTTTTAGAGCTAAGTTCCGACAATAAAATGTTGATGCGATAATTAATGATATTATTAAAAGAATGTTCGCCAGAAATCCCAAGATTAATTGCACTTGATTGTATATCCATTGCGGGAATAATAATAGTTTCGTTGTTAATTAAAATTTGATTTTGTATGGTCTTAAAACTGACTTCTTTTAAATCATCCACATTAATGAATCTTGATAATTTCATCAATGGTTGATAGTTTAAGAGTTTTCCGTTTTCAATCTTTAAATTTATTTTCGACCAAATACTTTTTTTGTCAACTTGCAAATATGAATTAAAAAGAGAAGCAAACTGAATATTAGCTGTAATGTTTCCGTTGATATTATCAGAAGTCATATTGTTTTGTCCGAAATTATCAAACACATAAAAAAGTTGTTGTGCATTTACATTTGAAGTATTTACATCGCAACTAATCAGAAATTTCGTGTTTTTAGAGCCATTTATCATCATCGAACCATTTATATTTCCATCCATACTTTCCATGCTGAGTTGTTCTGCTTTAAAAAGATGATTAGTATAACTTATTTTCCCTTTTAAACTCTTAGCTTTAAATTTTTTGAATTTTATTTTATTGGCAGCTATTGAAAGATTAAAAATATAATTGTCACTTAAACGAAATTCATTTGAGCCTGTTGGGGTTTGTTGGGTTCCTATAATTTCATCCAAATCTATATTTTTTGAAGCTAAGTCTGCATTTACTTCTATTTTTTGATTTTCGAGAAACAGGAAGGGAATTACATTTCTGAAGTAGCCTTTTATGTTGACATCACTGCTCGAAATATTCCCGCATAATGTATTGATTTCAATATCATTATTTGTAAAACTAAAAGCTCCATTGAAGTTTGTATAATTGCGATGGTCGTTTTTTAATTTTATCTGAAATTTACTAATAGAGGCTTGTCCGATAGTTTGACTATTGATAAAATCGGTAATTTTCAATGCATCTTTATTTATTTTTCCCTTAAAGTTAAAGTCAATAACTATGTTACCCTGCATAGTTGCAATATTATTGTTTTTTATAAATTGTTGTAAATCCTCTAAATTAAGATTGGCAGAGACACTACAACTTATGCTAGGATTCTTGAAATTATAAATAACAAAGCTTGCATTTATTTTCCCGTTTTTCAGATTGCAGGAGAACTGATGGATATTAAGATAATTGTTTTCGGTTTTTTCATCCTGTCCATTAGAGTAGGAGCCCTGAAATGCCACATTGCTTAGGCGGGCTTTTGTTTTTGTATGGAAAATTTCTCCATTTCTAAAATTAAAATTTGATGTAATCAGCGGTAAATGGTTACCACCATAGTACCCTTTTATTTCCATGCCGAAATCGAAAATACCTTTGCTTTCGTAATTGCAGAAATACAGTTGTTGTTCCTTGGGTAATTCTTTAATAAAGTTGTGTAATTGTATGTTTTTTCCCTTGATGTTGATTTCTAGCTTTTTGTTGGAAAAAGCATAATATATTTTCCCTTTTACATCAAAGTTTAAATCGTTGAGTAGTAAATCACCGTTTTGTATTTCAATAGACTCTTCTTGAGTATTGATGTTGCCGGCAAGAGAAATATCAGCTTTTTCGTTGCTAAAGTAAACTGCTTCCTCTGATTGAAAATGATTGATTTGTAGATTTCCTTGAAGTTTTATTGCTTGAATTTCGTTTGTAAAATCGCCTTTGGCAAGTGCTTTGTCTACAAAAAAATCGTAATATTGGAAAACAGCTTTGTTGATATATTTGACTCGAACATTTTTGAATTTAATCTTTTGAAGGCTGAATTCAAACTTTGAAGCACTTTGGTTTTCTGTAGATTTCCAGAAATGAAAATTGTCATTTCCTTGTTTGTCTACTTTTATATTTACAGTAGCATCATTAAGTTCTATGTTTTTAATATGATAGTGTTTATAATACAAATCCCATAGATTAAATTCAAGAAAAATATTTTTGGCAGTTAATAAAGTATCTCTTAGACTATCTTTAGTAGCATCTTTGGCAACGACTTCCTTAAAATTTATTGAAGCATTTGGAAATTTCTCGAATACAGAAAACTCAATATCTTTAACTGAAATTTCTGTTTGAAGCGATTTGTTAATTTCAGCAACAAAAAGCTGCTTGATTTTACTCTGATTGTAATAGATTGTTATAAATCCGCTTACTACTGCTAATAATATAAAAATCAGCATGCCAAGAAGTGTTCTGATAAAATATTTTCTTAATTTTGGCTTAGCGGTAGTTGTTGTCATAAAATAAGCTTGAAGTATTCAAAATACTGTATGTTTTACAAGTGCTTTATAATAACTCAATCATACTGTTTTTATTGTGGTTTCTGTCTTTTTTGTCATTGCAGATGAGAGTAAGAAATCTGTGTAAAATAAAAAGAGATGCTTTCTTTGTCATCACGATAAAAGAAGCATCCCTTTTTATATATTTTATACTCACTTACTGCAACATTTTCAGGTAAGAAACTTCTTTTTCTGAAAGAAAACGCCACATTCCACGAGGAATATCTTTCTTGGTCAATCCTGCAAACATAGTTCTGTCGAGTTTTACAACTTCATAGCCCAATGTTTCGAAAATGCGACGAATTACGCGGTTTTTTCCTGTATGAATTTCAATACCAATTTCCCTTTTGTTTTTCCCCTCGTCTATATAAGCTACATCATCCACTTTTACAATACCATCTTCTAATTCTACACCATCCCAAAGCTTTTCCATATCAGATTTTGATAAAGCACGATCCAATTCTACATGGTAGAGTTTTTTCACGCCATAACGAGGATGAGTAAGCTTCTTGGCTAAATCACCGTCATTAGTAAAAAGTAATAAGCCGGAAGTATTGCGATCGAGTCTGCCGACCGGGTACAAGCGTTCTTTGCAGGCATCTTTTACCAAAGCCATTACAGTACGGCGTTCCTGTGGGTCTTCAACAGTAGTGATATAGCCTTTGGGCTTGTTGAGCAACACATATTTCTTTTTTTCGCTTATCAAAGTTTCGCCACCATATTGAACAGAATCGGTAGGTAATACCTTCGTTCCCAATTCAGTAATAATTACTCCGTTGATTGAAACGGCACCACTTACAATTAAATCATCAGCTTCGCGGCGTGAGCAAATTCCTGCATTGGCAATAAATTTGTTTAAGCGAACAGGTGCAAAGATATCAGGACGGTTAGTGCTTTTAAAGTTTTTTAATTCGAGTACATCGGCACGTTTCGGACGTTCGCGAACCGGTAAATCTATTTCAGAAGTTCTTCTGCGGGGTTTGTTTTTGTGAAGATAGCGATCGTTAGAAGCATCATTATCATAGCTTCTTCTTTTTTCAGAAAAAGGTCTGTCATCTTTCACATATCCTTTTTTATAATCTCTGGTAGCGTTTGGATTTTCTCCAGCAACACCTTCTCTTCTGGGTTTAAAATCAGTTTTTTCACCTCTGTCACTATACGAAGGTTTGTTGTCTCTGTTTACAAACTTAGGTTTGAAAGATGATGCTTCTCTTTTTTCACCGTAATTAGGTTTGTCTTTTCGGTCTTGATAAGAAGGTCTTTCTGATGACTTATTATCTCCTTCACTGTATCTTGGCTTATTGTCTCTGTCATTGTAAGTAGATTTGTTGTCTCTGTCATTGTAAGTAGATTTGTTGTCTCTGTCATTGTAAGTAGATTTGTTGTCTCTGTCAGCAAATCTGGGTTTAAACGAACTTTCTTTTCTATCGCTGTAGTTCGGTTTATCACTTCTATCGCCATAAGATGTTTTGCTGTAAGGTTTTTCGTTATTATTGAACTTAGGCTTAAATGAAGATGATGATCTTTCGGGTTTGGCTGAGGTGTCAGTTCTTTTTTTATAATCGGGTTTTGAAAAATTAGATGAACCTTCTGAGCGTCTGCTTCTTTCCGGTTTTCCAAAAGAGCGGTTATTATTATTTCTTTCCATGATGTTATATAAAATACGACTGCAAAGGTACGTATAAACTTGGTAATTTTCTAAATATAATTTAGTTAAGATAAGAGAATATCTGGTTAAAAACTTAATTAGTAAATGCGAATTTATTTAAAAAAGAATCTATTGGTATTATACGGAAAAAAACCATTACCCTTTTGAAATATTAATGTAATAATAAAAAAATTGATTTTTATAAACTTATCCAAAATAAAAATTAGAAATCAATGAAGATTTAATTATCTAATTATCTTGCTTAACAAATATATTTTTGTTTTTTATTTAGAATTAAATTTTCATACAACGACTCATCATATTCATTTTAAATAATTTAAAAAACAAAAGATAAAGTATAAGAAAAAGTAAGCTTATTCAATTATAAAAACTTATGAAGAAAGTTAAAATATTTTTGGCTTCGTCGGCAATTTCCTGCATTAGGGCACTATCATAACCTTTTTTAAAAAAGATTTCTTTGGCTGAAATTAATATAATATGCTCATTATCAGTTTCTTTTAGGCTCATATTAATTTTATTAAATGGTTTAATCAAATAGTTTACCAGATGGAAAAATCATATAAAAAAATAATATCTGCAATTTTTTTTTGTAAAAACTTGTTTTTGTAAAATTCTGTTGTACATTTGCAGTGTATTATCATATTAGTACACTACAACATTAAATATATTAAAATGATAGAAATTAATAATTTAGCATTTAGCTACAAAAAGAAAAAGCAGCTATTCAATCATTTGAATATGCAACTGTCTGAAGGGCGAATTCATGGTTTGCTTGGAAAAAACGGAGCAGGAAAAACCACTTTACTCAAGTTGATTTCAGGATTACTATTTCCTAATGATGGCAATATCAAAACATTAGGTTATGTTCCATCGAAACGCAAACCCAGTATGTTGCAGGATATTTATTTTCTTTTCGAGGAATTTACTTTGCCAGATTTTAGTATTCAGAAATTTAAAGAAGTTTACTCAGGGTTTTATCCTAATTTTAATGAAAATCAATTTGCTGAATACTTAAGTGAATTTGAAATTCATGATAATGAAAAACTTAACAGCTTATCGTACGGACAAAAGAAAAAAGTTCTGATTGCTTTTGGTATAGCCACAAATACCAGACTTCTGATTATGGACGAACCTACTAATGGCTTGGATATTCCTTCAAAAAGTCAGTTTCGCAAGATTATGGCTGGAGCCGTTGACGAAAATAAATGTGTGATTATTTCTACTCATCAGGTTCGCGATTTGGATAATCTGATAGATTCAATAACAATTCTCAATCAACAGGATATTATTTTGAGTGAACCTATTGAAAAAATAACCGAGAAACTTTGTTTTAAAGTGCTATCTCATAACGAAATAGAAGACAAAATTTTATTTTCCGAAAATAATTTACGAGGAAATTGGGCTGTAGCTGAAAACTATAAAAACGAGGATAGTAAATTAGATATTGAAATGCTATTTAATGCATGTTTTAGCAATAAAAAAAGAATTCAGGAATTGTTTAACCATAATAATATTAGTTAGTTATGAATGAAGTATTTAATTTAAAACGATTCGGACTTTTGTTCAAAGAACAAACTTCCAAAAATTTGAAATTATTTTTGATGGGTACAGTTTTAGTGTTTGCAGTTTTGTTTGTATTTAGTTTATTGTCTATATTATCAAATTATACTAATTGGCAAGCCTTTAATAATCGAATAGAATTATATAAAATAATTATTTTCCCAACAAGCTGTTTGGTAAGTGGCATTTGGTTTACTCATTTAAGTAAAAGTACTCAAGGATCCGGAAATCTCATGTTACCTGTTTCTGCATTTGAAAGAATATTGATTGCTTTTATTATCAATATAATCGTTATTAATTTGATGAATTTATTAATCGTTTTATCAATAGAAGTTATTTTCTTTCAAAAAATATACATTTTACGTTTTGCAAAATATTTTTTTATAGATTATAGATTTTATAATTTATTGTTTTTGCTTCAAAGTTTATTCTTAATTGGTTCTTTAGTTTTTAAGAAAGTTTCAATTCTTAAGACAGGAGTTACAATATTTATATTATTAATTATATTTCAGTTAATTAATGTCTTATCTATAAATATTGTATTTAGAGATATACCTAATTTAAATTATAATGATGTTTTTTTTAACCAAAATAGTAATCTTGTTACTCCGAAGTATTATGATTTTTTAATGAGATGTATAAGTTACATTGGCTTTCCTTTAATTTGGGTAGCATCATATTTTAAATTAAAAGAAAAACAGGGTTAACGCAATAAAATAATCGTTATGGAATTTAAAGAACAGCAAGCCATTTACCTGCAAATAGCAGAATATGTTTGCGAAAAAATATTGTTAGAAAACTGGAAACCTGATGAAAAGATTCTTTCTGTCCGCGAACTTGCTGTAGAACTGGAAGTTAACCCTAATACAGCCATGCGGGCTTATGAGTTTTTGCAAAATCGGGAAATTATATATAATAAGCGTGGAATCGGCTTTTTTGTGGCATCTGATGCCAATAAAAAAGTCAGTACTTTTCGCAAACAACAGTTTTTAGAAAGTGAACTTCCTGTATTTCTGAAAAATATGCAGATATTAAACATCAGTATTCAGGAAATTGAAAGATACTATACTAAATTTTTAAACAATAAAAAATCTTAAAACAACATGAAAATCTTAAAAACAAGTAATTTAATCCTTTTTGCTTTTGGAATTTCAATAGTAATACTAATAATTGCTCAGGTAAAAAGTTCAATTTATCATAAGAATAGTGAAGAACAGGAAGCAATATATAAAGTGGTTAAAATTGATAGACTGCAACCATTTAAATATTTAGTATTAGAAGCATATAGAAATGTAACTTTTGAACTTAACAATGGAAAACAATTTAAAATTGAAACAATTGTATCAGAAGAATATACCGATATTTGTAATGCCGAATTCAGAAATGACACCTTGTTTGTAAATGTTGAGATGCAAAATGAATATTCGTTCAGTTATCACGACCCTGTACTGAAAATTACTATTCCTACAATTTTTAATAAATTAATTTTCAAAATAAATGAATGTACTATTAATAATTTTCAACAGGATACGCTTATAATTGAGAGCTCTTCTGATAATGCAAGTATTAATATTAATGGATGTTCTTTTAAAACTTTGAATTTTAGCGGAGAAAATTTAAGTCTAAGTTTAAATCAATCAGATATAATTGAAGAATTGAATTTTGTTTCTAAAGGGAGTCATTCAAAACTTGATGTAAATGATTTGATAATTAAAAAACTCAATGTAAATCAGGATTCTACCGAAGTTATTCTAAATGGTAAATCTATAAACTATTATTTAAACAGATGATTTATCTATACTTTAGATTTAAAAAGAAAAATACAGTATTATTGAAAATGCTGATAATAAAAATTTGATTTTTATAAAGTTAACCCAAATAAAAATTTGAAATTAATAAAAATTTAATTATCTAATTATCTTGCTTAACAAATATATTTTTATATTTTTGTTCTTTATTTAGAGTTAAATTTTCATACAACTACTCATCATATTCATTTTTAATAATTTAAGAAACAACAGATAACGTATGGGATAAAGTAAGCTCATTAAATTATAAAAAAATTATGAAGAAAGTTAAAATATTTTTAGCCTCATCGGCAGAATTAGATGATGATAAAGAAAAGTTTGAACTATTTATCAGTAAGAAGAATAAAGATTTATTTGAAAAACGTATCTTTCTTGAACTGAACACTTGGAAAGATTTTATAAGTTCAATTCAGGAAGTACGCACTCAGGATGAATACAATCTCTATATCAGAAAAAGTGATATATCTGTATTTTTATTTCATACAAAAATAGGACGATTTACACGTGAAGAATTTGATAATGCTCACAAGGCATTTCTTTCTTGTAAACATAATTTTTCTTGTAAACATAAAAATAAAACACCCCGAATATATACTTATTTCAAAAATAATAAAGAAGAAACTGCTGAGATAAGCAATTTCAGAGACCATATTGACTCATTAGATCATTTTTACGATTCATATGATGATTTGAATGATTTGTTTGTAAAATTTGGTCATCAACTCGACAAGTTAGAGAATGAAGGTAGAATCATAAAACCAGATTCAATTGATTCTGGAAAAATTATAAAATACACTATATATTATTTTCTTCTGCCTCTTTTAGTTATGAGTGGTGTTTTCTTTTCAAATTACTATTTTCAGACAACTAGTTTGACTGTGAAAACTTTCGAAGTACCGACTTATTCCATTCAAGGTTTACCATTAAAAGAAGCAAAAGTCACCATTATGTATGGAGAAAAGTCAGAAACAAAGTCTTTCAATGAAAAAGATGGTTTTGCTCCTTTTACTCAAATACCTTCACAATATAAGGGAGATTTCGTGAAACTTCATTTTGAAGCAAAAGAATATGTATCAATAGACACCTCAATTGATCTGAATCGTTTCCAAAATAGTGTAATTACCCTACCAGTCAAAAGAGACAATTCATTAGGTTTTATTTCTGGAATTGTGAGAGATGAAGATGGGATTCCAATAAAAGACGTTTCTATTTCTGTCAATAATATTGAAGTAATATCAGATGGCAATGGAAAATTTGAAATTTCTATACCTTTCAAAAAACAAGCCGAGCAACAAAGAATTAGAGCATTCAAAGTTGGTTACAAAATGGTTACTTACGATATTCCTGTAATTCCAAATGTTGAAGTACCTATTAAACTTAGAAAACAATAAAATAACTATGAAAATTAAGAAACAATTAATTGTCTTTATTTGGGGATTATGTCCATTAATCCTTATCGCACAAGATTACCAATCAGGATATGTTTTTGAGATTAACTCAGATAATAAACCCATACCAAATGTAGAGATTATCGCACTTAAATCATCAATCGCGAATAGCGATGATGATGGACATTTTAGATTAGCTTTTAGAAATAAAAAAGGGGGAGAACCAATATTAATTGATCAGATCAATAAAAAAGGGTACGAGTTAGTAAATAAGGAAGATGTTCAAAACTGGGTATTTTCAATGAAATATCCAGTTAAAATCATAATGTGTAAGGAGGGGCTTTTAGCCGAAAGTAAAAGAAAATACTATAATATCGGAAGCGATTATTACAAAAAAAGATACGAAGAAAGTATTGCTGCGAAAAAAAAGCAGCTCCAAAAGAATAATATTACTCAACAAGACTATTTGAAAGCAATAGATGATGCAAATCAAGAATTGAAAAAGAGCCAGGAAAATCTAAATTTTTATGTAGATAAATTTTCTCGGATCAATAAAGACGAACTTTATGGAACAGATAAGCTTGCCATTCAGCTATTAGAAGAGGGAAAAATAGATGAAGCAATAATAGTTTATGAAGATTCAAAAATACTGGAAACATTCATAGAAAAACTAAAGCAAAGAGATAATGCAAGTTATAATCTAAGAGTTATGGCTCCTCTTTTATTTAATCAAGTAGATTTACTTATTCAAAAAAATGACATGTATTCTCACATGAAAGCTGACTCTATCTTACATGCAATTGCAAAATCTGATACACTTAACACTACTTACACGAATAAATATGCTTTGTTTCTAATGAAAGAGGAAAACTATTCAGAATCTTTTCTCTGGTACAAAACAACACTTCTTTCAGCCAAAACAGAAGAACAAAAAAAACAAATACTGAATGATTTGAATACTCTTTATTCAAAAATTGAAGACAATGGTTTAATTGAAAAATATAAATATCAGATTGATAATCTAATGAAATAAACTTCTCCAATATGAAAATTTCAATTATTATATTTGCTATTTTTCTTTCAGTTGTTTGTCATTCACAAACAGCACAAAAAGGACGTGTATTGGAAAAAGATTCACATGGAACTCCAATTGAAAATGCAGAAATAGTTGTTAAGAATGCTGTGCCTGCTGTTAGTGGAACAGATGGTAAATACAAATTGGTGTTTAAAAATAAAGCAGCGGGTGAAATGATTTTTGTAGATTCAATCAGTAAAAAGGGATACGAATTAGTAAACGAACCTCAAATCAAGGATTGGATTCTGTCAGACAATAAAGATTTCAATATTATTCTTTGTAAAAAAGGATTATTAAAGAAGAACCGAGAAATTTTTTACAAAATAGGGAAATCTCGATATGAAAGGGAATACAAACTTAAACAAACAGAAATAGAATCATTAAAGCAAACCAATAAATTAAACGAATCAGAATATAATAAAAAGCTGAATGAGATATACAATGAGCGGCAGAAAGCATTTGACTTGCTTGATTATTATACTGATTTGTTTTCACGGATTAACAAAGATGATTTATCTGATATAGAACGAAAAGCGTTTGATTTTTCTGAACAAGGAAAAGTAGATGAAGCAATTAAAGTTTATGAAAATGAAAAACTACTAACAAAGTTCATTAAAAATGATTCTTTGAAACAACAAGTTAATACAGATTTAGAGAAAATGGTTCCTTCTCTTAGAATGTATGCAGAGTTATGTGTATTTGCTGGAGGTGAAGAAAATTATGAAAAAGCTGGAAGGTGCTATAAAGCAATTGTAACAAGTGATACTAATAATTATAAAAATGTATTTGATTATGCAGTATTTTTAGATGTTATTGCTCAATATAAAGAAGCTTTGTGCTATTTTAATCTAGCTTTAAAAATTAGTAGTAATAAATTCGGATTGAAAAGTTTTGAGGTTGCATCAACATCCAATAGCATAGGGATTTTATATAAACATTTGGGAGACTATACAAAAGCATTGGGATACCTTTTTGAAGCATTAACAATTAGTGAAAAAATATTTGAACAAGAACATTCTGTTGTTGCTTCTATGTTTAGCAACATTGGTTGTGTTTATGATGAGCAAGGAGACTATACAAAAGCATTGGAATACTACTTCAAAGCTATAGCAATCCAAGAAAAAGTATTTGGAAAAGAACATACTGATTTAGCAGTTTCATACAATAACATTGGGAGAGTTTGTGATGAGCAAGGAGACTATACAAAAGCATTGGAATACCACTTCAAAGCATTAATAATTTTCGAAAAAGTATTGGGAAAAGAACATCCTGATGTAGCAACTTCTTATAACAACATTGGTAGTGTTTATCATGAACAAGGAAGCTATCCCAAAGCATTGGAATACTACTTCAAAGCCTTATCAATCCAAGAAAAAGTATTTGGAAATGAACATCTTGATGTGGCGGCTTCTTACAATAATATTGGTGGTATTTATGAAATTCAAGGAGATTATTCAAAAGCTTTAGAATATTACTCAAAAGCTTTAACTATTAAAGAAAAAGTATTGGGAAAAGAACATCCTGATGTAGCAACTTCTTATAACAACATTGGTAGTGTTTATCATGAACAAGGAAGCTATCCCAAAGCATTGGAATACTACTTCAAAGCCTTATCAATCCAAGAAAAAGTTTTTGGAAATGAACATCCTGATGTAGCGAAATCTTATAATAATATTGGTGTCGTTTATGAGAAGTATGGTGAATATGAAAAAGCATTGGAATATTATTTTAAAGCTTTAGTTATCGATGAAAAAGTATTAGGAAAAAAACATCCTGAAGTAGCAACTCTATATAATAACATTGGTTATATTTATGAAAATCAAGGAGACTATTCAAAATCAATGGAATATCACTTGAAAGCGTTAGCTATAAATGAAGTATTATTTGGAAATGAACATACTAATGTTGCAATTTCTTATAACAATATTGGAAATGTGTACGATAAACTAAGAAACTATCAAAAAGCATTGGAATACTACTTTAAAGCGTTAGCTATCAGAGAAAAAATATTTAGGAATGAGCATCCTTATTTAGCGGAATCATATAACAATATTGCTATTATTTATTATTACCAAGGAGATTATCCAAAAGCATTGGAATACCACTTTAAAGCTTTAGTTATTAGAGAAAAATTATTTGGAAATGAACATCCTGATGTGGCAACTTCATACAATAATATCGGGAGTGTTTATAATAAGCAAAGAGACTATCCTAAAGCATTGGAATACCAATTCAAATCCTTAGCAATCCGAGAAAAGGTTTTAGGGAAAGAACATTTTGAGGTAGCAACTTCTTACAATAATATTGGTATTATTTATTATTATCAAGGAGACTACACAAAGGCATTAGAATATTATTTCAAAGTATTGAAAATATTGAAAAAAGCATTTGGAAAAGAAAACCATCCAAATATAGCAACTTCATATAGTAATATTGGTTTCGTATACTTAGAGCAAAAAGACTATCCAAAAGCATTGGAAAACTATAACAAAGCTCAAGAAATTTCAGAAAAGGAATTAGGGAAAGATCACCCATTTACAAAAGAAGTAAACGATAAAATAAAAGCGATAAAAGCACTAATAGTATCTCATTAATTATTAAAGTATAAAAGATAATAATATAATAAAATTTAATTTTAAAATAATGTATAACAAATACAGACTAAAAACAATAAAAATCATATTAAATGAATTATAAACTACTTCTTCTAATTCTTCTTTTTTTTCAAATAACGATAAATAGCTATTCACAAACTATACAGAAGGGTCGTGTACTTGAAAAAGATTCACATAGAACTCCAATTGAAAATGCTGAAATTGTGGTTAAAAATGCTGCACCTGCTAATAGTGGAACTGATGGAAAATACAAATTGGTGTTTAAAAGAAAAACACAGGGAGAAATAATTTTTGTAGACTCAATTTGCAAAAAAGGATATGAATTAGTAAACGAGACACAAATAAAAGATTGGATTCTGTCAGACATAAAAGATTTTGATATTATTCTATGCAAAGAAGGTTTATTAAAGGAAAGTCGAGAACATTTCTATCATATAGGTAAATCGCACTATGAGGATGAATTTAAGCGGAAGAGCTCTGAAATAGTATCGTTAAAACTTGCAAATAAAATATCAGAAAATGAGTATAACAAAAAACTAAAAGAAATATTAGATGAAAAGCAAAAATCAATCGAACAGTTGAATTATTATTCTGATTTACTTTCCCGCTACAATACAGATGACTTATCTGAAATAGAGCAAAAGGCTTATCAATTTTCAAAAGATGGAAGAATTGATGAAGCTATTCAAGTTTATGAAAATGAAAAACTACTAACAAAGTTCATTAAGAATGAATCTTTGAAACAACAATTTAATACTGATTTAGAAAGTATGGTGCCTTCGATTAGGCGGTACGCAGAGTTATGCGCATTTGCTGGAGGGTATAATAACTATGACAAAGCAAGTGAATGCTATAAAGCAATTGCATTAAGTGATACGACAAATTTCGATTATGTTTTTGATTTTGCATTATTTTTAAGTACAGAATGGAACCATAATGATGCAATAAAGTGGTATAAAATAGCATTGAGGTATGTTAAAAATAATTATCAAGATGCTAATGTGTTAAATTTATTGGCAGTGTCAGAGTATTATATGAAGTTATATAGTGACGCTCAAAAAAATTACATTTTATCATTAGAATTAAGTAAAAATACTAAATGGATTAATAATATTTCTCTTAAAGCACGAACTCTTGACAATTTAGGAGTATTATATCAAACATTGGAACAATACGACAAAGCAGAAATGTATCATTCCGAAGCTTTAGGAAATTATAAAAAAATAGTTCAAAGTAATCCTACTTTATCAAATAAATATGATTTGGCTAAATGCTTAAATAATTTTGCAACATACTATCATAAAATAGAACAATATAAATATGCTGAGGATAATTTTATTAAATCTATTAACATTTACAAAGAATTGGCAGATTCTTTACCAGACACATACTGTGGAGATTTAGCAGATGCTTACCACAGCTATGCTTTTCTTTTACAAGATACAAAACAATACGAGAAAGCTGAAAATAATCTCTTAATTTCATTAAATTTATTTAGTAGTTTATGTATTAAAGATGATCATAATTTTCGTAATGTTGCTCTTTCTTATAAAGATTTAGCAGAATTATATATTAATATTGGTCAATATGATAAAGCCGAATTAAAACTACAATTTATTACTGATAATTATAAAAAGTGGTGCAGTGATGGTGATTTGGCAATTATATATAATTTAATGGGAATTGCGAAAAAAAAATTGGGAAAATACAATGAAGCCTTATTTAATTACAATGAATCTTTAATACTTAAAAAAGAATGGCGCAATTCAATTGATAATGAAGAAAAATACAATTATTCAGTAACTGTTAATAATCTTGGTGTTCTTCTATATGAAATACAAAATTATGATAGTGCTGATATTAACCTAATTGAGGCACTTAATATTCGAACAGAATTAGAAAAAGCTAACAAGGCAAAATATGTAACTTCTATTCTTGAGACTCTTAGCGATATTATTTCATTAAAGATGAGAGTTAATCAATACAAACAGGCTGAAATTTATATTGACAAAGAACTCGATATTTACAGAGAATTATCAAAAATATATCCCTCAAAATATAAATCAATTTTTGCAAGCATACTTTTTAATGCATCTACTAATTATTTTGAGATGCAGTTTTATGAAAAAACTATTGAGGTTTTAAATGAAGACTTAGGAATAGTTAAACAACTGGCGAAAAATAACCCTGAAAACTATAATGAAGATATACCAATGATATTAATCAATATTGCAAATCTGAGATATTCTTTAAGACAATTTGACCAAGCACAAAAAACTTACATAGAAGCTTTAGATAATTATAAAAGTTTTGCCAAAACTGATCCAATTAAATATGATACATTAATAGCTGAATTATTAAATACTATGGCATGGATTTTTTATAAAAACAACCTTCCTAAAGCCATTTCTAATGCACTTGAGGCTATTAAATTATATAATAGCTTAATTCTAAATAATCCAGATTTAAAATCTAAATTATCAATATGCATGGCGAGGATGTCTCGTTATATGATAATTAACCATCAGTTTTCTGAAGGAGAAAGATATGCAAATAAGTCAATTGAAACTAATAATACAATTAATTCCAGTTATAAGAATCTTGCTCATTCATTATTGTATCAAGGAAAATATCAAGATGCCTTAAATCTTTATACTAAAATTAAAAGTGACGTTTCATTAAAAACTCAAATTTTATCTGATTTTGATGAATTTGAAAAAGCCGGAATTACCCATCCAGATGTTCTAAAGATAAGAGAAATATTAAACAATAAATAACCATGCTCAACTCCCAAGACTTTATCCACCCCGAAGACGAAGCTGCACGTCGGAATATGGAAGCTATTCCAGGTTTTAGTTCAGTAGTTAAAGCATTCTTAAAGTTGGGAATGGAGCAATATTTTCATGGTGTAAATATGGCTTCAAAGATAAGATTATCCGAGAAACAACTACCTGAAATATATTTTAAGCTGCAACCAATTTGTAAAGTGCTAGGAATTGAAGAACCTGAATTTTATTTAGAAATGAATCCAATGCCCAATGCATATACATTTGGAGATTCACGTATATTTTTAACTATCACTTCTGGCTTGGTAGAATATCTGGAAGAAGACGAATTAAATGCGGTAATAGCTCACGAATGCGGTCACATATTATGCAGGCATGTTTTGTATCATACCATGGCTAACTTACTAAAATCGGGAGCAGATTTTATAGGTTTATTGGGTGCATTAACTACTCCAGTACAGTTGGGATTGTTATATTGGAGTCGTAAAAGTGAACTTTCAGCCGATAGAGCTGCTGCTGTTATAATGGGTTCACCCAAACCGGTTGTCGAAACAATGATTCGTCTTTCAGGAGGTCCAAAAAGCATTACCGGAGAAGTCAATATCGAAGAATATGCGGCACAGGCACAAGCCTATCAGGATTTGCAGGAAACAAAATGGGATAAAGCTTTACAAACTTTAGCTATTGCTTATCAGGATCATCCATTCTCTGCTGTACGTGCAAAGAATATTCTTGAATGGTGTAAAACGGATCATTTTGCATTATTAATAAAAAATCTAAATAATACTGAATCAAGAAATCAATGTCCATATTGCCAAGAAACTATTCTAAAAGAATGGAAATTTTGCAAATATTGTGGAGAGAAAATCTAACTATAAGTTATCAAAAAAATATTTATTCAAAACTAAGTAAAAGCTATGGGAGTATTTAAGAGTTCAAAAACATTTTACTATTCAACTTCAATAATAGGTGGAATAGTTAGATATCTGAATGAAGAGTTAATCAAAGAAGGTTATGAAGTAAGTATTCATAATCTTTTATCTGGTGGAGCAGATATTTCAATTACCAAAGGCAATATCTTTAAAGCTATTGTAGGTATGAGAACAGCACTAAAAATTGTTATCCAGCCAATAGACAATCGGTCGTTTACTGTAGAAGCAGGAGTTGGAATATTTGGGCAGCAAGCTATTCCAACAACTCTTACTTTATTGGTTGCATGGCCTGTGTTAATTCCTCAAATATGGGGTATGATACAACAATCGAAACTTGATGAGCATATACTTGAATTAGTTCAAAAAGCTATTGATATTCATAAGTCAGATTCAAATAAAACCACACAATTTTGTCCTCAATGTGGATATGCAATGAATGAAGGAGCTAAGTTTTGTGGGGAATGTGGGGTGAGACTATAATCTAAAACTAAAAACAGAAAATATATAGCAATGAACAACAAATCCAATTGGAACTATCAGGAATTTAAAATTTATCTTCTTTTATATGCATGTTATGCAGATTTTGAATTAAAAGAAGAAGAAAGACAACTTATTCTTACAAATACATCCAATGAAGAATACAATCATATACACAAAGTGTTTAAGAATGATTCTGACTTTGAAAAGATTGAAAGTATTCAATCTTTCAGAGAAAGGTTTTTCTCAACTCAAAAGGATGTAGATATGCTTTTAAAAGACATAAGTGTAATTTTGAACATAGATGATGATTTCAATCTATTGGAAAAGAATTTTTTCAGAATGCTTTGTAAAATACTTCAAAATAGATAAATTATTTAGGTTTATAAATAACAAAAAAGTCATCAAATAAATAAATTTTAGGTTATGGAAATATGTCAATTTTGGGAAATCTATCTACCCATTCTTTATGGTTTAATGCTGTTTTCTATTTACTATTTTCTGTTTTTACGAAAAGGGAAAAGGTTTATAAGTTTTGTGAAGTTTCCATTGGCACTTTTCACATTTGTTATTGGTTTTGTAGTATATTATATTGGACATTCAGAATTTGAGCATGCTCATAAACTAATAACGAATGTATTATTGGCGTTTTTTTCAACTTGCCGTTTATTTGTGTTAGGTAACGATTTAGTAGAAATGAAGGATACTGTTAAAAGTTGTCCTGCATTTATGATATGGTTTTCAATTGCTGCCTCATCTGCAGCTATCGTTTTTCTTTCATTCTTGCTTAATATATTTGGAAAGGGAATACTTACTTTTTTTAAAATCAAGTGGAACCGTTCTAAAGAGAATTATATATTCTTTGGGGTGAATGAAGCCTCTGTTTCATTGGCTGAAGATATGATTAAGACAAAAGCCTCCCGTTTGATTGTTTTTGTAAAACATATAGATGTAAATGAGAATGAGTCATTGTATGATAGAGCCGAATTGACAGGAGCTTTGCTGAAAAGCAGAAAATCTATATTAGATTATTTATTGGTGAAAAATGAAGAAAGTATTATCCATCCACATATTGAGGACACTACTTCTGCTAAAAAGATTTTTATCAATAGTGATTATTTGAGCAAGTTGAAATTACTTAAAAAACTAAGATTGCGAACTTCTCACATGTTCTTTCTGACAGAAAATGAAGATATAAATATAAGATCAGCTAGATCGGTGATAAATGAACTCAATGGATTGAATCTTCAGGAAGATATTACAATACATATACGGACTTTATTGGAAGATGTAGAAAATTTATATTTTGATAGTTTTACAAAAACTTCACCTAAAATTGCTATACGATTTTTGAATGATTCTGATATAGTCGCACGACAGTTAGTCAATGCACATAATCCTGTTGATGATAATTGGATTAAAAAAGATGTTGACAAAGGAATTGCAACCTCTGACTTTAATATAATGCTTATTGGATTTGGGCAAACCGGAATTTCAGTTTTAAAAAGACTTGTTGAATTTGGTCAGTTTGTAGGTTCTGAATTTAATGCAATTATCATCGATAAAGCCATGAATTCTAAAACCGGTAGTTTTAATAACCGTTATCCAGGTTTAATTTCAAATTATAATTTCGACTTTGTAGAAACAGAAGTAGGGAAAGTAGAATATTATGAATTAATAAAGAAAAATCTTAATGAACTTGACTACTTAATAATTACATTGGGTAATGATGCTCTGAATGTTCAGGCCGCATTTGATATTCAGCAATTGGCAAGAAAAATATCAGATAGACCCTTGAAAATACTGGTTCGTTTGAATGATAGTTACGCTTATGACAATCTGTTTCAATCAACTGAAAATATTTCTATTGAAATTTTTGGCAGAGAAAAAGATGTATTTACTGAAGATATAATAATTCGTGCCAGTCTTGAAAAAACAGCAAGAAAAATACATACTTATTACAATGCACAGTCTGATCCATTAAAACGTCAATCATGGGATCAACTATCCAGAATTAAGCAATTGTCGAATATATCTGTTGCAGAACATATTCACACAAAACTGGCTCTTGCAGGACTGACGATAGCAGATGTAAAACAAATTGGAAATAAAGAACAATTCATTCTAAAAATAGGAGAAGAACGATTGTTAAACATTGCTAAAGGAGAACATCTTAGATGGAATGCACATCTTTTTGCCAATGGTTGGGTTGAATATAAACTAAACGAAATTCCTGATAAAGCAACATCGAACAAAAACGAAATTAAGAAACTTCATGCATGTCTTGTAAGTTGGGATCAACTTTCAAAAGTCAATAAGCGTTTTAATGAAGATTATTATAAATACGACAGGGAAAATGTCACCAATATTTTCGAATTGATAAAGAATGGAATATATACAGAGTAATAAATTAAAAATGAAATTAAGCTATAAACCGCTACCAGTTATTTTGTCAATGCAAAGTATTCCAAAAGAACTCTATGAGCTGATTGAGAAAATGGCTCAAAATGTTCATGAAGAGTGGGCAGAAGGAAGAATTCGGGAAGGATGGAAATACGGCAAAAAACGTAATGATATCAAAAAAGAAAATCCCTCACTTGTTCCGTATAAAGAACTTTCTGAATCTGAGAAAGAATATGACAGAAGAACAGTAATTGCTTCAATAAGTTATTTGATTGATAATGGATTTGAAATCAAAAAAGTATAATATCTGATTTCTTGTGACTTTTAATCTCATTTAGATTAATTTCCTCATAGCTTTGCTGTTAAAGAATTTATTGTTAATAAAATACCTCAAAATATCAATACCTTATTTTTCATTTTCCACCAAAACAAAATCCATTTGTTTTTTAGCAATATCTACTCTGATAATCTTTACTTTAATTCGGTCGCCCAATTTATATTTGTTTCCGTATCGCTGACCTATTACCTGATAATTATCTTCATCTAAGTAATAAAAATCGTCTGCCATTTGCTTTAAAGAAACCATACCTTCGCATTTGTTACCCTCTAATTCCACAAATAGTCCCCATTTGCTTACTCCTGAAATTAAACCAAAGAAAGTTTGTCCTATTTTATCTTGCAAGTATTCGGCTTGCTTGTACTTGATAGAAGCTCTTTCGGCTTCAGCAGCCTTTTTTTCCATCAATGAGGAATGTTCGCAACTTTCCTCATATTCTTTTTTGTTTACAGAAGGCTTGCCTTCCATATACATTTCAAGTAATCGATGCACCATTAAATCGGGATAACGACGGATGGGAGATGTAAAATGTGAATAATAAGGAAAAGCGAGTCCATAATGTCCGATATTATCTGTTGAATAATATGCTTTTGCCATGGTACGAATGGCGATGGTTTCTATCATATTTTCTTCACCTTTGCCTTCAATGGCTTCGAAAAGATTATTGAAAGAAGTTGCCAGATTCTTGCGTGATCCGGTTTTCATTGTATATCCAAGTTTAGAAAGAAATTGTACGAAAGTACTCAATTTTTCAGCATTGGGCTCGTCGTGCACACGATATACAAAGGTTTTAGGTATTTCATTGCCCTTTTTTATACCAATATAAGATGCAACTTTTTTGTTGGCAAGCAACATAAAATCTTCTATCAATCGGTTGGAATCTTTTATTTCTTTAATAAAAACACCCAAAGGTTTACCTTTTTCATCCAACTGAAATTTTACTTCGGTTGATTTAAAATTGATAGCACCACTTTTGAATCTTTCATCTCGAAGTTTTAAAGCTAATTTATTTAATGTAAGCATTTCTTCAGCATATTCTCCAACTTCTGTTTCAATAATATCCTGTGCTTCCTGATAGGTAAATCTTCTGTTGGAGCGAATTACAGTTTTTCCAAACCATTCATTTTTTATATGAGCGTTATCATCCATTTCAAAAACTGCTGAAAAGCAAAGTTTGTCTTCGTTGGCATGCAATGAGCAAACACCATTGGCTAAACGTTCGGGCAGCATTGGAATTACACGATCTACTAAATAAATAGAAGTTCCTCTTTCGTAAGCTTCTTTGTCGATAAGTGAATTAGGTTGTACGTAGTATGAAACATCTGCAATATGAACACCTACTTCCCAATGTCCATTTTTTAATTGTTTAATGGAAAGGGCGTCGTCAAAATCCTTAGCATCTTCGGGATCGATAGTAAAAGTGACAATAGAGCGAAAGTCTCTGCGTTTGTTGATTTCTTTTTCTGGAATAGCTTCAGGAATCCTGTCAGCTTCTTTTTCTACATTGTCCGGAAACTTTAATGGAAAGTTAAGCTCAGCTAAAATCGACTGCATTTCAACATTGTTATCACCGGGAATACCTAAAACCTGTATGATTTCGCCGAATGGATTGCTTGCTCTTTCGGGCCAATCAGTAATCCTCGCCAAAGCTTTCTCTCCATTTTTTGCACCATTTAAGCAATCAAGTGGGATAAAAATATCCACTGGTATATTATTGTTATCAGGCACCAGAAAAGCAAATTTTTTAGAAACCTGTACAATGCCCACAAACTGTTTGCGAGCTCTTTCGATTACTTCAACCACTTGACCTTCGAGTTTTCTACCTTTGCGACGAGGAAAAAGAAACACTTTTACTTTATCGCCATGCATGGCATGATTGGTATTATTGGCTGAAATAAACACATCTTCGCTGTCTTTATTTTTATCAATGATAATATATGCTTTGCCAGTTTGTTTCATATCTACACTACCAACCACATAAGAATTAGGCATTAAATTTTCGTTGATATAAGAGGGGTTTAGTTTGTATTTTCCACGGCTTTCCTCTTTAATAGCTTCTGTTTTTACCAGTTTATGAATAACATTTATTACAAGCTCTTTGCTGGCTCTATCGCTGATGCCCATTCTGGCAGATACTTGCTTATAATTGAATGCCGAAAAAGGATCGTTGGAAAATATGCGTAATACACTGGTAACAAAAGTATTGTTATTCAGTTCTATTTCTTTTGTTTGTTTTTTCATAAAGAAAATTATAAAGTAAGAAAAAAAATAAGTAATGGTAAAGCATTAAGTTAGCGATTGCAATTAGTATGTGGCTTTCACACTAAATTATCACATCAAAATTACATCTTATTTGCCAATATTAACAAATTAAATATAAAAATGATTTTAGGGATTTATTTTTTTCTACAATCAAATCTTTCATAATTAATAATTTAAAAATTTATGTTTGATTTTTTTTGTTTTTTGCAAAATTTGGGTAGTTATCTTAAATATATTATCGTAATTTTACAAAACTAAAAAAGCAAGCATGGAAAAGAGGTGGGTTTTAAAGAAACAAGGTGATAATAAAATAATAACAGACTTACAGCAAGCATTGAATATTGATATTCATTTGGCAAATTTATTGGTCCAAAGAGGTATTTATACATTTGATGAAGCAAAATCTTTTTTCCGTCCTCAACTTTCTGCTCTTCATGATCCTTTTTTGATGAAAGATATGGATATTGCTATCCAGCGTATTGAAACAGCCTTTCAACAAGAACAAAAAATATTGGTTTATGGCGATTATGATGTGGATGGATGCAGTGCTGTGGCTTTGGTTTATTCTTTTTTAAAAGAAATATATAAAAATGTAGATTTCTATATTCCTGATAGATATTCAGAAGGATATGGTATTTCTTACAAAGGGATTGATTTTGCAGCAGACAATAACTTCAAACTGATTATTGCCCTAGATTGTGGTATAAAAGCTACAGATCAAATAGCGTATGCCAATGGCAAAGGAGTTGATTTTATCATTGGCGATCACCATCGACCGGGAGAAATACTTCCTGCTGCGGTTGCTGTATTGGATCCTAAAAGACTAGACTCAACCTATCCTTACAACGAATTATCTGGTTGTGGTATCGGGTTTAAAATAGTACAGGCTTACATCCAAAAAAACAATATTCCTTTTCAGAAAATTGAAAAATATCTCGATTTGGTTGCCATTAGTATTGCAGCTGATATTGTCCCTATTACTGGTGAAAACAGGATATTGGCTTATTATGGATTGAAATTAATCAATTCTAATCCACGACCTGGCATAGAAGCTGTGTTGAGATATAGCAATGTTTGTAAAAATGAATTATACACAACAGAAAATGAATTATTTTTTAAACGCGGACTCACCATCAACGATCTTGTTTTTCTGATTAGTCCGCGTATTAATGCAGCCGGACGTATAGAAACAGGTCGTAGCTCTGTGGAACTACTTATTTGTAAAGATCTGGAGGCAGCTATGGTATTTGGCGAACAAATCAACAATAACAATACCGAACGAAAAAGTCTGGACGCCACTGCTACACAACAAGCATTAGAGTTTATAAATAAGGATGAATTTTTATCAAAAAGCAAAAGCACTGTAATATTTAATCCTGAATGGCACAAAGGTGTGGTGGGTATTGTAGCTTCGCGTTTAACGGAAGAATATTATCGCCCTACCATTGTACTTACACAATCCAATGGCTTAATTACCGGTTCGGCCAGAAGTGTAAAAGATTTTGATATTTACGATGCTATTGAAGCCTGTAGTGAATTATTAGAACATTTTGGCGGGCATAAATATGCAGCCGGATTGTCGCTGAAACCTGAAAATCTGGATGCTTTTCGTATGCAATTTGAAGAAGTAGTAAGTTCAAGCATTACAGTTGAAATGCAAACACCAGAAATTGAAATTGACGATTGTATTCAATTAAAGGATATCAATAATAAATTTTATAATATTCTTAAACAATTTGCTCCATTCGGACCAGGTAATATGTCACCTGTTTTTCAGACAGATAATGTGAAAGATGCAGGATATTCGCGCATTGTAGGGAATAATCACATCAAATTATCAGTAATCAGCCCGGATGTGGCAAGCTATCCGATATCCGGAATTGCATTTCAGCAAGGAGAATATTTTTCTGCTATTCAAAAAGGATTTCCTTTTTCTATCTCCTATCATATTGAAGAAAATGAATGGAATGGAAAAACTTCATTGCAATTGAATGTAAAGGACATTAGATTTGAATAATAAGTTGGTATATAATCTTCTATAGGACTTTCCCCAAAGTATAGAATAATAATTTTCTTCGGAAAAGAAAAGCTATTACTAAACACTTCGGAAAAGAATTCAATTATTTCCCCTTTTTACTTAGTGAAATTAAAATACACATATTCAGTCGGTAACAAATATAATCGGTCGATACGTAGATATAATCTTATAATATATACAACGGGTTATTAAAATAAAAAGATGTATTTATAGATAGAATCTACCGTTCCTTATTTCTTCCAATCAATCTTATGAGTATTCCTAAAAATTTGTAATTTTGCTTTTTAAAATATTTGGACTTATGAAGATTTCATATAACTGGCTGAAAACATATTTAAACATTGACTTAACGGCTGAAAGTGCAGGGCAATTGCTTACCGATTGCGGGCTGGAAGTAGAGGGTATAGAAAAAATAGAATCTATCAAAGGTGGATTGCAGGGTATTGTGATAGGCGAAGTAAAAAGCTGCAGCAAACATCCCGATGCTGATAAATTAAGCATTACCACTGTGGATGTTGGTGCCGAAGAACTGCTTCACATCGTTTGCGGTGCACCCAATGTGGCTAGTGGACAAAAAGTAGCCGTTGCTACGATAGGAGCTGTGCTATACAATGGTGATGAATCTTTTACCATTAAGAAATCAAAAATCCGTGGCGAAGTTTCGGAAGGTATGATATGTGCCGAAGATGAATTGGGGCTGGGTCATTCGCATGCAGGCATTATGGTGTTGGATTCTTCTGTAGCTGTGGGCACTGCTGCCAGTAGCTATTTTAAGATAGAAGACGATTATATGCTGGAAATCGGCCTCACACCCAATCGTTCGGATGCTATTTCGCATATAGGTGTGGCTCGCGATTTGGCTGCGGTTATCAATAATCTGGCGGATACTGCTACGAAAGTTGAATTAAAATTACCGAGTGTTGATGCATTCAACATCGACAATCATAACTTGCCTATTGAAGTTATTGTTGAAGATATCCAGGCTTGTCCCCGTTATACCGGCATTACCATTTCGGGTATCGAAGTAAAAGAATCGCCCGATTGGCTGAAGAATAAGCTAAAAACCATTGGCATACGGTCTATCAACAATATAGTAGATATTACCAATTTTGTTTTGTTTGAAACCGGACAACCTTTGCATGCTTTTGATGCCGATAAAATTGAAGGGAAGAAAGTAATCGTTAAAAAATTAGCCAAAGGAATATCTTTCCTTACGCTCGACGGTATCGAACGCAAACTATCCGGTGAAGATCTGATGATTTGCAATGCCAACGAAGGCATGTGCATAGCCGGTGTTTTTGGCGGGGCAAAATCGGGTGTTACCACAACAACCAAAAATATATTTCTCGAAAGTGCTTATTTTGATGCCACCACTATTCGCAAAACCTCTAAGTTTCACGGTTTGAAAACCGATGCGTCTTTCCGTTACGAACGTGGCTGTGATCCTAATATTACAGTGTATGCACTCAAACGTGCCATATTGCTGATTAAAGAATTAGCCGGCGGCAGTGTTTCGTCTGAAATTATGGATGTATACCCAACACCCATTGAACGCAAATGTGTTGAAATCAGTTATCAGAATACCTATCGTTTGATCGGGAAAGTGATAGAAAAGAACATCATTAAAAACATTCTGACTTCGCTGGAAATTGAAATTACCAACGAAACCGAAGAAGGTTTGAGTTTGCTGATTCCTACCAACAAGGTAGATGTGGTTCGCGAAGCCGATGTAATTGAAGAGATTCTGCGTATTTATGGTTACAACAACGTTGAAATAGGAAGTGGTTTGCGCTCCAGTATTTCTTATGTATCCAAACCGGATAAAGAAAAAGTACAAAATACGATTTCAAATTACCTTAGCAATAATAGCTTTGTGGAAATCATGAACAATTCGCTCACAAGTTCTGATTATGTGAATAAAATTGCAGATTTCAATCCTATCCACAACGTAAAGATATTAAATCCATTGAGCAAAGAACTGGATGTAATGCGTCAGAGCCTTTTGTTTGGTGGGTTGGAAAGTATCAGTTACAATATCAACCGCAAAACAAGCGATTTGAAACTGTACGAATTCGGGAATACTTATACTTACAATGCTGAGGTGGGTGCAGAAGTTAATGTCACCAAACGTTTTAAAGAAGAAAAACATTTAGCTGTTTTTGTAAGCGGCAAAAAATATGCTGAAAGCTGGAACGTTGCTGCTTCCAATACCGACTTTTTTAACCTGAAAGCGCATGTAACAAATATATTAAATCGTTTGCGTATCAATATTGATAAACTGAATGTAAACACGATTTCGAATTCTATTTTCGAGGAAGCACTGGAATATACTTCCAATGGAAAAGCAGTACTTACTTATGGCAGTCTGCATCCCCAATTACTTGCTTCCTTTGATATCAAACAAGCTGTTTTTTATGCCGACTTCCAATGGGATACTATCATTAAAATGATTCCCAATGCTGAGGTAGTTTATACCGAAGTATCTAAATTTCCTGAAGTCCGCCGCGATTTGGCATTATTGATTAATAAAGAAGTTAGTTTTGCTGAAATTGTAAAGCTTGCTTATCAGACAGAAAAAAATCTGTTGAAAAAAGTCAATCTTTTCGATGTGTATGAAGGCGATAAATTAGAAGCCGGCAAAAAATCTTATGCAGTAAGCTTTACGATACAGGATCAGGAAAAAACCCTCAATGATAAACAGATTGATGGTATCATGAACCGATTGATAAAGGTATATGTTGAAAAACTGCAGGCTGTAATCAGGTAACTTTCTTTTAAAAACATGTTCATAAAGCTTGTTTTTTTCAATCGAATTATCATTATCTTTGTTGAAAAATACTTATGATGAAGACAAAAATCATTTTAATATTCGTTTTTTTATCTTCTGCACTTTTGGTTAATGCTCAATATTTCAATGCCGGCATTAAAGCAGGAGTTGTAGGTTCTCAGGTTGACGGAGATGGCTTTGGAGGCTACGATAAATTAGGTTTAGATGCGGGATTGTTCGTTAATTATCAGCTTTCGATGCGTACTGCCTTGCAATTTGAAATGGAATATATCCAAAAAGGAAGTAGTCATTCTCCCAATGTTGAAAAAGGAGATTACAGTCAGTATAAAATGAGGGTAAATTATCTGCAATTGCCTGTTTTATTTCAATATAAATTGGCTCAAAACTTTTCTGTTGAAACAGGTCCGGCTTTTGGTCTATTATTAAGTAATTACGAAGAACGCGACCAATGGGAAATTGAAAGCAATCCTTTCCGAAAATTTGCACTAAGCTGGATTGTAGGAGTAAACTACAAAATCTCCGAAAATTGGAATGCGAATTTTCGCTATGATTATTCTTTAATGGGTATACGACAGAAACCAGCTCCTTTCGACCGATATATTTTCTTTCAGTATGGACAATTTTGCAATACGCTTGTGATTTCAATTCAATATATAATCAATCATGCCAAAGCAAAATAAAATCAAAATCGCGATAGGTGTTACCGGTGCCAGTGGTGCCATTTATGCCAAAGCTCTATTTGCTAAGATGCAGTTATTATCCGATCAAATTGCAGAAGTGGGGGTAGTATTTACCGAAAATGCAAGGCAAGTTTGGGAATTTGAAATGAATGATGATGAGTACAAGAATTTGCCGTTTAAAATCTATCAAGCAAATGATTTCTATGCTCCTTTTGCATCAGGTTCTGCCAATTACGACGCATTAATTGTTTGCCCTTGCACCATGGGAACGCTTGGGAAAATAGCTTCAGGAATGGCAAACGATTTGATTTGTCGTGCAGCTGATGTAATGCTAAAGGAAAGAAAGAAATTGATACTCGTTACCCGTGAAACACCGCTAAATCTGATACATATTAATAACATGAAAACTGTAACCGAAGCCGGAGGAATTATTTGTCCTGCAACACCTTCTTTTTACAGTAAACCCCAAACTATTGAAGAAGTAGCTGCAACTGTTATTGACAGAGTGCTTCAACTTGTTGGTTTGGATCAGGAAACATATCAGTGGGGAGAAAGGAATACTTAGAGTACTTGGAATGCCTTGAGTACTTTTTAGTTTAATAATAAGAAAATAGATAATTACAGTTATTTTTAAATAAGAATTTTTTAATATACTTATAAGTACTCCAAGTACTCAAGGCACTTTAAGTACTTATAAAATAATCCCGAACAAAAAAAGAAGCCATGGAAGAAAATAACAATCAGGTAGATTTGTTTGATAAAGTATTGAATAAGGCAAAACTCAAACAGGATGTTTATAAAAACACTTTTGAGGCAGCAAAATTATTCAAAGAAGTAATTGTTGAGATAATAGATGAGTTTAAAGGAAAGTTATCTCCTGATGAAACGCGTATCTCTTTTGAATACAAAGATAGAGATGCTTTTGAAATGGAATTGAAATTTGCAGGGGATGTACTTATTTTTATGATGCATACCAATGTATTTGAATTTTCGCGCAACTCCGATATTATGCGAACCAATTATATTCATGAAGATAAAAAACGTTCGTATTGCGGAATGATTAATATTTATAATTTTTTAGCCGATTCATTTAAATACAATCGTGAAAATGATATCGGATATTTAATCGGAAGGGTTTTTATCAATAAGGAAAATCATTTTTATATTGAGGGTAAAAAAGAATTAGGCATGATTTATAATAATTTTGCCAATAATATAATGACCAAAGAAGCTGCCAGAGATATTGTTGAAAACGCTATCCTTTATACATCCAATTTCGATTTACTTACACCGCCTTATGATGAGGTAAAAGAAGTAACGGTGTTCGAAATACAAGCAAACATTGATAATATCCGTTTAAAAACAGGAAAACGATTAGGTTTTAAATTTCAGATAGATTCGGATAATATGATAGGATAGAAGTGTTTCCGACGCGAATATCGGGCTTTAATAACTTATTCCCGGATAAAAAGCATCTTCGATGTGATGGATACTATTTTTCCCGTTTTTGGCAATGATAGATATAATATCAAAACGGCATTCTTCGTTAATGTTTTTTTGTTGAATATAATTTTGAGCAGCTCTGATTAAAAACTTTTGTTTTTGTTTGGTAACTGCAATTTCAGGTTCTCCAAAAGCATTGGTCGAACGGGTTTTAACCTCAACTATTACCAAAAACCCATTGTATCTGGCTATAATATCAATTTCGTCGGAGCCAAAACGCCAATTGGTAGCCATAATTTCGTAGCCTTTTTCTTTTAAGAAATTTTCTGCGGCTTTCTCGCCAGCAGTGCCTAATTCATTGTGCTCTGCCATAATTCCTTTTTCTTTAACCCAATAAATGGGTGATTAATTTAATTACTGCATAAATAAAAGCAAATAAAACGCATATCATTAATATAGAACCATAAGATTTTTTAAATGCAGAAAATTTATTTTTATCATTCCCATCTGAATCTGCAAATTGTAATTCTACAGTTTCCCTTACATTCAGCATAAGCTTTCTTCCTAAAATTAATGCTCGGTTGTCATCCTGATGTCCAGCAGGAAAATGAAAACAAACAGGATAAGAATATTCTGCTACTGATGCTGAAATAATTTCTTCTGCCGTTTTTCCGTAAGGAACTGTATTGTCATTCATTTCAGACATTCCACCAACGATTAAACCAGCCAGCTTGGCTAATTTTTCATTCCGCTTCAAATTCATCATCATACGATCAATATGATAAAGATATTCATCCAGATCTTCTATAAACAATATCTTTCCATCGGTATCAATATCAGAAGCTGTACCAATAATACTATATAAAATTGAAAGATTTCCGCCTACCAACACTCCTTCTGCATTTCCTATACGATTCAATGGATGAGAATGAATCGTATATTGAATACTATTGTTGTGTAATGCTTTTTTTAAAGAAGCCAACGCTTCGTTTTCGCTTCCATCTTTTGGGAAATTGATGGGCATCGTTGCATGCAAGGTTTCAATACCTAATTGCTTTTGAATATGTGAATGCAATACCGTTACATCGCTATAGCCAATAATCCATTTTGGATTTTGTTGAAATTTACTGAAATCAATTTGGTCGATAATTCTAACAGTTCCATAACCACCACGGGCACAAATTACTGCTTTTATGTTTTCATCATCTAAAGCCCATTGTAAATCTTCGGTTCTTTCCTGGTCGGAACCCGCAAACTGGTGATCTTCTCTAAATAAATTTCTACCATAAACTGCATCAAAACCCCATTTGCGAAACATTTCTATCGCCGGTTTTAATTCTTCCTGTGAAATCTTTCGAGCAGTAGAAATAATTGCTATTTTATCGCCAGTTTTTAAGGATGGAGGTGTTTGCATGGATATTTACTGGTTAAATAGGTTTAAGAGCCTGACTACCTAAATAGATAAAGAAGTTTTTGCAATAATAATTGTCAATTACTCATCACTTTCTTCCGAAATTCCTTCTGTTTTTGCTTGCTTATCGTACCAGAGTATTTGACATAAAATATTATTGATATGTACATTGCTGCGATTGTTTAGAGAAATAACAGTCATTTTATCCGTTAATTCACGAATAAAATAAGTGCGAAAACCTCTCCACCAACCGTAATGATAAACTTCTTTTTTTTGATCTTCACCCACTCTGATACGCCAACCAAAACCATATTTTTTAGTTTTTCCGTTGTCATCAGGAGAAGGTGTAAATGCTTCAGCCAAAACAGAGGATTTCATCAAACGACATTCATACAATGACTGATCGTACAAATACAAGTCTTCAACACTTGAATACATTCCTTTGTCGCCAGTTACACCATCCAAATAATCAGGTATTTCAGCTCTCATGCCTCCTCTGTTAAAACAGGAAAATCCGATAGCACTTCCTTGTATAAAATTCTCATCGGCTTTACAATAAATATATGAATTATTCATTTTTAAAGGTGTAAAAACAAATGTTTTCATAAAATCACGAAAAGCAAAACCGCTTATTTTTTCTACAATTAAAGCTAATAGAGCGTAATTAGTATTGCAATAATTATAATGATGGTTAGCTGGAAATGCTGGTTTAATATCGTTATTTTTGAATAAAGCAGGAATATCTTTATTAGTAATTACCTTTGTTCTGTCCCAATATTTATCAGCAACGTAGATGTAGTTTTGTAAACCTGAACGATGATTCAATAAATTGCGAATGCTTATGCCACTTGTTGGAAATTCTGGAATATATTTCCTTAAATCTTCGTCGTACTGTAGCAAGCCTTTATCGTGTAATAACATAATAGCAGTAGCAGTAAACATTTTTGAAACCGAAGCCAATTGAAAAGGAGTGTTTACATTTAAAGTATCTTTGGTTTTAATATTACTATAGCCAAATGCCCCTGCATATAATATTTTTCCTTTTTCGGCAACTAAAATACTACCATTAAACAATCCTTTTTTATAAGATGTGCTAACAAGACTGTCAATAAAATGTACTTTGCGAACATCAGGAACAAAAGAATTGGTAGTTGTTGGATTGTTGAAATGAGTAAAATTTGTATGTGAAATTGACATTACATTATTCTGCATATCATAATCAGCACCTGCCAGCAATGTAATTACTAACACAAATAAACCTCTTAATAAACTATTTCCTTTGTTTTTTTTCTTGTGCATTCTACCTGATTTAATAATAGTTGAACCAAAATATTTAATTCTGAAATTCTTTTATTTTGATACTTATATTTAAGATAGCCAAGTTAAACAATAATCAGGTAAAGATTTTTAAAAGAATGTTAAAGTTTTCAACCAATAATTCTTAATAGTGCGATATGGTTTTATTTTTATTTTTCGTGCAAAAGTAAAGGCATAAATAATTATTTTTGCATAACATATACAAGTATATTATGAATTGGAACGAAATCATATTTTTCTCAGGATTTATAGCATTTATACTACTTATGCTTTTTGTTGATTTAGTATTGGTGGGTAAGAAAAGTCATGTAGTTTCATTCAAAGAATCTATTACTTGGACTATTATTTGGGTGAGTATTTCACTGATTTTCTATTTGATTATCCGAACGCATGGCGATTGGATTCATGGTATAGATTCTATGGAAAAGCTCAAGTATATTATTAAAATTCATGATCATCCAATTAATATTGATGGCTTGGATTTTGAATCGGCTTTGGCGGTTTATCGTAATAACTTATCCCTTGAATATCTGACCGGCTACCTTATTGAATATGCTTTATCTGTAGATAATGTTTTTGTAATGATACTCATATTTATTGCTTTTGGTGTCCAGCAAAAATATTACAAAAGAGTATTGTTTTGGGGAATTATTGGTGCTATAGTTATGCGATTTATCTTTATATTCCTCAGTGCTGCATTGATACAGGAGTTTGCCTGGATACTTTACTTGTTTGGATTATTGCTGATTTTTACGGGTGTAAAAATGTTTCTATCCCGTAATAAAGAAGAAAAAATGGATGCCGATAAACATCCTATTGTAAGATTTGCTTCTAATTATTTTGCAGTTTATCCACGCTATGTAAAGCAGCATTTTATGATTAAAAAAAGAGGGAAAAATTACATAACGCCTCTTCTGATTGTTCTTTTAGTAATAGAATTTACCGATGTTATCTTTGCGGTTGATTCTGTTCCTGCTATTTTTTCAATAACTAAAGATCCCTATATTGTTTTTTTTAGCAATATTTTTGCTATCATAGGTTTGCGTTCACTCTTTTTCTTATTGAGCAATGTGATGAATAAATTCCGCTTTTTAAAAATAGGATTAGCTGTATTGCTTACTTTTATTGGATTAAAAATGATATTTCATCATTGGCTGAAAGAAATCGGTTTTACAACAGCTTATTCATTGTATGTTGTGCTATTGATTTTATTAATCAGTATTTTTGCATCTTTACTGATTCCTGAAAACAACAAAAAACAATAAATAAATCATAGCCCAACTAACAATTAGTGATATATAATAAATAACAACATAATTTCAAATGAAAAAATATCTTATTATTGCAGTACTAAGCATTTTTGCTTTAACTGCTTGCAACAGAGGCAAGATTTACGAAAAACGTCAGGAATTTGATAACTATACATGGAATCGCTTTAAACCTTTATTCTTCGAAGTTCCTATAAAAGACAGAGAAAAGGAATACAATGTTTATTTAACACTCAGGCATATTACTCAGTATCCTTACGATGATTTAAAAGTAAATCTAACCATTTATTCTCCATCTGGCGAAGAACGCACTACCATGCATACTTTTCTGATAAAAGATAAAGGAGGCAAGTTTTTAGGTTCTGGAACCGGCGATTTGTGGGATTTGAAATTACTGGTAAAAGGGAAATTTTATTTCAATGAAGTAGGAACTTATAAATTTCAAATTGACAACTTAATGGATTATTACGACATTGTTGGTTTGGTTGATTTAGGGGTATTGGTTGAAAGAGCTAATAAATAGCAATAAATGATGAGTGATGAAAACTAAATCGTAAGATAAACAATCTTTACAATCAATGTAGATTAGGCAATTTAATTTTATGAAATCACTCCATACTACCCATATAAATTCTATTTTAAAAACTTTACCCGAAAAGCCGGGTATTTATCAGTATTTTGATGAGAAGGGTACTATCATTTATATTGGGAAAGCCAAAAACCTAAAAAAGAGAGTTCTTTCTTACTTCAACAAAGATACTTTTGAAAATGGGAAATTAGCAGTTTTGGTTCGCAAGATTGCTGATATTCGGTTTATGATTGTAGATACTGAGTTAGATGCCCTTTTACTTGAAAACAACCTCATCAAAAAATATCAGCCTCGCTACAATGTGATGCTGAAAGACGACAAAACCTATCCTTGGATTTGTATTAAAAACGAAGCTTATCCCCGTATTTTTCCCACACGTCACATTATTAAAGATGGTTCTCAATATTTTGGACCGTATGCTTCGGTAAGAATGATGAATACTTTGCTGGAGCTGATACGACAACTTTATCAAATAAGGAATTGCAAACTTAATTTATCAGATTCTAACATCAGTAGTGGGAAGTACAAGGTTTGCCTGGAGTATCATATCAAGAACTGCAAAGGTCCCTGCGAAGGACTTCAAACTACGGAAGAATACAATCAAACCATTGGTGAAATTAAAGAGATTATTAAAGGCAATATCTCCAATGTATTGAAACAACTAAAAGATTTGATGATGCACTATGCCGATCATCTTGAATTTGAAAAGGCGCAAATCATCAAATTGAAAATGGATCATCTCGAAAATTATAAGAGCAAATCCACTATTGTTAACCCGGCTATTGATAATGTGGATGTTTTTTCAATAGTTACTGACGAGAATACAGGCTATGTTAACTTCCTTAAAGTAATTGACGGAGCCATTGTTCAAACCCATACGGTAGAATTAAAGAAGAAATTAGATGAAACTCCTGAAGAATTGCTTTGCATTGCCATTATTGATTTGCGTCAGCGGTTCAACAGTGCTTCGAACGAGATAATTATTCCTTTTGCACTGGATATTGATTTGCAGAAAACAATATTAACGGTTCCGCAACGGGGTGATAAAAAGCAATTGCTCGATTTATCGGAGCGAAATGCTAAATACTACAAGCTCGAAAAGCAAAAACAAAAGGATTTGGTAGACCCTGAACGACATTCCAAACGAATTTTAAATCAAATGATGAAAGATCTTCGCTTGAACGAAATTCCTTCACACATCGAATGTTTTGACAATTCAAATATACAAGGAAGTTTTCCTGTTGCTGCGATGGTTGTGTTTAAAAATGCAAAAGCTGATAAAAAAGAATATCGCCATTTTAATATTAAAACGGTAGAAGGTCCTAACGATTTTGCTTCGATGGAAGAAGTAATTTACCGTCGTTATAAGCGATTGATAGAAGAAGAGAAGCCATTGCCTCAGTTAATTATTGTAGATGGTGGTAAAGGACAATTAAGTTCTGCCTTGAAGAGTTTGGATAATTTAGGATTAAGAGGGAAAATCAGTATTATCGGAATCGCTAAAAAATTAGAAGAAATTTATTATCCCAATGATTCTATTCCTATGTATTTGGATAAAAAATCGGAAACCTTAAAAATTATCCAACAACTACGCGACGAAGCCCATCGCTTTGGTATTACCCACCATCGGAGCAAGCGACAAAAGGCCACCGTTAAATCTGTGCTTACCGATATTGAAGGCATAGGTTTTGCCACGGCACAGGCATTGCTGCGCAAATTTAAATCCGTTAAAAATATTGAGAAAGCCAATCACGAAGAAATACAGCACGTAATTGGCAAAGCCAAGGCTGAGATTATAAAAACTTATTTTTTTGAACAAAACCATGCCAAGCAACCCTCCGAAAAATAAAAAACCCTCTTTGTAACACCAGAATAGTATTGCATAAGCATACAATTGTAAAATAAGAAATATGTATAATTTTTATTCAGTAACACATAAAAACTTTATCTTTGTAATATAAAAACTAAAAATATGCCAACAGAATATAAATTTCTATCAGATACAGAACCTACTGATGAACAATTGAGTTTTTTAATGCAGGATGTTGCCATCGAAGTAAAAAAGAAAGCTCAAGAGGCAAATACATTATTTTTAGTACAACTTCAGCAAATGATACAACAACTTAAAAACAAGCAATTAAATATTGATTCTATATGAATATTGAAAAGCCAAAGTTGATTATTATTGCAGGTCCGAATGGTTCAGGAAAAACATCTGTTACAGGCAAAATATTGGAACATCAATGGATTGAAGGATGCGTTTATGTAAATCCCGATAATATTGCACGTGATGACTTTGGCGATTGGAATTCACCTGAAGCTGTTTTGAAAGCTGCAAATAAAGCTGCGGAAATGAGAGAAGAATGTCTGTTAAAAGCAGAAGGGATATTATTTGAAACCGTTTTATCTGCACCTGATAAACTTGACTATATTCAAAGAGCCAAAGATGCCGGTTATTTTATACGATTGTTTTTTGTAGGCACTGATCATCCTTCTATTAATGCTTCTCGTATTGCACATCGCGTTATGGAAGGTGGACACGATGTTCCTATTACAAAAATTATCAGCCGTTTTTCTAAATCTATTGCTAATTGTTGTATTGCTGCGTCTATTGTTGACAGACTATATGTGTACGACAATTCTGTAGATTACGCTGAACCAAAGCTTCTTTTCAGGGCAAGTGATGGAAAACTTGAAAAAGAATATTCAGCAATAAATCCTTGGGCTCAAAATATTTTAAAAGCACTTTGCTGAATTAGGGAATTTAAATAAATAACCCAGACAGGTTTTAAAATCTGTCCGGGTTATTTTGTTTAAATAATCAATATTTAAAAGCTGCTTAAAAGCGAATCTTAATAGTTCCGAATATTTCTCTTTTCGGACCGGGTTGATAAGAGTTGCCATCAGGATCGGGTTCGGTAAATGCCATGTATTTTTCGCCGGTAAAGTTACGGGCAAAGAGGCTGCATTCGCCGTTCAAACCTCCGATTTTCCATAGATAAGCAATACGGGCATGGAATAAATTAAATCCATCCTGCCAGTTTTGGTAAATTGTCGGATCCAATAAACCGCTATATGCTTTTGCATCCGTATAAATAGCCCATTCCGATTGATATTCGCTACCCAAACTTATTTTAAAGTTTTTGTTGATTGCATACACTATTTCGGTATATAACTGATGTTTGGGTGAATTGGGTAAATATTGTCCGTCAGCCGGAGGAGTGGTTAATACATACGTAGGGTCAGTATACACAGGATCAATGGTTGCTGTGGTATATTTATAATCAGCATACGTATAAGCCAATTGTAAACTTAAATTCTTAAGTATTTTATAGGAAAACATGGCTTCAATACCATAACGTTTGCTGCTACCTGCATTACCATAGAATACTTCCTGGTTTCCTCTGCCGCTTTGTTTGAAACGGAAGAAATCATTTTCGGTATTCATCATAAATCCGGTAACTTCATAGTAAAGTTTATCGCCCCAAAAGCCACGTGCACCTAATTCAAAACAATTGGAAGTAGCTGCTACCAAATGAGTATTAAAACCGCTATAACCCACAGGATTATTGGCGAGTTCTTCGGTTGATGGTGGCATAAAACCTTGACTCCAGTTAGCAAAAACCGTTACAGCATCCAAAAAAGAATAGCTTGCTCCCAATCGTGCCGAGGCTTTGGTATAATCTTTAGAAGTTTTGGCAGAGTCGGCAGCCATCATTTTATCTGTTAATTCATTGTTGGTAGCATCATACCTAACACTTCCCAACAGATTGAATTTACCGAATTCAAGTTTATACAAAGCAAAAGCTCCTATACTACTCTGCGAAATCAGTTGATTTGCCAGTAAAGTATCCAGTTCTATATTAGTTTCATCAGTACTTTCAACTCTATTAAGATTATTTGAACTTTGCAGCTTGTACATGCTGATGTTTTGCCATTTTACATCGGTTCCCAAACTAAAATGGTTTATTACCTTACCTGTTTTCAGGTGCAGATTATATTGTGCACTCACTCCCGGAGCGGTATAATCTCTGTATTCAGCAGCTTTATTACTGGTTTCTTTGTATTTCCAGTTTCTTAGATAAGTAGAAAGCTGTACATCCTGCATCTCGTTTATTTTGTAAGCTGCCACAAGACCAAAGGTAGTACGGTTGGTTTTTTGATATTCATTAAAAGGGCATGCATCGGGATTAGCCTGTAATAAGTTGTCGAATTGTGTAAGATTTAAACCTTCGGGATTTTGTTGGAAATAATCGGTATGAGAAATAATCTGGGTAATCGTTAATTTGTTTGTTGGGCGAAAGTTGATTTTTTCGTACAGTTTATTGCTCCAGTATGCTTGATGATCGCGATAGCCGTCACCGTCAGTACGGGAAAAACTGATGCGGTAATCCATATTATTTTTGGAGCCATCTAATTGCAATAATGATTTTCTGAATCCATTGCTGCCAAAACTCTGGCTTAATTCGCCACCAATGGGTCTAATACCACCATTATTGGTAGTAATATTTAAAACGCCACCGGCTCCACTTCCACCGTACAAACCAGCAGAAGGACCACGTAAGATTTCAATTTTACTGACTGTTGACCAATCAACATCATATAAATCTGGAGCAAAACCCGAAGGATCATTCAATGGAATGCCATCAATCATTACACCGATTCCACGCAATCCTCTTTCGGTTAAGATTCCCTGACCTCGAATGGAAACGTGTACTCGTTCCCCGTCATGCTGATTGTCGATTCTAACACCGGGAACCAGTCGCAATGCTTCTTCCACACCGATGCCTTTTGGCATTATCGAGAGTCCTTCGGAAGTAACTACAGATATAGCACCCGGATTGGTTTTTAATAAAATAGGCATTCTGTTTGCCGTAACGATAACTTCGTCTAATTTTATTGTCTTGGTAGTATCTTGTTTTACATTTTGTCCAAATGTAAAAATGTAGCTGCACAAAGATAGTGCAACGAAAAATATTTTAATTTTCATCTGTTTAATTTTAAGTATTTGATTTTAAGCTATTGTACTAAAACTGTACAATTTGCTTATTTTGATATCTGTATAATCTTTTTGGTCATGATCCGCTATAACTCTTAATCATAATGAATATGAATAGTTTTTAGAGATGCTTCCTTCTTCAGTATAGAAAAAGCTTTTAGCGAAACAACGTGTTGTTATACTAGGAATGAAATTTTAAATAAAGAAATTATGCAGATTTTGGCGGAGGGGAGTGGATGTCAAGGTTGTTGGATTTGTATAAAAAAATCAGATTTGGGTAACGAATTTTCGTAGCATATTTGTAATTTTCAATAACAAATAGCTGAGCAAAAAACTGTACATTAAACTCTGTTCTTATTTTTTTATCCGTTTGTTTTTCTGAATTGTGATTCTTTTTGAATTCTGCTATCAATTTCTCTTCTCTATGGTCGTTGATGCAGTAATATTGAACTTTATTTTTTAGTTTTTTTATGCTAACTACATCGTACATTTCTCCATTGAAAGCAAATTCCTTATCATTTTCTTTCCAGTTTACTGAAGATTTGTTATTATCGGATATTTCAATCAGGACAAGATCTTTATCCTTTAATCCTCTTCTTATTTCCTGCTTTATTTCTCTATGAGATGCATATTGTAATACACTATACCATATATAATATCCTCCTAAATGAAAAAGAATGATATTCAGTAGTAATATGGAAAAGTATTTCTTCATCCAAGTAAATTTATATTAAAAGACTGTTTGAGATAATCTTTTTACCCAAACAAAATTAGTACTTATTTTTTATTATAAACTTAAGCTAATTTATTTTTTTATTTATCATTTTAAGCCATTTCCCAAAGAAATCCTCATGACTCCAGTTATCTTCAGGTTGATTTACATCAAAATGCAAAGGAATGTGATTAAGTCCTTTTAGCTGATCTCTTTCGTATTCATGAATGATTCTGTTTATATCGTACTCCGGATGACCTAAATGAGCAATGAATCTTTCATCAGTTGATTCAAAAATAAAACTACCAGCTTCCATTGAATTAACCAGTAATTGAATTTTGCCATTTTCTTTAGCTTTTATCAAATCAATTTCATTCATTCCGGCATATCTGCTTTGCGGACAATTAAATATATATTTTTCTTTATTAGAAATCCAATGCTTTTTCAGAAGATAAGTAGCAGGGAAAACGCCAAATAATTTTTTATCAAAAACGTTACTTTCTATGCCCAGATATTTTCCAATAGCAATTCCACCCCAACAAATACCCATTGTACTTATAATATTTTGCTGTGCATAGGCAAAAATTTCACATAATTCGTTCCAATAAGTAATGTTTTCAAAACGCAAGGTTTCTACAGGAGCTCCGGTGATAATTAGTCCGTCGAGTTTTATTTTCTCAATTGCTTTCTCAAAAGTAGTATAATGTTTTTCGAGATGTTTTTTATCGCTGCTTTTATAGGCATGATTATTAACTTTTATCAGTACAATTTCAATAGGAATTGGTTGATAATTCAAAAATTTAAATATTTTTTCTTCATACTTTTCAGCTTCAGGCATAATATTAAGAAAGCCTATTCGAAGTTTTTTTGCCATAAGTAGTGCAAATTTAATGAACACTATGCAATTAATTTGATTTTTTTCAACTTTCTTTGTAAAAAAACCTCATTATTACAAAAAATAATGTAGATTTGAACCTTAAAATTTTAATAATTGTATTCAATGTCACATTTTAAAAATTTATTATTACTTTTTGTAGTGGTTTTATTATTTAACAATAATTCAAAATCGCAGGTAGTTAATGCAAAAGCCGAAGATTTTAAGGATATTTGCAATCGTCCGTTAATTGTTCAATTGATAACCGAAGATGCTTATTTTGTGGAAGATTTGCAAAAAAGAATTTCAAAAACAAGCAATGGCAAAAGAAAAGAAGAGTTGGAAGGTGAATTGAGTGCTTACAGAGATTTTGTTACTGCTTATAATAGTCAGATAAAAGAAGCTATTGCAAAAGATTGGCAATTTAACAAAGAAAAACCTATTGAATACAAAACATTTTCAGAAGTACAAGATATTAGAAAAGTTAATTCTCGAAATTATACATTGTTACAGTTTGTACAAACAAAACTTTGGGTAACCAATGAATATGGTATCGAAACATTTACTAAGAAAACTATTCCTACTATGGTTTATTCTCGTATGGAAAATTGTGTACCTTTTGATGAAAATTTTAATAAGAAAATAGATTATAGCTTTTATATGCCTTATATCAACTCTCGAAAAAATCATCAACTATATGTTTCAGATTTACTTATTTCTTTAAAAATTATTCAAAATCACATTAAAGAAATTAGAAATTTTGATAAAAAAAATTATACTGTTATGGATTATGCAAAAGATCAGGATGATGAAAATTGCATAAAATTAAAGAGTGTAACTCTTTTACTGGATGAAAAATTATTGGATACAAAAACAAAAAGTACAGATTTATTAAAAATTTATTCTGGTAAAATAAATATTATTTCAACAGATGAAATAAGTAAAATTATTAATAATCAGGAAGAAGAAATTGTTAGTATTTCATTACCTTTTTCAATGAAATCTGAAAAATCAGGAATTGAAGGCTTAGAATTTATGGAAAGAATAATGTATATGAAATGCTTTGTAAATGCCAAATCCGGCGTTTTCTTTTCAAGTTATATTGCTAAGACGGGTGATAATTGGGAACCACTTTTTAAAATTCAAGAATTCAAAAGAATAGAAAAGTGTAAATAATTATTTATTTAGTAAGCTGTTAAAATTGATATTAATTTCATATAATCCAACTGCTTGAATTTCATCAATCAAATCTATTTTGTAAATTTTATTGGCTTCAGAGCTATACCAAATCTCACAGAGAAAATCGTTTAGCTGATACAGCTTTATTGTAAATCCATCATTATGTCGAAGATATAATTCTTCGCCATCTTCAAAAATAATAGTCAATTTGTCAATTAAGCTTAATCGTTCAAAACTATTGGCCGTTAGCATTTAAGTTAGAATTAATGAAAAAAGTTTGTGAACCTATCATTTGGTTTAATCTTTCGAAGTAAAAAAGTTTGGTTTCAAAGTTATCATCAAATAAGCAAATTGTGCAAATTTACTTTCTCCTTTATTAATTTTAGATAGATATTCCATAGACTCATTTGGGAGCATAGTGCAATAACCTAAACTAAGATTCATTACTTTATTATATTTGTAGGTATAAATAAAGTCGATTTCCGACCCAAGATTTTTATCAATAAGATAACTTGCTTTTGAAGAAACTAAAACATAAGCCTTATCAAGATTATATAAATGATAGGTTGCTTCTATATTATGTTTTTCTTTAAAATCAAAAATAGCTCTTATATATAAATCATTAACTCCTGCACCTTTTGTAATATCAGATGAATTCCCTGTAAAGTAATCCATGTAGCCCAAAAATGTATGTCCTGTTCCGTATAGCTTGTCAAATGTAGTTGATTCAGTTTTAGCTATAGTTGTATCTTTAAAATCTGTACCTGAATAATGGTCGTAAGCAACAGCAAGTTCTATACCTTTAGTAATTTTATAGTTTAGCTTTGCTGAATAAAAATTAGCTTTAACTGTTTTTCCATCAGCTAATTTGCCTCCCTGATAATAAAAAACACCTCCAATTTTTAATTTTCCTATGTTATAATTAATATTGGGTCCAATAGTAAATCTTGAGTTCAAGGTATTAGCATCTGTTGGTTTTTGGTTTACATCTAATATTGACACCAAAGAAACATCCAGCTTATTATTTACGAAAGGTTTATTTAGCCATAAATAACTAAGATATTTATAATTTTTTACAGTATAATCTGAGAGAAACAATGCAGAACCAGCATTGTTATTCATTGCTAAACCTAGGTCTGCTTTTAATGTTTTTGCTTTATTATCGTATTGAAAAACAGCCAAATCATGTACAATTCCTTGGTCGCTCCAATTTGAAATTGAAAGTAATCTTTCATCATCATATTTTATTTGTTGACGTCCGAATTTTATTGCAAAATTTTCATTGAAGTTATATTTAGCCCAAGCTTCAAACACGCCTATATTGTTATTACTTGTTGAAGTAGCATCTTGTCCCCAATTTCTAATATCTTGTACAGAGAATCCAAAAGTCATGTTATCTTTTTTATAATCAAATAATAAACGACTTCTTTGGACAATTAAACCATAAGGATTTTGCGAACCACTTAACAATTGTTTGTAACCATCTAAGAGCATAGTTTTTGTACGAAGTTCTCCATTGATAGCAAATTGTGCTGATGTTATCTGAAAAGAAAAAACAAGAATGCAAAACATCAAAAATTTGTTTAAATATTTCATAATTCCTAAGCTTGAGTTTATTAATACTGCAAATGTAAAAAGTATTTTCAGAATAAGAAAGAAAAATATTTTATGTTTGAACTATTCAAAAAACTTTTAAACAGATAGTTAATATATTGTTTATAAATTATCTTTAAAATTCAGAAATAGTTTGAATAAAAAAATTATTTTTACCTAATAATTTAAGAAGTTTTTATGGATATTAAAATTTATTTAGAACCTGTTAGTTTTAAAAATGAAGATATTGATTATCATGATTTACGTCATCGATTAGGACATTTAATTTCTGCATATACTGAGGACGGTAACTTTCCTGATTTGGATGGAATTGATATTGCTATTATAGGAGTAAAGGAAGATAGAAGATCCGTTAATAATTATGGTAGTGCAAATGCCCCAGACGAAATTCGCAAGAAATTTTATCAATTATTTCCTTCCTCAGCAAAAAACAGCATTGTTGATATTGGGAATATAAAAAAAGGACATGCTGTTGAGGATACTTATTTTGCAATAAGCGAAGTAATTGCGTCACTTATTAAAAAAGAAATTATACCGATAATTATTGGAGGAAGTCAAGATTTGTGTTTTGCCAACTACAGAGCTTATGAAAAATTGGGACAAATCATTAATATTTTTACTGTTGATAATACTTTTGATTTAGGGGATGCTGAAGATGAGATAGATGCTCAAGCCTATTTGAGTAAAATTATTTTACATCAACCTAATTTTTTATTTAATTATACTAACATTGGATATCAAACTTATTTTGTTGATCAAGAGGCAATTGACCTTATGGAAAAACTTTATTTTGATGCTTATCGTTTGGGTATAATAAAAAAAGAAATAGAATTGGTAGAACCTTTGATTCGCAATGCAGATATGATAAGTTTTGATATTTCAGCTGTTCGTCAAGCTGATGCACCCGGTAATGCAAATGCAACTCCTAATGGATTTAATGGAGAAGAAGTATGTCAGATTGCCCGTTATGCAGGGATGAGCGACAAATTAACTTCTATCGGTTTCTACGAATGTAATCCTACATTTGATAATAATGCACAAACCTCTCATCTTGTAGCTCAAATGATTTGGTATTTTATCGATGGATTTTATAATCGAAAATTTGATTATCCTTACAAAGACAAAGAAAACTATAAAAAATACTATGTTTCTATAAAAGATAATTCTCATGAAATTATTTTTTATAAAAGTAAAAAAAGCGATCGATGGTGGATGGAAGTGCCGTGTCCTGTTGACATGAAAATCAAATACGAGCGTCATTATCTAGTGCCTTGTTCTTATAATGATTATCAGGTTGCTTTGGCAGATGAGGTTCCTGATCGTTGGTGGCAGGTTTTTAAGAAATTAATGTAAATAAAATTCTAGATAAATTTAAGATTTTTCACCTATTTAAAGTTTCTGTATTCTCTTTCAAATAGCAAACAAGTTTCAACAATGCTTTGATTAATCGGAGTAAAATCGAAGGATAATTCTTGTTTTATTTTCGCTGATGAATATAAATATTTATTTTGTGAAGTATTTACGGTTTCTTTGGTAATCATTGGTTTACTGTTAAATATTGTGCTTTTTAATTTTTCAAAGCGCCAAGCAAAATTCAGTAAAAATAAACTCGCTTTAAATTGAGGTGGTTTTTTGCCAAAAGCTGTCATTATTCTTGTAAAAAGTTCCTTATAGCTGAGGTTTTCTGAAGAAAGAATATATCTTTGATTCTCAATTGAACTATTCATTAATTTTACCATAGCTTTAGCAACATCTCTTACATCAATAAACCCATTTACGCCATTAGTGTAAAATTTAGTACCTTTCCACATCGTTTGAAAAATTTTCGAACTTCCCGATTCCCAGTTGCCAGGACCTAAAATAACAGATGGATTTACAATAACAGCATTCAAGCCTTCTTCAATGCCTCTCCAAACTTCTCTTTCCGCAGCATATTTACTTTTTGCATAATTTGAATTACGTCCGGAAGATTTCCATGTAGTTTCTTCATTAATTAAATCTTCGTTTTCTGCTCTGCCAATAGCAGCGATTGAACTTACATAACATAGCTTTCTAACAGAAGACTTTAATGCAGCATCAACAATATTAGCTGTTCCTTTGATATTGGTATTAAACATGCTTAATTTATCTTTTGATTCAAAAGAAACTTCGGCTGCACAATGATAGATTTGAGTGACTCCTTTCATAGCTTCATTCAGCGAAACAATATCATCTATATCACCTGTTATCCATTCTATTTGAGAAACCACCTGTTTGTAATCTGCTGTATAGTAAGAAAATATTTTTTCAGTTAACTGTAAACTGCTGTTTTTTCGTTTTAATGCTTTAGGTTTTTCGCCGTTTTTCAGTAATTCATATAATAGATGAGCACCTACAAATCCCGTTCCTCCGGTTACTAATATCATAATTAATTGTTTTAATGTAATTTGGTAAAGTTAAGAATTTATTTTTCTACAATTAATTCTATTTATAAATACTTAGAGTACTTATAAGTATTTCAGGCACTCTATGTACTCAAGGCATTATTCATTAATAGCTAGTATTTTTAATTCATAAAAACTAAATCTTAATTAGAACTAAATGAATAAACTTCCTATTTGGAAAACCAAAAACGAAATTACCCAAGCAAGAAGTGTAGTATAAATAGCAAGAAATAATGCCCATTTGATACCTCCTGCTTCTTTTTTTACTGCGGCAAATACAGCTACGCATGGAAAATAAATTAAAACGAACATCAAAAAAGAAAAACCAGCCAAAGGAGTAAAAACATATTCATCTTTTTTGCTACCTGATTTGTAGGTTTCATTTTTTAATTTATTGATCAAAGCCGAAGAGTGTTCATCGGCATTATCATCAGCTTGATATATTACACCCATTGTACTTACAACAATTTCTTTGGCTGCAGTTCCTGCGAGTAAACTTACACTCATTTTCCAATCAAAACCTAAAGGACGCATGACTGGTTCAATAAAATGACCAATTCTTCCTATATAAGAATTTTCTTGTCGATTTGATTCCTTTTCAAGCTCAATATTTTTAACGGATATTACTCTTTCTTTGTTAATATTAGTAGTGTCATTTGGTAAAGCTTCTGCTTTTTTTTGAATATAAGCAAGTTCAGTATTCCTTATTTTTTGATTAAAAACAATTTCTTTGCTTGATTTGCGAGGGAAATAACCCAAAGCCCAAATAATGATTGAAGCAAACAAAATCACACCTCCCATCTTTTTAAGATATTGTCCGCTCTTATGCCAAACATGCTTATATGTTGCTCTTAAAGTGGGTATTCGATAAGGAGGAAGCTCCATTACAAAAGGTACATCTTTAGATTTAAAAACAAATTTGCTAAAGATAATTGCTACGATAATTGCAAGCAAAATTCCTATCATATAAATAGAAAATAATACAGTTCCTGCGTAATCGGCAAAAATAGCACTGGTCACTAAAATATACACTGGCAATCGGGCACTGCATGACATAAAAGGATTGATAAGAATAGTTAGAATCCGATCACTTTTGTTTTCTAAAGTCCGGGTTGACATAATTGCAGGTACATTACAACCAAATCCCATTATTAGTGGAATAAAAGACTTCCCATGCAAGCCTATTTTATGCATCAATTTATCCATAATAAAAGCAGCACGTGCCATATAACCAGTGTCTTCCATTATCGAGATAAACAAAAATAAAATTAAAATATTAGGAAGGAAAACGATAACACCACCTACGCCATGTATAATGCCATTTATTAATAAATCTTTCAGCATTCCTTCTGGAATCCATTTTTGAAAAAAGCCAGCAATAAAGCTTACCATATCTTCAATCCACGAAACTGGATATTCGCCCAATTTAAAAGTAGATTGAAACATAATCCATAAAAAGAAAATAAAAATGGGATAACCCCAAATTTTGTGTGTGAGAATATTATCAATCTTCTTCGTATTTGAAGGAGAATCAGATGGGTTTTTTTTATAACTGAAAGTTTCCTTTAAAGCACCGGCAATAAAACCATATCGAGCATCAGAAATTAATGTTTCAGAATCTTCTGTATATAATATTTCCAAGCGTGATACTTCTTTTTTAATTGTGTCAGCTATAGTAAAATAATTATCCCAATTAATTATAGAAGTCATAGCCCACTTGTCTTTTTCTAGTAGTTTAATTGCTAAAAAACGTGAGGAAATCTTATCAGTAAACGATTTATTTTTCTTTATTTCATTTTGAATATTTTTAATAGCCTCTTCAACATTAGCTCCATAGTTTATATGAATATGTCTAATCGTAACTTCATTGTCTTCATATACTTCTATTATTTTTCTAAACAATTCTTTTACTCCTTTTCCTTTTGACCCAACAGTAGGAATCATTGGGATTCCAATCATATTACCTAAGTGATTATAATCAAAAAGATTACCTGTATTTTCCAATTCATCAAACATATTTAAGGCAATTACTACCTTTATATCCATGTCAATCAATTGTGTTGTAAGGAATAAATTACGTTCAAGATTTGAAGAATCTAATACATTGATAACAACATCCGGACTTTCATCAAAAATAAATTTTCTTACATATAATTCTTCGGGAGTATAGGCTGAAATTGAATAAGTTCCTGGTAAATCGGTAAGATTAAAAGTATAATCATCCAATTGAAACTTAGCCAACTTGGCATCAATCGTGACACCACTATAATTACCAACATGTTCTTTGGAGTCTGAAGCAAAGTTAAATAAAGACGTTTTTCCTGAATTTGGATTGCCAACTAATGCGATATCAATAATTTTCCCCTTTTCTCTGGCCGAAGTTTTTAAAACATCCTCATCAATTACACCACCATAGGAATGCAAAGAGTGAAAAGAGGCAGCTTCATTCTCTGTAATTATTTCTATCAATGATGCTTCACTACGACGCAAAGAAATAGCGTAACCCATTATTTGATATTCGATAGGATCTTTTAAGGGTGCAGATTTTACAACTTCTACTTTTCGTCCTTTTACAAACCCCATTTCGGTGATTCTGTTGCGGAATGCACCTCTCCCTTTTACTTTCGTAATAATGCCCGATTCTCCTTGTTTTAAATCATTTAAAGTCATAGGAAAATCTTATTGAAAGATGGAATTATAAAAAGAGATAAACATATTTACATGCTTTAAATAATAGTGCAAAATTAACGACTATTATGCAATAATGCAAATAATTTAGACTTATTTTAAATAATAATGTAATTAATTTATAATTAATTTCTTAACAGTGTTTATTTCTCTATCATTCAATAATTTTACAAAATAAATTCCTTTAGAAAATCCTTCAAGGTTAATTGTAATCCCTTTATTGTTTATATGGATATTGCTATTATAGAGTGCTTTTCCATTTATGTCAGTAATTATCAAAGTTGTATTTTCGATAAACTGATTAAAGAATCTTATTTCAATATTATTTTTAGTAGGATTTGGAAACAGAGAAAACTCAGTTGTATTTTCTAAATTTTGTATTGAAGAACCTATTGAAACTAATTGAATATTTTTAACAACAGAGGCTTTATTTAAAGCTGTAACATTTACAGTTTTCGAATAATATCCAGGAGAAGAGTAGGTTACATTATAACTTCCTGCATAAATTGGGCGGAAGTAATTTCCTAAAGGCAATATAGAATACACATGTGAACTATCAACGTCATGTCCTTGTATAAACACTTTTGCTTTCAACGGAGCGCCAGTAATGCTATCGGTTACAATACCTTTGATGCCATACATACATTGTTCCATATAATTTAGCATTGAACGGTAATTGTAGTTCCAATAATTAGGCAATGTTGCTGCAGGAGGTGTTTTTATATTGCTTATTTCCATAGTAACTTCACGACAATGTTTAAAATAATTCATATAATCCTGACGTCCTCCAGCAACTGAATACCAAGCATAACCATTGGTAACTCCATTCCCATTGGTAACCGGACCGGTAAAATAACCAGAATAACTATTAACATGTGCAGTATCGGCATATTCTCTGCTTATATAATTCCACCAATTTTGATCAGCATGTTTATGAGACAAAGTATCCCAGGTATCCCAGGGGTAATTTACTACTTCTGAACCTCCGTGAAAATTAGCTGACATTGTAAATTGTATACTATCCGCCAATGCCATAAAAGCCATGGTTTCTGGCTGCCATGCTTCTCCATCAGGATGATTTCCATCTTGTGGATCGGGATAATTTCTATTTAAATTAACATTATTGCCATTATTATAAGTTGCACCGGCTACTGTATTGTTTCCTCCGGCATAAGTTCCATCAGGGTTAGCTGATGGGTTTATCCAAATTTCCATGTTATTAATAATATTGGTAATACGTGCATCAGTTCCATAATTGCTTAACAAGTAATCAATAAGGCGAAGCATTAAAATATAACCTGTTACTTCATCTCCATGCATGGATGAAGTATATAGAAATTTGGGTTCATTTTCAGTAGAATCAGGATTTTTGGAAATTTTTACAAAAAGTAATTTTCGTTCACTTGTTAAGGTTTTAATACTAAATGTTCTGCATAAGTTTGGATAATTGGTCTGAAATCTTGTCATTAGACTATCGTAGGCATTGTAAGTTGGATAAAAGTCCCAAGCTTGTATAGCTTTAGAATTTATATTATCCAGCATCTTTATGTCAGTACGATTATCCTCCGTATTAATAATTTCGTAAGAATAACCAAGTTGTGAGAATTTAGCAAATTCTTTTTTATTTGCATACGCAAATACTTCATTTCCATTTACATTATCTATAGAAATAATCTTGGTAAGTTTATTTATTTCAGTCTTTGAAGTTATGATAAACTTAAATTGAATTTCAGTTTTGTTGCCAAATATTTTTTCAACTCTTTCGGAAATAGGAATAGCGTTTTGAGCCTTTAATATAGTAATTAGAAAGAAAAAATAGTAAAACAACAGTAATAATATCTTTTTCATGTGTTATTAATTTTTATTTTTATTGGTCACATGGAATAAGCCATATAATATCATTCTCGGTTTTTATCAATATTATACTTATGGCTATTTCATAACATATAAATTTAACGAAATAAAACGACTGTAAAAGTACAAAAAAAAATAGTTAGGAGTGGCAGTTTAAAAAGATTTCTTATTAATCAGGCGTCAATAAATAAAATACCACCACCGTCATAAAGTAGTCCATCGTAAAGTTCAACAATCTTAAATCCTAATGAAGTTGCAAATTCTTTAATAGATAAACCATCTGCTAAATATTCTAAGTTTCCGAGAATGAACAGCTTGTCTCTTGAAATGCCACAACAGCCACCAAAAAAACCATTATTTACATTTGGCAATAATATCTTATTAGGATTTGTATATTTTATATTAATATCAAGATGGGTTTGGAGTTGATTGCAAATTCCTTTATCGGAAGTAATAAAGTTATTTTGGCCTAAAGAAATCAAATTACATCGTGTATATCCTTGATTTACTGATAATTTTGTTTTAAAAGAACAACTTTCTACAATTTTTTCATCGGTATGTTTCGAATTATGAATTAAAAATTTATCTGTAACAACTGCATTATAATGAGATGATTGAGGATATTGAAATCCAATTTCTTTTTTACCAATAATATATTCAATCTTTTTTTTTTGAAAAAAACTAATAATGTATGAAGGAGTATTGGATGCAATTATTAATTTTTCTGATGTTTGACAAAAGAAAATATCCGGATGTGAGGAAATTGCATTATAAGTAATTCCTTCTGTTTTAAATTCAATTATTTGTCCATATTTAGCTAAATTTATTTTTGCTTCGTCAGGAATTCTGTAATCAATGATTATGTACATAAAATTCTCTGTTTATTAAATTATAATCAATTGAAAATTTGACTTTTCGATACTTTTTTTCAAGTGTTTTTCTGTTAGCTGCATGGTATCCTATGGCAGGATTATACATTTTTTTACTAACAAAAATTGTTATATTTTGATGATTTTCAGAATTTTCTGTATATACTTTTAATTTATCTTCCCAAAGTTTGGTTTCAACCAATTCTCGTAATGAAGAATGATAGGGTCCAGCTACAAAAGCAGCTCCTTGTAAATCTTTAGAGGGATGCAGACCAATTCTGATAATATTAACGTTTGCTTTTTCAAAAATCGGAATAATATTTTTCATTGCATCAATGCTTTCGTCAATAGTTAAGGCTTTGTATTTCCCTTTAATATATAGTTCTTCAAGGTAAGTGTCTTTAATAACTATACATGGGTAAATTCTTGTATTATCAGCACTGAGTTCAACAATTTTATTTGCAGTTGCAATTGTTTTTTCGAGAGTATCTCCGGGTAAACCAATCATCATTTGCAAGCCTAACTTAAATCCATGGGATTTAATTAAATGAGATGCTTTTTTAACATCAGCTTCTGTGTGTCCTCTTTTTGACAATAGAAGAACCTCATCATCTAATGATTGTGCTCCTAACTCAATGATTTTTACATTAAATTTTTGCAAGAAATGTAAAATATCAATAGAAATGTAATCAGGACGTGTTGATAAACGAATTGAATTAACAATACCTTGCTCAATATAAGGCTGTGCAATTTTTAAATATGCTTGTTGATCATTAATCGGGATACCTGTGAAGCTACCCCCGAAAAAACCTATTTCTATCTCTGAATTATCTTTTGAAATTGTAGAAAGATTTTTTTCTATAATGGCTTTAACATCGTTTGGTGATGGGATGGTTTTTATTCCTGAAATCTTATGTTGGTCACAATAAATACATCTGAATGGACAAGCCATTTCAGGTATAAAAATTGGAATTGTAAAGTGCTTCTTTTGCATATTTAGTTGTAAAAAAAAATCTTATACCTCATCTGAAGTATAAGATTTTTTCTTAATTTTCTAAACTATTAAAATTTCTTAATTTTTTTAAGAAACGATTTTTTCTTAATTTTAGTATTATCGTCTGAATAATATCCGTATCCGTATCCGTATCCATATCCATATCCATATCCGTATCCATATCCATATCCTGAACCGTATCCATATCCTGTAGAATCACGGTCGAGACGCACATCATTAACAAGAAGGTTGAATTTCCCTACATTCCTTTTTTCAATATCAGTAATAATCGACTTAAATACTTTCTTGTTTGTATAGTTTTGGCGGGTAACATAAACATTAGCATCTGTATATTTCATTAATAAAAACGCATCAGTAATTAAACCAACCGGTGGAGTATCAATGATTATATAGTCATACATTAACTGCAATTTAGCAAATAATTCATCATTTCTTTCTGAAGCAATTAATTCAGATGGGTTAGGAGGAATAGGGCCTGCCATGATGATATCAAGATTTGGAATGAATGATTTTTGAATAATATCTTCCAACTTACTTTTACCAATCAAATAAGAACTGATACCTTCTGTATTTGTAAGTGCAAAATCCTGATAAATTTTGGGTTTACGTAAATCGAAACCCATAAGCAAAGTCTTTTTGCCATACAAAGCAAAAATTGAAGCAAGGTTAATTGAAACAAATGTTTTTCCTTCACTTACCATTGTGGAAGTTACTAAAAATGTTTGCTTTTCCTTGCCTTTTCCAATAAATTGCAAATTTGTTCTTACCGCACGGAAAGATTCTGCAATGGATGACTTTGGCGAATCTTGAACTACAGTATTACTTTCTCTATCGCTATGAATAATATGCCCAATAATTGGGAATGTACTTATTTTTTCTATATCACTTTTTTCAACAATAGTATTATTCATAAAATCTTTAATAAACAAATAGATAAGAGGAATAAAAATACCAAGAATAAATGCGATGATATAATTAAGTGTTGTTTTAGGATAAACTTTTTCAGCAGATCTTGCTTTGTCAATTATTTTATTATCAGCCACGTTTGAAGCTTTTGCAATTGCAGATTCTGCTCTTTTTTGCAATAAAAAAGTGTAAATTTGATCATTAATTTTAAACTTTCTTTCGATATTGATTAAATTCCTTTCTGTTGCAGGTAATTTATTAAGTTCCACTTGAACAGTTGCAATTCTTTTATCTAGTTCTTTAATGCTTATATTAGAGATATTAACAATATTCTTTACATTTTCAATTAAAAATCTTTTTGTATTTTCAATTTTTGAATCTATAGCAGTGATTAGAGGGTTGTTAGAAGTTGATGAAATTTTTAGTTTTTCTTTTTCAGAAGAAAATGTAATTAAATTTTCAACAAGTTTCGCCAATAAAGGATCTTCAATTCCCATAGTAGAGGGTGCTATGATATCACTTTTCACGGTAGAATTAGTTGCAAAATAATCAGTCAAGTATTTATAGTATCTTGATTTTACAGATTCTATAGCTTTTTCTTTGTCTAAATCTGCCACTTTATCAGAAACAACTCTGGCTTCATCGCTTATATTCATAATTTTATTGGCAGTTCTGAAGTTTTGAAGCTGACTTTCAACTATATGAAGAGAGTCTGTAATGCCAGAAAGCTGACCATCAATAAATCCAACGGTATTGGTTGCAATAAGGTTCTTTTCCTCCAAGTCACTATTAATATATGCTTCAGTAAGAGCATTGATAAAATCTATAGCTTTTTGCTTATTTCTATTTTTTACCATAACAGCCAGAACAGTAGCTTCCTTATTAATCGGTTCTATTTTTGAACTATTAAATTGCGATGTAATCTGAGTTAAATCATTGATTGTGAAAAGGAAAATTTTCCCATTGGTATCTTTTCCTTTGTATTTAGGCGTTAATAGAATTTTAAAATTTAAATTTTCATCTTTGTAAGTTTCGCCAAAATATAAAGTTTTTATAACTTTATGTATATCAACCTTATCTTCTAATGCTTTTTCTTCTCTATAGTTAAAAACTGTAACATCGGATTGCTCTGGAATTTCAAGTTCATATTTATCGCTCGATAGAATTTTAACAGAAATTTGAACTCCAACTAGCTGATTAAAAGAGGTATCTAAAGCCACTTCGAAAGGATTCTCTTTATATAACTCCTCGGTTTTAAACTTACTTTCGACAAAATATGAAACGTAAAAATTGAGTTGTTTAATTGCCTTATTAGTTAATGAATAAGATTGTAGAATACCAATTTCATTTTGAACATTCTTTTGGGAACCAAAAAGATCTAGCCCTTGTAATAGATCTCCTCCATTCATTCCGGCACCTTTTTTTTCATCTTTTACTAAAACCGTTGATTTTACTTCGTAAATCGGTACGGAATATTTATTGAAAACAAATGCCAATAATAGAGTTAAAACAACCGAAATAGCAAAATAGTGCCAATGCGAAAGTATTTTAAAAACAATGGACATAATATCCACTTTTTCTTCTGGTTCTTGTTGTTGTGGTAAATTGTTGTTTGCTTGATATTGTTCCACGTTTTAATTTTTTTAAATGAGAATATTTAATTCTTTTATTGGTGTTACTTTTTTAGAAGAGCATAAATAGTAACAATTGTTGATACAGATGAAAGTACCACTGACCAAGGGAACGTGGCAAATCCAACAGATTTTGCTGCCTTGTTGGGTTCCACATATATAATGTCATTAGGTAAAATGAAGAACTCTGGTTTATTTAACAAATTTCTATCTGTTAAATCTATCATGCTGACTTTATCACCTGCTTCTGTTTTGCGAATTAACATTACACGATAACGATTGCCATAAGGAGTTAAATCTCCTGCCTTCGCAATTGCTTCAAGTATATTTACATTATCTTGATAAAAAGTATAAACACCAGGTCTTTCTATATCTCCAATGATACTTACGCGATAATTGGCTAATTTAACTACTACAGTGGCATCTTTAAGGTATTTGCCCATTGCTTTTTGTACTTCTTTTTGTGCATCAGCTACAGTTAAATCTTTTACATAAATATTTCCTGAAATTGGGATATTAATGCTTCCTGAATCGCTTATAGTGTAACTGTTTAAATAAATTCCTATTTCATTTTGAAATTGATACATATTACCACTTCCAGAAGCTCCTCCATTAAAAAAAGCTGAATTATCAGGATCTAAGCTATTAATCTTAATAAATAAAATATCATTTGCCCTTAAGTGATATTCTGGGCTTTTATTTAAAAGAGAATTACTTCCACTTATACTATTTGCTTTTTCTTGCAAGTAAATTAACTTCTTTTGAGAAGTACAAGATGTAAAAACAATAATAATCGAAGTAAGTAAGATTAAGCTAATTTTTTTGTTTATAATTTTTATACGCTTCATTATTCAATGATTATATTTAAATAAAAAGTAAAATTTACTCCATTTGTTGGCAAAAGTAATAATATTTTTACAAATTTAGATTAAAATATTATAGCCTCCTAAGCTTTTGTCTGTATAATGTTAAATATTAATTGATTTGGCAGAATCACCAATCAGAGTTGCTGAAGTACAATCTGTAATGATAACATCTACATAATCACCTATTTCAAAATTTTCTTTTGGAAAAACAACAACTTTATTTTGGCTATTTCTTCCAGAAAGCTTAAGTTTTGATCTTTTTGAAACACTATCAATTAATACCTTATACGTTTTTCCAATATCTTTTTTATTGCTTTCTAATGCTAACTCCATTTGAAGTTCAATAATTTCTTCCAATCGTTTACTTTTAACTATCTCTGGAATGTCATCTTTAAAACGTTTTGCAGCAATAGTATCTGGTCTTTCAGAATATTTAAACATAAAAGCATAGTCAAAACCCACCCATTTCATTAACGAAAGTGTATCTTGATAATTTTCTTCAGTTTCCGAACAAAATCCTGTAATAATATCTGTTGAGATGGCACAATCGGGTATGATGGTTTTAATAGCTTCTATTCTGTTCATATACCACTCACGGGTATATTTTCTGTTCATCCGTTTCAGCACTTCGCTACTTCCAGATTGGACCGGTAAATGAATGGCTTTGCAAATATTTTCGTGTTTTGCAATAGTGTGTAAAAGTTCATCAGAAATATCTTTCGGATGAGAGGTTGCAAAGCGTACTCTTAATAAGGAATTTATCAAGGCAACACTTTCTAAAAGTTTTGTGAAATTCATACCCTGATCGCTTTCCCATTGATAAGAATTTACATTTTGACCTAACAATGTAATTTCACGGTAGCCTTTTTTAAATAAGTCTTTTGCTTCATTGATAATCGTTTCAGGATTTCTACTACGTTCTTTCCCTCTGGTATAGGGCACTACGCAATAGGTGCAAAAGTTCTCGCAACCTCTCATTATCGAAATAAAAGCAGAAATACCATTGTTATCGAGTCTTACTGGCTCTATTTCAGCATACGTTTCTTCTTCGGAAAGTAGAACATTCGCAGCCTTTTGTCCACTGTCTACAGCATTAAGCAAATTAGGTAAATCACGATAAGCATCGGGCCCAACTATTAAATCTACAGCCTCTTCATTAAAGATTTGCTCTTTCAAGCGTTCGGCCATACAACCCAATAATCCAATTTTTAAATTAGGGTTTTTCTTTTTATGTGATCTTAGTTCTTTTAATCTTCTGTTTACTCTTTGTTCAGCATTATCACGAATGGAACATGTATTAATAAAAATTACACTGGCTTGATTTATATCCGTTGTTAATTCATAATCTATTGATTTCATGATAGAGCCTACGATTTCACTATCAGAAAAATTCATCTGACAACCATAAGTTTCAATAAAAACTTTCTTTTGTTCCACTTCAGTTTTTTTTATTAAAATTTAATACCCAAACAAAAATTAATTATATTTGTTTAGTAATTATTATAAACAATTTAATATCAATATATTAAATATTACTTTTTTTGTGGTGCAAAGGTAGTTAAAAAAGCTAAATTTTTATTTTTTCAATAGAATTTTGAAAAATAATTCGCTTTGTTAAGTTTTTATTGTTTTATTTTGTGCCGTTTTTCATACAATTATATATAAATAGGAAGAATTATGTCGAAAAATCTTGTAATAGTTGAATCACCTGCAAAAGCTAAGACAATAGAGAAATTTTTAGGAAGTGATTTTATTGTAAAATCAAGTTTCGGTCATGTTAGAGATTTATCTAAAAAGACCATCAGTATTGATATTGAGAATAATTTCCAACCTCAATATGAAATATCACCCGATAAGGTAAAAATAGTAAATGAGCTAAAAAAGTTAGCTAAAGAAGCAGAAATAGTTTGGTTGGCTTCCGATGAAGATCGTGAGGGAGAAGCTATTTCTTGGCATTTAATGGAAGCTTTAGGATTGAAAAATAATAAAGTTAAACGTATCGTTTTTCATGAAATCACAAAAACAGCTATTCTGGAAGCAGTTGAAAATCCACGTTCTATAGATCTTCACCTCGTAAATGCCCAACAGGCACGCAGGGTTTTGGATAGATTGGTTGGCTATGAGCTTTCACCAGTTTTATGGAAAAAAGTAAAACCAGCATTGTCAGCTGGACGGGTACAATCAGTTGCAGTTAGGTTAATAGTTGAAAGAGAAGATGAAATCAGAGGGTTTTTAACTACTTCATTCTATAAAGTGATAGGCATTTTTGATGTAAAAAATTATGATAAAAATACTACAATTACGGCAGAACTTTCTCAAAGATTTGAGAAGAAAATAGATGCTGTAAAGTTCTTAAATGATTGTATTAAATCTATATTTACTATTGCTGATGTAGAAACAAAACCAGCAAAAAAGTCACCAGCACCTCCATTTACAACTTCAACACTTCAACAAGAAGCAAGCAGAAAATTAGGATTTCCTGTTGCTAAAACCATGATGGTTGCTCAACAATTATATGAATCAGGATTCATAACATATATGAGAACTGACTCAGTAAACCTTTCGAATATGGCGCTTGCAATGGCGAAAAAAGAAATTGAAAGTTTGTTCGGAGAAGACTATGTAAAAATTCGCAAATATGCCACCAAAACAAAAGGTGCTCAGGAAGCTCATGAAGCTATTCGCCCTACCTACATGAATAATCAAACAGTAAATGGCGATGCTTCGCAAAAGCGTTTGTATGATTTAATCTGGAAACGCACCATTGCTTCGCAAATGAGTGATGCTCTCTTAGAAAAAACAAACATTACGATTGACATTGATAATAGAAAAGAGAAATTTGTTGCCAAAGGTGAAGTAATAAAATTTGATGGATTCTTGAAAGTTTATCTTGAATCGAATGATGATGAAGATGAAGAAAATCAAAAAGGCTTATTACCATCGGTGAAAAAAGGTGAAAAATTAATATTAAACGAATGTAATGCTTGCCAAAGTTTTACACAACATCCACCAAGATATACCGAAGCAAGTTTGGTTAAAAAATTAGAAGATTTGGGTATAGGAAGACCTTCTACTTATGCTCCTACTATTTCTACTATTCAAAAAAGAGAATATGTTGTAAAAGAAGACAGAGATGGTGAAATCAGGAAATTTGATTTAATTACACTCAAAAACAATGTAATTAAGGAAGAAGTAAAAACCGAAAAAACCGGGTTTGAAAAAAGCAAATTATTTCCTACTGACATTGGTTCTGTGGTTAACCGATTTTTAGTACAGCATTTTGAAAGCATACTTGACTATAATTTTACCGCTGAAGTTGAAAAGGACTTTGATGAAATTGCAGAAGGACAAATGGAATGGAATGAAATGATTAAAACCTTTTATGTTCCTTTTCACGAAAATGTTGAAAAAACCTTAAAAGAATCGGAAAGAGCAAAAGGCGAACGCTTATTAGGTGTTGATCCAAAGACAAAGAAAAATGTTTATGTCAGAATTGGCCGCTTTGGTGCTATGGCACAAATAGGAGAAGCCAAAGATGAAGAAAAACCAACTTTTGCTGGATTGAAAAAAGGACAAAGCCTTGACACCATTACACTCGAACAAGCGCTTGAATTATTTAATCTGCCAAGAACTGCTGGCGTTTTTGAAAGTATTGAAATGGTGGTTTCTGTTGGCCGCTTTGGTCCTTATGTTCGCCACGATGGTAAATTTTATTCTTTAATTAAAACTGATGACCCTTACGATGTAACAGAAGAAAGATGCATCGAAATTATCAAAGCAAAAAGAATTACCGATGCAGCTAAAGCTGAGATTTCAAAACATTTCCCAAAAACATTGGGAGCATATGAAAAAGCGGATGTTGTAGTAAATATCGGGAGATTTGGTCCTTATATTACTTACAATAATTCTAATTTTCCAGTTCCCAGAGCACAAGATTTATTGGCTTTAACATTAGAAGAAGCGATTGAATACATAAAAGGGAATAAAAAGAAATCTGCCGAAAAAAGCATCAAAGAATTTCCTGAAAATAACGATGTAAAAGTACTTAGTGGAAGATATGGTGCTTACATCAAAATTGGAAAAGATAATTACAAAATAACAGGAGATAAAGAAGCTAAAGATTTAACACTGGCCGATTGTTTGAAAATAGCTGAAGAAGGTGGTAAAACTACAAAAAAGAAAGTTACAAAAAGGACAACTACTAAAAAAGCAGCAACAACTAAATCAACAAAAACAGCGACTAAGAAGAAATAGTTTTAATTTCAATATGTTGAATATAAATAAAATCAGGCAAGATTTTCCCATCTTGCTACAGCAAGTGTATGGCAAACCTTTCGTTTATTTCGATAATGGTGCTACCACACAAAAACCTCAATGTGTAATAGATGCCGTTTCAAAATATTATACCGAAGGAAACAGCAACATCCATCGTGGTGTGCATTATATGAGCCAACAAGCCACTGTGGCTTTTGAAAATGCAAGAGAAACTGTCAGGAAATTCATCAACGCACCGCATGCTCACGAAATTATTTTTACTCGTGGAACTACCGAAAGCATTAATCTTGTTGCCTCTTCTTTCGGGAAAAAATATATCGGAAAAGGTGATGAGGTAATGATTTCAGCAATGGAACATCATTCAAATATTGTTCCCTGGCAAATGATTTGTGAGGAAAGACAAGCAGTATTAAAAGTAATCCCTTTTCACAAAAACGGAGAGCTTGATATCACTGCGTTTGAAAACTTAATTTCAGAAAAGACCAAAATTATTGCCATTACACATGTTTCAAATGTATTGGGAACTATCAACCCTATTAAAGAAATCATCAAAAAAGCACACGAACACAATATTCCTGTTCTGGTAGATGGAGCACAAGGAATTGCCCATTCCAGCGTAGATGTGCAGGATTTGGATTGTGATTTCTATTGTTTTTCGGGACATAAAGTATATGCACCTATGGGAATAGGTGTTTTGTATGGGAAAGAAAAATACTTAAATGCCATGCCTCCTTATCAGGGTGGTGGCGAAATGATACAAACCGTTACTTTTGAGAAAACAACTTATAACGAATTACCTTACAAATTTGAAGCAGGAACACCCAATGTAGGTGATGTGTTGGGATTGGAAGCTGCATTGCAATATGTTGAAAACATCGGAATCGAAAATATTGCTATTTACGAAAATGAATTGTTAGACTATGCCACTACTGAACTATTAAAGATGGATGGCATTCGTATTATAGGGACTGCAAAGCATAAAGCTGCTGTTGTTTCGTTTTTAATCGACAATATCCACCCTTATGATGCCGGTACTATCATCGACCGATTTGGCGTGGCGGTAAGAACAGGACATCATTGTGCGCAACCCTTGATGGATATTTTTGAAATTCCCGGAACTATTCGTGCTTCTTTTGCGTTTTATAATACCAAAGAAGAAATTGATGTTTTGATAAAAGCTATTTATAAAGTAAAAGAAATGTTTAATTAGTTTTTAAAGTTTATAAATTAAAAGAATATGAAAAAAGTAGTTTTATTTTTAGTCGCAATATTATTTATTTCGACTTCCATTTTTGCTCAGAAGCAATTGAAAAACTTTGAGGAGTTAATGACTTCATTAAAGGCAGGAAAGCAAGTTCGTATGGTGGTTTATTATAAAAAATGCAAACTCATCAGCGATAACGAAGAAAAAGAAAAAGTACCCGATGCTATTGGTGGAATGAATTTGGGTGTTTATGAATACTTTGAAAAAGAGGCTGTAAAAAACAAATTGGCTTTTGTAGTTGCTTCCGAATCAAAACTGATTGAAAATCCTAAAGGTGATGGTTTTGTATATAATTATGTGAAGATAAAAGTATCTGAAGATAACAAAGTGAAGATAACCGCACAATATGTAGATGTAAAGTCATTTGAACAGAAAATGGATGAGAACTTTTTCGGTGAAATCAATGATGAGAAAAATGATAAAGCGGTTTATTTTTACGAAGTGAATTAATAATTAAATAATGACAATACAGGAAATAGAAAATCAGATTATTGAAGAGTTTCAAAACTTCGATGACTGGATGGATAAATACAATTATGTGATTGAAATGGGTAGAGAATGTCCGATGATTGACGAAAAAAACAAAGTTGAAAATAACTTAATCGTGGGTTGTCAATCGAGGGTGTGGTTAAGTGCTGAATATGTTGATGGCGTAATTGTTTTCAAAGCCGATAGCGATGCTGTTATTACCAAAGGTATTGCAAACTTGCTCATTCGTACCTTATCTCACCAAAAACCACAGGATATTTTAGATGCAAAACTTGATTTTGTTGACAAAATTGGTTTAAAAGATCATCTTTCACCCACGCGTTCGAATGGTTTGGTGGCTATGATGAAGCAAATGAAACTGTATGCATTGGTGTTTAAGACGAAATACGAGAAATAATGATGAGTTATGAATTATGAATGTTGAATGAAGATTTATAATTTATGAATGATAAAAAGAGAATATTTTACTTTCTAATTCATTAGAATAATTCATTGTTACATATAAACTGAAGTGTCAAATTTTCTGATTTATATTTTTGAACGCGGATAAGTCGGATCCCTGACGGGAAACGCTGATTTAAACCGATTATAAACAATAACAAATCAGAAATATATATAAATCTGCGAATATCTGCGTTTATGGAACGTATCCGTATAATCTGCGTTCTAAATTTTTACTACTTAATTCATCATTAATAATTCAACATTCATAATTCATAATTAAAAAACATGGAATTGAAAGACGAAATCCGAATCTACGAACAAGCTGTTTTAAATGTGTTGAAAACCATTTACGACCCCGAAGTTCCTGTAAATATATTTGATTTAGGTTTGATTTATGAAGTCATCGTAAATCAGGATTTTACTGTAAAAATAATAATGACACTCACAGCACCCAACTGCCCGGTTGCCGAAAGTTTGCCCGTAGATGTAAAAGAGCGGGTAAGTGCAATAAGCGGCATAAAGAGCGTAGATGTGGAAATTGTTTTTGAACCTCCCTGGGATAAAGATATGATGTCGGAAGAAGCTAAATTGGATTTGGGTTTCTTATAAAATATATTGACAGCTGCCTTTGCAGTTTTCTTTTTTCATCCGTTTATCGGCATTGCCTGCTGATAAGCGGATGTTTTGCTTTAGGGTGTTATGTATGATAGATAAGCCTAACAGTTTTGTCGTAAGATTATGTATGCCTTGTGTTTTTTTGTTAAAAAAAACACATAATAATATTATATTTTATTTAAGTTTGCAACATAAAAGAAATATAATATGAAAAAACTTTACTTTTTATTAATTGTACTATTTATAGGAATTAATGCAAGTGGACAAAGCTGTAATGGATGGAATTCTGTTACAAATGAAATAACAAATTCTCTAAAATCAGTTTATTTTATTAGTGCTGATACAGGTTACACTGTGGGTGAAGATGGAACTATTTTGAAAACAATTAATGGTGGGATAAACTGGATAGCACAAAATAGTGGTATAACTAATAATTTAAAATCGGTTTATTTTGCAAATAATTCAACTGGTTATGTAGTTGGTGATAATGGAATAATACTTAAAACAATTGATGGTGGGAATAATTGGAATATACAAATAAGCGGAACAATACTTCCATTATACTCAGTTTGTTTTAATAATACGAATATTGGTTATGCGGTTGGCGATTATGGAAAAATATTAAAAACAATTGATGGAGGAACAAATTGGATAACACAAACGAGTGGAACAACACAATATTTAGAAACTGTTTATTTTGCAAGTTCAGATACAGGTTTTATCGTTGGAAGTGGAGGAACCATTTTAAAAACAATTAATGGAGGAACAAATTGGATAACACAAACGAGTGGTAATACAAATTGGTTATATTCAATAAATTTTACTGATGCCAATACTGGTTATATTACAGGTGAAAGTGGAACAATATTAAAAACAATTAATGGCGGATTAAGTTGGGTATCACAAATAAGTGGGACAACCAAATATTTGAATTCAGTTTATTTTATAAATAATAATGTTGGTTATATTGTAGGTAATGGCTATAATTTTGATGGAATAATATTAAAAACAATTAATGGCGGATTAAATTGGAGCATTCAAACAAACTCAATAACAAGCTCTTTAAATTCAGTTTTCTTTACTGATTCAAATAAAGGATATACAGTAGGCAACAATGGGCGAATTACAAAAACAATTAATGGCGGTACAAATTGGATAGCACAAACAAGTGACACCTCAAGATATTTGTCTTCAATTTATTTTACCGACTTAAATACCGCATTTGCTGTTGGAAGTGATGGAGGAATTTATAAAACAATCAATGGTGGAACAAACTGGATTTCACAAATAAGTGGAACTCCATATGGTTTAAATAGTGTATATTTTACAGATTATAATACAGGTTATACAGTAGGTGATAATATTTTAAAAACAATCGATGGTGGAGCTAATTGGACAAAGCAAATTAACGGAGGAAGTTATAGCTTATCTTCTGTCCATTTTCCGAATGCCAATGTAGGTTATGCTGTTGGCTCAAATGGAAGATTTTTAAAAACAACCAATGGTGGAGCTAACTGGACTATTCAAACTAATATTGTAAATAGCTATTTATATTCTGTGTTTTTTATTAATTCTGATACAGGATTTATTACAACTAGTTCTGGTTCAATATTAAAAACTATTAATGGTGGAACTAACTGGATTACTCAAACAATATTTAATGGTTCGTTAACTTCAGTTTCTTTCACTGATAGCAATATTGGTTATGTAGTTGGCTCTAGTGGAGCAATTTTTAAAACAACCAATGGTGGTACAAGTTGGACAGCTCAGATAAGTAATACATCTTATCCATTAAATTCAGTGTTTTTTTTTAATAGCAATATCGGGTATATTGTTGGTTCATTAGGAACAATATTAAAAACTACAAATGGAGGAATTAACTGGACATTACAAAATAGTGGAACCAGTCGTAATTTAACGTCAGTATTCTTTAACAATGCTGATACAGGTTATATTGTTGGAGGGAATTTAAAAGGGAGGCTTTTAAAAACAACGCAAGGAGGTAATCCAATAATACTTCCTACTTCTATACCTAATGGACCAACACAAATATGCATTGGTTCTGGAATATCTACATATACAGTTTTGTCTATATTAAATGCCACTTCTTATGTTTGGAGTATTACTCCTTTAACTGCTGGTACTATTACTGGTAATGATACAATAGGAACCGTAAATTGGAATCCTGCTTTTTCGGGTACAGTATGTATTTCTGTACATGGTTCAAATGGGAGTTGTAATGGAAATAACTCACTATTAATTGTTAATAAATATTCTAATACAATTGGAGGTTCAATAAATGGAGGTGGGAATATTTGTCTAGGGGATTCAACAGGAATACTTACTTTATACGGAAACAATGGGAATATTATCAAATGGCAGAAAAAAATGAATAATGGTGTTTGGTCTGATATTGCTGATACAACAACTACTTATAATGAAATACCAGCATCTATTGGTATTTGGTCATATAGAGCAATAGTTCAAAATGGAGGTTGTACTACTTCATATTCAGATTCAGCTATTGTTAATGTAAATTTTTCCCCAGTTAATGCAGGTGCTATTTCGGGTATATCTACTGTGTGTCAAGGACAAACTGCAGTAAGTTATACAGTACCTACTATTGCCAATGCAACGTCTTATATTTGGACATTACCCAATGGAGCAACGGGAACAAGTACTACAAATATTATAACAGTTAACTTTGGAGTAAATGCTGTATCAGGAAATATAACAGTGAAAGGTCATAGCATATGTGGTGATGGTGCTCCTGCAACAATTGCAATAACTGTTAATCCACTTCCTTCGAATGCTGGAACTATTTCGGGCCCAACAACGGTTTATCAGGGGCAAAATGCTGTAAATTATACTGTAACTGCAATTACAAATGCAACATCTTATATTTGGACATTACCCAACGGAGCTACTGGAACAAGTTCTACAAACAGTATAACTGTAAATTATAGTTCTTTAGCCACTTCCGGAAACATTACTGTAAAAGGTGCAAATGCTTGCGGGGATGGAGTTATATCATCACTACATGTTACGGTTATTCCAAATACTACCAATTGTTCAGCACAATTTAATTTAATAGCTGATACAAATGTACTCCATCATTACTTTATTGTAAACAATGCTTCTGGTCTTCCTCATTTGCATTACAATTGGAGCTGGGGCGATGGCACACATGATACAATTGCTTATCCATCTCATACATACAGTACAGCCGGATATTATAATATCTGTCAAAGTATTACCGATTCTGTGGGATGTACGGCTACCTATTGCGATTCATCTTATTTGCAAAAATCTCCAAATGCTATAATATTTATAACAGTGGTTCCTCAGGGTTCTTTAGGCATTAATATGATTGTTTCTTCTGATAAAATAAATATTTATCCCAATCCTGCTTCGAATAAACTTATTATAGATATCCAACAATTAAAAAACCTGCAAAATACAAGCATTTCAATATATGATATAAAAGGAAATTTAATTTTTCAGCAAGCTGTAATACAACTTCAAACAGAACTTAATATTACTGATTTTTCTAAAGGAGTATATGTGATTAAATTAAATAATGACAATATTAGTATTGTAAACAAGTTTGTGAAGGAATAACGTTTTATTTTGGCTGATAAAAAATCTGTACCCAATATAGATTCTCCTTCACTAATTAACTAACAATACTAATTTTCTCATTTATATTTCCTTCTGAACACCACCCCCTTTTTGGGCGTTACCCAGCTTTTTCATCTCAATACATCCGACTCTTTTTTGCGATTTAGGCTTTTGCAGCTGTCGAAGGCTGGTTTGTCGGAAAGAAATAGGCTTAGACAAATGTTTTAATACGAATCGCAAGTGCGCTTCGACCTGATACATGCATAAATAAAGGAAAGTATAAAATTCTAAATGTTATCGGTCAGCTTGTTTTCAAAGGAAAATTTATTGAAAAGACTAATATTCAAACCACAAACTTTACACCCGGTGTTTACTTAATAAAACTTGAGAATGGGAAAACCTGTGAATTTAAGAAGATAGTAAAGGAATAAATACAAAAGATACACTTCATAAATAACACAGTCGGGGTGCGACTTCAAGTCGCGCCCTCCGACTATTGCAATTGAGAAACCTCGATATATTCCGTATGGTAAAAAGCAAGCATTTCGTTTAAACATGATGTAAATTTTGGGCAATAATCAGGAATTAATAAATATTGCCTATTAATTTTGTATTTTTGTAGAAAAAAATATGTCAAATATAAGTAGAATTACCATTAATCCAGACATCTGTCATGGCAAGCCCTCAATAAGAGGATTAAGATATCCTGTTGAAATGATACTCGATTTATTAGCTTCGGGTATGACTCATGAAGAAATTCTTAATGATTACGAAGATCTTGAGAATAATGATATTTTAGCATGTTTGGAATATGCTTCCAAATTAATTCAGGTAAAAAGTATTTTTAAAGTGGCATCATGAAGTTATTGATAGATGCTCAACTACCTAAATTATTAGCCGATTTTTTCAGATGGAAAGGCTATGATGCTTTTCATACATTGGAATTACCCGCAAAGAATGCTACTCCTGATTCTGAGATTATGAGGTTTGCCGACAACGAAGACAGATTTGTTGTAACAAAAGATATTGACTTTTATGAAAGTAAGATTATTAATAACACTCCTTTGAAATTAATAATTATATCAACAGGCAATATTACAAATAAAGAATTGCTTCAACTAATTGAAAAAAACCTTGAAACTATTGTGAAACTTACTGAAGAATTTACTATTATCGAAATTGATAAGCTTACAATAAAAGCAAACAAATAATAGATTAATTCTTACGATTTCTTTTTATACATTCTAACTGCTAAAGTTAAAGCAACGATGGCGTAAATGCTAAGTGCAATAATCTGATTCAAAACATCCTTAAAACCTGCGCCTTTGAGTAGCACCATTCGCATTACCTTTATAAAATAAGCAATAGGATTGATAATATTTAATTTCTGTGCCCAGTCTGGCATACTGTCGATAGGGGTAAACAATCCACTCATCAACAAAAATATTACCATAAAAAACCAGGCAATAAACATGGCTTGTTGTTGGGTATTTGTTATTGTTGAAATAAGCAATCCTAAGCCTAAAATAGCTAATATATAAATACCAGCCACTGTAAAAACTACAAATACACTTCCCAAAATAGGTAACGAGAATATCAGTTTTGCAATCAGTAAGCCAAATGCGAGTTCGAACATGGCAATAATCCAAAAAGGAATGAGCTTACCTGCAATAAACTGGTATTTGTGGATAGGTGTTACATTAATTTGTTCAATGGTTCCTATTTCTTTTTCTCTTACCACATTCATTGCCGAAAGGAATAAGCCGATAATGGTTACCAGCAATACTAAAATTCCGGGAACCATATAAGTTTTGTAGTCTAATTGTGGGTTGTACCAGAAGGATGAATTGGTTTGAATGGGCATTTCGAGTTTTTGCCCGTAAGTATCCACCAATATATTGCGGTTAAAGTCTTTGATAATAGAAAAAGTATAAGCGTTTATCAGTCCTGCGGCACTTCCATTGATGGCATTGATGGTTAATTGAACCGAAGCTTTATCTTCTTTCGTTAAATCTCTTTCAAAATATTGCGGAATTTGAAGAATAACATCGGCTTTGTTGGTTTTCAAATCATTTTCAGCAATCTTGTAAGCATCGGAATAATTTATAATTGTATAAAACTTACTTCCTTTGAACTTGCTGATCATGGCACGCGATTGAGGTGTTTTGTCCATATCCACAATATGGATTTTGATGTTTTTCATCTCGAAAGTGGCTGCAAACGATAGTACCAAAAGTTGCACTATCGGCATCACAAACATAATGGGCATCATGGATTTGTTGCGAAATATCTGTGTAAATTCTTTTTGTAATATATAGAATATAGTTCTCATCTTAAATTCTTTGAATTTTGTTTTAGCCCAATCGTATCTTAAATTTCTTTACGCTAAGTGTAATAAAAAATGCGGTCATACCCAGAATGATCAGCGTTTCTTTCCAGATGTAACCAAAACCTACTCCCTTTAGCATGATGTTTTTGATAATGATAATAAACCATTTGGGCGGTACGATATTGCTTAATATTTGCAAAGGCAAAGGCATGTTTTCGATAGGGAAAATAAAGCCCGACAACAATATGGTGGGCAACATGAGCGCAAACATCGAAATCATCATGGCGGTTTGTTGGGTTTGGGTTACGGTAGAAATAAGAATTCCCAATGAAAGTGCCATTAAGATGAACAACAGGCATTCGCCCATCAGCAATATTAAGCTTCCTTGCACCGGCATCCCGAAAACGGTAAAGCCCAGTACCAGAATTATTACAGCAATCATAAAAGAAATGAAAACATAAGGGACTACTTTGCCAACAACTATCTGAACAGGTTTCAGCGGCGAAGCAAGCAGGATTTCCATAGTGCCGAGTTCCTTTTCGCGGGTGATGGAAATGGATGTCATCATGGCTGAAATGAGCATAAGTAAAACAGTTATTGTTCCCGGAACAAACATAAAAACGCTTTTCAACTCTTCGTTATACAGCATTTTTACTTCAGGGTTTATCTGCATGGGAAGCTTTTCATTCTGCATCATTTCGAGTTGGTAATTATTGATGATATTGGTGGTGTAGGAGGTAAGCAAGCTGGCAGTATTGGGGTCGGAGGCATCGGCTACAATCTGAATACTTGCTTTTTTCTCGGTTATGAGTTTTTGAGCAAAGTTGTTTTCGAAAATGATGACTTCTTTAATTTTTCCTTTGCGGAAACTGGGTTCAATTTCTTTGTAATCCGATAGATTTGCTTCCAGTTTAAAATAGCCCGATGAAAGTAATTTGTTTGTGATCTTTTGAGTAGTTATATCTTTGGAATTATCGAGAATAGCAATGCCCGCATTATTGATTTCTGTGGTGATGGCAAAGCCAAATATCAGAATTTGAACCAATGGCATCCCAAACAAAATAACCATCGTTCGGTAATCCCTGAAAATGTGATAAAACTCCTTAATTACAAATCCTTTGAATCTTTTCATGTATTAGTTTTTAAAGTGCCTAAAGTACTTAGATTGCCTTGAGTACTTAAAGTTATTGCATTCTTTGTTTTTAGATTATAATTATCATTCAAAATTATTTTCCTCTTGCTAGCTTCAAAAAAACGCCTTCCATATTGTTGGCCGCAAAAGTTTTCATCAAACCATCGGGTGTGTCGAGGGCGGCAATTTTTCCATCCACCATTATCGAAACCCGATTGCAATATTCAGCTTCGTCCATATAATGCGTGGTTACAAAAACCGTAATACCGTTATTGGCAGCTTCGTAAATCATATCCCAAAACTGCCGGCGGGTAATCGGATCCACACCACCTGTTGGCTCGTCCAAGAAAACTATCTTGGGTTCATGCAAAATGGCAACCGAAAAAGCAAGTTTTTGACGCCAACCCAAAGGCAAACCTTTAATTAATTTGTCTTTTACGTCTTCAAGATTAAGCTTTTCGATGAGCTCTTCGGTGCGAATCTTGATTTCTTTTCCTGAAATACCGTATATTCCTCCATAAAAGCGAATATTTTCAACTACCGTCAAATCTTCGTACAACGAAAACTTCTGACTCATATAGCCGATGCTTTTTTTAATTTTTTCGGTGTCTTTATAGCCATCAAAACCGGCAATAGTCAATTCACCTGAACTAGGTTTCGATAGTCCGCATAAAATTCTGATAGCAGTGGTTTTTCCGGCTCCGTTTGCACCCAGAAAACCAAAAATTTCGCCTTTATAAACTTCAAAACTCAGGTCATCATTGGCAACAAAATCACCAAATTTCTTGACAAGATTTTTTACAGTAATAACGGTTTCGGCATTATTCATTTTTCCGTTAGTAGGACTTATTATTTGGTTTATATTTTGAATGTTCTGTGTCATTTATCTTGAATTATTCGACATTAAACGCATAAACGCATCCTCAATATTGGGAGTAATTTGTCTGATTTCAATATCCTTATGCGATTTACTTTTCAGATAAGTTTCAATTGCATTGCTGTCTTTATCTTTAATGGTCAAATGCATATATTGACCGAAAAGATAAGCCGTTTCAGTCTGATTCCATTCGTTAAGATCGAGCATCATCTGATACATCGAATGAGTTTTAATAGCATACAAAGCAGTGTCAAACTGCCTGATAATATTCTCTGGCGTATCGGTTGACATAATATTCCCGCCTTGTATCAAAGCCACACGGTCGCACAAACTCGCTTCGTCCATGTATGGCGTGGAAACAATGATGGTAATGCCGCTTTCTTTCAGTTTACGAAGCATTTCCCAGAATTCCTTGCGGGAAACTGCATCTACACCTGTTGTGGGTTCATCCAGCACCAAAACTTCAGGTTTATGAATCATTGCACAGCACAAAGCCAGCTTTTGTTTCATGCCACCCGAAAGTTTACCAGCCGTCCGCTTCTTAAAAGGCTCTATCTGAACATAAATATCTTTGATTAAATCATAGTTTTCTTCGATGGTAGTTCCGAAAATAGTAGCAAAGAAAGTGAGGTTTTCCTCTACCGATAAATCCTGATACAAAGAAAACTTGCCGGGCATATACCCAATAATTTGCCTGATTTTTTTATAATCTTTCACTACATCAAAACCACAAAGCGAAGCAGAACCACTATCTGGAAACAAAAGCGTGGTAAGTATTCTGAAAAGCGTGGTTTTCCCGGCTCCATCCGGTCCGATAAAGCCGAACAATTCGCCTTTTTTTATTTCAAAACTCAGCTTATCAATGGCTGTAATGTTGCCATAGTTTTTACTGATATTTTTTACTGATATTGTAGGTTCTAACATTTTATGTATTTATTTTTTAGTCCGAAAACGGAAGACCGAAGTTCAATTTTTTCTTTTGTCATGCTGGCGAAGGAAGCATCTCATGTTAAAATTCCTCGCAATCACTCGCAATGACAAAAACTACTTAAAGAACTTTACAAATTTAATTTGTTCTTGTCCAATATGTGGTTCTTCCTAATCCCATCCACGATTTACCAATATAACCTCTCAGTTTTAATTTGTCTTTTGCCTCAAATCCGATAGTTCCACTGTATGTTTTTCCTGATTTTGCATCGTACACAGTTCCGTCTTCCCATGCATCATCCCCATCAAATTTGAATGCATTTACGAAATTCATTCCTATTATTGAACGCTCTTTCAATTTTGTATCGGGATTGTTTTTATCTTTCTTTGGCTTGCCGGTTTCTTTATCATTAGGTTCTTTCAACCAGATAATTTTACCGTAATATTTATCACCGCTTTTATAAATTTCAACTTTGGCTTCATTGTTTTCGGTAAACCATTTGCCGATAATATCATCAGCTTTTTTGTTTTGTGAAAAAGCAGGAACGGTCAATATAAGGCCTAAAATTACAATTAGATATTTGATGTTCTTCATACTTACATAAATGAATTGAATAATTATTTGATTTATACTTCCGTCTTTCATTAGAAATTCACTTCTCCGGGCATTCCGATTTTTAAACTACCATCATTTTTAACCAACACTTTTACGGCATATACCAAATTTATTCTTTCCTTTTTGGTTTGAATGATTTTGGGCGTAAATTCAGCATTATCAGCTACCCAACTAATAATTCCCTCATACTTTTTATTTTCTGTTTGGTTCAAATCTACCATTACTTCGCATTTTGACCCGATTTTTATTTTCGGAAGCTGGTCACCACTTACATAAACCTTTAAAATCATTTCGTTAAGATTAGCCATTTTATAAAGTGGTTTTCCAAATGCAGTTATTTCTCCTTGCTCTGCATACTTTACCAGTACTGTTCCGGCAGTTTCGTCACGAATGTATGATTTCTGTATAGAAGTTGATATTTGCTCCACCTGCTTTTCGATGCCTGTAATTTCATTAAACACACTGTTGTTTTGTGTTTGAATAGAATTGATTTGTTTGTTAATTACATCAATAGCACCTATCACATCGTCCAGTTGTTTTATAGTTGCAGCACCGTCTTTATTCATTTTTACTATTCTATCCTTATCAATCTCTAAGTTTTGTTTTTGCTGTTTTAATACATCAATTTGTGCTGTAATGTTTGATATTTTCGATGAAACAGCTTCTTTTTGTGCCTGTAATTGTTGTTTTTTCAGGAATAAATCGGTGGTATCCACAAATCCATAAATTTCACCAGCTTTCAAAACCTGACCTTCTGTGATATTCAAAGAAAGCAATTTACCATTTGCCTGAGAAGACACTATTACTTCAGTTGCTTCAAAATTTCCATAAGCATCTGATTTATCATTGTTGTTGTTGCAAGCTACAGCTGCAAATGCAAGTGTTACGAGCATTATATATTTATTATTCATAACGATATTTTTGATTTATTTTTATTTCTTTATACTTAAATAACTTATAGTTTTCCTAAATTTACTAAATAATCGAATTTAGCTTTTTGTAATTGGATTTTATGTATTTCATAATTAATTTTCGATTGTGTTTCAGCATTTACATCGTTGAGATAATCGGAAGAGGTAATATAGCCATTGTCGAATTGAGATGATGAATTCTTTGCAATTTTTGTTCTTAACTGAATAATCTCTATATCTTTTAATATTAATTCTGTATATTTATCAATTTCGGCTACATCATGCTGATAGTTCATTTTTACATTCTTCTGATAGGTTTCTTTGGAAGTATTGATGATGTCCTTTTGCAAATTCAGTATCTCTTTATCGGTTTTGGTTTGGTTCCAGTTCCAGATATTCCAGCTTAGTTTAGCACCAACGATATAAAACGATTGAAAGTCGTTGGAAAGCATATTTAAGCCGGGTCGTCCATAACCCAACTGTCCGAAACAGTAAAATTTAGGCATCAGCTTAGCTGAAAGAACCGATGAAGTGGTGGTTAATTTGTTTTTAGTAAGTTCAAAACTTTTTAATTCGGGTCTGAAGTTTTCATAAGTATTGGTATTAACTGCTATTTCGGGCAATGGTAATATAGAAATGTCGTTGATTGTGGTTCCGCACAATTCATTCAGCATTTGAATGCTTGCTGATTTATTGGATTTTATTTCAATAATTTTTTGATCAATTTTAATAATTTCTGCTTTCAGATTGTCGGCATTGTTTTCGTTCGTCATACCATTTTTTACTCCCGATTCAATCTTTAGTAGTTTAGTTTGAATATCTTTTTTAGAAACTTCCAACAAATCAATGTTTTGCTGTGCAATTAATATGTTGAAGTAAAACAGATTTACTCTTTCTTTTAATTTATAAAGTTCAGTTTCCAGATTCTCTTGTTCGCTCTGGGTATTTATATTTTCGAGTTCTTTTTGACCGGTTATCAAGCCACCGTCCCAAATCAATTGATTGACATCTAAGGTGGCTTTATACATATCTTTAGATGCTTCCGGGATTTTTAAAAAGGGTATATTAATGGGAATTTTAGTAACATCCGATTGATAACTCAATTGTCCATTGATGTTTACTTGTGGCAGATAGTTTGTATTCAAACTTTTTATCTTTAAATCACCTATTTCATTGATAGTTTCCTTTTGCTTAAACAAAGGATAGTTTTGTACGGCTTTTTGATACAGGGTTTGTATATCTGTTTGCTGAGCATGGGTGCTTAGGGCAACCATGCATAAGAGTATATAAGCAAATCTCTTCATATTTTATTTATTTTTAATTGAGTTTATAATAAATTGACTCACTTCTTTTTTGCGTTCTAATAAGAAATCGTGGTAGCTGCCAGGGTTGTTATTGAAAAGCATAATTTGCATTAATGGTTTTCCTGCAAAAGGGAACACACAAAGTGCTAAGATATTAATAAGCAAATGCCGAGGGTTAATATCAATAATTTTTCCTTCATCAATATCGTTTTGTATTCCTGCAATGATTAAATCAGGTTGCATGCCAACTTTTTTCATCATTCCAACAATTCTTTCAGGATTTCGATTGATTTCTGTTAGAATAAATATAGGAATTTGAGGTACTTCCATAATTACAGTAATATAATTATCTACGAATGCTTCTATTTTTTCTTCAATGCTTATATTAGAAATCATTTTCTCAACTATTTTAGGAACAAAACGCTGAAAGGCATCGTTGAAGATGGCTTCGAAAAGCTTGTCTTTGCTGCGAAAATAATAATGTAATAAGGCTTTATTCATTCCGGCTTCATCGGCAATTTCCTGCATACGGGCTCCATCATAACCTTTCTTGAAAAAGACTTCTTTGGCTGCATTTAATATAATCTGCTCCGTATCTGTTTCTTTTAAGCTCATATTAATTTTATTAAATGGTTTAATCAAATAGTTTAACCAGATGGCAAAATTAATATTTTTTTAAATACCAAAATCAAAAGACAGAAAATATTTTTTTGTAAGTATGTTTTTATTTAAAAGAAATGTTCTTTATTTATACATATTCAAGAAAATAGCTTTGCTAAATTACTGAAGAAAATTATTTGAAAACAGCTTGTAATGGTTATTATTTTTGTCAGATTTCACTTTTGCCGGATAACCATAGTTTGAAAGCAGAAGCACGGTCGGCACTTACATAGATTTCTAAATGGGAGGGGACTATACTTTCGATTTTAATACGTCCTTTGAAATGTGTAAACATTTGTCCGATGGCTTTATAATTGATGATAATCCCTCTGCTGATGCGGAAAAATGTTCTGCTGTCAAGCATTTCCTGAATTTTGTCGAGCGAAAAATCTATAGGATAGGTCTGTTTGTCGAAGGTGAGAATGTTGATAGTTTTGTCTTCGGCATAGAAGAGTGCAATTTCACTGCTATCAATGGCTTTTAGGAATTGTCCGTATTTTACCACGAAACGTTGGGGTGCATCCTTGGTTTTCTGAATCATTTGTTCCATTAAAGCCGAAAAATCTACTTCTTTGTGGGAAGCTTTCCACTTTTGGAGGCTTAGTTGGAGTTCTTCTTTTTTGACAGGTTTGAGCAAATAATCAATACTATTTACTTTAAAAGCTTGTATAGCGTATTGGTCGTAAGCAGTGATGAAAATGACGGGTGCTGTGACTTTTATTTGCTTGAAAATCTCGAAACATGAACCATCGGCAAGGTGAATATCCATTAAGATGAGGTTGGGTTGTTGGTTGAGCATTAACCATTTTACAGTATCGCTGATGGTTTCAAGCTGATCGATGATTTCTGCATCGGGAAGGAGTTCAGCTATTAAACGGGATAAGCGCCGGGCTGCTGCCTGCTCGTCTTCTATAATAAGTATTTTCATGCCTTGTTGGTTTAGTTATTGTCACAAAAATACATAATTATTCGTGTAAAAAATTGATATAATTTTTTTTTAAAACAAGTTTATGCATTTGAACTTTGAACAATTTCTTGCAAAACAATGTTTAGATGAAAATATTTAAATTTATAACTTAAAATAAGATTATTATGAAGAAAATTATTTTCTGCACACTATTACTTTCGATGATTAGTTTTACTTTTTACGGACAAATAAAGGAAAAGGGAATTTTTACTGTTCAATTAGGAACTGGATTAGGAATGCCTGGTTTATCAGCAGTAGACGGAGGTGCTTATACCAGTTTACCTCAGTATGATTTTAAAATTAAACCATTGTACTATACAATAGCTGGTACAGTAAGAAGTGCTTCAAAAAAGCTTGAATTTGGAATTGAATTCGGGAAAGCCACTTATAAAAGTGATGTAACCTTAAGTACAAGAAGATATGAATGGGAATTAGGGTTCACTTTTTTCAATCTGGATGTAAAATATCTTTTGCCACTGCATTTAAAGAAATTTGAACCTTATGTTAAAGCTAGTTTGGTGAATGCCATTTATACTATTTCAAGTACAGAAACAGCTGATGTAAAAAATCCTAACAGTTTTGTAGATACAGAAAGTAACACTAGCTATAAACTATATTATAATTTACATATTGGCAGTTATTATGAAATTACACCACACTTTAATGCTTATGCAGAGTTGGGTTTAGGATTTAATCTGCTAAAATTTGGAATCGCTTATAAATTGTTTGCAACACCCACAAGTAAATAACTATATATCCGATAAATTCAATTTTATATTGATAATATAAAAACAAAACCCGACAAATTACTAAGATTTAGTCGGGTTTTGTTTTTTAATTTTTTAATTTTCTGTTCTATTTTAATACTTTTTCTGTTATTCTAACAGCATCCTGAATATAAATGGCACAACGCTGGCGAAATAAATCAAGTTCATATATTTTTTCAATGCCTTCGGGGGTATTCATGTCATGGTTATCCAGCAATTCTCTGCAACATACAGAGTTATGAATTTTCTTAAATTCAGCAATAAAATGTTTAGCTTTTTCGTAAGCCATGGCTTTATCATCATTGCTTCCGTGTTCACCTTTTCCATAGGCGAGACCTATTGCCATCAATGCTCCGCTCACGGCACCACAGCATTCTTGCATATAAGCAATGCCAGCTCCAAAAGGATTACATATTTTAAGTGCTACATCTTTGTTGATGCCCAATTCCTCTGCAAAAACAGACAAAACAGATTGTGAACAATTGTAATCGTTTTTAAATACTTCTATGGCTTCTGTGGCTTTATTTTTCATTGAATTGTATCGTTTAAGATTTCTTTTTTTTATCTTCTGCAAAAATAAAAATAAAATGCTCAACACAAACCGTTTAATCAAGCATTTTACAATCATTTCTAAAGGGCTTATTCTTATCTTTCCTAAGAATGGCGGTGATTGTGAAGAGGCAGGTGAATAATAAATTTTTTGTACACTTTATTATAAAAGTAAAGCTTTCACTCTTTCATTTAACTCAACTCCATTGCTTTTTACTTGAATACCTGAATATTTTTTTGAATGACTAAGAGCTTCTTCGAGGTTAAATAATTTTTGCGAAACCGAATAAAAATATTTTTTCTCTTTATAATATTGAGCAAGATATTCCTGTTCGGTTTGTCCCGGAGTAGGAACCAATATTGCTTTCTTGCCAAATACTGCAATATCCATAATAGTAGAATAGCCTGAACGGCAAAGAATCATTTCTGATTGCTGAATTAGTTTTTGTAGCGAATTGGTATCGAGATGCGAATAAATACTTAAGTTTTCAGAAATTGTTTGCACCTCATCTTCCTCTGTAATTCCTCTAACAATTATCGTTTTTATGGTTTTGTTTTCTAATTGTTTTAATATGATTTCTTCAAAAATTGTTCGTTGAGGTTCAGGACCTGAAAGCAGTACCAGTAATTCTAATGGATTAGAATAATCATTAGGTGTTCTGTTTTTAAAACGAGACAAGGGGCCAATAAAATAGCTGTCAATAGGAAGATTGTATTTGTGCGATAAATCGCCTGATAGATTAATTTCGCCCTCGAAATCGGGTATCCAACATTCGTCATAGTTCTTGATAAAAGCCTTGTTGCAATAATACAATAATCTCTCAAAAATGCTTATTTTAATCGGGCTTTTAATTGAAATCTGGTGTGTCATAAAAATACTTTTCACCTTTTTATTCCATAAACCAAACCGATTATCAGAAACCACAATGTCAATATCATATTCGTCAATGATACTATTCAGTTGCTTGTGTTCTTTGTAAATGTCTAAAATAATTTGAGGTAAGAGACTAAAGAATTTCAGCAGAAAACTTCCTTTGCGTTGGTATGTAATTCTATAGCCGGGAAAAGAAAAACATTTCAAATTAGGAAACTCTTTGCGTAAGAATGCTAATGGTCTATAATCGGCAGCAATCACTACATTTGCACCTGCATTTATAAAAGATTGTATCACTGGAACGCATCGGCATGCATGTCCCAAACCCCAATTAAGCGGACAAATGAGTATGTTTTTTTTTACTGCCAAAGTATTTGTATTTTTTTTGATAAAATTATAAATAAATACGGTATTTTTGAAAACAAAACGGAAGAAATTGTTAAGATATAGAATAGCCCTTAGTTTAATTCCCGGAGTGGGCGATATAATTGGGAAAAAATTAATATCCTACTGTGGGGGAGTAGAAGCCGTTTTTAAAGAAAAGAAGTCGAATCTGCTCAAAATACCCGGCATTGGTGAAACATTGGTAAATTCCATTGTCAACCACGATATGTTTGAAAGGGTAGATAAAGAAATAGCGTTTATAGAAAAGTTTAATATCAAGCCCTTGTTTTATCTTGATGCTGCTTATCCTAACCGCTTAAAACAATGTATTGACAGCCCGATGCTACTTTATTACATCGGCAATGCTGATTTAAATTCAATAAAAATTGTGAGCGTAGTAGGTACCCGAAATATTACCGAATATGGTAAAGATATTTGCAAGCAATTGATTAAAGATATGGCTTCGCAGGAAATATTAATTGTAAGCGGATTGGCTTACGGAGTGGATACCTGTGCTCATAAAGCTGCCAACGAAAACAATATGCCGACTGTTGCTGTTATGGCACATGGTCTGGATAGGGTATATCCGCAACTGAACAAACCTCTTGCCGAAAAAATGATACAGCATGGAGGTTTGCTAACAGAGTTTATGAGCGAAACTAATCCCGACCGCGAAAATTTTCCTAAACGCAACCGCATTATTGCCGGCATGGCAGATGCCGTAATTGTAGTAGAAGCTGCCAAAAGGGGAGGAGCTCTGATTACAGCTGATATTGCTAATTCTTATAATCGTGATGTGTTTGCTGTTCCCGGAAAACTAACAGATGTGTTTTCTGAAGGGTGTAACCATTTGATTAAAACCAATAAAGCTGCATTGATTCAATCTGCAGATGACTTGTTCTACATCATGGGTTGGGAGTTAAACAAAAAACCTCAAAAAACTTCACAGCGACAACTCTTTATCGAACTAAAACCTGAGGAACAAATTATTTATGATTTATTGAGTCAGAAATCATCTTTTTCTATTGATGAATTGTGTATCAATTCAAAACTCAATGTTTCTAAAGTGGCCGAAGCATTGCTAAATCTCGAACTCGAAGGAATTATCAAAGCCATGCCCGGTAAAGTATTTAAGTTGGCATAACCTTATCTTCGGGTGCAGAAATGTATCTCATCTGAACGTTTGGGCTATAAGCCGGTGTTGTGTTCAGCTATTTTTTGAATCATTCCTTTGAAAATAAATCCATGGAAAGGTAGTACTGAATACCAATATAATCTTCCTATCAAACCAAGGGGACGGAAAGTTGCTGTTTGTATCAATTTGTTGTCAACCATTTTAAATTCGAGCCAGGCATCGCCCGGTAGTTTCATTTCAGCAAATAGCAGCAAACGGCCTTCATTTTTATCGACATATAACACCCTCCAAAAATCCAAAGCATCTCCTACGTTTAATGAATTAGCTGAAGTGCGTCCTCTTCTTAATCCAACGCCTCCCGCCATCTTATCCATAAAGCCTCTGATAAGCCATAGCCAGTTTGCATAATACCATCCTGTTTCGCCTCCGATGCTCCAGATTTTATCGATACATTCCTCTCTGTCGGTGATGGTTTTTTCTCTGATGTCTTTGTAACATCCATAGGTTGGTACCTGAATGAAGTCCGATAAATTGAGGTTGAAACTACTGCTTATGAAAGCATCCTTCCAGCTCGAAACTACTTCGTTGCTTTCTATCTGACTAAAGGCTCTTTCCAATGAAGACTGGTAGCTCATGGGTTCTATTCCCAGTATTTTATTAATTTCATCGTTGCGACAAATCACTTCTATTTTCATGCTATTTACCAATGCAATGGCCAGTTTGTAAGATGTAGATGTTACAAAATACAACCAGTAAGAAGAAATCTTCGGCGTCATCACAGGGACAATAAAGATATGCCGTTTTAGTTTTCTGATGTGGGCAAATTTCAGAAGCATGTCCTTATAGGACAATATATCGGAACCTCCGATATCAAAGTTTTTATCGAATGTTAGTGGGTTAAAGATTGTTTTGGAGAGGATGGTGATTACATCCGATATTCCTATTGGCTGACATCTGGTATTTAACCATTTGGGGGTAATCATTACCGGAAGTTTCTCAACCAGATCGCGCATTATTTCGAATGAGGCACTTCCTGAACCGATGATAATTCCTGCCCGCAAGGTAGTGAAATGATAGCTTCCCTTGCTAAGTTCCGATTCAACATTTTTTCTGGATGCCAAATGTTTCGACAAGGTTGATTCGTTTACGATACCGCTTAAATACACTACATGCTGCACCTTGGTTTTAGCCATTGCGTTTCTGAAGTTTTCGGCTGATAACTGTTCTTGTTGATGATAGTCGGAGGACGACGACATGGAATGCACCAAATAATAAGCACCATCAATATCTGTTGGAATATTGTCGAGCGTGGCTTTGTTGAGCAAATCAATCTGAATGATTTCTATTTTTGATTTCAGCGATAGGGGGGGCGAAAATCTTTTAACGTCTCTGACGCAACAAACCACATCATGGCCATTTTCAATCAATATGGGGAGTAGCCGTTTTCCAATGTAACCGGATGATCCTGTTAGTAGTATTTTCATTTAGTTAATAAACGTTTGATAACAGGAGTTGTTTCTTTGTTGTCTTATTTTCTTACAGTTTTGCTGCAATCTGTTGTTTGTTGTGCGTTGGGGATAAGAAAAATCTTTGACAAAGCTTTGACTGCATTATTGACATTTACATCTTAAAAATGGGCTTTACTGATACGATTGTATATTAGTTTTGATTTTTCTTAAAGTTTTCTGCCTGTTCAAAAATCTCTACATACACTTCGTCTCTTTCAACCGGTGGATAACCATATTCATCGAGCAATAGAATAAGTCCAACTTTCAGTGCTGATTTAATGTCATCACGTTTGTTCCAGTCGGGGAATTTGGCTTGACCATCAACCAATTCTTTTACAGCTTTTGCCAGCTCAATCATTTTGTCGTCAGGATATTTGAAGTCATACTTTATGCATAATTCTTTCAGAATATCGTAAAAAGCTTTTTCCTCAAAGTTAATTCCTAAAGCATCACCTGCTGAAAATTCTTTGTGAACTTCCCAAATTAAATCGGTCAAGGCGTTTGCCATTTCTTCATAAACTTCACTTCTCAAAACATCGTTTTCGTCACGTTGGTTGTAGCGTTCAACTAATGCCTGCATTTTTTTTGTAAAATCAATTCCTTTTACTCTGTTTACTTTTCTGATTTCGCCAATAACTTTTGCAAGCAGTTGTTGAAGCAATTTAATTTTGGTATTCGGTAATTTGATTTTATCAATCTTAGCCAGATAATCTTCATCAAAAATATCTTGCTCGGTTTCATCTTCGTCTCCCAATTTGAATATTTCTTCTACACCATCACTTTGCAAAGCATCTTTTATCATTTCCCTCACTTTTGCATTCATTTGGGCTGTGTCAGGAGCATTTCCTCTGGTAAGTTTAAAAACAATGGAACGCACTGCCAGATAAAAATGCGTATAATCTTTTTCTGTTTGTGTTAAATGTTCACTTCCGGCACAAATATCATAAGCTGCTTTTAATCGTTTTACCAAACCCATAAAACGGGTTTCAAAATCTTTGGTTTGCTGTGCAAATTCAGCAGCCAGATTCAAGGTGTTTAATTGTTGAATGCATGTACCATTGAAGTATTTTGAATGGTCAAACGTGTGAAACAGTTTAGCCAAAAGATCTAAATGATTGCGAACAATGATTAATGATTCTGCAATGTCTTCAAAATTATCTTCGTCACCTTTGTTGTATTTGGCTAAAGCTAAATTCATTTGTTTTTTGATACCGATATAATCTACTACCAAACCTTTGTTCTTTCCTTCAAACTTGCGGTTTACCCTCGAAATGGTCTGAATAAGATTGTGCTGCTGTATTGGTTTGTCAATATAAATAGAATCTAAGAACGGCACATCAAAACCTGTGAGCCACATATCAACTACAATGGCAATTTTAAAATTAGATTTTTCATTTTTAAATTGTCGGTCTAATTCTTTACGGTTTTCTTTGGTGCCTAATAATTTATAAAAAGTTTCGTCATCATCCTGTCCGCGGGTCATTATCATTTTTATGCGTTCTATCGGCTTCAGTTCCCTTCTGTCTTTGTCAGTTAGTTCTACACCTTCTTCGGCTGCTCTAATTTCATTCCATTCAGGTTTTAGTGCAATAATATTTTTGTATAATTCATACCCGATTTCCCTGTTACTACACACAAACATTGCTTTGCCTTTTACTGTAGCACCTTCTTTAACTCTGTTTTCATAGTGAATTACAAAATCTTCAGCAACCGCTTTTAATCGGTCAGGGTCGCCCAAAATGGCATACATATTTGCTGATTCCTGTTTACTTTGCTCAATTTGGTATTCGTTGGCTCCTGCTTTTGCTGCTTCTTCGTAGTATTTCTCTATTTTTTCCAATTCTCCGTTTTTCAATGCCACCTTAGCGGCTCTTCCTTCATACACAATTCTAACAGTGATTTCATCTTTTACCGATTCTGTCATTGTGTAGGCATCTATTACTTTACCGAAAACATCAAGCGTTGCGTCTATGGGTGTACCTGTAAAACCTACATAGGTTGCGTTGGGTAATGAGTCGTGTAAGTATTTGGCAAAGCCAAACGATTTTGTAACGCCTTTCTCACTTACTTTAACTTTTTGGTCGAGGTTTACCTGACTGCGGTGTGCTTCATCGGAAATGCAGATGATATTGGTTCTGTCGCTCAACAATTCTGTATCTTCAGTAAACTTGTGAATGGTAGTTAAGAAAACGCCACCGCTTTGTCTGCCTTGCAGTAATTCTCTCAGATTGGCTCTGCTTTCAACACTTACAATAGTATTATCGCCGATAAAGTTTTTTGCATTGGTAAATTGTCCCGATAGTTGGTCGTCTAAATCTGTACGGTCGGTTATCATCACAATGGTTGGGCTTCCGAAATATTCACTTTTCATCAGCAATCTTGCAAGATACAACATCGTGAAACTTTTACCACAACCTGTAGCACCAAAATAAGTTCCACCTTTTCCGTTGCCTTCGGGTTTTTGGGTTTTCTTTATATTATCAAACAAGGCTCTTGCTGCATAGTATTGAGGATAGCGACAAACAATTTTCTCGTTTTTCTTTGAACTGTCAGGAATATAAATGAAGTTGCGTATTATATCACGCAAACGGTTTTTGTGAAACATCCCTTGTATCAAGGTAAACATACTATCAATACCATCCACATCTTTTGCTAAACCTGCTACTCTTCGCCATGCATAGAAAAACTCATACGGAGCAAAGAATGAACCCGATTTGTTGTTCACACCATCGCTTATTACACAAAAGGTATTGTATTTAAACAATTCAGGAATATCTCTGCGGTAACGAACCGTCAATTGTATGAAAGCATCATAAATAGTTGCTTCTTCTCTAATGGCACTTTTAAATTCAAAAACCACAAGCGGCAGTCCATTGATATAAACTATGCCATCAGGTATCCTTTTTTCGTTGCCGACAATTTCAAGCTGATTGACAAATTTGTAAATATTATTATCCTCACCATATTTTTCATCTCTTTCGGCAACTACACTTATTAGTTCGTCTGCTTCGGGTTGCCGGTGTTTGTTTAGCCCTTTGTAATCTATCAGTTGAATATAGATATCTTTGTTGTTTCGGTCTTCGCGTTTCAGAATAAAACCGTCAGCAAGCATTCGCAGGAATGTTTTATTACTTTCGTAAAGGTCAGATGAAGGCAGCGATTTGAGTTGAAGAATAATCGATTTTACTTCGTTAATTGTAATCCCGTTAGCGGCATATTGCGTTAAAAGAAAGGTTTGCAAATCTTCCTCAATCAACACCTCATCAGGTTTACGACAAATTGCATTACCTATCTGATGCGTATAACCTTCCAGCCCCAACAATTCGGTAAATGCCTTTTCTAATTTTTCTTCTGTAAATTTCATTCTATATAAAATTTATCATCCCGCCATTTTGCAGGGTTATTTATAATATATTCCGAAATTTTGATAAACGCCTCATCATTCCTAATTATATTTTCAAAAAAATCCCGTTGCCAGAATTTTCCCAAATACTCATTCCTTTCCTTGGCTAATATCAAACATTTATTAAATACCAACGATTTATACGCCCCAACGATTTCACCTATCGTTATTTTCCGATCCGTTTCGTTTGGGCGACCCTTGCGGTCGCCCTCTTCTCCTAACCCTTTATATTCGTCGGGGCGACCCTCGCGGTCGCCCGTTTCTTTCTGGGCGGGGGCAAGCCCCGCTCTCACGATATCGTTCGTTTCATCCGTATTATATTGGGTGGTATCGTCCCTATGGGCAATCGCATGGGTTGTTTTATCGGTATCATCCCTACGGGCAACCGCAATGATTGTTTTATCGGTATCGTCCCTACGGGCAACCGCAAGGGTTGCCCCTACGGAATTGTACGTGGGTTTTGGGGCGGGGGCAAGCCCCGCCTGCACAACGGAATGCGTAATGATGATAATAAAATGGATATGATTGGGCATTACCACAAATGCACCCTGTTTTATGTTTTGAAATCTATCTTTTAATATTCCCCATTCTGCGGTGGCTATTTTTCCTGCTTCATTCAATATCATTTTACCATCCGCAATATTACCAAAACGATGTATCCTGTCCTTACAACATATCGTTATAAAATACATTCCTGCCTGTGAATAATCATAGCCTTTCAGGCGGATACTGTGACGGTTGGGTAGGATCATAAATATTATTATTTAATATTTATTGTTTAAATTACATACTTTTTAAAACTTTTGGAAACAGCTTTCATTTCTTGCAAATATGTTGCCATTGTATCCATTACATACTGACGATGCATATTTAAAATTTCAGGAGTATAATCAATTGGATCAACCAAATGTTGAGCAATCATATTTTCATTAATAATTGTAATTTTTACAGTTTCTATAATATTAATTATATCAATAAAATATTCAATTTTATCATTATACTTTTCACCAAAAAATAAAACAAATAACATTTTGTTTTTTTGTAATTCATGCAAGAAGTTCTGATTCATATTAAAGAAAACTTTTAGACTATTTATATTATAAGGTATAATAGAATTAAATGCAACTCTGTAAATTTCATCTAAACTCGATGTTAGATTAATATATACTTCAAATTTCTTGGAATATATATTTTGCTTCTTCCAAATTATATATCCAATTATTGCAATTGTAATACCAACTATTATCCCTGATATTAATGTTTTGGAAACTTCAAGCCAAAAACTAATATCTCCATTTGTTACTTGCTTGTCAATAACTATTTCAAAAAAACTCATTATTTATAAAATTTAATTATGGTTAACCCGTTGTGCATTTAGAGAAAAAAATAAAAAAAGTTGTTCATTGAATTTTAAAA
>JACABE010000010.1:0-55945 GCA_013377005.1 Bacteroidota bacterium
TTTTATAATTCAATGAACAACTTTTTTTACTTTTTTCCTAAATGCACAACGGGTTTTATTACTTAATACTAATTAATATCCATTTATTTCCACAGTTTATCAATAGTTGATAAAAAAGCAGCTTTAATAGACTAGGTTACGATAATTTTTCATAATTTTGCGAACAGAAAAAATAAAGTTCTGAGAAGAACATATAATATATTATAATACTATGAACAAAGAAATGAAACCAATTATCTACCTGGATAGAAATGAAAATCAATATGGTCCTGCACCTGCTTGTTTTGATGCTTTAAGAAATATTGACAGTGTCGAATTATATGAATATTCACGTGATTTTTCAAGAGGCGTTAAAAGTCGCTTATCTGAAAGACTTGCTAAAGATTTTGGTATTGATGAAAAAAATGTAATGGTAGGTTTTGGTGGTGAAGACATTCTAAAACAAGCTGTTCATTGCTATATCCACAAAGGCGATAAAATAATGATTCCTGCCTATTCATGGTGGTATTACAAAAAAATATCAGATGAAGTAGAAGGTGTTAAAGTAGAATATCCTATCATTGAAGGAAAAGATACTTTTTATTATGACATCGAAGGTATGATTAAAGTATATGAAACAGAAAAACCTAAACTCGTTTTGATTAGTTCTCCTAACAATCCTACAGGTAATCGTCTTGAAATAGATCAGATGATGCATGTGCTTGAAAAAATGGAAGATACTGTTGTTGTCTTAGATGAAGCGTATACTCTTTTCTATAATAAAGATAATTCACATCTGAAAGAACTGGTTAATAAATATCCAAACCTGATTATCATCAGAACTTTTTCTAAATATTACGGATTGGCTGGTATCAGAATAGGTTTTGCATTGATGGGAGAGAATCATGCTAAATTTAATATGTTTTCAGCTCGTTATTTAGGATACAACAGAGTATCTGAACTAATAGGCCTGGCTGCTCTTAATTCTGCAGATTATTACAATGATATGAGAGAGAAGATGACTGCTGATATGGATATGCTATTTAATGAATTTAATGCTATGAAAGGATTTAGAGCATTTAAATCTTTTTCTAACTTTATTTTGGTTGAAATTCCTGTTGAAATTAAAGACGGTTTGAAAAAATACCTAACCGAGCGCAATATGATTGTAAAATTTATGGCAGAAGATGGCTTGTTCAATCATTTACGCATTACTATCGGGACTCAAGAACAAAATAGACTGCTTTTGAAGATGATTAAAGATTTCCTGAAAGAAAACAAATAAGCCCATGAGTTGGTATTCCGATTACAAAAAATCGTTAAAAATGTTAGAGGTTGAAGAAATTTTCGACCTCTTTTTTTATCGACCCCTTGCATTTGTGCTGGTAAAAATAATTTATCGTACCAATATTACACCGAATCAGCTAACCATTGGAGCTATTATCATGGGGGTAATAGGTGGCTACTTTTATGCACAAGGCACTCCGCTATCACCTACGCCTTTTATTGTTGGAGCATTGTTCTTTATGATGTTTAATATACTAGACTGTAGTGACGGACAATTGGCACGTCTGAAAAAGAACGGCACACGTACAGGAAGAATCATTGATGGATTGGCCGATTATATTGCCGTAATAGCAGTTTATATCGGAATTGGTATTGGATTTGCCAATAATACAAATAATCCTGCTCTTTACTGGGGATTATTGGCTATTACAGGTGCAAGTATAACTCTACAGGCTATTTTGGTAGATTATTATCGCAATCGTTTTCTTGATTATGTGCTTGAACGGAAAAGTACTTTTGAAGAAGATCTGGACGAATTTCGTCAGGAATATGAAAGTATTAAAAATAAAAAAGGAAAATGGTTTGATAGAACTATTATCAGTATTTATCTGAAATACTCTGGTTTTCAAAATAATCTGGCTGCAAAGAAAAATAGTGAAAAACTTTTTAAAGCTACATCAGCTGATTTTTATGCAAAAAATAAAACCATTATTCGCTTTTGGGTTTTATTAGGTCCTACTTCGCAAATAACAATTCTTATACTTTGTTCTATTTTTAACCATTTTGACATTTATTTCTGGATTATGATTGTTGGATTTAATAGCATGGCTCTTATCAACTGGCTAGTACAGAAAAGAATTGATAAAGGATTTAGAGTTATTAGTGGAATAACTGAATAATTGATTCAAAATATTTTTTTCGTTATGTTGACAAAAGAGAGTATCTAATAATAAATTTTCTTAAACTTCTATTCAAACATTATTGCTACTGCAATTGTTCCAATCCCAGCACTTACTCCAATTACAGGTGATATACTTTCAATATATTCGGGCTGTTTTCCTATAATAGTAGTTACTTTTCTTGCATACAATTTTGCATTTTCTTCTTCTTCTTTATTGGCATATAAAATACAAAAACTATGAATCTCTTTTTCTTTTGAATATTGCTTCAAAAAACTCAATGTTTTGTTAATGCTGGCTTTTCTACTGAATGATTTATTAAAAACTATTGCATTGCCTTCCTGATCAACTGAAACTATTGGTTTTACATTCAATATATTAGAAATAAAGCCTTTTAATGGACTAACTCTTCCTCCTTTAATAAAGTATTTTAAGGTTTTAACGTTCACAAATAATTTTGTTTTTCCTATCCATTCGTCAATTTTAGGTAAAATTTCAGCATGTTGTAATCCTGTTTCGATAGCTTTAGCGATTCGCAATAGAAGCAGACCTTGAGTTCCAGATAAAGTTTTGCAATCAAACACACTAATCTGTTTTCCTGTTTGATGACTGATAACATGTGCGGCCATAAAACTATTATTATAAGTACTGCTTAATTTTGCTGACAAGTTAATTGCTATAATAGATTCGTAATGAGACGTTAAATATAAATATTTATTTAAAAACTCTTTTTTCCCAGGTTGAGAAGAAGTAGGGTAATAAGGAGAAGTTCTTAAAATGTCATAAAACTGAGTAGGGGTGATTGTAATTTTGTCGATATATTGATTTTTGCCAACGTGTAATGTTAACGGAACTGAATGAATCTGATATTTTTCTATAAGTGCTTGTGGTATATCCGCACAAGAATCAGTAGCAAGTGCTATGTTCCATTTTCTATTGTGTTGAATATCATTTTGAAAAACCATATCATCAACTTTTTGACTTAATATTGTAGTATCTTTAGCAATGATTCTAAAAACTTCTGCAGCTTGGTCTGTATGAATATGTAATCGTATTTTTTTAGAAGAACCAGCTATTACTATAGAATCTCCAAGTTTTTCAATTTGTTTGATAAATAGTTCTTTATTTAGATTTTCACCGGAAAAAAGTGCTTCAGTGCAATACCTATAGGTAACTTCTTCGTGTGTATCAATAAAAATATCAGTTTTGCTTAAATTTCTAATAGTTGCAAGTTTTTTTAAGTTACCATCTTTAAAATAGTTAATCATTCCTTCTAAGAAGAAAACAAAGCCTTGCGCTCCCGCATCTACTACATTATATTTTTCAAGAATTTTTAATTTTTGTGTTGTCTCTGCCAGTGATTCTTTTGCTCTTTGATATGATCTATTTAGAAGTTCAATAAAATCCTCAACACTATCTTTAAGCATATAAATAGAGTCTCCCCAATCTTTTAATACTGTAATCATGGTTCCTTCTATAGGATTTGCAATAGATTCATAAGCATAAGTTACAGCTTTTTTAATATGCTGAGCAAAATTATTTAATGATAAATATTCACTATCAGCTAATTCATTACTAAATCCAAAGAGGAATTGTGCTAAAATAATTCCTGAATTTCCTCTTGCTCCGACAATGGCTGCATCTGCAATGGCATCAGCAGTATTTTTAATATGATTGGAAGGAATTACATTGTCAATAATTGATTGAAAAGTAGATGCTAAATTAGTACCTGTATCAGCATCGGGTATAGGAAAAACATTAATTTTATTTACAAAATTTTGATTATCAAATAAATTCTTTGAACCTGCTAAGAAACTATAATAAAAATTTTTTCCATCAATTTCAACAATCTTTCTTCTTTTCTCCATTACGATTTTTATTTAATGATCTGATTGTTTTTAAGCAAAAACGATTTTGATAGACTGCAAAATTACATATTAAACTTATTTGCTAAATAAAATTTGATTATAGTTTTTTATAAAAAAGCTTAATTAATTGGCAACTTGAAGTATTTATATTAATTTCGCTGTTATAAAAATATGAGCAATATGTCAATTAAAGTAAACAATATCACTAAATTATTTGGCGAACAAAAAGCCTTGTACAATGTATGTTTCGAAATAAAATCAGGGGAAATTGTTGGATTATTAGGACCAAACGGAGCTGGAAAATCTACATTGATGAAAATTATTACTTGCTTTATACCACCAACCTCAGGAGTTGTTAGCGTGAATGGTTTTGATATTTTGGAACAATCCATAGAAGTTAGAAAAAGAGTAGGCTATCTTCCTGAAAATAACCCTCTTTATCTTGATATGTATGTTAGAGAATATCTTGAATTTATTGCAGGTATTCATAAGTTGGGCGACAAAACAAAAGAGCGCATAGATTTAATGATTGACATTACAGGATTGGAAGTCGAACGTAAAAAGAAAATTGGAGCCTTGTCAAAAGGTTTTCGTCAACGTGTAGGCTTGGCTCAAGCTATGATACACGATCCTGAAGTGCTTATTCTTGACGAACCCACTTCTGGGTTAGATCCTAACCAAATTGTTGAAATTCGTAACCTTATCAGTAAAATAGGGAAAGAAAAAACCGTAATGCTTTCAACGCATATTATGCAAGAAGTAGAGGCAATCTGCCACAGAGCAATTATTATTAATAAAGGCGTAATTGTTGCCGATGCTCCAACTGATCAGCTTTCAAATCAATTTTTTAACCGTAGTATTATTACAGTTGAATTTGATAAAGCATTTAATATCGAGCTCTTAAATACAATGGAAGGTGTTAAAAAGCTTACTATAATAAAAGAAAATACTTGGGAAATAGAATGTGAAAGCCAAAAAGATTTGCGTCAAGATATTTTTAATTTTGCTGTTAAAAATCAATTATCAGTTTTAACTATTCACAAAGAAGAGGAAAAATTGGAAAAAGTATTCCACGAATTAACTAAGAAGAAATAAAAAATGGGTAAGCCCCTTATATCGCACCGCTCAACCACCTACCCTTGCTATCTTCCAATCCTGGGGGAGTTCAGTAGGAGCTGGTCGTATAAGACTTACCCGATGCAAAAGTAGTCTTTTTTTGAAATATCTGAATGTTTTTTTGAAATTATTTTATAAGAAAAGAAAACGTCTATTGTTGTTTTGAATTTGATAATAATTATCATCATCATCATCATAGCATTTCGATTTCCAAATTATCTGTTTTACTACTCTTCTTTAGCATTATTATCTTTATTTATAAAAAAAGAATATATTTGCATGTAAAAGTAGTTAGAGATGAAACGTATTTCCATTACCGAAAAATTAATCTTTTATTTTGTTTCCTTAGGTGTTATGGTGATTATCATCATAGGTTCTTATACTTATTTTTTTGCAAAGCAAGCATTGCTTAACCGCACCTTTGATCAGCTTATTTCCCTGCGTTTAGAAAAGAAAAACAGAATAGAGCAGTTTTTTATCGACAGAGATAGAGATATCAATATTATTTCTAAATCGGAAGAATGCAGGAGAATAATTGATGTACTGAATTCAGAAATTTTAACTGCCGATAGAGCCAATAAGCTTCAAAATAATTCCAATTTAAGTAAATTTATTAGTTCTTATGGTTATTATCATAAGCTATATGTAATAAATAATATTGATTCTGTTTTTACTATTAATTCCCCTCAGTCTGAATTGTGCAATTACGCTGATTTTACAACAAATTCAAATAAGAGTTTACAGCAGTTTTGTAAAGAAATAGGAAAGTCGAAGAAAACAATTATTCAGGATATAAATAAATCTATTCAATTAATATACATCGGAACGCCCGTTTTAAATGAAGAAAAAAACATTCAGGGATTTGTTGTATTAGAAATTCCTATTACTGCTATCAATAAAATAATGTTTGGGTATTCAGAAAACAATGGGCTGGGAAAATCGGGTGAAACCTATTTGGTAGGCAATGATTATTTGATGAGAAGTAATTCGAGGTTTAGAGAAAATGCCGTTTCTACTATTAAAGTAACATCAACATCTGTTATCAATGCTTTTAAGGGTATCATCGATTGTGATATTGTAAAGGATTACAGAAATATTTCCTGTTTGAGTTCATACAGCAAAATGGATATTGATGGACTTAACTGGGTTATATTAGCCGAAATAAACGAAGACGAAGCAATGATTCCTGTTTTTGCAATTAGAAACAGCATATTGCTGATAAGTTTAATTATTGCAGCAAGTGTTTTTGTTTTTGCTTATTTTGTTTCAAAAAGAATTACTTCGCCTATTAAACGCTTACAAAAAGCAAGTGAGGAAATAGGTTGCGGAAATTATGACGTTGTTCTTGATATATCGGAGATGGATGAAATAGGAATGCTTACGGAAGCATTTAATACCATGTCGTTGCGGTTAAAGAAGCAATGTGTTGAATTGGATGAAGAGAAAACGAAAAGATTCAGTTCGTTGATAGATGGACAAGAAATGGAGAGACAGCGATTGTCGAGAGATATGCACGATAGCTTGGGACAATCATTGTTAGCTGTAAAAATAAAGCTCGAACATGCCAAAAACTCTAACTATGAAAAGAGCCAACAACTCATATTGGAAACTCAGGAACTATTAAGCTCAACGATTAATGAAATAAAGAATATTTCGAACGACCTTATGCCTCCTGTTTTGGAGGCTTTCGGATTGGAGCAGGGCTTGAGAACGCTGTGCAAAAACACTGCAACAAACACGGGTATTCCTATTGAGTTTCATAGTGAAAATATTCCTGACGCCTTGGATGCAAGATTGCAAATGTATTTGTACCGTATTTCGCAGGAAGCTATCAATAATATCAGCAAACATTCTGCTGCTTCGCAGGTACGTTTTTCGATAACATCTGTTGAAAATTCTATCTTCTTAAACATAAGCGATAACGGAAAGGGCTTTGATATGGGTAATATTCATGAAAAGAGCAATGGAATTCTGAATATTAAAGAAAGAGTTAAGTTGCTGAAAGGAGAATGTGTGTTTCATTCGACGATAGAAAACGGAACGCAAATTGAAATAATGATACCTTTAATTTAATAAAATGAAACTTTCATGACAAATAAATTTTGACGCACAAGGGAATGATTATAATGTGAAAAAAATAGCAAGAAGACTAAAATCATGTACATTGAGCAAAGTTGAAATGAAAATAGAACGCTGATGACGCAGATTCCTATAGGAAAACACAGATAAAAACGGATTTTAAATCAGTATAAAATCCGCGTTTACGGAACGTATCCGTGTTATCAGCGTTCCAATTAAAGCATGAACACAAACATTCTTTAGTGTTTTGTAACAAATTTTAAAATAACTGAATATCTATAATTATACATAATATATACACATGAATAAAATAAAAATTGTATTGGTAGATGATCATCGCTTGTTTTTGGATGGAATAAAATCGCTTTTATCTGAAGTTGATTTTATTGATATTATCGGCGAAGCATCCAGCGGCAATGAAGCTTTAGATTTGCTTTCAAACATAAAACCTGACATAATCATGATGGATATCAGTATGAAGGGGCTTTCGGGTATTGACGTTTCAAAGGAAATTACGAAGCTGTATCCTGATATAAAAATTATGATATTATCGATGCACACCAACGAAGAGTTTGTGATAAATGCAATTAAAGCAGGTGCCAAAGGTTATTTATCAAAAGATACTTCCAAGGAAGAATTGCTGGATGCGATACAAATTATACAAGAGGGTGGCGAATGTTACAGCAAGCTGATTTCGGAAAACTTCCTGAAAAGTTATGTGAAAAAATACAAAGCTGAGCAGAGTTTGATAGAAAACAAAATACTTACCCAAAGAGAAATTGAAATACTTAAGCTTGCCGTACATGGCTTAAGCAATAAGGAAATTGCCGATAAGCTTTTTATAAGCACCAAAACGGTGGATAGCCATAAAAACAATATTATGCAAAAGCTAAAGCTGAAAAATACGGCTGAAATGGTGTTGTATGCAGTAAAAAATAAGCTTATTGAAATATAATGATGGGGTGGTTTTAGGTTACGATAGTTGGATGGTTGCTTTTTAGTTTTTAGAGTGTGGGGCTATTGTCGATTAATTACTGGCATAGCAGGATACTTTATTATAGTTTTTTTTAATTATTCAATTATTTTAATTTCTGAAAATCTTTTTTTTATATTATTTATAAGATTATTATTTGTAGTATTTATAACCCAATATGAAGAGTCAAAGATCGAAATAATAATTTCATTCATTTCATTTTTTCCTTTGATTGTCCCGTCAATTATTTGAATATTACCATTAGCAATTCTGTTTAAATCATTATATTTTATTTCATAATTAATCATAGATATTGCTTCTTCGCAAAAAAGATAATCTTCTTGTGATATTTCTGAAATATTAGTTTTCGGTTCGATATAATTGAAATTAATTTCACTTAAAAACCACCTATAACCCTCTACATTATTAATTAATCTTAAAATATCTCTTAAGTCAAACGAAAGAAAACCATTTATTTCATCAGTAATTGTAATTTTCATAAAAGTATTAATATAAAATAAAACTGACCAAATAACTATTACTTGTGTTTATTTAAGAAAATCTGAACAAAGCATGTCATTTTGGATGACTTTTTGCAGTTTTCTATATCCATTTCTCTTGCAAATATAGTTTTATTTTCACTGTAATAATCTAAAGATATTAAATTATTTCAAGTGTTTTTAATGTTGATTTTTCCCGCTTTTGAGCCGTAGATGTGCGAGAAGCTTTCGGGAGTTCCCGAAACCATGCCGTAGCAATGCAGCACACTTTCGGATGTTCCCGAAACCATGCCGTAGCATTGCAGCACCCTTTCGGAAGTTCCCGAAACCATGTCGTAGTATAGCAGCACACTTTCGGAAGTTCCCGAAACCTTGCTATTGTATTGCAACATACTTTCGGAAGTTTCCGACGGTTTGTCGTAGGTTTTCTGTATATATTTGTACTGTATCATCGTATTTTAGAAATTGTCTGTTGATGTTTTAAATACAAAAAATTGTCAGGTTTGTTTAAGTATGAGAAAACCCTCGAAGGGTTGAAATGATTCAGTTTAAAATAAATAAAAACATTAAACCCTTCGAGGGTTAAAGCATATCGGACAGACAAAAAGAAGCCAACAATTTTACAATTGTTGGCTTCAATGAATAAAAAGAACCTTTTAATAATTTGCAGAACAAAGATACATCATATTTGATGTAAAATCGTAAAACTATATTATTTTTTTCTGATGCTGTCAGGAGCTTCGCACGTTGGCAGGTTTTTTTTAATTCAGGGGTTGTTTTTTACTTTCTTTATTACTTGAAATCAGATTGAGTCTTTTTTTACTTTCAAATATTAAAAGACAAATGGCTCCGGTGCCTATTGGCAATATCCAATCGGCAATACCCAGTGGCGAAGTATGAAAGTACAGATTGAGCAAAGGCACATAAACAATCAACAATATACACGATATTGAGAATAATATTGCCAGCAGCAGATTTCTATTTGAAAACAGATATTTCCCCAAGGCATTGCCATAAGTTCTTCGCGAAAGCAAATTGGCAAACTGACCGAAAACAACAGAAATAAAAGTAATAGTAATCGCTTTTTCGTACTGATGCGGCATATTTTGATTGTGAAAATACGAATACAAAAAAGCTCCATACGCAACAACTCCCATTATTATACCCGAAAAAGCTATCCCTTTCATGGTATCTTTGGTAAGTATTTTGTCTTTTGGGTTTCGTGGCGGTTTTTCCATGATACTTTTCTCAGGAGGATCAAAGGTAAGCATAATCAGCGGAAACATTTCGCCTACAATATCTATCAATAAAATCTGTAAAGCTAATATAGGAATTGGCAAACCAAAGAAAACACCTACAAAGCCTGTAAGCACACATGTAAGCTCTGCCACGTTGGATCCCAGATTTGTTATTATGGTCTTTTCCAGGTTGCGAAATATGGTTCTTCCTTCTTTAATAGCCACAACTATGGTTGAGAAATTATCGTCGAGCAATATCATATTGGCAGCTTCCTGAGCTACTTTGGAGCCGTTTTTCCCCATGGCAATTCCAATGTCGGCTCTCTTCAAACTCAATGTATCGTTCACCCCATCGCCGGTTACTGCAACAATTTCGCCCTGTTTCATCAGCAAATCAACCAAACGGAACTTATCATCAGGCGATACCCTCGAAAATATAACAGCCCTGTTTTTAAATATCTTTTTCAGCTCCGCATCTTTCATCGATTGCAAATCTTCACCCTTTACAATTACAGGAAATGCATCGTTCTCATTCATCAATCCGATATTTTTCGAAATAGCTCTTGCCGTTACTTCGTTATCGCCGGTTATGATAAATACTTTAATATGTGCTTTAAAAACAGAAGCAAGAGCAGTTTTCACTTCCTTATGGGGCGGATCGTACATCGTTACAAATCCTGCAAAGACGATATCCTTTTCCGCTTCTTCAATGGTATATTCTTTTTTGTGTTCAAGGTCTTTGTATCCAATTGCAATCACCCGCAGTGCCTGTTCGGAATATACAGCCGACATCTTAAGCATTTCCTTTTTTTTGGCAGCTGTAAGTTCAGTCATTTTGCCATTGATAATAATTTTGCTAGCTGCTTCCAGCACCGACTCAATAGAACCTTTTACAAATGAAATGACTTTCTTTTTATGCGATCTTATAATGGTAGCTCTTTTGCGGAATGAATCAAAGGCAAATGCTTTTATCAAAGGATAAGTCTTTTCAATTTCATCCGGCTTAAAGCCGGCTTTCATTGCCAGTGTCGAAAATGAAGTTTCAGTAGGGTCGCCAATAGAATACCATGAAGAATGATTCTTATCAGGAGGACTTACTCTGCCTGTAGATGAAAGAAAGCCCGAAAGGAAAAAGATTTTCAAATCGCCTAAAGATGCTTTTTTTAAGACTACATTTTTTTCATCTGTAATATTGCCGACAGGTTCATAACCCAATCCATCAACCGAAAATGTTTCCCCGTTAAAATAGCAAGCGGTAATGGTCATTTCGTTTTTAGTAATGGTTCCGGTTTTGTCAGAAGCAATTACCGTAGCCGAACCCAAGGTTTGTGATGAGGCAATCTTTTTTACAATAGCCTTTCTTTTAGCCAAACGTGCAACAGCCAGCGATAATGCCATCGAAATTTGTGCAGGCAAACCTTCGGGCACCATTGCTGCAGCAACACTTACCGAAAAAACAAGTGCCATTGCAATGCTATCTTTCATAAGCAAACGCGATGCAAAGAGAACAGCGGCAATAAGCAAAGTGATTAAGGTGAGTTTTTTTGCTACATCAGCAATTTCAATCTGAACAGGTGCGTTGGTTGTTTTTATCCGCTGCGAAGTTGCGTTTATTTTACCAATCTCTGTGAGTATTCCTGTGGCATAAACAATACCGGTTGCTTCGCCTCTTGCAACTGTTGTTCCCATGTAAATACAATTTTTTATTTCAGAAAAGGCAAGGGTTTTATCCGAAGTAAACAAATGATCTTTGTTTGAGGGCAGCGATTCTCCTGTGAGTATAAATTCATTGGTCGAAAAGTTATCCGATGCTATCAGACGGATATCGGCAGGAATACCTTCACCCTCGCTTAGCTTTACCATATCACCCGGCACGAGGTCTTCAACAAGAATTTCAATTACCTTTCCGTTTCTTATTACATTGCATTTTTCTACAACCAAACTTTTTAGCGAAGCCAGAATGTTTTCTGATTTCCATTCTTCGTAAAAACCAATCGCTGCATTTACGATAACGATAATAATAAGGATTAATCCATCGCGAAATTGCCCTAAATAAAATGACACAGCAGAGGCTACAATCAAAATTAATACAAGCGGACTAATGAATTGACGTATGATAATTTTAAAAACACTGATGGTATGAATTGCTTTCAGAACATTGCTACCATACTTTTGCTTTGCCTGTTTTATTTTGCTTTCATTGAGTCCGTCTTTCACATTGCTGTTAAGTTCCTTTACAACAGTATCAATATTTTCTTTGTAAAATTCCATTATATAAAAACTTTATGAAACAAAAAGGATAACAATTTATAACTTTGAGTGAGTTTGAGGCGGTGGTTGTTTGCTGGGTGCAAATGCAAAGTCAACACTTATTACATAATATCCAATAGCAGATAATGTAAGAATAAAGAAAATCCAGAAAATCCAGGAATGATGTATTCTTCTCCATGAGCCTTTATTGAGATGATGACCTGTAAAATGATCCTGCCAATCCTGTGAAGGTTGTTCTTTACCATTGATATTTATTGTTTTCATGTGATTATTTTTAATTATTAGAAACCTATAGCATAATATCCCGCAATTGATAATAAAACAAAAGCCTTAGAACTTACAAAGATGCAGTGTTTTTATGCGAAAAGTATTACACAATTCTGTTTGTAATTTATATAATTCACAGCTATATAATGAAGATAAGCTTATTGAAATATAATGATGGAATTTTTAGATTTTGAAAACTATCCTAAGAATATTTCTTACTTCATCAAAATATTTCTTATATATAAATCATACTTTATCCTATTGTATGAAAAATAGGATGGTTTTACATTTGTAGACCAAAAGTAATAGGATGATGAATTGAAAATATCATAAACATTTCATCAACAAAATCTATTAAAATATAGCCAAAAACAAATAGATGATATATTTTAGTAAATTAGCAACTTAATTTTAAAAAACATAACACATGAAAGCGAAATTTACAAACCTAAGTTTATTATTCTTACTACTATTTTGCACTACCTTGAAGTCGCAAAACAATAGTGATTCCACAAAATCAACAATCAAAATAAATGTAAGCGCTGATATCGTAAGCAGATATGTATGGCGTGGTATTGATTATGGAAATTCTCCAGCCATTCAACCAACATTATCACTTACGGCTAAAAATCTTGAAATAGGTTGTTGGGGTTCGGTAGCAACCTATAGTTTTTATAAAGAAATAGATTTGTATGCCAAATATACTTATAAGAAGTTTACTTTGATATTTACAGATTATTACATTCCTTCCTATAATGGAACACCTGCTGCTCCCGACACTCGTTTTTTTACATTTAAAGATAAAACCACTGCACATAGTTTTGAAGCTTCATTAATGTTTAAAGGTGGAGATAAATTGCCACTTTGGCTATTAGGAGGCGTTTATTTTTATGGAAACGATAAAAGATTGGGTTATGATTTGCAAAAAGATATTAATGAAGAAACCTATTATTCATCGTATTTCGAAGCAGGTTATACCCTTGCAATACAAGATAACAGTGTTGATTTCATTGTTGGACTAACGCCTACTACAGGTGCTTATGCCGACAAATTTGGAGTTGTAAACGTTGGAATAAGCGGAAGTAGGAAAATAAAAATTTCCGATAGTTTTGAATTACCATTAAAAGCATCAATGATATTTAACCCTAAAGCATCAACAGCACACTTTACTTTAGGAATTACATTATAAATAAAATTAATAAACAATTAAATCTCAACAATTATGTTAGAAACTGGTTCAACCGGCTTTATGTTATTAGCCGCAAGTTTAGTAATGCTTATGACACCTGCTTTGGCTTTGTTTTATGGTGGCTTGGCTACAAAAAGAAACATTCTGGGTATTATGATTCAGAGTTTTGCTTCTTTAGGATGGACAACCGTTCTATGGTTTATTTTTGGTTATTCTTTATGTTTCAGCGGAGGTGCCGGTGGTATTATGGGCAACTTTGATAAAGCATTTATGAATGGTGTTTCCATTGACTCAATGTATGCTGGTAATAGTAAGATTCCAGAAATCGTTTTCTTTGTTTATCAGATGATGTTTGCTATTATTACTCCTGCGCTTATTACAGGTGCTTTTGCTAATCGTGTAACTTTTAAATCATATATGTTATTCTTAACTGTATGGCAAATTTTTGTTTACTATCCATTCGTACACATGATATGGGGTGGTGGTTTATTACAAGTATGGGGTGTTCTTGACTTTGCAGGTGGTATTGTAGTACATGCAACAGCTGGTTTCGCTGCGTTGGCATCCGTATTTTATGTGGGTGCCAGGGTTGACAAAAACTCTACACCAAATAGTATTCCTTTGGTAGCCATCGGTAGTGGTTTATTATGGTTTGGATGGTATGGTTTTAATGCCGGAAGTGAGCTTTGTGTTGACAAAGTTACTGCTTTAGCATTTTTCAATACTGATATCGCTGCTTCGTTTGCAACTGTTGCATGGGTAGTTATTGAATGGTCACGAGAAAGGAAACCAAAGTTTGTGGGATTGCTTACAGGTTCTATTGCAGGGCTTGCGACAATTACTCCATGTGCAGGATTCATACCTATGTGGGCTGCGCCTATTATAGGAACTGCTGCAGGTATTGTATGTTACCTTGCTGTAATGTTGAAAAATAGAATGAAATGGGATGATGCCTTGGATGTATGGGGTGTTCACGGTGTAGGTGGAGTATTAGGTACTATATTATTGGGAGTTTTTGCATCAAAAGCTATCAATCCAGGAGGAGCTGATGGTTGGATTTTCGGTAATCCAAGTTTCTTTATGAAACAATTAATAGCAGTTATTATAGCATCTGTTTATGCTTTTATATTTACTTATATTATGCTTATAGTAATAAACTTTATAACTCCTGTACGTGTTTCTGAATCTGATGAATTATTAGGACTCGATGACTCAATACATGGTGAAAGAGCTTATGATGAAGGTGCATTGTAATATCTAATAAATATCTGTGTAGTGGCTTTTATACAGATATATTCATACTAAAATACCAAGACCAAATATACATGAAACCGCTGTTGGAATTAATTTCTGGCAGCGGTTTTTAATTTCATATAGGGGAGAAGTTCTAATAGAATTAGTATGATTGCTCTTTATTATAAAAAGAAGAGTTTTCATTCCCTAGAGAAATAGATTATAATTAGGATTTTTAAGAACTAACTTCACTACTTCTATTTAATAAGAAGCTGTAAATTAAAACTCTTAATAAAAATTTTCATTATATTTGTATCCACAAAAAACAACTCTATATGTCAGGTATTAAAATAATGTTGATTGACGACCATCAAATTGTGAGAGATGGTATAAAAGTTTTGCTCGAAAGTTTGGAAAATGTGGAAGTAATTGGCGAAGCATCTAATGTAGCAGAGTTATTGGAAAAATTAAAAGATGTTCAGCCTGATATCATAGTAACTGATATTTCGATGCCGGATATTTCGGGTATTGAGCTTACCAAGATTATTAACGAAGATAAAAAATACGCGAATATTAAGATTTTGATACTTTCGATGTACACCAACGAGGATTTTGTTTTTAATGCGATAAAGGCGGGAGCCAAAGGTTATTTGCCCAAGAATACTACTCGCAAAGAATTATTTGAAGCTGTCAATACTATTTATAATGGTGATGAATATTTTAGCGAATCTATTTCAAATATTATTCTTAAAAGCTATATCAAGAAAGTAAAATCGGATGAAAATGGCGAAAAAAAGGAAGCCTTAAGTATTCGTGAAATAGAAATATTAAAACTCTTTGCCGAAGGTATGGCCAATCAGGAAATAGCCGACAAATTGTTTATCAGCATACGAACTGTGGAATCGCATAAAAATCATATTATGCAAAAGCTGGCACTCAAAACTACGGTTGATTTATTGAAATTTGCCATCAAAAATAAAATTGTAGAAATATAATATCTATGAAGTTTTAGATTTTCTCAGGGTTTTCTGTTTCGGTTCTAATCAGCTTATTATCATTCTTTTTTAATGAAAATTGCGTATTTATTTTAATTTGAGAGCTATAAAGACTACTTTTGCAAAAAATAAATCCGGCATTATGACTTTTAGCGAATTAAATCTAAATAAATCTTTATTAAATGCGCTCAATGATTTGGGATATACCCAACCTACAAGCATTCAGGAAAAGGTATTCTCAGTAATGATGTCGGGAAGAGATGTAGTGGGAATTGCTCAAACCGGAACCGGAAAAACGATTGCTTATCTTCTTCCTTGTCTTCGTTTGTGGAAATATACCGGCGATGGATCTCCGCAAATTTTGATTATTGTTCCTACCCGCGAACTTGTTGTGCAAGTGGTAAAGGAAGTTAATAAATTAACAACCTATCTGAATATTAAAGTGGAAGGTGTGTATGGAGGAGTAAATATCAATCCGCAAATAGATAGGGTATATGCTGGTTGTGATGTGTTGGTGGCTACACCCGGAAGGTTGTTGGATCTTGCTTACAAAGGTGTGTTGCGATTAAAAGGCGTTAAAAGACTTATTATAGATGAAGTAGATGAAATGCTAACGCTTGGTTTTCGACATCAACTAACAAGTATTTTAGATTTATTACCACCACGCCGTCAAAATCTGATGTTTTCAGCTACTATGCTCGAAGATATTGAAAAACTAATCAAAGACTTTTTTAACAATCCACAAAAAATAGAAGCAGCACCCACAGGTACTCCTTTAGATCAAATAATTCAGATAGGCTATCATGTTCCTAACTTCTATACCAAAGTAAATTTCTTAACGCAGTTGTTATCTACCGATAAGGAAATGAGCAAAGTATTGGTGTTTGTTTCAACCAAAAAACTGGCAGATGATTTATACGAGCAATTGGAAGGGAAGCTTATTGGTCAATTGGGCGTAATTCACTCCAATAAAGCTCAAAACCATCGTTTCAATACGGTTAAACAATTTCATGAAGGATCTTACCGTGTTCTTATTTCAACAGATATTATGGCAAGAGGGTTGGATATTTCTGAAATAACACATGTTGTTAATTTTGATACACCCGAAGTAGCCGAAGATTACATGCACCGCATCGGAAGAACCGGAAGAGCTGATAAAAAGGGGATTGCCATTACATTTTTATTGGAAAAAGATGCTGAAAACCAAGCCAATATTGAAGGTTTGATGAATTATAAAATTCCTATAGAAAGCTTACCCGAAAACCTTAAGATTTCCAATGAACTTACCGAAGATGAAATGCCAAAGATTGTGATGAAAAACGTTTTGGTAAAACCACCAAAGCTTGAAGCTTCGAATCCTGCATTTCACGAGAAGAAAGAAAAAAATAAAAAGGTATATAATAAAATAAGGCATAAAGATAAAATGAAGCTCAAATACGGTAAGCCTAAAACCAGAGGGCAGAAACCAGAGGGCAGAAAGGGTAAATAAACGCTTACCGAAAAACTACTTCGCTTGGTGCTCCACTAATAAAATCTACCAGTTTTAAAATATCCTGTCCAGAAATACTAAATACCAAACCCGATTTGCCATTTGGAAGCATAGGGTAGTAGGCTACATTTAGCTGAAATGTTTGAAATACAAGGTTGTCGTTTCTTATCCGCAAACCAGATCCTACGCCTAAAAAATATTTTTCGGTAAATATAAAGTGCTCGCTTGAACCAATTATATTAATATCCCAAAAGCCATATAAGGCAACTTTGAAGCCATATAAATTTAGAGGTGTGAACACTACTGTTTCAAATTTACTCGATAACTTTTGTGTTCCTTGTACCAACGAACTTTGCATTACATTGGCTGTTTCGTCCATAAAAATATGTTCGCCTTTAAAACGATTGATTCCAAGAACATAATTGATGTTGAAAAAATTACGAAACTTATATTTATTATGATAATATAAATTGCTAAATGAATTTACAGAAAATCTAACTGCACTTTGTTCCAGCTTTTTACCATTTTTATAGCCACCAAAACCAATTTGTGCATATAAATAACCAAAATTAGCCATTTTATCACCGGCAGACAATTGCCAGCCATAATAGAAACGATTGCTAAATTCCCTGTTCTCGGGTCCTGTGGTAAATTCTAATAAATAACCATAGGGGATGTCTTCAATATTTCCAAAAGCATAAATTAAATTCCCTTTGTAATAATTCCGCTTCGATAAGGCAATTTTGGTCAGAAATAAATCCGATTGATGGTATATTTTGTTAGAATCAATGCTGACAAATGGTCTTGCTGTAAAATGAGTTCGGTAATACCTTGCTGAAAGTATGAATCTTAATGCATTCATTTTCTTTTGTTCTTTACTCAAAGGAAATGATTTGCCCAACCAAAAATTTATATTATTATAACTTAAAGCATGTATATTTAAATTTGGGTCTGAAATACTTGGTTTAATTAGTTCGTTGCTCCGTGATATGCTAAATCCACCGGCATATTTAGTTTGAGTGGTAATAAAGCTACGATCAGCATAGATACCAAACTTTTCAACATCATACATAGATTGATAATAAATACCTGCATTAATAAACGTATTCTTAATATTGTTGAATTTATACTCACCTCTATATCCGTAATGTTGCGAAGAATCTAAATCGTAAAACAATTTATTGCTCAGTTCATTTCCAAAACCCACGAAATTTAAATCATACAACTCCATATTGCCTTTTCTGCTGCCAATATCGGGTTTGATACCTATTGAAAATAAATCGCGGGTTACAATGAGCAAATCTACGGAATCATGTTTAACTTTAGTTACATAAATTTTAGCTTCATAAATATAGGGTAAACTTCGTAAAATACGCTCGTTTTCTGCAAGCAGGTATGAATTGAGCTTATCTCCTTTTTTTACAAATAAATTACCTCTAATTACTTTTTCAAAAGTAAGAATATGAATATCATTTCCAGCTTTTCCTAACCATGAATCCGTTTCCTGTAAAGTATCTAAAACTGAAGTACCAAAAGCTTCAAGTCTTTTGATTTTTATATTTCTTATTTTTTTCCCATTGTAGTGTTTGTATTCATCTTCACTTTTCTTGGTTATAGTTTCATCGCTTATAGTGTCTTTTGCATCACGTGTAATCAATAATTCATATAGCTCTTTGGTGATAGGATTTCGTTCTGATTTTATTTTTAATGAATCATAAAATTGAGTAGTTTTAATTTCTGATTTGGTTTTTATACTATATTTAGTTTTTTTTGGAATCAATAACGTTGTATCACTGTATGCTGTAATTGATTTTTTCTTAAACAAAATTACACTTCCCTTTGATAAAGCAATTGTATCGTATTTGGCTTTATTTACATTGCTTTGAGCATTTAATGAAGTAGAAATCATTAAAAAGCTAACGCTTATTGATATTAGAATTAATAATATTCGCAATGATTTTAATTTTAGAGCAAGATAAATAAAAATAATTAATCAGAAATCAATATATTAATATTTTGAATTGAAAGTATTACTTTTTCACAATTTGTATATAATTGTTTATAGATACTAATTGCCTCTGTTGATACTTCTTTTGGAACAATTTCATCAGTATTGTTAAATTGCATCTGAAACGATTGTATTTTATGTTCATGTGAATTAAACAAAGAAATGTCCTCATTGTTAGCTTGTAAGTTATTAATCAAATTTTCAAAGGATTCAGATACAAATGTAAACATTGCAAGTGATTGCTCACGTAATTGTTGTGTAAACCAAATTTTAGATTTGTTTTTATTATCAATTAATTCAGCCATCAGCCAACTGTAATCTTTAGTGTTTTCAAGATTATCGATTATTCGATAAAAACTACTAATTTGGGAAGCTCCTTTTTCGCTGAAATCACTTTGAGATAAAGATGTTAGAAACTGAGTAATCCCAATTATTCTTTTCCCTATTTTAATTTTTAATTTTTCTGTCTTCTGTAATAATTTTGCGTACTTCTTTTCCTCTTTTTCCATTAATAAACTTGAGATATGTTCAAAAAAAACCTTATTCATACCGGCAAGTAAATAAAGTTCTTTTCCTGCTAATTCAATGGATAATTCGGATGTGGATAATAATCCAGAGTTGATATTTTGTAATTTATATTTTTCCTTTTTCTTTTCATCAGGAATGATAAAATGTAGTATTTTTATCATAAATGGTATAAAACCAATCCATAATATTGTATTTATAACATTAAATGAAGTGTGGAAAAAGCAAAGGGCAATAGGTATATATTTTGAATTTTGATAAGGAGAAATACCTCCAAATTTCACAACAATCCAATCGATGAGGTTTAAGAAAGGATAAAAAATAATCAACATCCATATTACACCCGTAATATTGAGAAGACTGTGTGCTAAGGCAGCTTTCTTTGCTGATTTATTTGCAATAATAGCTGCAATATTTGCTGTTACTGTGGTTCCGATATTTTCACCTAATATCATAGCTGCTGCATACTCATAGGATAACAGACCATTTAGTGACATTATAATAGTAAATGTTATGGTTGCACTGGAGGATTGAATTGTAAATGTAATTAGCATTCCAAGCAAAACAAACAATAATATAGAGGCAAAATTATAATTTGAAAAATGTTGTATGAAAATAAATAAGTCTGTATTGTTCTGTATTTCCGGTATTATTGTTATTAAAAATTCAATACCAAAAAATAATAAGGAAAACCCCATTATAAATTCGCCCCATGATTTTCGCAATCCGTTTTTTGAAAATAATAAGGGTAAACTCAATCCGATTAATGGGAGTAATATCAAGCTTAGATTAAATTTTAAGCCCAATCCAACAATAAACCAAATTTTAATGGTAGTGCCAATATTTGCACCCATCATTACACCAATGGATTCGGTAAGTGTAATTAAACCTGCATTTACAAAGCTTACCATCATTACGGTAGTGGCCGAAGATGCCTGAATAATAGCTGTAATAACTAATCCACTAAAAATAGCTTTGTATTTGTTAGCTATCATTGCTTTAACAATATTTCTCAGACGAAGTCCTGCAAGTTTTTGCAAAGATTCGCTCATGAGTTTCATGCCAAACAGAAACAAGCCTAAAGCTCCTAAAACTCTTAATAATTGATAGAGAATATCAAAAATATTCATAGTGATTTATAATTTCTTTCGCCAAAAATAGAACTGCCTATTCTAATCATTGTACTTCCTTCGTCTATTGCAATTTTATAATCATCAGACATACCCATTGAAATTTCTTTAAAATAATCCTGATTGCTAAAGAAAGTTGATTTTAGTTTGTCAAAATAGCTTTTTAATTGTGCAAACTCCTGATGAATAAGTTTGTCGTTTGTAGTGTATGTTGCCATGCCCATCACTCCTACAATTCTTATGTTTTTCATTTCTAAAAATGCTTTTGAGCTCAGCAATGCAGAAGCTTCGTCGTAATCAAACCCAAATTTACTTTCTTCGGTAGCAATGTAAAACTGCAGTAAACAATCAATGATTCGATTATTTTTTGCTGCTTCTTTGTTGATAACCGATAATAGTTTAACACTATCAACACTTTGAATTAAATGAACAAAAGCTGCTATATATTTTACTTTATTGGTTTGCAAGTGTCCAATAAAATGCCAATGAATATCTTTAGGCAAAAGAGTTTGTTTTTCGGCTAACTCTAATGCTTTGTTTTCTCCAAAAACGCGTTGACCTGCCTGATAAGCTTCTAAAATATCTTCGATAGGTTTTGTTTTTGAAACAGCAATTAAATTAGTGTTTTGGGGAATAACTTTGAGGATTTTTTCAAGATTTTCTTTAATGCTCATCTCTAATTATTTTTAGCAAAGTTAGTGAATTATAAATAAAAGTAGGCTGAGTAATTGTTTATTGCTTCTTGACTTTTTTTAGTGTTAACAAATTCATTGGATTGGAACCTAATCCTTGAATATTGTTTTGTACAAATCGTAATACTTGGTCGTAATACAAAACTACAACAGGTGCTTCGTTCATAATAATTTGATCCATCTGATTGTAATAATTATATCGAATGGAATCATTTACTTCGTTTTGAGCCTTGTTGTAAATCAAATCAAAGTTTTTGTTGCTAAAATGGGTATAGTTTGGTCCAATAGGACAAAAATTCGGAGAATAAAACAATGATAAATAGTTTTCTGCATCAGGATAATCGGCTATCCATGAACCTCTGAAAAATGGAATTTTAGATTTAGCAATCATTTCACGCAAAGTAGCGGGAGGGTTTACATCAATTTTGATTTTTAACCCTATTTCTGTCAGTTGATTTTGGATATATTTACATAAATCGAGATAGGATGCTGTAGTAGATAAAGTAATATCGCCCAATCCTTCGCCATTTGCGAAACCTGCATCAGCCAATAATTTTCTTGATTTGTCGGGTTGGTAGTCATACCCTTTTACTTTTACAGTGTCGAAGCTTGGTAAACCTTTAGGGATAAAACCATACAAGGCAGGAGTACCAATGTTGTTTCTTAAATACCGCATCATTTTTACTCTGTCGAAACCATAATTGATTGCTTGGCGAACAGCTTTGTATTTTACAGGATTATTGTTTAATTCAGTATGGCTTGTATCCATTAGAAATGCAAGATATTCAGTATTAAGATAAGGTTGAGAAATTAACTGGAATTTATTTTTGTATTTTGGGTTTAGCTTTCCATTTACCGTTAATAATTCATCTTTATAGCTGGCATCAATACCGCTCATAAAATCAATATTTCCTTTAATGAATTCAAGAAATACAGATTGCTTGTCGATAATAAAAGTAATGGCTATAGCATCTAAATATGGTAATCGTGTTGTATCTTCAAATTCAAAATAATTTGTATTTTTGAGCAATACCAACTTCACGCCTTCTTTCCATAGTTTTAATTGAAATGCACCTGTACCAATAGGGTTTTTGCGAAAATCTTTTCCATAAAAATCAATGGCTTCGTGAGGAATAACTGAGCAATATTGCATACTTAGCAACCCTAAAAAAGGAGGGAATGATTGATTTAATTTAATTTCGAGTATAGAATCATTGCGGGCGATAAATGCATATTTCCCATTTTCTTTTTTTACATAATTAAAAATCCATGCGCCTGGTGAAGCAATTTTTTCATCTACAATTCTATTGAAGCTATATACAAAATCATTGGCAACTACTTTGCGTGTACTATCTTTAAATATAGTGCTTTTATGAAAATAAACATCCTTTCGAATTGTAAAGGTATATGTTTTGCCATCAGCCGAAATGCTCCAGTGAGATGCTATACAGGGCTGAACTTTTAATTGTTCATCTAATTGAACCAAGCCGTTAAAAAGTTGATTGCAAACCCATATATTTGACTGATCTTTGGAAAAAGCAGGGTCTAATGAGGTAATACCTGCCGACTCGTTGTATCGAAATACTTTTTTTGTATTGTTCTTATAATCGGGATGATTACATGATGCAAACAAAAAAAGACATAGTATAGTAAAACAGAATCTTTGCATAAGTTGGAAATAGGATTCAAAAATACGTATTTTTAGCTTTGAAGTCTGTATTTATGATGGAATTTAAATCAGAAAAGCTGTCTTAATAATAAAACAGCTTTTCTAAAAAAGAAATATCAAAATTAGATTCCTTGTATTCTTTTATTATTTCTTGTTTTCATAAAGCTAAGTAATGCAGCCGGATCTTTGAAACGACTGGTAAGCATCATAGCTGCAATAATATATGGTTTAAAACCAGCTTCTTTATATGTTTCTATACGATATTTATCAAAAACATCTTTAGCTACTTCTCCTTCAATGCAAGAAACACCTGAAATATCTGCAGGTAAGCAGTGCATATACAATGCTTCACCATTTTTTGTTAATTTCATTTTCTTAGCATCACATTCCCAATTTTTAAATTTAGCATTGTTTGTCAAACAATCGTTTTCAAGTGTTTTAAGCCCTTCTCTATCATTAGCATACAATAGTTTTGTACGCGTTTGCATTACTGAATAAGGAGCCCAGCTTTTGGGATAAACAATATCTGCATTTTTAAATGCGGTCTCCATTGAATTTACTACTTTAAAACTACCACCACTTTGTTTTGCATTTTTACCTGCTATATCAATAACTTCAGGTATTAAATCATAACCTTCAGGATAAGCCAGTTCTACTTCCATTCCATAACGAGTCATTAAACCTATGATTCCTTGAGGTACAGATAAAGGTTTTCCATAGCTTGGAGAATATGCCCAAGTCATAGCAATTTTTTTACCTTTTAAGTTCTCTAATGAACCAAAAAAAGATTTTAAATGAAGTAAATCAGCCATGCTTTGGGTAGGATGATCAATATCGCATTGTAAATTAACTACAGCAGGACGTTGAGGCAAAACGCCTTCATTAAATCCATCTTGTAATGAACTTGCAACTTCTTTCATATAAGTATGACCTGCCCCCAAATACATATCATCACGAATACCAATAATTTCAGTTAGAAATGAAATCATATTTGAGGTTTCTCTAACGGTTTCTCCATGTGCAATTTGTGATTTTCCTTCGTCCAGATCCTGAACTGTTAAACCAAGCATATTAGCTGCTGAAGCAAAAGAAAAACGAGTACGGGTTGAATTATCTCTGAATTGAGATACTGCTAATCCGGTATCAAAACATTTGGTTGAGATATTTTCATTATTTAGATTTTTCAAAGCTTCTGCAACGTGCATTAGCATTTCTAATTCTGCTAAAGATTTTTCCCATGTTAGTAAAAAATCTTTGCCATATAAGTTGGCATTCGTTTTTTTGATAACTTCTATGTTTCTTTTAAAATTATCCATTTTTCTATGTTTTAGGTTATAAAAATTTTGCTTAACCATCAGTTTCGTAAAAACGAACTTCAACGTTAAGCAAAATAAAATATTTTAAAATTAAATCTATTGATTAAGCATTACAGGCATTACCAACATTAAAATGTCTTCATTTTTATTTTCATTGTCTACAGGGACAAGAATACCTGCTCTATTTGGTTGAGACATCTCAATAGTAATCATTTCGCTATCAATATTACTCAACATTTCTTGCAAAAACTTAGAATTGAAGCCAATTTCCATTGCTTCACCGTCATAACTACATGCTAATCTTTCTCTTGCTTCATTTGAATAATCAATATCTTCAGCAGAAATAAATAATTCCTGACCACTTATTTTCAACCGAACCTGATGTGTTGATTGATTGGCAAAAATAGCCACACGACGTATAGCATTTAAAAAAGAAATCCTATCAATAATTAGTTTGTTTGGATTTTCTTTAGGAATAACAGCTTCGTAATTAGGATATTTCCCATCTATTAAACGACATACCAACTCAATGTTCTCAAAAGAGAAGAAAGCATTGCGTTGATTGTATTCAATTTTAACAGGAATATCTTTATTTGTAAGCGAATTTTTTAATTGATTGAGTGGTTTTTTAGGAAGAATAAAAGATGCTGAATTTTCAGCTTTAACATCTTTTCTTCTGTATCTTGCAAGTTTATGAGCATCAGTGGCTACAAAGGTAATGTCATCAGGCGTTAGTTCGCAAAAAACGCCTAACATAACAGGACGCAATTCATCATTCCCTGAAGCAAATAGTGTTTTAGAGATAGCTGTCGCAATTACATCTGAATTAATTTCGACAATAGTAGAGTCTTCTAAAACAGGAATTTGAGGAAATTCTTCTCCATTTTGACCACTTAATTTATATTTACCCTCGCCTGCAGAAATTTCAATTCCATTGTTTTTTGTGTCAATGCTGAAAACTAAAGGAATATCAGGGAATGTTTTTAATGATTCTAATAATTTTTTTGCAGGAATTGCAATTGAACCTTCTTCAGAGTTTCCCAATGTTTCGTTATCCAAAGATATATTTACAGTCATCGTAGTTTCTAAATCAGAGGCTGTTACAACTAGTTTTCCTCCCTTTAACTCAAATAAAAAATTTTCAAGTATAGGTAAAGTTGTATTTGAACTTAACACTCCGCTTATGGTTTGTAAATTCTTTAATAACAATGGGCTTTGTACTATAAATCTCATGTTTATACAATTTTCTATTAATATTTTATGCAAATGTAAATTAAAAATAATTTATATTGATTTTTTTTTTATTTTTCTTTTGATTTTTTTTCAACATTCATTTTAAAATAAGAAGCTGGTTGCAAAATAGGTGTAAATACATAATATTGTAATAAAACAAAATCTTTTTCACCATTTACAAGACCATAAAAACGATCTCTGTCAATGGTTATAGGTTTATTGGTAATCTCATCTACAGATCCAAATTCAGCTAATTTAAAAAATGCTTTAAGTGATTTAGATTTTCCTGCTATATCTGTAACTGTTAAAATAGCCATAGGTTTATGTGAAACAATAGAGTCTATATCACTTTTCTTTAAATCATTGAGAAAAGCTTCAAATCCCACATTGGAAAATGAATTCATATAATTAAAAACTTTTAAAGTATCAAATCCATTCATTATTTGATTGGATGATAATAGCTTAATTTCATAATTTTTATTAGAACGAGAAATTTCAAAAGAAGATTGAGGCGATGATGAGTATTCTATTTTAACAGATTTGATATCATTCATTTTCAGCTCAAAAATAACACGCTTGCGCCAATCGCTTTCCAAAGCAGTAAAGCGAGGAGATAAAAATCCTCTAAAACCAGGAAGAGAAACAATATAAGGTTCTTCTGAGCCTTCTAACAACATAAAATTACCTTGATTATCCTGAGTTTCATCTCCTACATAATAAACTTTGGTGCATTTTTCATGAGGAAATAGTTTGATTTTATTGAATAAATCAATCCGATAGACAGTTTGATAAATTTCTACTTTAACACTTTTTGCTGCTAGCCATTTAATAATTGTGTTTCTACCTGCAATTGTTACCGGTTCTCTTACATGTAGGCCTGAAACAGTTTCCAATAAAATAGCCATTCCATCATTTCTGGCGGGAAATTTATCATTTACTTGCCAATTTTTTTCATCTAATCGCTTAATAGTTACAGTATTGTTGTTTTTATCACTCATAAATATTTTTGTGATAGAAGAAACATCTTTAACAGCAAAATCTGCTTTCATCGTAGTTTTTGAGCTTTTCAAAATAAATATTAAAGCTATCACAGCAAGTACAATTGTAATTAGTAAGATATATTTATTTTTATGCATATTGGTTGGCTATTTTATATTATTAAAATTTGAATATCATTAGAAAATTGTACTTTTTACTTTAGTTTAGATATTATCTTGTGTAACGATGCTTACGCATAAATGTCATTAAAAAACCAAATAGAATTACAATTACGATTGGTAGCACAACATTTATTACCTGCCATTGTATTTTTGACTTTTCTATTTTTGTTTTATCTAACATTCTTAGTTTTAATTCTCGTGAACGGACTGATATTAATCCTGAATCATCACAAAGGTAATTAACACAATTAAGTATAAATTCTTTATTTCCAAACATCTGTCCCGTATATTGATCATAACCTAACGGTAATGGATATCCTTTTGAATAGTGAAATTGGCTTTTAATTATATCTCCATCAGAAATAATAATCATACTAGTAGGTTTGCTTTTTTGAAGAAATCCAATTTTATCGCTTTGAGAAATTTCAGATGTCATTCTATTGGAAAAATTAGACACAAATTCCCCTTCTAATAATACTGCAACTGATTCAAATGACTTGTTATAAAGCCTTTCTTCAGGCTCTTTTTTTAATATTGCTAAATCAATTATTGCTGGAGTATTTACAAGCCTTGAGTATTTTGAGGAAGTAAGCAAAATTGTTTTCTTTATACCATTATCAATGGTATCAATACTGCTTACAAATTCAGTTTTTATAGCATTCAAATTTTTAACTATAGGATGATTTGCTGTAGGCATAATAATTGGGAAAAAATACCATGGCAAAAAGCTTGTTTGTGGCTGATTTCCAACTTTCCCTGTAACAATTGGTATTTGTAACGCTGAAATATCCATTATCAAATTTGTGTTCAAACGAACACCATATCTAAATAATTGGTCTGCAAGGTTTAACTCATTAGTAAGTCCAACTGTTTGTGTTGAATTCCTTAAGCTATCCATGCTTGCCATCACAGGATCTATTAACCAAAGGACTTTACCGCCATACATGATATATTGGTCGATAATAAATTTGTCCTTTTCGCTAAAGGCTGAATCGGGTTTGGCAATAATGATAGCTTTATATATATTGGAGATCTTGGTTGTGGCTGTATCGGATATTACCCTATTGGTAAGCTTATTGATTTTTTCATCAATTCTAACGCGTTCAACCTGATAATATTGAGAAAGTGCAGAAGTGATGTCATACATTGAATAATTATTTAATTCTCCATGTCCTTCAATAATTGCTATTTTGGGTTTTGATTTTATACTTAGTTTTCTGATAACATTTGAAATATTGTATTCCAATGCTTGAATTGAATTGTTCAATACATTTTCAGACTCAATACCCATTTGATCCATTAATAATGGTAAAGTCATTGTTTGGGTCTTGTAGCTTACTTCTGCTCCAGGGAAAATTACTTGTTGTGATGAACCTCCTTTTCCTTTTACCTGTAAATTTGTAGGTTGTATACCTTTTTCAACTAATAATTTATACAAATCATTTCTCTGTTTTTTATCAGTAATGGAATTAGGGTTTATAAATTCATATTGTATATTACTATTGTATGCTCTAAATTCGTCTAACATTTCCTTTGTAGAATTGCTAAGTCTTTTAAAACCAGCAGGAAAATCATCACCTTCCAAGTATATTTTAAAATAAACAATATCGTCTATTTTCTTTAAAAGTGTTTTGGTTGCGGGAGAAAGAGAATATCTTTTTTCGGTAGTTAAATCAAAGCGGGTATAAACAAAACTACCAATTATATTAAGCAGAATAATAATTATTAAGCTATAAATTATTTGAGTGATATTATTGAACTTTATATTTTTTTTCTTATTTTTCATAACATTGTTAATCTATAGGTTTTACCATTTACGACTTTGAAGCGAAAGCTTTGTTAATAAAATAAATAAAGAAATGATGCTAAGATAATAAAGTAAATCTCTTGTATCAATTACACCTCTGCTAATGGACGAATAATGATGGCTGATACCTAAAGATTTAATAAACAAATCAAATTTTCCAAAAAGTTCAAGAGAATAGATAAGTTCAAAGCCTATATATATGGTTCCACACAGAAAAACAGATACAACAAACGAAATAATCTGGTTATCGGTAATTGAGGAGGTAAATAATCCAATTGCTGAAAAAGATGCTCCTAATAATATCAATCCAATATAAGAACCCCACGTTCCGCCCATATCAATATTTCCAACAGGTAAACCCAAATGGTAAACTGAATAAAAGTAAATAAAAGTAGGAAGTAATGAAACTGCAACCAATACTACGCTTGCAAAAAATTTTGCAAAAATAATCTGTAAATCGGTTAAAGGTTTGGTAAGTAATATTTCAATGGTTCCACTCTTTTTTTCATCGGCAAACGAACGCATTGTAATAGCCGGAATTAAAAATAAAAAAACAAACGGAGCAATCAAAAACAGTCCGTCTAAGCTGGCATATCCATAATTAAGTATATTGGAATCAAGAGGAAGAATCCATAAAAACAGTCCATTGATTAATAAAAACACAATAATCACAATAAACCCAATCAATGAATTTAAAAAATTACTTACTTCCTTTTTAAATAATGTAAACATGATAAGGATGATTTTAAAATATAGCTTGCGAAATTAAGACTTTTCTTTATATAATGAAGCATCTTAACAATAATTAAGACACGACAAATCCTGAAAACAATAAGATAGTTTAAGAAAAAGTAACGGTAATTAAATCGTCATAATTAAGTCCCAGTAAACTCTTGGCTTTATTAGTATTTAAAGCTATTTGTAGCATTCCGTTTGAGCCAAATAAAGCAAGTAATTCTCCTTCCGGAACATCGTGATATGACTTGCTTAATTTATTAATGTTATTTTTTCTAACTTCAATACGGAAGGCTCTCCCTTTTTGTGTTTTTTTAAAATCGATTTCTGAAATATTGGTAATAACATTTTCATATACATCGACATAAACAACATTGCCAAGAATTGAATTTTCGTTGTTTATCGAGCGTAAGGGTTTTTTTATGTGAAGATGACTTTTAGCATCACCCAAATCTTCTAATTTTCCGCCTTTTGCAATATGACAGGCTGCTTTTACAAATACATCTTTGGTTGAAAATGTAAAATAATCTGAATCCTGAGTTATTTCTAATTCAATAATTTTTTCTGGTGTTTTATCGAAAATGAGTGAAAACAAACCATTATCGGCACCTATAAAATAATGTCCATCAGCATATATGCCAACATGTGGTGTTTCTATTGATGCTACAGAGTTGATTCCAATAATATGAATGCTATCTTTTGGAAAATATGGATAAGCATTTTTTACTATGTAGGATGCTTGGGTGATATCGTATTGAGGTATCAAATGAGAAATATCTACAATATTTACATCTGAGAGCTGGGAATATATAGAAGCTTTAACCACAGCAAGATAATGATCTTTTAATCCCCAATCGCTTGTTAGTGTAATTATTGGCATTTTGTTTATTTGAATTTTGCCCCAAAATTAATAATTTATCTTCAATTGAAATGTTTTTTTAATAATTTTGAAGTTTAAATTTTATTTTACGAATATATATAATGAGCGAAAAAACTATTGCACTTGAAAATATAAATCCTGTTGATATCCTTGGTGTTAACGATAAAAATATTGAATTGTTAAAACATTTTTTTTCAAAAATAAAAATAATTTCGAGAGGCGAAGAAATTAAAATTATCGGAGAGCAAGAAGAAATCTCGATTTTTGAGAAAAAATTTCAACTTATAATAACCCATTTTGAAAAATTTGGAAAAGTTAATGAAAACGACATTATGGAAATAATGGAGAATGATGATTTTTTTATACAAAAGGAACAGAGTAATGATACGTTGGTACATGGAAGAAATGGTTTAATTATTAAAGCACGAACGCCTAATCAACTTAAGATGGTAGAAGCCTGCAATCAAAATGATTTAGTTTTTGCTATTGGACCTGCCGGAACTGGAAAAACATATACTGCTGTGGCTTTAGCTGTTAGAGCATTGAAAAACAAAGAAATCAGACGAATTGTTTTAACAAGACCTGCAGTGGAAGCGGGCGAAAATCTTGGTTTTTTACCGGGTGATTTACGAGACAAATTAGATCCCTATTTACAGCCATTATATGATGCACTTCGTGATATGATTCCTACCCAAAAGCTATTATCTTATTGGGAAGATGGTACTATAGAAATTGCTCCGCTTGCATTTATGCGTGGAAGAACCCTCGACCATGCTTTTGTTATTCTCGATGAAGCTCAAAATGCTACTGAAGGTCAGCTTAAAATGTTTTTGACAAGAATGGGTAAGTCGGCTAAATTTATAGTTACCGGTGATATTACTCAAATTGATTTACCCCGCAATCAATCATCTGGTCTGATTCAAGCCTGTAAAATTCTACAAAATGTGAATGGATTATCTTTTGTGTTTTTAGATAAACAAGATATTATTCGTCATAAATTAGTGACAAAAATTATTAATGCTTACGATGCCAATAGTAATAGTTTGTAATTTTAAAAGTAAATAATCACAAACAAAGTTTAACATTTATGTTTAATAAAAAAGAGGAAGTGTAAGCTTCCTCTTTTTTATTAAACTTTTTATTTACTTTTCTTGGCGTTATATCCACGTTGCTTTGCCATATCTTCTAAACGTTGTTGGAATTTTGATTTAGCTACAGGTTTCTTTTTATTTTCTTGAATACGAGCATGTATTTTATCTTCATCTACAAACATTCGGATTGCATACATTTGCCCAAAGGTAAGCATTGTAGATAAGAAATAGTAATAATTTAAAGCTGATGAATAGCTATTTAAAAATCCTAAGAACATAATTGGCATAATATACATCATGGTTTTCATACCTGGCATGCTGTTGGTAGAACCCATCATATCCTGATTCATTTTTGTGTAAATTAAGTTGGAAATAGCCATTAATAATGCGAATAAACTTATATGGTTGCCATAAAAAGAGCTAAGCAATGGTATTTGTGTAGTCCAGGAAAAAACAGAATCGTAGCTCGATAAGTCGTTTGCCCAAAGGAATGATTGTTGACGTAATTCAATTGAAGCAGGAAAAAAGCGAAACATAGCTATCAAAATAGGAAATTGTAGCAGCATGGGTATACAACCGGCCATTGGATTAACGCCTGCTTTTTTGTACAACGACATAGTTGCACGTTGCTTATCCATAGCTTGTTCTTTTTTAGGAAATTTTAATCCAATTTCATCTATTTCGGGTTTTAATACCTTCATTTTTGCAGACGACATATAAGATTTATAAGCAATCGGGAACAAAACTATTTTTAATAAAATAGTAAGTACCAAAATGATTATACCATAATTCCAGTTAAAATGACTTAAGAAATCAAATACAGGAATTACCGCATAACGGTTGATCCATTGTAAAAGGAAGAAACTCCAACCCAGTGGGATTTGACGTTCTAAATCTAAATTATATTTTTTAAGAATATTGTATTTATTGGGTCCGAAATAGAACTGCATTGCTACGCTATTGTTTGTATTGGATTGGTAAGGAATACCAATCAGAGAATGCATTGATTTTAAATAACGACCACCTGTTTTGTTTTTATCGGTAAACGATTTTATATCAGCATTGGTAAATTGATCTTGAGCTATAAGTGTTGCACTAAAAAATTGTTGCTTAAACGAAACCCATTTTACAGGGAATTTTAATGATGCTTCATCATCTTTGGTTTCCTTTAAATAATCAACATCATCTTTTACCGGCTTATAATAAATAGAGGTAATGATATGTTCGTTTTTCTGGTTTTTTTCCTGACCTCTTAATTCAGCATTCCAGTTTAAATCAATAAAGTTGGCATTAGATGCAATAATATCCTGCATTCCTACAGTATTCATTTTGAAACCTAACATATAATTGTTGCCATGCAAGGTATAAACAAATTCTATATATTTAGTATTTACTGCACCTGAGTCTCCTGCAAACAAACGCATTGAAAAGCTTAAAGAGTCTTCGCCACTAACGGTTAAATGATTTTTGTCAATAGGATTTCCTTTGTTATCAATAGCTTGAAAAAACAATTGTTTGGTATTGATACTTCTGTTGTTTGAAAAGAATGAAAGATTGAATTCCGATGAATCTTTGGTAAACAAAATTAGTGGCAAAGAATCAAAGGTTTGAAATTTCTTTAATTCTACTTGTGCAATTCTGCCACCTTTGGCCGAAACGGTAAGTTTTACTAAATCATTTTCGATTATATAATCTTTATCTTCTCCTTTGGCTGCATTGGCAAAACTACCTAATTCGTTTTGTAATTTTTCAGGTGTAGATTTTAAAGAATCTTCTGCATTTTTAATGCTATCCTGTACAGCCGATTGCGTTTGATTAACTCGTAATGTAGTATCATTTCTTTTTTGTACCAGTTCAAGCGAATCTTTAGCTCTTTGTTTGGCTGCTAATTCTTCTTTTGATGGAGAACTCCACCAACTATACCCAATAAATAGTAGAAAAATTAAAAGTAATCCTAATATTGTATTCCTGTCCATAGTAAGTAATAAATCTAATTGTTTTTAATATATAGCCGGCAAAAATAGTAAATTATAATGGATTATAAATCATAATTCTTGCTAAAAAAGCCGTTAGCATATAATTGCTATTAGCTTTGTTTTTTAGTGTGAATTTCTGTTAGTTAATTAATGATAGGGCAAATGCTCGATTGTAGTGCTTATTATTATTTTATTGATAATCCATTTTCTTTGATACTTGAATAAATTACAATAATTATCATTAAAATTGCTGTAATCAGTGTAGAAGGTATGGTTCCTAAATCCAAACCTCCTTTATCAATTGGTTTCGTTAATAAATCACCAAATGTTGCCCCAAAGGGTCTGGTAAATATAAAAGCTATCCAAAACAGCAAAATGTGATTAATCTTGCTGAAATAATGTAAAACCACAACAATTACTATAATCCCGGCTGTTATCATGGCTCCATTCAAATAGCTTAAGCCAACATTATCACTTAAGAAATCACCAAAAGCTGTCCCTAAACTATTTGATAGCAATACAGCTATCCAAAAAAGAGTTTCTACTTTTACATTTGTAATAGGATAATATTTTATACCTTTTTCGTATCGATGCCAGATAAATAAAACCAGCATCAAGGAGGAGAATAAGATTAAAGAACCGCTGGCATATCCTAATCCCAGTGTTCTGTCCATAAAATCAGAAATTTCTGTTCCCACTGTTGTGGTTCCGATAATTACCAACCAATAAAGTCCGGTATAAAATTTGGAAACTTTAAGTTGTATAAGTAATGAAATTGCAAAAAGAATGAATGTGATTATTAAACTTTGCAAATAACCTATACCCAAAGTCATAGAAAACATATCGCCAAGTGTTTCTCCGATGGTAGTTGCAAAAATTTTTATAATCCAAAAAAGAAATGTTATCCTTGCTACTTTATTTAGTTTTTCCATGCTATTGTGGATACGTTTATTTATGAATTACAAACTTACATAAAAATTCACTGATTAAACATTGCCTTATCATTATTTGTACAACTACTATGTGCAAACTGCAATAGTAGTAAAACATTTGTATAACCCCTATGTGCAAACTACAATAGTCATAAAACATTTGTATAACCTCTATGTGCAAACTACCATAGTCATAAAACATTTGTATAACCCCTATGTGCAAACTACAATAGTCATAATACAGTTATATAATCCCTATGTACAAACTACATTAGTCATTCTGCAATTTTTTTTGCAAAACGCTGTCAGGTTTGAGTTTCGCTAATCGAATGATTTATGCTATTAAAGTTTTTTTTCTTTTATCATTTTATGTAACCAAAGGTAAACAGCCCAAATAACCGTAATTAAAAATAAGATAAGAATAATAACATAGAAGTTGCTAACGAAGTTGTGGAAATAAGCACCTATTAATATGTATGCAGAAGCAATGCAAAGTTTTAAAGGAATAAATTCAGCGTTCGACCAAGTAGTTTTAATTTTGAAAAAGTTCATATTGTTATTTATTATTCATATTTTGTCTCTCCATCAATTTTCTTAAAATCAAGAAGCTTTGTGCATTTAACCGCTTTAAGCTCTTTGTATGAGACATTACATGCAATTGCTTTGATGTAAATTTTCTTATGTTCATCTGTCAATTCGGACAACTCATAATTCTTTAGTTTGTCATAATCTTGTTGGTCCAAAAACAGTCTATATTCTTTACCTTTGATTAAAATCCAAACATAAGGTTGACGAGTTAATTTATTCTTTATTGCATATTTTACTAAATCAATAAAGTCTTTATCTTTTTGATTACAAGTATCTGAATTTACTTGAAGCATTTCATGTTCAATTTTAGTCAACGTACTATCTGGTGAATCAAAAATACGATATAAATCAATCCTATTAAAATACAAATCACCTTCTATAACCTTTTGTTTTCCTGAAATACAGGAAGCAATTACTATGACTAATAAAATAGTAAATCCTGTAAGTTTTGAATTAGTCATATTTTAAAATTATTTATTATATGAAGATTTCATAGTCTATATGCGATATTCTATTTAGCAGCTAATTGTATTAATATATGATAACCTCATACAAAGCACTCCGTTTCGACTGCCTAAGTAAGACAAATATCTTATTTAACCTCACTGCTATTTTTTCGGGCAGCATCCACAAATCCTATAAAAAGCGGATGAGGGTTGGCAACGGTACTGCTGTATTCGGGGTGAAACTGCACACCTATAAACCATGGGTGGTCTTTTAGTTCAACCATTTCCACCAGATTATCTTTGGTATTGATACCCACAGCCATCATACCTGCAGCCTGGTAAGCTTCCAGGTATTTATTGTTAAACTCAAAACGATGACGGTGGCGTTCGCTGATATCAATCATTTTGTAAATTCCATAAGCTTTAGAGCCTTCTTTAATTTTGCATGGATAGGCACCCAAACGCATTGTACCACCTTTGGTACACACTGTTTTTTGGTCTTTCATTATATCAATCACAGGATGGGTAGTATTGGGATTCATTTCGGTAGAATGTGCATCGGCATATCCCAGTACATTTCTTGCAAATTCAACTACCGCACACTGCATGCCGAGGCATATACCAAGGAAAGGTATATTATTTTCGCGGGCATATTTAATAGCAGTAATTTTGCCTTCGATACCTCTTTCGCCAAAGCCGGGGGCAACAAGAATACCGTTCAAACCGCTAAGTTTTTCCTGAGCCGTTTCATCATTTATACTTTCCGAATGAATCATTTTAAGATTTACCTTGCATTGCAACGATGCACCTGCATGAATAAATGATTCGATAATTGATTTATATGCATCTTTCAACTCAACGTATTTCCCAACCAAACCAATAGTAACTTCACTGTTCGGGTTTTTAAGTTTGTAAAGAAATTCTTCCCATTTCTCTAAATCAGGTTCACCTTCAATAGGCATTTGGGTTTTGGTCAACACCTGAATATCCAGTTTTTCATCACGCATCAATACAGGAACTTCGTATATAGTTTTAGCATCAATAGATTCTATTACATCCGATGGTTCCACATTACAAAATAAAGCTATTTTATGGCGGATACTTTCGTTCAATGGTCTTTCGGTACGGCACACAATAATATCAGGCTGAACTCCTTGTTCCAGCATCATTTTTACCGAATGCTGGGTTGGTTTTGTTTTTAATTCGCCGGCAGCAGCAAGGTAAGGAATATAGGTTAAATGAATAACCACACAATTATTTCCTTTTTCCCAACGCATCTGACGAACCGCTTCAATATAAGGCAACGATTCAATATCGCCGACAGTACCCCCAATTTCGGTAATTACAAAATCATAATCACCTTTATTGCCCAATATTTTGATACGATGTTTAATTTCGTCGGTAATATGAGGGATTACCTGAACTGTTTCGCCTAAATAGTCGCCACGTCTTTCTTTGTCAATTACCGATTGGTAAATTCTACCGGTAGTAATATTATTAGCTTGCGAAGTTCTAACATTGGTAAATCTTTCGTAATGTCCCAAATCCAAATCGGTTTCAGCTCCATCTTCGGTTACATAACATTCTCCATGTTCATAAGGATTCAGCGTACCCGGATCAATATTGATATAAGGATCTAATTTCTGAATAGTTACCGAATAGCCTCTTGCTTTTAATAATTTAGCCAAAGAAGCAGAAATAATTCCTTTCCCCAAAGATGAGGTAACGCCACCTGTTACAAAAATATATTTAGTATTCATTTTGTGATTATTAAAAATAAAGAAGCAGAAAATTAATTGGATTTGATTTGAGTTCCGACTGCAAAATTAAAAAAACAAAGGGATTACTGAAATTAAATTTCGTAATCCCTTAAAATAAATTTCAGAGATAAATTATTCGCCTAAATAACCTCTTAGAAGTTTGCTTCGTGAAGTATTTTTGAGTCTGCGAATTGCTTTTTCTTTTATTTGACGAACTCTTTCGCGTGTTAAATCAAATTTTGCGCCTATTTCATCCAACGTAAGTCCATGACTCATACCAATACCATAAAACAGATTTACTACATCCCGTTCTTTATCAGTTAATGTTGCCAGTGAGCGTTCTATTTCTTTGGCTAAAGATTCACGCATTAATATTGAATCAGTAACAGGGCTTTCATCAGATACAAAAACATCAATAAAATTAGTGTCTTCGTCTTGTATTAAAGGTGCATCCATTGAAACATAACGTGTCGTAATATTCATTACATCAGCAATTTTATCTCTTGGAATATCCAAAGCATCAGCAATTTCCTGAATAGAGGGAGCTCTTTCTAAACGTTGTTCAAGTTTTGATGATTCTTTTTTGATTTTATTTAAAGAACCTACCTGATTTAAAGGTAGTCTGACAATACGCGATTGCTCAGCCAATGCTTGTAAAATAGATTGGCGTATCCACCATACAGCATAAGATATAAATTTAAAGCCTCGGGTTTCGTCAAATCTTTTGGCTGCTTTAATTAAACCTAAATTACCTTCATTAATTAAATCCGGAAGGCTTAATCCTTGATTTTGATATTGTTTGGCAACAGAAACTACAAAACGTAAGTTTGCTTTGGTAAGCTTTTCCAATGCTATTTGATCGCCTGCTCTGATTTGTTGAGCCAAAAGAACTTCTTCTTCGGCAGAAATCAACTCTTCTTTCCCAATGTCTTGTAAGTATTTGTCTAGCGAAGCAGTTTCGCGATTGGTAATAGATTTGGTAATTTTTAGTTGCCTCATATAATATGATTTGTTGCTTATCGCTGATTATCTAACATTTAATTAGCAGCAAATTGAATTACAAATATAAAAGAATATTTTTAATTAGAAAACTTTATTTTAACTTTTTGATTAGATATAATCAAAAAGTTAAAATAATATGCCTTTAAACTTGTAATCTGTTTGATATTAATTTGCTTATAAAAGTTAAGTTATACGTTTCAAATTTTATTTTGTTCTAAAAAACAGTTAAAAGCTTTAATATACTTAAAAATTAACTACAAAATAATAGGTTCTCCAATCACCTGGGTATGTTCCTGAAATTAAAGTTTGTCCTTTTTTATTTGTATAAGTCTTTAAATCATTAAAATTTCTTACCACCTTTTTATCAATCTCAGTAATAATAAAACCTTCTCTAATACCTGCATGTTTTAATAAAGAATTATTTAGTTTACTTATCATTATACCATTGTTAAGATTATATTTAACTAATGATTCGTTACTTAATGCTTCAAATGTAGCTCCTAATATAGAAAACGTTTGTTTTTCTTCTTTTAATACTAAATCTGTTTTTCCATATTGATTTTGTAATACTACATTAAAATCCATTATTTTACTATTTCTTTCAATTGATAAAAGTATTTTATCTGCCGGACGATATTGACTTACTGCTTCCAATAATTCTGAATTGCTGTTAACCACTTTACCATTTATTGAAACAATTATGTCGCCATCTTTAATTCCAGCCATTGCTGCAGCACCATTTTCTGTCACTGTTCCAATATAAACACCTTTTGTGTTATTTAGTTTTTTGTTTTCAGCTAATTTTCCATCAATTTCTGCTATTGATACACCTAGGTATGCACGTTGTACAATGCCATATTTTTTTAAATCTTCAGTAATTTTTCTAACAATATTAACAGGAATTGCGAATGAATAACCGCTATATGAACCTGTATTTGATGCTATAGCAGCGTTTATGCCAATTAATTCGCCTTTTGTATTTACCAATGCTCCACCACTATTTCCCGGATTTACAGCTGCATCAGTTTGAATGAATGATTCTATGGGACTTTCGTTATTATTCTTTCCTAAAATATTTATGTTTCTTGCTTTTGCGCTGACAATACCAGCTGTAACTGTAGATGTTAAATTAAAGGGATTTCCAACTGCAAGTACCCATTCTCCGATTCTAACTTCATCAGAATTTCCATACAACACTGTGGGTAAATCCGTAGCTTCAATTTTTAAAAGTGCTAAGTCTGTTGAAGGATCGGAACCTATAATTTTAGCTGAATAAATATGTTTATCATTCAACGTAACTTCAATTTTTTCTGCTTCCTGCACTACATGATTATTGGTAACGATGTAACCATCAGATGAAATAATTACGCCCGAACCTGTTGCCGAAAGTATTTGGGTGTTTTCGTAAGGATTGCTAAAGAAGCCAAAAAAATCATTGTAGAGTGTTGTCCTACGTTGAAATTCTGTACGAATATTAACCACTGCATGCACTGTCATCTCAGCTGCTTGCGTAAAATCGCATCCAGGCATTGTTGCACCCCCATAGCTTGCAAAGTGCGAAGGGTTATTGTTTTGAGCAATTACTTGCTGTTCGGAATTAGTTTTTTCGATAAATCTGTAAGTACTCACAGCGATTAAACCTCCACCAATGGAGGCGAAAAATAATAATGCAAAATACTTTTTCATTTTTAAGGATTTAATAGTTTAACATTAATTTAGTTTGATAAAAAAAACAAGCTTTTTACAATCTTGGTTCAAAAAAAGTTTCAAGATTTATGAGATTTTAACTGTTTTTAATAACTTAACGTGATAGCTTTTTTACTATTATTTTGAGCTCGTTAAAATTTGTTAATGCTGATATTACATGCTTTTATACTAAAGTTAATGAAAAACAGCTTTATTTGTAAACATAAATAATGTGTTGTATTAAAATAGTTTCTATATAACACAGATCAGGCTAGGACTTTTTCTTTTCGCTTTAATTTTCGTCATTTCAATCAAGCTGTTTTTGGATGTATTATGAAAAGCTTATTTTTGTTGATAAAAACAATAGTTATTGATGAAATTAAGCTTTACACACTGGATTTTGAAGTTCGTTTTAAATTGAAGCAACTAATGTTTGTATTTTATTGTCAATAATGTGTATTTATAGCGAAAAATATGTAATTTTATACCAGCTATTTTAAAGCACATAATTTAAAAATTAAGTAAGGTGAAAAGAGTTTTCTTTTTTGTTTTTATATTTCTAATTATTTGTAACGAAGTAAGTTTTGCAGTAAGGGATAGTTTGCAAATGCCAATGCTGAAATTTATTGAAAATAAAAATCAATGGGACAGCAAAGTAGTTTTTGCTACTGATGTTGAAAGCGGAATGCTGTTTTTGGAAAAAAACTGTTTAACTTATAATCTAGTTAAATCTTCCGATATTAAGCATTCTCATGCTCACAATGGTTATGTGAAGAGTCATCGCAAATCGGATAATATTGTTCATTATCATGCATATCAGGTTGAGTTTTTGAATTGTAATGATGCTGAAATTATACCTTCGGAAAAGGCTTATGATTATTGCAATTATTTTATTGGAAATGATGCTAAAAAATGGGCAAAAGAAGCTCATAAATTTAATGTTGTTAATTACAAAAATATTTATAAGAATATTGATTTTAAGCTGTATAGCAAGAATAAATTTTTGAAGTATGATTTTATTATAAAACCTGCTGCTAATCCTGATAATATTCAGCTAAAGTATAAATATGTTGACAACATAAAATTGAGCAAGGGGCATTTGCTGATTGAAACTTCTGTAAACCAAATTTTAGAACTTCGCCCTTATTGCTATCAGATTATTGATGGGAAAGAGAAAGAAGTAGAGTGTAATTATGTGTTGAAAAAAAATGTATTGAGTTTTAAGGTAGGGGCTTACAATCGCAACTATAATCTAATAATAGATCCTTCGTTAATCTTTTCTACTTATACTGGTTCAACTGCTGATAACTGGGGGTTTACAGCTACTTATGATCTTTATGGCAATGTTTTTTCTGGAGGAATAGTCTCAGGGATTGGTTACCCCGTAACTGTTGGTGCTTATCAACAAAATAGCGGAGGAAATTGGGATATTGGTATTATTAAATACGACTCTTTAGGTATAAACAGGCTTTATGCTACTTATTTGGGAGGTTCAAATGGAGAGATGCCTCAAAGCTTGATAGTTAATACTTCTAATCAATTATTGATTTACGGTACAACAGGATCTTCTAATTTCCCTGTTACTCCTAATGCTTATGATACTTCTTTTAACGGAGGTCAACCTATTACTTATGATGCAGTGATAAATTATCCTAATGGAGTTGATATATTTGTTTCCAAATTAAGTCCTGATGGTACTCAATTACTGGCATCAACTTTTGTGGGTGGATCTGGTAATGACGGATTGAATTACCGGCAATATTATGATGTTAACTTAATGTTTGGAAATGATTCATTATATTACAACTATGGCGATGGCGCGAGAGGTGAAATGATAACGGATAACCTAAGTAATGTATATGTAGGTTCTTGTACATTTTCGACTGATTTCCCAGGTACCTCTATCGGTTTTCAACCGACCAATCATGGAAAACAGGAAGGAATTGTTTTTAAGCTTGATTATAATTTATCTAACTTGATATGGAGTACTTACATAGGTGGTACTGAAGATGATGCTATATATTCTATTGATAATGATAGTCAATATAATGTGTATGTTACAGGAGGAACTAGTTCAACTAATTTCCCTACTACAGCAGGAGCTTATAAAACAACTTACCAGGGTGGAAATACAGATGCATTTTTATCACGGATTTCACAAAATGGGAGTACATTGGTAGCTTCTACCTATTATGGAAGTAATAAATATGATCAAGGATATTTTGTGAGATGTGGCAGGGACGATAAAGTTTATATTACCGGACAAACTGAAGCCGATAGTAATGTTTTAATTTATAATGCTCTTTATAATGTTCCAAATAGTGGACAATTCATTGCTAAATTTCCTCGTAATCTAAATAATATTATATGGTCAACGGTTTTTGGAACTGGTAGCGGAAAGCCTAATATTTCTCTTACAGCATTTTCTGTTGATATTTGCAATAGAGTTTATCTTTCAGGATGGGGAAGGTATTGGGGTGGAAATTCTCCTTATTCATGGGGAAGTGTTTTTGGAACTGTTAATATGCAGATAACACCTAACGCATTTCAAACAACAACTGATGGACAGGATTTTTATATTATGGTAATGAGTGACAATGCTTCAAGCCTTGATTATGCCACTTATTTTGGTGAATTGTACTCAGCTGCAAATCCATTTAGCGGAAGAGACCATGTAGATGGTGGTACAAGCCGTTTTGACAAAAGAGGAACTGTTTATCAATCAGTATGTGCAAGCTGTGGAGGATATAGTAATTTCCCAACATTCCCTTCTAATGTTTGGTCTGATACTAATTGTTCATTAAATTGTAACAATGCTGTTTTTAAATTTAATATACATTATGATTTTGCTTTAGCCGATTTTGTTGATACGCCAATTGGCTGTGCTCCTGATACTGTAATTTTTCAAAATACAAGCATAGGCTCAACATATAGTTGGGATTTTGGAGATGGTACGCTCATAAACACACAAGTAAATCCGACCCATATATATACACATAGTGGAATTTACAACGTTAAGTTAATTTCATATTTATTGAATGGATGTAGTTTAACAGATACAATTATTAAACAAATTGTAGTTTTAGATGACACTTCCTATACTATTCCAAGTGTTCACAATTGTGTTGGTGATAATAACCAAATAGGTATTCCTCCTAGTGGAAATCCTTTAAATACTTATAAATGGATACCTGGCAACTACTTAACTGATTCTACTATTTCTAATCCTTTTGCAAGTCCACCAATAAACACCACTTATCATTTATTATTATCAAATGGAATATGCACAGATACTATTAAACAAACAGTTATTGTTCACAAAATGTTAGTAGACGCTGGCAACGATACTTTAGTTTGTTCCGATTCTGCAAAATTAACTGCTCATACATTAGAAAACCCCGTCCAATATATTTGGTCGTCAAATATAAATTTTACTGATACCCTTAATTATAGTTTAAGTGATAGTTCTGCTATGATACATCTTAGCACATCAAGTTCGTTTTTTTGGGTAAAAATAAAAAATCAATGGTGTGAAGGAATTGATAGTATTTACGTTAGCTCATTATTCCCTTCAAACCCATCAATTATACTAAATCCAAGTTGCCATGATTCTTGCAATGGAACGGCTGCCATATTACCTTCGGGAGGCACTCCTCCTTATACTTATTTTTGGAATACTTCCTCATCAAACGACACCATATTTATGCTTTGTGCGGGAACTTATTCAGTTATTATTACCGATTCACTCAATTGTAAATCTTTTGCAACCATAACATTAAACAATCCAACACCTTTAATTATTAATCCTGTGGTAACTCACGTACCCTGCACCGGTGTTTGTATTGGAAGTATAAATACCAATGCATCCGGAAGTAATCCACCTTATTCTTATTCGTGGAATACAACTCAAAATACTGCTATTATAAGCAGTTTATGTTCTGGTTTATATTCAGTGATAGTTACTGATAGTAAAAACTGCAAAGCTGAAGATACAGTAAGCATTCAGATAAATAATATTTTTTCAAATGCAGCTGTTTGGGCTGATAAAGATACAATTTATAAAGATTTGAATACTCGTTTGCACGCAACACATCTCAATGGAGTCAATTATAATTGGACACCATCCTATAGCTTAAATAATGCTAATATTTCTGATCCAATTGCCACGCCATTAGTAACTACAATATATTATCTGACGATGACAGATCAGTATGGTTGTACTCATTCTGATTCAATAACAATAATAGTGATTGATCAGTTGTGTCGTGAGCCTTATATCTTTATTCCCAATGGATTTACTCCAAACAATGATTTACAGAACGATATGTTTTTTGTTCGTAGTGAGATATTAGAAGAAATGAATATTCAATTATTTGATCGCTGGGGTGAAAAAGTTTTTGAGAGTAATTCAACACAGACAGGTTGGGATGGTAAATATAAAGGAACATATTGTCAACCAGGTGTTTTTGTGTATTATTTTAAGGGAAAATGCCAAAATCAGAAATATTTTGAAAAAAAAGGGAACATAACACTGATAAGATAACATTGTGAATATTAAATACTGCAAAAAATACCTTCTGATACTTCTTGTTTTGCTCATTCCATTTAGCTTAATAGGACAGGATATTCATTTTTCGCAGTTTCTCAATTCTCCTTTAAATGTTAATCCAGCACAAACAGGTTTTTTTCATGGTTCACACAGATTTATATTGAATCATAGAAATCAATGGGCATCAGTAACAAGACCTTATAGTACTTTTTCTGGTTCTTTTGATATGCAACTACTCAAAAGAAAATTTAAACGAGATATTATAGGAATAGGTGTTGTTTTTAGCAGCGACAAGGCTGGTGATGCAGCTATGGGAACTACTCAGGGAAGCCTTTCTTTATCTTATACAAAAGGATTAAACAGACGAAATAGTCATTTTATTTCATTTGGGTTGCAGGGTTGTGCTGCTCAGCATCGATTTGATTATAGTCAATTAAATTTTGATAATCAATACAATGGAGATTTTTATGATGCAAGTCTTTATACTGGTGAGAATTTCAGAAAGGACAGTTATTTTTATTTGGATGTTTCCACAGGTATGCATTGGTTTTTGCAGATACAAGATCAGTTAATTTTTAATGCAGGACTTTCTGCTTTTCATATAAATCAGCCTTCTCTTTCTTTTTTTGATAATAGCAAAGCAAAATTAAATACTCGCTTTACATTTTATGCAAATTCAGAAATAGGCTTGAATGTAAATACAGATATTCTACCTTCGTTTTTAATAATGAAACAAGCTACTTACACAGAACTATGTATAGGTGCTGATATTAGATTTATAAATAATAATAGTCCTTATTTTTATTCAGCAATTGTTGTTGGCGCATTTTTACGAAATAAGGATGCATTTATTTTAAAAGCAGGTCTCGATCAACGAAAGTGGAGTTTTGGATTAAGCTACGATTTTAACTTTTCAGATCTGACTCCTGCAAGTAAGTATTTAGGAGGCTACGAAATATCTATTATTTATATTGTTAATAGGACAGGTAAAAGAAAAGTAAAAGAAATTCCGTGTCCTATTTTTTAATAAAAACTTTAATAAAAGTAAAAAGAAAAGATAAAGCTCACAGCATAAAACAATGACTAATAAAACAAATACATATTTCTTTGTGAATATTAAGAATAAATATTTAAATAATATTTTGCTGTTTCATAAAACCATAATGAGCTTACTGTTTGTTTGTTTTAGTGCTAATTTATATTCTCAAACTACCGAAGAATATAGAAAAATAGCTGATGAGTCATATAGAAATGGAGATTATTATAGCGCAAGTATTTTTTACAAAACATTATTGAATAAAGATAGTAGTGATTTAGAGATTGCTTATCAATACGCCAATGCCAATAGGCTCTACAATAACTATATTGATGCTGAGTACTGGTATTCATATATTTTAGCTAAAGATAAACATGAAAAATATCCTTTGAGTGGATTTTATCAGGCTGAGATGAATAAATATAATGGCAAATATGGACTTGCAATTCGTAACTATAAATATTTTTATAATAAAAATAAGGGAAAGAATGATTATTATACACAAAAAGCATTTCAGGAAATAAGTTCCTGTAATTGGGCATCTGAAAAGATAAATGATACTGTTGCTGTAGAAATTACACACTTAGGCAAGAATGTGAATACTCCATATTCTGAATTTGGAGCTGTTCAATTGGGCGATTCTATGTTGGTTTACTCTTCGCTGAGGAAATTTGCTGTCAATGATTTTGAAAGTTTTTTACCTGATGTTTATTTATCAAAACTTTATTTCTCATGGATTTCTGTAGCCGGTTTTTCTTCTGGACGTGAGTTGAACGGCAAAATCAATAATGATGAAGTTCATACTGCCAATTTTTGTTTTGATTCTCAAAATTCTCGTGCTTACTTTACTAGATGTGGCATGAACGAAAATGCTGAAATGAATTGTGCCATATACATGAGTGAACTAAAAGATGGAAAGTGGGAAAAGGCTTCAAAACTAAATAATAATATAAATTTGGATGGATATACATCCACACAGCCAACTATTACAAATAATAATGGTAATGAGGTCCTTTATTTTTCAAGTAATCGTCCAGGAGGTTTTGGACAAACTGATATTTGGTATGCTATAAGTAATAATGGTGAATTTCAAAGGCCTGTTAATATAGGAAGTAATATTAATACTCCTGGCAATGAAATCTCTCCATTTTATGATACAAAATCAAAAAGCTTATATTTTAGTTCTGATTGGCATTTTGGGTTTGGTGGGTTTGATATTTTTCATTCTATTGGAGAACTCAATCAATGGACAATTCCTGAAAATTTAGGTTTCCCTATTAATACAACATACAATGATATGTATTTTTCTGTAAACGAGACGTCTAATGAAGGTTATTTAACCTCAAACCGTAGGGGTTCATATTTTATTAAAGGAGAAACATGTTGCAATGATATTTATGCATATAAATTATTTGAAAAAAAACCAGTTGTTCAAACTACACCAATAGAAATAAAAAAAGATTCTATTACAATTGAAGAAAGTATAAAAAAATTACTTCCACTTACTTTGTATTTTCATAATGATGAACCTACTCCGAATAATATGATAGTCAGTACTGACAAAAACTATAAACAAACGCTTGCTGATTATTATGCAATGAAAGATATTTATAAAACTGAATATTCAAAAGGTTTAAAAGGCATTGATTCACGAAAAGCTGTCAATGATATTGACTCTTTTTTTATCAATGAAGTCAGTAATGGGTTTAAGTCTTTAGAATTATTTGCAGGTTTATTGTTACGAGATTTGCAACGGGGAAATGAAATTCGTATTACAGTAAAAGGATTTGCGAGTCCATTAAACAATGACGAGTACAATATAAACCTTACTAAAAGGCGCATTGTAAGTTTACAAAACTATCTAAAAGAATACAATGGGGGAATTTTAGAATCTTACATTGCTGATAGCTCTAATAATAAAGGAAAACTATTTGTTTACGAAGAACCTTTAGGGAAAAGTATGGCAAGCAAAACTGTGAGTGATAATCCAAATGATCTTAGAAATTCGGTATATAGTATTGCAGCAGCAAAGGAACGAAAAATTCAAATATTGTATTATGATTATGCTTCAGTCAAAGTTGCTGATTCCACTCCAAAGCTTGGTTTTTTTTCAGATTCTATTAATTATGGTAAACTAAACAGGCTAACAGAGAATGCTTTTACACTTCGATTTAAAAACATAGGCAAATCTGCTTTTAGCATTAAGAATATTACTTCGGATTGTAATTGCTTTAAGTTTTACTTTGAAGAAACAGTCATAGCTCCTAACAAAGAAGGTGTATTTAGCTTACTAATAATTCCCGATGATAATAAAGGCAAGCATAAACAAATACTCACACTCACTCTTTCTCCTTTTGATACCCAATATTACTTACCTATATATTACGAATAAGTTGCTAATCTTGTTAAAATGTAATAGAAAACAAGGCCTTTTTGAATAAGTTAAATTTTTTATCTTTGTGTAAATAAGTTTTCTTTATTAATAATGAAAATAATTCATTATTAATAATTTATATATTCATCAAACAATAATTCGGGATTTTATAAGCATTATTGAGATTGTTTTATTGCATTTTATTATCTTATAGAGTAAATTAGGATAAACAAAAATGAAAACAAAAAACAAAACAAATACATTAAAAATACTTTGCATTTCAAATTTATTACTACATTTGCGACGTTAATTATATAAAATTCTAGAGCTAAAATGGAAGAGTTTGAAAATAAAGATAGAGAAGAAATTTTCTCTAAATCAGTTAGAGCAGGTAAAAGAACTTATTTTTTTGATGTTAAAGAAACCCGTTCAGGCGAACAATATCTAACAATTACTGAAAGTAAAAAAAGATTTGATAATGAGCAAGGTAGATTTTATTTTGAAAAACATAAAATCTTTCTTTATAAAGAAGATTTTGAAAAATTTATCAATGGATTGAATGGAGTTACTCATTTTATAGAGACAGGAGAAAAACCTGCCGAAGAACCAGAAGAAACTTATAGGTCTGAATTTACAGATATTGATTTTGATAGTTTAGATACAAATAAAGATTAATGCATGCTTAACTTATTAAAAATAAAGCTGTTCTTTTGGACAGCTTTTTTGTTATAAACTTTTTGTTCTTACTTTTAATTATTAATCTTACTTTTGTATGCTTAATTTTAAATTTATAGATTAACATTAAATTATCGTAAATATATCATTATCAGATTATAATAAAAATGGGAAAAGTAATTGCTATTGCAAACCAAAAAGGAGGGGTAGGCAAAACTACAACAGCTATAAATCTAGGTGCCAGCTTGGCAATACTTGAGAAAAAGACATTGTTAATAGATGCAGATCCACAAGCTAATGCAACTTCTGGTGTAGGCTTTGATCCACAAAACATTAAAACAAGCATCTACGAATGTATTATTGATGATATTGATCCTCATAGTATTGTGCTAAAAACATCAACACCGAATCTTGATTTGATACCTGCTCATATTGATTTAGTTGGTGCTGAAATTGAAATGATTAATCTGCCGAACCGCGAAAAAATGATGCGAAAAGTTCTTGCGAAAATTAAAGATGAATACGATTTTATTATTATTGATTGTTCGCCATCATTAGGTTTAGTTACGGTTAATTCTCTTACAGCTTCTGATTCAGTGATAGTTCCAGTTCAATGCGAATATTTTGCATTAGAAGGTTTGGGTAAGCTATTGAATACCATAAGAATCGTACAAACAAGACTAAATACTTCTCTGGAAATTGAAGGAATTTTACTTACGATGTATGATTCTAGATTAAGACTAGCTAAGCAGGTAGTTGAAGATGTTAGAGCACATTTTCAACACATGGTTTTTGATACTTTAATTTATAGAAATACCAAATTAGGGGAAGCCCCTAGTTTTGGAGAAACTATTATAATGCATGATGCTAATTGCTCAGGATCTGTTAACTATTTAAATCTTGCACGAGAAATTTTACAAAAAAATGATGTGTCAAAAATAAAACAACAGGATAAATAATAATTACCTAATATGAACGTAAAAAAACAAGCACTTGGAAGAGGACTCAGCGCCTTACTGGCTATTCCTGAAAACGAAGATATTAATTTTAATGATAATGCCAGTACAGTTGTTGGTTCAATTGCTAGCATACCTGTTGACTCAATTGAGGCCAATCCATTTCAACCACGGACAGAATTTGAAGAACAAGCTTTAAATGAGCTCTCTATTTCGATCAAGCATCAAGGAATAATTCAACCAATTACTGTTAGGAAAATAGGACATGAAAAATATCAGCTTATCTCTGGAGAAAGAAGGTTAAGAGCCTCTAAATTAGCTGGATTGGAAGAAATTCCGGCATATATTCGAATTGCGACTGATTCGCAGATGTTGGAAATGGCTTTGGTTGAAAATATTCAACGTGAAAATCTTAATGCAATTGAAGTTGCCCTTTCTTACCAAGCGTTAATAGATGAGTGCAAGCTTACTCAGGAACAAATGAGCGAAAAAGTCGGCAAAAATCGAACTACTATTACTAATTATCTACGATTGCTTAAACTTCCAGCCGAAGTTCAGCTTGATATCCATGATGATAAAATCAGTATGGGACATGCACGTGCTTTAATAACATTGGATAATATTGATCAACAATTGGTTATTACTAAACAGATTGTAGAAAAAGGATTATCTGTGAGAGAAGTTGAAAAAATGGTTCGGGCAATAAATAATCCCGAAAAGAAAAAAGTTAAGAACTCAGCTAATGCTTTGCCCGAAAATTATAATTTAGCTAAAAATGTACTTAAACATCGCCTTTCTTCAAAAATAGAAATAAAAAGAAACAATAGAGGTCGGGGAAATATCGTTATCTCTTTTATATCTGACAAAGATTTTGATAGAATTCTCGATTTATTAAAATAGCAATTTAAATATTAGTTTTATAAATAGAAAGTTGTATATGCAATATATAAAAATTACAGAATTGAAGTTACATTTTGTTTCTGGAATTTTGCTATTTGCATTTATTCTAATTTTAGCAATCCCTCAGAATGCTATTTCTCAGAATTATACAGATAGTATTAAAGTAAAAACCCATTCTCCTCGTAAAGCCTCAATTTATTCTGCATTATTACCGGGTATGGGGCAAGTATATAATCACCAATATTGGAAAGTACCTGTATTATATGCAGGAATAGCTACTTTGACTTATTTTTTTATTTTTAATACAAATAAATATAACAATTACAAAGATGAATATTTAGCACGTATTAATAATGATTCCATCGGTTTAAACGCTGGTTATTCATTATATTCAGATAATACCATTCTTTTACTTAAAAACTACTATCAAAGAAATCTTGAATTCACCTATATTGTAGCAGGTTTGGTTTATCTGTTAAATATTATTGATGCAAGTGTGTATGCGCATTTATTTACATTTGACGTGGGTAATGATTTGTCGTTACGTATTGATCCTATGTTAAATAATAATTTTTTACGATCAGGAAGTCCTCCTTCTGCCGGATTAAAGTTAACACTCCGATTTTGAAATTAAAAAACATCATTTGAAGTCTCGTCTACAATAATATTATAAGAGATAAATTCGTCAAGAGTATTTTTATTTGTAAAAAAAAGTATTTTTTTTTTGATTTAAAATATATAAATACAGGGAATTAGCAATATAGATTAATATATGAAAATAGCACTCCTCGGATATGGAAAAATGGGCAAAGAAATTGAAAAAATTGCCCTTGAACGCAATCACGAAATATTAATGAAAATAGATTCATTTGATGATTGGAATGAGCATATCTACGATTTTCTGAAAGCTGATGTTGCCATAGAGTTTAGCACACCAACAACCGTTTTAGATAATATTCTAAAGGCATTTGCAGCCAACGTGCCTATTGTTGTGGGAACAACAGGCTGGTACGATCAATTAGATACTATTAGAGATTTATGTATTGAAAAACAGCAATGTTTATTTTATGCAAGCAATTTCAGCTTAGGTGTTAATGTGTTTTTTGAAATTAATAAGAAATTGGCTCAATTAATGAATACGCATCCCGATTATGAAGTATTTATTGAAGAAGTTCATCATACCCAAAAAATGGATTCCCCCAGCGGAACAGCCATTACACTTGCAAATGACATCATAAGCAATCTGAAACGCAAAGAAATCTGGAAAAATGAAATGACTGAAAATGCAGAAAATCTGGATATAAAATCAATCAGAGAATCAAATGTTCCGGGCACTCATACCGTTTCTTACCAATCAGCAAACGATACGATTGAAATTAAGCATATAGCTAATAATCGGGTAGGTTTTGCATTGGGTGCAATATTAGCAGCCGAATTTATTGCAGGCAAAAAAGGCATTTACGAAATGAAAGACTTACTCTTTTAACATTTTTTAAAGTAATAAATTTTTATCAATCACCGTTTTATAGGACTTTTGTAGAAACAAATACATTTATATATGAGCATTTTCGCAATTTTGACTGTTCTTTTTTTCATACTCACTGTTATAGGGTTATGGAAATTATTTGAAAAAGCCGGAACTCCGGGTTGGGTAGTTTTAGTACCTTTTTATAATTTTTATATTTGGCTACAAATCATAAAGAAACCATTGTGGTGGTATATTTTTATAATCATTCCATTTATCAATGTATTTACCATTATGTTGATGATAGTAGAACTGGTAAAATGTTTTAGAAAATTTGGATTGGGCGAACAAGCTGTTAGTGTATTGTTTCCATTTATTTATCTTCCTTATATTGGATTTAATAAGAATGATGAATATCTACATCCCGATAAATGGCCTGTAATAAAGAAATCTGTAACCCGCGAATGGGCTGATGCTATAATATTTGCAGTAATTGCTGCTACTATTATCCGTACATTTTTTATTGAAGCTTATACTATTCCTACATCATCAATGGAAAAGTCTTTATTAGTTGGCGATTTTTTGTTTGTTAGCAAAATAAGTTATGGTCCCAAAATTCCTAATACACCTATTGCCTTTCCATTTGCTCATCATACATTGCCTTTAACTCAAAGTGTAAAATCGTATTTGGAGTGGATTAAATTACCCTATTATCGTTTTCCAGGTTTTACAAAAATCGAAAACAATGATGTAGTAGTTTTTAACTATCCTGAAGGAGATACTGTTTCTACAGTTTTTCAGAGCAATAGAAGTTATTATTCTTTAATTAAAGAAGTTGGTAGAGAAAGAGTTTGGAATGATAAAGCAAATTTTGGAGACATTATTGCCCGTCCTGTTGATAAACGCGAAAACTTTATTAAGCGTTGCATTGGAATTTCTGGTGATAGCATTCAAATTATTGACAGACAAGTTTATGTTAATGGTAAAAAAGCAGAAAATCCAAAAGATTATCAGTTTAATTACGAAATAGTTACCAATGGTACACCTATTTATCAAAAGCAATTTCGTGATTTAGGAATATCAAATGAAGACGTTGATAATATGAATAAGTACTATTCCATGAGTCAACAAAATATAATACCACTTACCGAAGAGAATGTGGCAAAATTAAAAAAACTCTCCAATGTTATTGATGTAAAACCTATTATTTCACCAAAAGGATCTTCAAATATGGATTTATTTCCATTTGATTCAGCTTATCATTTCAGTTTAGATAATTATGGTCCAATTTATATTCCAAAAGCTGGAGTTACGATTGATATTAACATGTCTAATATTTCTTTATATAGAAGATTAATTACAACTTATGAAGGTAATATTTTAGAGATTAAAGACAATAAAATTTTTATCAATCGAACAGAAAGTAAAACTTATACATTTAAAATGAACTACTATTGGATGCAGGGTGACAATCGCCATAATTCAGCAGATTCCCGTTATTGGGGGTTCGTGCCCGAAGACCACGTTGTTGGAAAAGCTTCTTTTGTTTGGTTATCGTTAGATAAAGATGAAAGTTTTTTGAAGAAAATCAGATGGAGTAAATTATTCAGATTTATTAAATAAACTAAAGTCTGAATACAAAAGAATAAATACGAATATTTAATATTTTATAAAACAAAATAGAATGAAAAAAGCAGAAATACATACAGCAAAAGGTGTAATGAAAGTGAACTTTTTTGATGAAGATGCACCTAAAACCGTTGAGAATTTTATTAAACTTTCAACTGAAGGTTTTTACGATGGCCTTAAATTTCATAGAGTTATTCCTGATTTTGTAATTCAAGGTGGTTGTCCTAATGGTAATGGAATGGGAGGTCCAGGCTATACTATTAATTGCGAATTAACAGGAAATAATCAATACCATGATAAAGGTGTACTTTCAATGGCTCATGCAGGAAGAAATACTGGAGGTTCACAGTTTTTTATTTGCCACAATCGTCAGAATACACAACATTTAGACCGACAACATACTGTTTTTGGTAAAGTTTATGAAGGTTTAGAAGTAATTGATCTTATTCGTCAAGGTGATAAAATTGAAAAAATTGTGATTATTGAGGAATAAATCTTAAAATATTTAATGATGAAAGCCTGCAAAATAGAAATTTGCAGGCTTTTTATTTTATATTTTGTAATTTAATTTAATGAGGCTAGTTTAATAAATTATTTGGTCTTTTAATTATTTGATATAGTAATGATTATACGAAGATTTAAAAGTATAACTTCATTTCAATTTTTTTCTCAATAAAAGAAAAAAAAGTTTGGTAGTTTGTAAAAAAGTATTACTTTTGCATTACCAATTACGGTAGTAATACCGAGGAACTGGTTCGGTAGTTCAGTTGGTTAGAATACGTGCCTGTCACGCACGGGGTCGCGGGTTCGAGTCCCGTCCGGACCGCTTAATTAAAATAAAAGTCCTGTAAATCAAAAGTTTACGGGACTTTTTGTTTAGAGGGGGACGTTATAGGGGACATTTTGTGTTGATAAAAATTGGAACAAGAAAAATAACTTTAAATTAAATTTTATTAATTTTAATAGGTTCTACAGTAATAGATATATTTTCAAATTCTAAAATCTTACCTGTTATTTCAAGTAGTTCATCTCTATAAAACGTTTTAAAAGCTGGGAATTCATTAATATTAATTTTAAATTGAATTAGAGGTGAAATTCTTTTTTTTGGATATAAACTAATATTAACTATATTATCATCAATTTTATCAACAGAATAGATTTCTAATATCCATTTGAATTTTAATCCAATGTAATTTTTCATATTATCTGTTTGTTGATATACTGGTGATTTTCTAATAATTTCAACAATTTCATATGGATTTAAATCTGTAAAATTTAAATCTGTATTATAAGAATTTGAATCTGTGTTATCAACACTTTGATAATTGTTATATATATTATTTATATTAAAACTATCTTCAATCTTTAAATTTTTAATTGCATTATTTTCTTCAATTTTAATTAAATTATTTTCTTTAATTTTAATTAATTTATTTTCTTTAATGTTTGATTTAGAAGTTTTTAATAAATATTTTTTAAATATTGCAAAAAAAATTGCTAATATAGAAACACCTATTCCTGAAAAAATCCATTGATAATCTTTATCCATTTTTATTATAATTATAAATTATTCTTATTCTTACATTTTAGAGTTTATATTATTTAATTAATTTCATTCTTTTCGGATTTTAATTTTTCTAATTCTAATTTTAATTTCTCATCAAGTGGTTTTTGGACAAATTCATACCACTCATTATAACTCTTGTTAGTAAATTTAATACCAAACAAAAATATTAAAAAAGTAATTATTGCCATTACTATAAGCTTAAAGTATTCGTATTTAGATTTAATAATAAGAATTTCAATATTTATTGAATTTTTTTCAAATTCATTTAAGATTTTATCATATTCCAGTATTAAGTTATTTATATTATCATATTTTATTTGTACAGGTAATAGTTTAAATCTATTATTAATCAAGAATTGGAGATATTCTCTATAATTTTTATCGTTTAAAATTTTTAAACTAAATTTCTCAAAATCAAATAGAGTATCTATTTTGCCAAATTTAATTTTTTTAAATTCCTTATTATAATTGTCGATTTCAAATTTAATTTCACTTATCTTTTTATCTATATATTTTACCTGAAGTTCAGACTTTTTAATCTCTATTCTAGTTTCAATACTTTTTGAAATTGAGCTATTTATTTGATTTGAATAAAGATATGCAGCAAATAATAAAATTGATATCCCCGTATAGAATTTAAATTTATAAAGATTATCTATTTGTAAATTTGGTAAGTTTAACATGTTTATTTAAATTAAAAAAATCTTCATTGCAAATATAAATTAAATTCCTCAATAAAAATAAGTGTTAATAATTATTTATTTTTCTATTCTCA
>JACABE010000010.1:55955-100962 GCA_013377005.1 Bacteroidota bacterium
CCATTGTATATATACAATGGCTTTAAAAATTATTTCAAATCAAATTTAATTAAAAATCACCAATTACAGAATAACTTTTACATTCTTTACAATAAAGATAATAATCTATTTTTCCAATTTTGGGAAATTTATTTTTAATTTCAACAGGAATAGAATCTTTCTCAATTCTTATTCTTTTGCAATTGCATTCTCTGCATGGTTCTAATTGCTGACTGAGAATTTCTTGTATTGTTACGTCATTTAAATTAAATTTTATCATAATCATTTGTTTTAATTGGTTTATAAATTGTTTCATTAATTTTATCTAAATCGGTATATATTATATTTTGTGGTTGAAATTTAAAAGCTCCAACTCTGTAAAATTCTGTTTTAAATATTTTGTAATTATCAATTGCTGTAGGAAGAAGATTAAAATATTTGTCTTCTTCATTTTTATTGAAATTGATAGATGTAAAAAGTCTTGATACATCTCTTGAACAATGCCAAGGAAGGCGAAAAAACTCAATATCATTTTTACTTATATATTTTGCTAAATATGAAATCAATCCTTTTTTATCCCTGCCAACTTTTTTAACATCCACTCCATTATATTTTTCTGTATTAATATTTATTAATTCCTGACAGCCTTTCTTTTGCTCGTTTTTTAAACTTGTTGCCATAAAGCCATTAACTTTTCTAATTGGCATTTTGTCATTTGTCAGAAGATGAAAATGTATTGTATTGTTTTTTTGTCTTTCAGCTACCCACAAATAAGAATTTAATAACTTGCTCAATCTGCATCTTGTAAGCCATGTATTAAAAATTTTATAAGCTGTTATATCTTTTATTCCCTCAGGAAAGCTTATAGAATAAAATGCCATAAAACCTATGCTTTTTTGCAAACGACTAAATGCATTACATTTTGCTTTTACCTTACTTTTATTAAGCTTGTATGTTTTATTTGCTTTTGTAACTTCATTTTTTTCGATTAAATCACAGGAAAATGCTTCAGTATTATTATTAATTTTTACTTCTTTAGATTCAATCTTTGATTTTTTGTTTTTATTGATTTGTTCTTTTAATTCGTCATCAAACACCTTGTATTTGGAAGAACCACTAAATTTTGATGCCGATATAAGATTGCTAAAAACTATACTTGTATATCCTAATTTGTATGCCATATTTTTTTGAAAAGTGCTATTATAAATAAATCCATTATTAAAGGTTTTTAAAGGTTATTATTAAAGGTTAAAAAAAAGTTAAAGGAAGTCGGGAACTATATTCCCATTGTAGAATCTTTTTAAGTAAGTTCCCTCTCTGCGATTGTAAACATTCATATATTTCCAATCAGAATGATGTTTGTCTAGAAAAGATTCAACGAACTTATTTAAGCCATGAACGAATTGCCATTTTTTTGCACGACCATCAGGAAAAAATACAATTACAGAATAATCATTTTTATGACTCATGATTAAACCTCCTATATTTTAGGCTTTTTACTTCAGTAAGGGAATTTTGAATATCTGTTTTTAGATATAGTACTCTGTTGCCTATTCGATAAGCTTTAATAATTCCTTTCTTTGTCCATTCGTTTAATGTAACCAATGAAACCTTGAGAGTTTTGGCAACCTGAGAGCGACTTAAATATTCAGTATCAATTTCTTGTTGCTTATGGGGATTTTGATTATTAAAGCATTCGTTGACAATCTCTCTTAATTGTCCTTTTAATTCATCAAAACTGATACCTTGCAAAATAATGTTGTGCATAATTTAGATTTTAAGATTATGCGACAAAAGTACTTTACGTTGTTAATTGTAGTGCTATTGTGTAGTACTACTTTTTTCTATTTGATTTTTTTTCTATTTGATTATTAATATATTGTGCTTGTTCATGAAATTCAAATTTAATAAAAAAATCATGTATTTCTTTTAATTTTTTTATTGTAATACCCGAATTTATTTCTGATAATTTTTGTCTAGTCGTTTCTTTATCTTTATTTAATATTTGTGAATAAAATTCTGACAATTTCGTATTTGTTAAAGATTTATTGTTGTTAATAAAACTTTTTAAAATCCATAATTGCTGTAAATGAGAAAATTTATCATTTTTTGTAGGTTTTTGTAAGTTATTTTGTAGGTTTATTTGTTGCTCATTGAGGAATTTTTTATATTTAGCTAATTGAAATCCATTCAATAAAGATATTATTTCTTCAATATGAATCTGAATATCTAAAGTTGGTTCAATACTATTAAAATAATAATTGTTAAATCCTGAATCATAATATATAGAATAATCGGAATATTGATTTTTTATACAACCGATTTTCTCTGAAATATTCTTTTCAATGTTAAATATTTCTTGATGTAAATATTCTTTTTTATTAACTACTTTATCAAATTTCTTAAGAAACTCATTTTTTAATTTATTAAAATCTAAAATTATCTCAGGATTAGCAAAATAATCATTTGAATATTTTTTATATTCTTCAATCATCATTTGATTGATTTTTATTTGTTCTGCTTTTGATTTTGCGTTAATTATAAATGGTTCTGTAAAACCTTTTATAGTAAATCGACAATAATAATATGGCATTTCTAATTTCTCAAGCCAAAAATCAAATTTTTCTTCAATAGTATTTAAAAGTTTAAACTCAACTTCTAATTGTTTTAAATCGTTTTCAGTAAAACTTCTACTCATATTTTAAAAAATGGATGGTTTAATAATTTATTTGCATTTTCTTCTTGGGATATACGGATATATCTTAAAAAGCTTTTCTCTGTCTTATGTCCGGTTATTTTCATTATTGTAATGGAAGAAACATCAGCTAAAAATAAATTTGTTGCAAAACTTCTTCTTGCTGTATGAGTTGAAACAAGCATATATTTTGGAGAAATCTGTTTTTCTAATTTTCCTCCTTTAGTAATACTTGTTTCAGTCATTTCCTTAATCTTTGCAATCTTACAAATTAATTTGATATATTCATTTAATTTTTGATTTGATATTACTCTGGGTAATTCTCCATTGTATTTTTTGAATATTTCTAAAACATACTTATGTAATGGAATAACAACTGTTTCGCCTGTTTTCTGAGTTTTAAGTTTCAATTTATTATTTTCAATAATATTTTCTTTTATTAATTGAGAGAAATCAGAAAATCTTAAGCCTGTACAACAACCAATAATAAATAAATCTCTTGCAATATCATACTTTCTATGATTGTGAAGTTTTATACTATATATTTTTTCTATTTCTTGAATTGATAAATATATTTTGTCTGTTTCTTCGGTTAGTTTTTTAAACTTCTTTTTTCTAAAATCAAGATTTGTATTAATATCTCTTTCTGTTGCTTCATTTAAAAAAGCTTTAAGAATTTTTATCTGTTTACCAACTGTATTTTGTGAAAGATTGTTTTTATTCAGATAGACTATAAATTTATTGTAAAAGTCAACATTAATAGATTCAAATTCTAATGGAATTTTATTCTCCTGACTGAATCTATCTAAATGGTCTAAACATGTCTTATAAGTTACTACAGTGCTTTTAGCTTTATTGTTTTTTGATTCCTCAATATAGTTGTTTGCAAAATTTCGAAAACTTATTTTTGAATCTAAAATATTATTTCTTTCATTATTTAAATGATGCTTTAATAAGTCAATGGTAGGAGTAATATTTTCATTTTTCAGCTTTCTGTAAATATTCTTAACATCACTTTCTAACTTATCTAGAAAACTATTAAATTCAGGATATTCAGGAAATTGTTTTGATTCTTTTGCTCTGTTTTTAGAGGAATTCCAAAAAAATGGTAGTATTTTTTCTCCAGTTGATATTTTTAACCTCATATTATCAAATGAAAACATCATGTATATTAATGTTTCTTTTTTGCTATTAGGTTCTTTTAATACAAACGTTACATTAGCCATATTAATCTTTTAAGCAAATGTAATCAATTTTTATGCCAGGGGACAGTACAGGGGACAGAATTTCTTTATTTAATTGAATTTAGTTTAATCTATCTTAATTGTGAAAATTCTTAAAATTCAATAATAACAAGGAATCTAGATTAGTTTCTTTATTTATAGATATGTAAACTACATGTCCCGTCCGGACCGCTAAATTAAAATAAAAGTCCTGTAAACATCATATTTACAGGACTTTTTTATTGTTGATCCCTCAATTGTTTGCTTGATAGAAAGAGAAAAGAATTAAAAAAAGTGTAAAAAACAACACCTGCCTGATTTTCAAACATAGACTCTACTAGGATATTTATAAATACAATAATTATAAAAAACAAATAGATGTAGTTTGGTTTTTTAATAGCTTGAAAAAGTGGAATAAAGAACATTAATACAAGGTTTAAAAATCCTATAAAGCCTAATGTTATAAATGTCTGAAAAAATTGTCCATGAGCATTTAAGTTGTTAGCTTTTGCAAAAGTCATTCCTTTTTTGTCATAATGAGCAAGCAATTCATCTTTTACATCTCCTGTACCAACTCCAATTAAAAAATGATCTTTGATAATATCTAATGAAGTTTTCCATATTTCCATTCTCTGAACAGTTCCATCTTCAATATTAACATCATTTTTATTCGATTTTAAGGCTTGAAAAGAAGAAGTTATTCTGTTTGTTACCAAAGGAATTTTATTTGCCCCTAGTGCGATTGATAAAATAAATATAATTATCATTATTATAGAAATCAAATAATTTCGTTTTTTTATAATCCAATATCCCAACAAAAAAACAATTCCAATTATTAAGCTAAAGATACCTGCTTTTGAGCTTAGCATAATTACATATATGAAAAACCAAATAAGAATTAAACCAAATATATATTTTAATTTTCTATTTTTAATCAAATCATTGATTAATAGATAAACAATAATAGTCATTGCAAATATCAGATACATAGAAATATAACTTGGATGATGAAAAGCAGAAGCTGAAGAATAGAAAAACCAAAATGATGTATTATTTGATTGATATAAATAATAAGAATGTAGCATACTTAAAATAGAAGATAAAAAACAACCTCCAATAAAAGAAATAAATACTTTAATTATACTTTTTTTATCAAATTTGGAAAAATCAGAAGAGAAAAAAACAACAGGTATTAAAAGAAAAGTAAGTTTTACTTCTAAATCAAATGATGCATAAGCAAAATTAGAAGTATAGATTAATCCTATAACATAAAGAACATAAATTGAAATGAATAAAAAAAAGTTTGGTAATTTATTTTCAGAAATCAGAAGTTTTGTTTTCGATTTGAAATTAAACTCCATTATCCAGTTTAAAACAATAAGAGACAAAATTATTGGAGTTATTCTTTTCCATAAAGGGAATGCAAATGATTGGATTAAAAGCAAATAATAAAATGCTTGTTGATGAATAGCCTCTCTTTTAGGTATCTTAAGTTTACTCATATTTTACTTTATCTTCAGTTTTGTCATAATAGTTAGCAATAACCTGAGGGTCGGAAAGATATTTTTTATCAATTTTTCGTGTATCTCCTACAATTTTTGCAGGATTACCAACTATAATTGAATAATCAGGGAATTCGCCTTTTAAAATGCTACCTGCTCCAACAATAGATCCCTTTCCAATTTTTGTTCCGGGGAGTAATACACAAGAAGTCCCTATAAAAGCATATTCTCCAATTTCTACTTTCTTTATGTAATATCCTATCCGTTCCCTGGAAGGGATTTCTATAAACTTCTTTCCTAGTAAACGGATCGAATTTTGACTACTATGAGTATAAATACATGAATGAGAGGCTATATTAACGCCTTCACCAATTGAAATCCCTCCAATTCCATCTAATAAACAATAATGTCCAATCCATACATTATCTCCTATATCTATATTTTGCTTATCAACAAGTTTTGCAGAAGAGCTAATTCTTGTATTTTTATAAAATCGTTTTTTTACTGGGTTATAAAAGCCATATACCATAAAAGGTTTATGAATAAATGCTATAGCATTTAAAACAAAAGATATACAATAACCTAATGGAGATAAATATAATTTTCGTAACATTTTTATGAATTCAATGAGTTAATAATTTCAAAATACTTTTTAGCATTCTCTGGAGTAAAATTAAAAGAAGCATTTCTGGAATTTTGTTTAAATTTATTGAGAGCTATTTTATTTTGATACATTTCATTTACAAAAATAATAATATTCTGAATATCACCAGGTCTAATAACTCTTCCTATTTCATACTTATTAACTAATCTTGATAATTCGGAGTTTTTATTTGCCAGCGCAAGTATTGCTGTTCCGGCAGCCATCATATAATAAGTTTTACTTGGGACTGAAACATTTTCAGCACCTTCACCTAATGTTACCACTCCAATGTCAGCAGTTGTTAAAGAATAAGGTAATATTTCAGAGCTTTGCAATGGAAGTATTGTAATATTATCAATATTATCTTTCTTTATCAAATCTTCAATTTTTTTCTTTTTGGCACCTTCTCCTATTATAAAAAAACTAATATTTTTATTATTATTCATTTTAGCAACTTCAATGATTGATTCTAAATCATGTGTTTCTCCAAAATTGCCAGAATACATTACTGTTAATTTATCTGTTTGATGAAATTGAATGGCAAATGGATTGTTTGTTTTTTCAAGTGGTGTTATAAACCTCGAATCAACCCAGTTTGGAATAATTTTAACTTTAATATTAGCGGAATATTTATTAATTGCTTCAGCCATACTTTCACTTATGGTAAAAACGTTTGATGCATTATTAAATATATATTTGTTAGATTTTGACCAGATTCTATGGATGTATCCATTCCTTTTAATAACATTAAAATTAACCATTACATCAGGATATAAATCCCATATTAATAAATGAAAAGTCTGATTGAATAATTTCTTGAAAAATAAGCCTAAAAATACTAAAAATGGAGGTGTAGTAACATAAATGACTTCATGTTTTTTTGATTTAAATAATAACAAGAAAAAACATTGAAATGTAAACACAAGCCAAGTGAACAATCTTTTAAATATAGTGGAACTATTGTAATAAATAAGTTTCTTTACTATTATTTTAGAATTTAAAGGTGTATTAGCTATTCTAACTTCCCCTGTATAGAGAATTATTTCGCAATTATTTTCAGCAAATACATTGAGAATATCAATTAATAAATAGCGGGTTGCCTGACATACAAGAATGTACTTTTTATTATTCATTCAATTAAGTTTAGCTTTTAAAAATTACTCTTTTAAAAATTAATACTAACATAATAAAGCGATATTTAATTTTAAAAAAGAAAGAATATTCAGATAATTTATCATCACTTTTCTGAATTGAATTTGTAACATTTTGTTCGTGACGTCTCCAAGAAGATAGTTTTTCTTCTATAAAATATATTTTAGCCGTTTTTAATGCCAGTAAACCTATCCAAATATCATGCATAATTATTTTTTTGGGAAAAGGCAGTGCTTTATTCATGATAGTTCTATTAAAAGCCATAGCATTACCTAAAAACGGATTTCTGTATAAACAAGTAAAAAAATTGTAAGTAGGCTTTGTTCTTTCAAAAAGAGATTTTTTTAATAAATTCCCGTTTTTATCAATAATTTTACAATCACTTACAACTAATTCAAATGATTTTAAATGATTAAGAAATGTAATAACTTTGTTTTGCTCCCAAATATCATCTTGGTCGCTTAAAAAAATATAATCTCCTTTTGCATGTTTTAAAGCGTTTTCAAGATTAAAAATAGGACTATAAAATTTATTATTTCCAAGAAGTACTATCCTATGATCATTAAATGATTTAATAATATGTATTGTATTATCGGTCGAGCTGTCGTCAGAAATAACAACTTCATCATCTTGTTGCAATTGAGATAAAATTGACTGAAGTTGCTGAAAAATGAATTTTTCACCATTATAAGTTGGAATACATACACTTATCATAAAACTGTCTTCTTGCTTTTATTAATTAATAAATTAAAATAAACTAATGTTATTATAAGGATTGATAAGCCTAAAGGATTATTTAGAAAGGGGTTTGTTAATGAAACAATGAAAGTAAAGAGGATTGAAACAAAAAATGGATTTGTCTCTTTTTGAATTTTCATTTTTAATGATTGTAAGTATAATTTAAATATTAATATGAAAAATGAAATCCACATTGCCATACCTATTATGCCTTGTTTATGAAATATTTCAAGATAAGAAATTTCCATGTGAATATTTCTACTCTTAACACCCTTCCCATATCCATGACCTTGAATAATAGACAAATATGAAACTTCGCTAAAAACATCTTGAATTTGTTTAATTCTCTCTTGATTTGAAATATCTTTTGTATCCAAAGATTTTTTATCTATTTTGTAACTAGCTCTTGTTTCTAAATATTCAAATGAAGAACTTAATAATACTGAAAATATGAATATTGCAATTACTGTTGCCAAAATAGCTAAAATTATTTTCTTAAAGTTTGATGAATTTGATAAAATGTAATGAATAAGAAAAGCAAGGCAGAATGCTAATAAAAAACCTCTTGTATAGGTTAAAAATATAGCTAAGAAAATAAATGTGGCAATATATTTTGAGTATTTCTTTTCATCAAATACCCAAAATATAAGACCTATACACATATAAAAGAAACCTTTATAAAAAAAGGCTACTGATCCTCTGAAGAAAAATTCACCAAATGGAAGTAAGAAATTATAAAAACTATTATAATTAAACCAATTAAATCCTGTATTTAGCAATAAGAAACAAATAAAATAGCCTATAGCCATCACCAAACTACTAAACTTTATAATTTTTTTTATTATTTCAATCTGATTTTTATCCTGAATAAATAAATAAATAAACATTATTGAGTAAAAAAAAGACAAAGGTTTTATATCAATGAAGATTAAACTATTTTCATTATGACATATTTTTGCAATAATAAATCCAATAATTATAACCAGAGTATATCCTATGAATGAATAAATTATTATCTTACTAACTTGATTTTTTATAAGATACTTAATGAAAACCGGAAGTGTAATTAATAAAAGTACAAAAAATAAATAAATTCTAAATGAGAAAAAACCTGACTCAATCAATCTACCTCCTCCTCCAAGCATTATTTCAAACAAAAAGACAATAAATAAACTATAATAAATTTTATTTAAAAAGTTATTAGAAAATAGTTTTACATGCATATGCAGAATCTTATTATTGATTATTTTTAATTAAATATTTGAAGAAAATTTTGAAAAATCGAATATCTTTATACTTAAAACTTAGTTTTAACATGTGGAGTTTTGCCCATAAGAATACCCAGAAAAAATTATTAAAATTCATGTAATTTCTGGCTCCATTGCAATAAAACTTAAACCTATTTATTGCATTTTCACAATTGGTATCTGTTGAAGATAATTCGTGGACACAAATTGCTTCAGTTATTACAAAAGAATTATAGTTTTTTTTAAAGTTATTGATGAAGTAGAAATCAGAAAAATCCAGTTTTATTTTATTGTTAAATCCACCGGTTTTGCTGAATGAATCAAGCTTAATAAACATCCCGCTATTCAACAGAGATTTCTTCTTAAAATCTTGTATGCCATTTGAAATATGAGATTTAGCAGATCCTCTTTCAAATAAAAAATTACAGGGAGATAAGACTTTATTATTCCATATTAGTTTTGGGACAAATAAAGAAACATCCTGAAATTTTACAAATGAATAATAGTATGCTTTCAAAAAATTATCTGGGCATATAGTATCCTGATCCATTATTAATAACCACTTTTTATTTTGTTTTTGAGCAAGTTTGTAACCTTCATTATAAGCTTTACTTACTCCGACATTTTCTTTGTTGTGAATATAAGAAATTGAAGCATGCTGATATTTTTCTTTATTTACATCATATTTTGATGTTGGGCTATTATCATAAATTAAGAAATCAAGATCAAGATTATCTTTATCTAAAATTTTCAATATTGATACAAAAGAACTTGATTCTATAAGTTTTACCTTAAAGATAACTATTACACACAATACAGAATTAAGAAAATCTTTATAGTCAGGAGTATTCATTTTTGTTTTATAAGTTTTTAATGGTTAATTTGTAACAATACAAAAAATCATCTAACTAATTTACATTTATACATTAATTGATTTTATTAATATTTATTTTTATCTATCAATTATCATTTCAATAAATCTGAATTTGCTTTTAGTTTTATCTTCAACATTATTATTAAACCAAAAGTAATAAATATTTCTGTAATAAAAACACTTATTGCAGTTCCATAAGATTTTAAAAAATAAGCCAGCGTAAGATTTAAAACGATATTCAATAAGGCTCCGCTAATCATAATTTTCGAATAAGCATTTTTATAATTAAAAGCTAAAAGTGTTTGATATGCAGGTATATTCATACCTACTATAAAAGGAACAAAACAAAGTATTCTGATTAGTGTTACAATTTCAGGATTTTCTTTTCCAACTAAAAGTATTACAATTTTTCCTGCAAAAATAAATAGAGCTAAACAAATCAGGAAAACAATTCCAAGAAATGGTAATAAAGTTCTTTTAAAAAAAGGCTTAATTAATTTAGGTGTTGTTGCTAATTGACATAAATGCGGATATATTGCTTGTGAAAATGCACCTAGGAATTGTCGCAAAATAAAAGTAATTTTTTCTGCTACACTATAGTTTCCTATTGTCTTATCATTAGCAAAGAAACCTAAAATTATTATATTTGAACCAATATACATTTGAATTGAAAAATTTGAAAGAAAAACCATCCAGCCTTCTTTCAATTCAATGATAATATTTGCTTTAGTGGCAATTTGAAATCTGATTTTATATTTCCTGATAACAAGAAAAATACTTAAAATTCCTACTAAAATAGATCCCAGAGAACTTAATAAATTAACATAAATAAAATCATTTGACGACTGAATTACTATAAAAACCAAAACAGTGAAAATAATTCTGCTTAATAAATTAAAATACAATAAATATTTCATTTCCTGTAAACCCTGAAATAGCCACAATGGGAAAAATACCTGTCCAATAAGAATCCCGGAAGTAAATAAATATAAAATCCAGTTATTAGAAAATTTGGGAACAGAAAAAACCAATATTGCAAGAATAAATAAACTAATAAATAATAATAATAACTTGGTAGTTATAACATTGTTGAATATTTCATTTATTTTTTTTCGGTCTTCTTTGTTGATTGAAATATTGCGTGTAGCAGTTAAGTTAAATCCGTAATCAATAAAAACAAAAAAGTAAAGCATTACAGTTTGTGCATAAACTGTCAAACCGTAATTTTCAGGCTGTAAAACTTTAATTAAATAAGGTAAGGTAAGTATGGGTAGTAAATAATTTAAAAATTGTAAACTTGTAAGATAAATAAAATTCTCTACCAGCTTGCTGTTTTTTAATTTATTAAATAAAAACGAAAATCTATTATTCAGCATTCACAATACTTTTAATACAAATAAATTAATATTATCTATAACTTAATAAACTTATAAGTTTATGAGAATCTACGAGATTATATGATATATCTGCAAAAGTAATTCTTTTTTAGATGTATTGCAATGATGCTCTTTCCTTTTTGATTTTTCGTTTTTATATAGAGCTGATTTTGTTATTAATAGATTTTTATGGAGTGGAATTTGAAACAGGAATTATTTTCCCGTTCATATGATGATGAGCAGTTTCAGCAAATTGTTTAATAAATACAGCCATTTCTGAAGCTTCTGTTGTTGCTTGATAGTCAGGGAATGCTTTTCTAAGCATTTCTGTGTTCACAGAGCCTAGTGATAAGCTATTGACTCTTATATTTTTTTCTTTCAATTCTTCTGCAAGGCATTCTGTAAGAGTGTTTAAAGCTCCTTTACTTGCACTGTAAAGTGATAATCCATTAAATTTGCTACTTCCTTGAAATCCACCCATGCTGCTAATATTTAGAATATGAGCATTTACTGAAAAAAGAGGTAACAACTGTTGTGTAATTTTAAATATAGCTTTTACATTTATATTGAACATCATGTCAAAATCATTGTCACTTAATTCTAAAATGGGTTTATTTACTAAATAACCTGCATTGTTAATAAGAATATCTACCGATTTAATGTGCGTTTCTATTTGTTTGCTAAAACTGTTATCAATAGAAGATATATCATATTGTAAAGAAATACATTTTGTGTTTTCTCCAATTTCAATAATACTTTCATTATTATTAACTGAACGGGAAATGCCAATTACATAATTATTCTTTTCCTTACAAAATAGTTTCATAAGTTCTAATCCAATACCACGGCTACTGCCTGTTATAATTATGTTCATGATTATTTTTATGTTTTTAAGCAAAAGTAAAATATTTTTGTAACTAATAAATTTATTTTCTTTCCAATGCTCTTAATCTGTTATCATAAATCAACAAGATAAATCAAAAATAGTTATTAAGAAAAATTATCAAAGGATGATTGCCTTAATAAGCATCAAAGTCTTTTATAATTTTGTGTAATTTTGCAAATATTTCGCCATTTCAAAACCTCTTGACATTACTTTCAAAAATCATGAAAACTACAACACCTCACAGCGAAGCTATTAAATCTTTAATGTATCGGCATTTCGAGATAGAGTATTTTTTTCAAACAGCCCGAAGCAGTGGGCCGGGTGGGCAAAATGTAAATAAAACTGAAACCAAAGTTGAATTGCGTTTTCATGTTAGCAATTCATCTTTACTAAGTGAAGAGGAAAAAGAATTAATAATAATCAGGTTAAAGCATAAAATTAATGCAGATGGTTACCTCCAGATTATTGCACAAGAAAATCGCAGTCAGCTTGCTAATAAACAAATGGCCGAACAACGTTTTTATGAATTGTTGGCAAATGCGCTCAAAAAGCGTAGCGTTCGCAGAGTAAGTAAGCCTACATTAGCATCAGTTAAAAGGCGATTAGTTACCAAAAAATATACCGCTAAAAAAAAGGAACAACGTGCTAAAAATAAATTGCTCAATAACGAATCAGAATAAAATTAATATCTTATAAATTCTCAAAAATCTATTGAATTTATATCGCCTTAACACCAAAAATTACAATTTTCATACTATCTTTGCATTAAATATATTTTCCAGATGCGTAAGGTTAGATCACAAACCAAAATTATTGCCACTATTGGTCCTGCTTGTTCAAGTAAAGAAGTATTGTTTCAAATGATAGAAGAAGGTGTGGATGTTTTTCGTCTCAATTTTTCACATTCCGACAAAGCCGAACATCAGAAAATCATCAATATTATTAACGAACTTAACAAGGAACTTAATATCAACATTGCTATACTCGCCGATTTGCAAGGTCCAAAACTCAGAATCGGAGAAGTAGAAAATAATTATGTAGAACTCAAAGACGGCGATTACGTTAATTTTGTTACCACTAAATGTTTGGGATGCAAAGATCAGCTATATATGAGCTATGCCGAATTCCCGATGGATGTTAGCATTGGAGATACCGTTTTAATCGACGATGGCAAAATTCAATTAGAAGTTGTTGAAACCAATCAAACAGATACCGTTAAAGCCCGTGTAATATATGGAGGTCCCCTTTCTTCACGCAAAGGCGTAAACTTGCCCAATACCAAAATTTCGCTGCCAAGTATGACCGAAGAAGACATCGAAAATGCAATATTTGCCATCGAAAACAACGTTGACTGGATTGCACTTTCTTTTGTAAGAAAAGCAGAAGATGTAAAAGGATTAAAAGATTTAATCAAGAGCAAAAATGGCATTGCAAGCGTAATTGCAAAAATAGAAAAGCCCGATGCACTCAAAGATTTAGATAATATTATCGACATAGCCGATGCAATTATGGTCGCTCGAGGCGATTTAGGTGTAGAAGTTCCATTTGACCGAGTTCCTTTAATTCAGAAAAAGATTGTAAACGCATGTATTGCCAAAGCCAAGCCGGTAATTATTGCCACACAAATGATGGAAAGCATGATCAGCAATTTCCGTCCTACCCGTGCCGAAGCCAATGATGTTGCCAATGCAGTATTAGATGGCGCCGATGCATTAATGCTCAGTGCCGAAACTTCTGTTGGGAAATTTCCTGCCATTACCATCCGCAGCATGCAACAAATCATCGATTGGACAGAAAACAATGGTTTCCCATATAACAAAGAACACGCCCCAAAAGAACATACCGAACGTTTCATGGCCGAATCTATCTGTTACCAAGCCTGCAAAATGGCTCATCAAACCAAAGCCAACGCTATCACCACATTTACCCATACAGGATATACAGCATTTAAAATCTCCAGTCATCGCCCCGAAGCAGATATATTTGCATTTACAAACAACAAAATATTATTGCGAAAAATGGCATTGGTATGGGGTGTCAGAGCTTTCTATTGCGAAGATTTCAACAATATGGACGATGCAATTAAATACTCATTACAATTATTAAAAGAAAGAAGTTTAGTAAAATCAGGCAATATAATTGTAAACATAGGAAGTACCCCTTTAAGCGAAAAAGGTAATACCAATATGCTCAAATTGGGCATAGTGTAATTATAAATTATTATAAGTTTTTGAACAATTTAAAAGGCATTTACCTTATAAATTGTTATATAAGTTTAATAGTATATTCTCATAAGTAATGAGACTTTATTATATTTTACTCATCTTATAAATAATTATTATGAAAACAACATTATACTTTCTTTTAATTGTATTGCTATCAGTTTATACTTGCAATGCAAAGGCAATTTCAAATCCCGCAACCCAAGAAACTTCACAAACCACAGCAACTGATTTAATCAAATTACATGTAAGCTCCACTGTAACTACTTACACTGATGAAATGATTGTAAATTTTATCAGCACAGCAACACCAAACCAAGGTGTCGAAAAATGGTTTTCCTGGTATCCTACGGCTCCGTCCTTGTATTCAGTAAAAAATGGTATTAATTTTACGATAAATACCTTACCCGCAGTTACTGATAATTTAATTATTCCTGTCAGCTTCATTGCCGGTGTAAATGGAAGTTATACCATTACTGCAAGCGAGCTTAATAGTTTTGTTAATCCAACTTATATTTATTTAAAAGACTTAAAAACAAACTTCATTAGAGCATTACACCAAAATGCAAATTATACATTTACAGGATTAACTACTGATAGTCCAAATCGGTTTCAATTGATATTTACATTATCACCCTGTGGATGGTTGGGGAATACTTCTATTGATTGGGCAACTTCTTCCAATTGGGAAAATAATTTGCAACCAACTATTTTAGATAATATTACTTTATATTCCTGGGCTGCAAGGCAACCACATATTACTTCGCCTACATCAAACCCTGCAGTTTGTAATGATTTAAAGATAAATTCAGGTTCAAGTTTAACAATAGATGCCGGCAAAGCTTTAACTGTATACGGAACATTAACTAATGCTGCCGGAACATCAGGCTTAATAATTAAATCAGATGCCTCAGGTACAGGATCATTAATTGAACACAATGGTATAAATGCTACTATTGAGCGATACATTGTAAATCCAGACCAATATCACATGTTAAGTTCTCCTGTTACCTCACAAACTATAAATTCCATTGTATCAGATGCCGATAGTTTTTATGTATGGAGTGAGCCATTAGGTGCTTGGATTGAACATTTAAATGCAATCAATTTTGTTGCTGCAAATAATGGTGTGAATATTTTTATTCCGGGTAAAGCTTATGCTGTTTCTTATCCAACTATCGTAACAAAAAACTTTATTGGGAATCTTAATTGTGGTAACATAAATATTCCGCTTACTATATCACAGGGAATATACAGCGGTTGGAATTTTATAGCCAATCCATATGCTTCTTCAATAAACTGGGATGCAATAAGCGGTTGGACAAGAAATATTTTGGAAGATGCAGGTAATGCTAAAAATGCAATATGGATATGGAATGCTGGGCTTGGTAATTATGGAACATATGTTTCTTATGCTGGCATAGGTACTAATGGCGTAACGTCCAATATTGCAACATCTCAGGGATTTTGGGTAAAAGTTACAAATACAGGAATACTTAGTATGGATAATAGTGTAAGAGAACATGCTGATCAAGTTTTTTTTAAATCTTCACCATTATCATCGGATTTGCTTCGTTTGAATGTTAGTTGTAATGAAAATACTTATACTGATGAAGTCGTTATTAAATTTGGCAATGAAAATAATCAAGGAGGTGCAGAAAAAATGTTTAGCATAGAACAAACTGCACCAAGTTTATATTCAACAAAAATGAATAAAAATTGGAGTATAAATTATCTTTCAACAATTTTTCAAAATCCCTTTGTTTCAATAGGTTTCAAAGCGGGTATTAATGGCATTTATACTATTCATGCTAGCGAGTTAAGTAGTTTTTCTTCTAACACTTATTTCTATTTAAAAGATTTGACTTCAAATTTTATTATGGATTTGAATCAAAATGATACTTATACTTTTTTTGCATCAAACAATGATAATGCAAATCGGTTCCAAATAATATTTGCAGCATCGCCATTAGATATTTTTGATAACAAAGTTAAGAATACTAATATTTATTCATATAAAAACTTTATTTATGTTAATAGCAATGAAGTTATTCAACAAATAAATATTTACAATATTCAAGGGAAATTAATTAAAACTATTAATAATATTACAAGAAACTTTGTAACAGATATGAATGAAACTGATGCTGGTTATTATATTGTTAGAGTGACTACTTCTAAAAATATTTATTCTGAAAAAGTTAGTCTCAAATAAAAATCTTTCTAATCTTTTCTTCTAAATTATTATATTGCTTTTTTCTTCATTTTTCAGGTGATAAACATCCAAAGCAACTATCATGGCAATAAATCCCCAGAATGGAACAGAAGCTTTATCTGTATCAAGAAAATTATTCAGGAAACCGTGTATGTAATAAGTTGTGAGACTTAATAAAGCAATAAATGTCAATAGCTTCACTTTTTTATTTTCCGACTTCCAATAAACTTTCAAAGCAGTATAAATTACTGTAATAGCAATAGCTAAAACCGATAATAAACCCAAAACCCCCATCTCGGCAAGTGGACCAATATATTCACTATGAGCATTTCCTCTATTACCTGCATTAGTACTGATGATTGTTTGTTCGTAAGAATATTGATAAGGGGCATAGCAAAACTGATAAGTGCCAGGTCCAAAACCCCAAAATGGACGATCTTTGAACATTCGGAAAGCAGCATCCCAACGGTTTATTCTTTCAAGATTTGAAGCATCCGTTGATATGTTTGACATAGATTGAATATGTTGAACTAAATTTTCTGAAGCATCTTGCTTGTTTTTTTCTAATTTCATTATTATTTCACTTCGTAACATAAAGAAGATACATATAAATACAAATGAAGCAAGAACAACCCATTTAATTTTAATTCTGAGTTTAATAATTAATGCCAAGCCTATTGCTACAACTAAGGCAAGCCAAGCTGCACGGCAATATGATAAATATAAACCAGTTAATAAAATAATTGCTGCATTCAGTGAAAAGAATCGTTGTGTATTTGAATATGATTTATCAGAAAGAAAACCAAAAATTACGGGTATAAAAAAAGCAATCATTCCTCCATAAGCCGTATGATCATTATAAAAAGGATCCATTATCCAATGTCCTACATCCTCATTAAAAGCATACGCAGAATGTCTTATTGTTGTATAAGTTATTACAATACACAAGCTTATTATATACATCCACGAAAATATCTTAAAGTTTTTTATATTTTTAAAAAGCTGAGTAGCTAAAAAGAAAAATGGTACAATAAACCATAATTTTGCAATTAGAAATTTGAAAGAAACCAAAGGTATTTCGCTCGTAATACTTGTTAGCAGCATCCACGACAAGTAAAATAAAATTGAAATTGTTACAGGATGTCTGATAATTTTAATATCGTAAGCCTGATCAAAAAAGAGTTTATACAAATACAAAACCAACACTCCAACCATCAGGGGTTCGGTAGGTAATGCAAGTCCTAATTGAGTTTCGTAACTACTTAATGTAACAGAAAGTGGTGTTAAGAAAGTAATCAGTAACAATACTTTATCTAAGGAAGTAAAATACATCAAAAATAAAAAACCTATTAAAGGAATTGCCATGAACCAGAAAAATTCATTGGCAATAAATATGGCATTTATAAGAATAAATAATCCGCTAATACCATAAATAAAGGCTAATTTTTGTTTTTTAGTCAATGATTAAAAGAGTTGGAAATTAGTTTTTTTGAATACTTTTTTTGTAAATATTTTCGATAAAGATTAAAACAAGTATCGAAAGCATAAATGCAGAAAATGAAGAAACTAAAACAATCAACCATCTAACAGGAGTTGTTTTCTTTTCAGCTTTATAAGCGTTGTCAACAACAAATTTTTGGGGTATATATTCTTCAGCATCTACTTTTGCTTCTTCATATTTTGCTTTTATAATGCTATACTGTTCGGCATTGTATTTAAGAATATTGCGTAATGCAACATATTTACCTCCGTATTTTGATAATGTATCTGATTTGGCTTTAAGTCTATCAATTGCTTGTTTGTTCCCTTTTCCTATTTGAATTGCTAATTCTTGATTAATCATTTCAGCCTGAGTTTCATAATCGTTTATTCCTTTTTGTCGAATACTTCTTAATGAATCTTCTAAGGCATTTGTTTCCCTTACAAAAGACTCATAGCTGGTTTTTACAATTTCAAATCCTCTTTTTGCACGTTCTTTTTGCATGGCATTTTTAGTAGAATCAAGTAAATTAGATATTGTATTGGCAATATCAGCCGCCATTTGTGGATCTTTATCTAAAACACTAATTTCTACTGCCATAAATTCAGTCCTTTTAAAACTAATATTGTCGTTATATTCTTCTGTAAGATAGGTGTTTTTGAATTTTGAGTTTTCATCAATATCATAGTGTTTAACAAGATTGAAGCGTTCTATTATTATATCTTTAATCTTGCAGGAATGTAAAATTTGCAACAATTGTTCTGCTTGTTCTTCTTCTCCAAACTCAAGAATATCGGCTTTAGTACCATCATTATTACTAAGTAAAGCTTTTGAAATCGAATTAGATGAAGTAGGAAATAAAATTACAGTTGATTTATACTTTGGTGTAATTAAAAAAGATGCACCACCAGATAAGATTGCAGATGATAGCGTAATAATAAGTAAAACTTTACGCCAATTCCATAAAAAAATAAAAAAATTGGTTGAATTAAAATCAGTATTGTTTTTATTTATTTCTGTCATATTGATTATTATTTTGTTAGCAAAAATAGATATTTTTATTCATTTTTCAAACCATGAAACGATGATTTTATAGTTTTAGTATTTTCAAAAGTATATAGAATTAGGCTTTTAGATTAATGTTAAGAAATTATTCAAAAATAGCTTAATAACAAATATCCCAAATTATTTCGATTTATTTTGAATAAGAGTAAGTAGTGATTTAAAGTTTAATAGTTTAAGGAATGATGCAAAAACTATTGATAGTATTACCATTCCTATAAAGTTATAAATCCATTTATCTTCAATGAAATGTTTTGAAAAAACATTAATAATAATAACTCCTATAGCAAAAGCAAGTATTGACATCAAAAAACGATAATCAATTTTAAATTTGAATACTTTTTGAGCAAAAATAACTTGAACAATAGCACTTAAAAATTGTGTAATAATACTTGAATAAGCAGAACCAACAGCTTCTAAACGTGGTATTAAGATAAAATTAAGAGAAATATTTAATAACATTCCTGTTGCTGCGATAAAATTTAATTCTTTAAGATTTCCGTTTGCAGTAAGCAAAGTGCCAAAAACATAAGTAGTTGAAACCGCAATAAATCCCATCATCAGCCATTTAAAAACCTCTGCAGATTCCTGAACATGATTGGTATATAGCATTCCCATGAGTTCAATGCTATAGAAAAAAGAGCCAATTCCAACAATTAATGCTAAAGTAATAAGGAGTTTAAATGATAATTTAACGATGTGGACTATTTCATCACCATTTTTTATCATTTTTGAAAACAAAGGTAATAGTAACACCGCAAATAGATAAGCAATCATATTTGTTGCATCCAATAACCGATAGGAAGATGCGTAAATACCGGCTTGTTCATCTCCTTGCGTATTTGGCAATAAACGTTCAAGCATCACTGAGTCAATGCGATTGTAAAATGTCATAAGCAAAGCCAAAATGGCAAAGGGAAAGCTTTGTTTTATAATCATTACAAAAAAAGGACGATTCCAATTAAGTCGGGTAAAAGCCGATTTACGCTTAACAATAATAAATGCAATAATGGCAGTGATTATATATGCAGCTGTTTGTGCATAAATAAACCATTCTATTTGGAATTTTTCATTGGTAACATTCCCCCAAATTAAAATACTGCAAAAAATAATCATTAACGTTCTATCTAAAACAGAAACAATACTATCTGTTTTAAAAAGCAATAATCCTGAAATATTACTTCTTAAATACAATACAAAAGAAATTAAAAACTGATTGAAAACCATCCATCCTAACATGCTTAATTGATGGCTATTATAACCAACTATTAATCCAAAAGTAAATGTAATTATAGCAAAAACTACTGCTAACATTAGCTTAAGAATCACGATACTCGAAAAATGTTTGTTGAGTAAGTGGTTATTTTGAGCAATGTTTTTATTATTAAAATTGGTAATACCAAAATCTAATAAGATATTAAAAAGAAAAGAAAAATTGAAAATTGCAAAATATAATCCATAATCAGCAGCACCTACCATATTTTGAACAGTTCTGTCGATACCCAACATCCAAAAAGGTTTTATCAACAGGTTTAAAGCTAAAAGAAAAATAAGATTGGTAAGAAATTTTCGTTGCATCTATGATAAATATGTTGCAAAATTAATAAAGCTTTGCTAAATACAATGAAAATATTCTTATTTGAAATATAGTTTATATAAATTTGCAAAATTATACATTGAATCAAACCATTTGTTTATGATTTTTTCAATAAAAAAAGACTAAAGAATTATTAAGAGCAAGATATTGATGAGAATAGCTGTAAATACACGACTTTTACTTGAGGGTAAATTGGATGGAATTGGATGGTTTACTTATGAAACCCTTAAACGAATTACAATTCAACATCCGGAACATCAATTTATCTTTTTATTTGATCGACCCTACCATAAGGATTTTGTTTTTGCCAAGAATGTTATTCCTGTTGTTCTTTATCCTCCTGCTCGGCATCCTGTTTTGTGGTATATGTTTTTTGAATGGAGTGTTACAAAAGCCCTTAAAAAATATAAAGCAGATGTTTTTATTTCACCTGATGGGTGGCTCTCATTGTCAACAAATTTAAAATCACTTACTGTTATTCATGATTTGAATTTTGAACACTTCCCTCAATTTTTGAAGTTTTCTCATAGCGTATATTTTAAATACTTTTTCCATCGTTTTGCACAAAAGGCAGATAGAATTGTTACGGTTTCTCAATATTCTAAAAATGATATTTCAAAATTGTATGGAATAACAGAAGATAAAATTGATGTAGTTTATAATGGCTCTCATGAATTATACAGACCAGTAAATGATGAGACTAAAAAAAGAATAAAAGTCGAATTTACTAATAATAAGCCTTATTTCATCTTTATTAGTACCATCCATCCGCGTAAAAATATTGCAAATTTATTTGTCGCTTTTGATTTATTCAGAAAAACTTACAATACTGAAACAAAGTTAGTAATTGTTGGACAAAAACAATGGTGGAATGGAGAAATAGCTAATGCTTACGATTCAATGGAATTTAAAAAAGAAGTGATTTTTACGGGAAGACTTGCCCCTGAAATCTTGAATGATTTGTTAGCATCTTCTTTGGCATTAACTTATGTTTCTTTTTTTGAAGGTTTCGGAATACCAATAGTAGAGGCTTTTTATGCTGAAACAGCCGTTATTACATCTAATATTACTTCTATGCCAGAAATAGCAGGAGATGCAGCTTTACTGGTTGATCCATATTCTATAAACGCTATTGCAGAAGCAATGCATACAATAGATACTGACAATGAATTGCGAACCTCTTTAATTGAAAAAGGAAAGCAAAGAAGATTGAATTATAGTTGGGATAAATCTGCCAAAGAACTATGGGAATCAATTGAAAAGATATTATAGGTATGAATAATTTTTATAGAGTGGAACAAAAATTGTATTCTTATTAATATCACAGGTTTTAAATTAAATTAAAATAATTAGACAAATATAAATTGAGTAAAGATAAATTATTGGACGAAGGGCTAAAACTACCTGTAATGGAGGAGTTTTATAGCTTACAAGGCGAAGGCTTTCATACAGGCGAAGCAGCTTATTTTATTAGAGTTGGTGGATGCGATGTGGGTTGCCATTGGTGCGATGCCAAAGAATCGTGGAATGCTGAAACGCATCCTGCTATATTTACTGATGAAATTATTGAAAGATCTTTTTCTTTTCCCGCAAAAGCAGTAATAGTTACTGGTGGCGAACCTTTGAATTATAATTTGAATTACTTATGTAATGAATTGCAAAAAAGAGGAATTAAAACTTTTTTGGAAACATCAGGCTCATTACCTATGAGTGGAAGTTGGAATTGGGTTTGTCTTTCGCCTAAACAAAACATTCCGCCTGTTGCTGAAAATTATCTCTTGGCAGGTGAGTTAAAAATTATTATATCAGAGGATTTTGATTTTGATTGGGCAGAACTTAATGCTGCTAAAGTAAACCAGTCTTGCTTACTATACCTGCAACCCGAATGGAGTAAAAGAAATGAAATGATGCCAAAAATAATCGACTATGTAATGCAACATCCTGAATGGAGAATATCATTGCAAAGTCACAAATATATGAGAATACCATAGAGTAAAGGGTAAAGTATAAAGTATAAAGGGTAAAATGTTGTTTTCCTTTAGTCATCCCGAGTAAGCGAGGACCTCATTAATATTATTTTAATTTATGAATAACGATTAACGAATTGAGAAGGAAGAAGTAAAAGAATGAAAATTTTTAGACGAATTATCATATTAGCTTAATAATCTAATAACACAATAACTAATTCATAAAGAATGCAACGACCTAAGATATTAAGAACAATATTATTGTTATTGATGATTGCCTTGTTGTCAAATATTGTATTTGCACAAAAAGGGTTGCAATTAAGCTCAAAATCTAAAAAGGCAATCAAATATTATGAGAATGCCACTCATTTTTATGATTTGCGTGACAATATTCCATGTGTAGAAGAACTTAACAAAGCAGTTAAAGAAGACCCAAACTTTATTGAAGCCTATTTTTTGTTAGCTGCTGTTTATAACGATTTACATAAAAAAGATGATGCCATCATTGCCTACCAAAAAGCTATTGCAATTAATGAGAACTTCTATCCAGGCGCTCTCTTTGCATTGGCTAACCTCCAGCTTTCTGTTGGAAAATATGAGGATGCAGGAATTAATTATCAAAAATATTTAGAAAACAATGAAGGAGCTCCAGTTAAACTGCAAGCTGCAAAAAAAGCTCTTGAAATTGTTGACTTTGCCATGTATCAAATTAATCATCCTGTTCCTTTTAATTTGGTTAACATGGGTGGTAATGTAAATTCAGAAAACTATGAGTATTTGCCTGCTATTACTGCAGATGAACAAACACTTATTATCACAGTTGCCCGACCAAGAGATGCACAATCCACCACAGGAAGTAATATGGAAGAAGATTTTTATATATGCCATAAAATAAACGGCGAATGGACAAAAGCTGAACCTATCGGTCCTCCTTTAAATACACATGGAAACGAAGGCGCTCAGTGTATTTCGCCTGATGGGCAAACTATTTATTTTACGGCTTGCAACAGGGATGATGGTTATGGCAGTTGTGATATTTATTCCTCAAAAAAAATAGGGAATTCTTGGTCACTTCCGGTTAATCTTGGAGAGACTGTTAATACAGCAAAATGGGAATCTCAACCCAGCATATCTTCTGATGGTAAAACATTGTACTTTACAAGCGCCCGTGATGGAGGTAAAGGTGGTATGGATATTTGGAAAACTATAATGAATGATGATGGCAAATGGTGTGTGCCAATAAATTTAGGGGATAGTATCAATACAAAGTTTGATGACGTATCGCCTTTTATACATCCTGATAACCAAACACTTTATTTTTCTTCGGATGGCAGATTGGGAATGGGTGGAAAAGATATTTACTTTGCTCGTAAGAATTTAAAGAATGAATGGGGAAAGCCTGTAAACATCGGTTATCCTATTAATACTTATGCTGATGAAACAAGTCTTGTAGTAAATGCAAAAGGTGATCTTGCTTTTTTTTCTTCCAATAAACCCGGTGGATTCGGTAATCTCGATTTATATAGTTTTGAATTGTATCCCGAAGCCCGTCCAATGGCTGTAAATTATATGAAAGGTAAAGTATTTGATAGCGAAACAAAGAAAAGTATAGAAGCCAAATTTGAATTGATAAACCTTGAAACTGGTGAAGTAGTGGTGCAATCTAAATCTAATGCAATATCGGGAGAATTTTTGGTTTGCCTTCCTGCTAATAAAAACTATGCTTTAAATATTTCGAAGGACAGTTATTTGTTCTATTCCGAAAACTTTGCGCTAGCAGGCAATCATTCCGAAATGAAACCATATTTAAAAGATTTACCACTCAAGCCTATACAAATCGGTGAATCTGTAGTATTAAAAAACATATTTTTCGAAACTGATAAGTTTGATTTAAAACCTGAATCAAAAATAGAGTTAGGTAAACTTATAAAATTCTTGCAACAAAATCCTAATGTTAAGATAGAAATAAGTGGACATACGGATAATGTAGGAACTGAAAAATATAATCTTACGCTTTCAGAAAACAGAGCAAAATCAGTATTTGATTATTTAGTAATCAATGGCGTTGTTAAAACACGAATGACTTATAAAGGTTATGGATGGACTAAACCAATTGATAATAATGATACTGAAACAGCAAGGTCTAATAATAGAAGAACAGAGTTTAAAGTAATAGCAAATTAGAAAATTGATAATTTAGCGATTTATAATTATATTCCTAGAACAATGATAATATTACAAACCTTATTAATTTATAAGAATGAAGGAAATAAGATATATGAAAGCTGTATTTAGAAATCTATAGCTTATCAATTTTTAAGTCGATAGCAATTTGATGTAAATCCATAACTACTTTATCCAACACAGGAATGCCATCCCGCATTCTAATTTGTTCCCATTCTCTTTCCGGCTCACCAGGTATTATTACTTTTGCTTGTCCTTCGATAGCTTTGGCGTTTTTAAATGTTTCAATCCACTTATCCATTTGTTGCGTAAATTCATCCGCTTTCTGAAAAGCATCAATACGCATTGCGCCAAGAAAATGTCCAGTACCAATACCTTCAGTATTTTCCAATACAGGTAAAAATGCAACAGAAGGTGGTACAAAAGGACCAAAATTTGCACCCGAAAAAATAGCTGAAAATATATCAACAATAGCACCCAAACAATAGCCTTTATGACTTCCATGCAAATAATCGCCACCCAAGGGAACAATAGCTCCACCTTGGGTTAATATATTAGGATCATCACTCCATTTGCCTGTTTTGTCCTGCACATAACCTTCGGGAGCCTGCATACCCTTTTTATGCATAATATCTAATTTCCCTCTGGCAATAGGCGTAGTGGCAAAGTCGGCCACAAAAGGAGGGTATTTTCCTGCTGGAATTGCTACAGCAATAGGATTGGTTCCCAATAATCGATCAATAGAAAATGTAGGTGCTACCAAGGGGTTTGCATTTGTCATACAAATACCAATCATATCATACTTTAATGCCATCATTGCATAATAGCCTGCAATGCTAAAATGATTTGAATTCCGAACAGCTACCCATCCTGTACCTACATTTTGTGCTTTTTGGATAGCTAACTGCATAGCCGATTCGCCTGCAATCATTCCCAACGCAGCATCCCCATCAATTAAGGCTGTCGAAAGTGTTTCGTGTATAATTTTTATTTCAGGTTTGGTATTTATTCTTTTCGATTGCCATAAATTCACATAATCTTTCAAACGCGAAACGCCATGCGAACTGATATTTCTTAATTCGGCTGCCATTAAAACATCAGCCGTAATATTAGCGTGTTCGTCAGAGCAACCCATGCTATTGCATACATTTAGTATAAATTGGCGGAGTTGTTGATAAGTATATGTCATATATTAAATGTTTTTTGCAATTTAAACTGCAAAAATATCTAATTTTGTTATACATAAATTATAAAAATCATGAGTAATATTTTTTATGCCGAAGAACAAAAAGTAAACAACAGATGGCTATGGCTTTTACTTGCCACAATTACAATTATTTTTTTATATGGTTTTATTGAGCAACTAATTTTCAAACAACCTTTTGGAGCAAAGCCAGCTCCTAACTGGGTTTTAGCTTTTATGGCATTGATACCCTTGTTTTTTTTATATTTGATGTTTGCTATTAAATTTAGTTTCCAGATAGATGAAGATGGAGTTAAGTATCGCTATTTCCCCTTTCATATAAAAGAAAGAATCATACCTTGGGACGACATTGATAATATCTATGTTAGAAATTACAGACCCATTGCTGAGTATGGTGGATGGGGCTTAAGAACATTAAACAGAAATAATATTTCATATTCAATCTCTGGGAAAAATGGGTTGCAACTTGAACTTAAAAATAAAAAAAAGATTCTTTTAGGAACACAAAATCCTGAAGAATTAGCAAAGATAATCACACATTTTTATAATCTTTCAGAATAAATTTATAACGCTTACTGGGTTTATTCTGAATGATTTTTTTTATACTTTTACAAAATAAAAATCAACAAAAAACATGGCATTAGATATCATCATCCAACTCGAAAATTTAGCTGTTTATCAAAAAGATATATTAATACTTTCAGATGTTAATATTAGCATTGAAAAAGGAGAATTTGTATACTTAATTGGGAAAACAGGAACCGGGAAAAGTTCTCTGCTAAAAACTTTATATGCTGATTTACCAGTAATGGAAGGCAATGCTATGGTTGCTGATTACGATTTAAAAACCATTAAAAAAAAGGAAATACCTTTTTTACGACGCAAATTAGGCATCGTTTTTCAGGATTTTCAATTATTGATTGATAGAAGCATAAAAGAAAACCTTGTATTTGTGCTAAAAGCTACCGGCTGGAAAGACAAAAATGCAATGGAGGAAAGAATCCAGGAAGTATTAGATAAAGTAGGATTAGGGACCAAAGGTTTTAAAATGCCCCATCAACTCTCAGGTGGCGAACAACAAAGAGTTTCTATAGCAAGAGCATTGTTGAACGATCCAGAAATAATACTTGCCGATGAACCTACTGGAAACCTTGACCCCGAAACATCAGAAGGAATTATTAATCTATTGATTGATATTAGCAAAAACGGAAGAGCTGTTTTAATGGCTACACATGACTTTATGATGATAGAAAAATTTCCATCCCGTACTTTAAGATGCGAAAATGGTAAAGTTTTGTCCGAAAATCACCAGAATTAATTGTTTTGCAACTATTTCATTGAATAATTTTGTTTAGTTTTTTAAACAACATGTTTTTTAAGCTAACTATCTGATAAAATTTGTTATTTCTTTCTTTTCGGCTTTGGGAAATTCAATTGTTGAAGCAGTAGCTTGTTTCATTTTCAACAACCAGCATATATTTTTACCTAATATGCGCATGATTTGTTTGCCTTCTAAATCTTGTTCAACTTCGCCCGCGCTTCTTCCATGTATTACATTCCAATAATTAGATGTTGCAACAATCATTTCAGAATAAGTTAGGTAGTGATATAAACTATCGAGGGTGTGCGAACCTCCGGTTCTTCTTACTGCTACTATTGCAGCAGCAACTTTATGTCTTAATAAGCTTCCGTTAACGCCTGTTACATAAAAAAGTCGGTCTAGAAAACTTTTCATTGTGCCCGCAATATCTGAGTAATAAACCGGTGATGCAATAATTATCCCATCGGCTATTTTTATTTGTTGAATCCATTTGTTCATATCATCAGTTTTGATTACACATTTCTCATCTTTATTAACAGCACATTTATTACATGCCATACAACCATGTATCATTTTATGACCAATATGCAGTATTTCAAAATCAATTCCGCCTTTGGTAAGTTCATTGCCTACCATTTTTAGCGCGGTGTAGGTGTTTCCTTCTTTATTTGGACTGCCGTTTATTGCTATTACTTTCATTGTAGTTGATTATTATTGCTTTGTTTATCTTAAATTTTAATTTAATCTAATTTGATTTTACTATTATTAATAGTTTGCTCTCAAAAATAGCTGCTGGTGAAATTACAATTTCGTTCATGGGAATATTATTTCCATAACGTTCTTTCATTTTTGCTTTCACAGTTTCATCTGTCAAATCAAAGGCCTTTAGCTTTTGAAGTTGTCCAATTTCTATTCCACAGGCGCGTTGATAGGCTTTCCATATTAACTCAGAACAATATATTTTTTCATCCGACCATTCAAAAGTTATATCATAGTTTTTACCCATAAATTGTTGACAATTTTTTTTAATCTTTAGAGTTATTTCATCGTTTAATATATGATTACTATCTTTAAGTCTTTTAATTACATAATGTCCATCTTTACCTTTAGCAATCCATTTATCAAGGGGTGTTCGTTTCACTGGTTGAACTGCTTCGTAAACATAAAAATCATTGCTATCTTTGAAGATAAGTCCGCAATGAGAATAGATTGATTTGCTTGCTTTTTGTATAGCTATGCTTTGCTTTGAAAGTGATGTTTGGAAAATTAAATCTGCATCTTTTATTTTATTATTATTAATAAGCCATTTAACTTCATTTCTCGCATTTTTTATCCTTTGTTTAGGTTCGTAATACCTTTGTTTGGAATAGTACCCAGTTGTTAAAAGGATGACTATAAAGATAAGTAAAATTATTGTTTTCTTCATACTTAGAAAATTTGTCTTTTTATTTATATATATTTTACTTAAATCAAGCTCCAATCAATTTCTGTTTTGCCCATTTGACTTAAAAAACCATTGGTTTTAGAAAAATGTTTGCAGCCAAAGAAACCTCTGTAAACAGAAAAAGGAGAGGGGTGTGCAGCTTTTAAAATATAATGTTTTTTTGTATTTATCAGTAATTCTTTAGCTTGTGCATAATTTCCCCACAAAATAAAAATCAATCCTTCCTTTTGTTCTGATAATGCCTTGATAACATTATCGGTAAATATCTCCCATCCCTTGTTTTGATGAGACCCTGCAAAATTGGCTCTCACAGTAAGAGTAGCATTGAGTAATAATACTCCTTGTTTTGCCCATTTCTCCAGATTACCACTTTCTGAGATATTAATACCCAAATCGTTTTCCATTTCTTTATATATATTTTGCAATGAAGGAGGTGGTTTTACTCCGTTTTGTACAGAAAAACATAATCCATGTGCTTGTCCTACACCATGATATGGATCTTGTCCAAGTATTACTACTTTAACTTCGTCGAAAGGTGTTAAATCGAATGCTGCAAATATTTGGGAACCAGGTGGATAAATAATGTGATGTTTTTTCTCTTCAATCAGGAAGTTTTTTAACTGAAAAAAGTAATCCGATTCAAATTCAGAGTTTAATACTTTTTTCCAACTTTCGTTAATCTTTACATTCATTTTTTTTATTTTATTTTTTAAAACAATATTTGTTTCTCAACATCGTTCTTCACATTATATTGTTGAAAATTAGCAAAAATATTTTTTTATGAATACAAATTTATAAGTATTTTTGCATTTTATAATTTAAAAATCAGTTTGTAAAAATATGAAAAAACTTGGAATTTTATTGGTCTCATTTATTATTGCAGTAATTTTATTTTCTTCATGTGCAGCTCAGCATAAATGTGATGCATATAGTTCTGTTCACAGAGACAAAGTTGAAAAAGTTGGTTATTAATAAATTTTATTGCTTACTTTCCGTATCACCCTACTTTCTGAATTATTAACGAAAGTGTGATACTTTTATTCTTTTTGCTTTTATTGACAAAATAAGAATGCATAAATTTAAAGTATCCTTAGTTGTTTTACTTTTTTTATTACTTTTACTAAGTACTGAAGCTATTTGTCAATCACCGACCAATCTCGATAAAGCAGTTTTATACCGAAAAGAAAAAGCATTTTTTTTTGTCTTGCACAACGAAGGTTGGGGAATAGGCTATCGCAAAGGAAATCATCTTGCCTTTAATAAAACACGTTTCTGGGAAGGAGAACTTGTAGGAATGAGTCATCCTAAAGAAACTAAAACTGAAAATCCTTATTTTAGCGATTCACATGGATTTGTTTATGGACAACTTAATAGCTTGTACATACTAAGAGGAGGATTAGGCTATAAACGTATGCTCAATGATAAGCCCTATTGGGGAGGTGTTCAGCTAAGTTATGTTTATTTTGGTGGTGCTTCTTTGGGTTTAGCTCGACCTAAATCCCTTTATATCATTAATATTGATAAAACAAATCCCAATGGATATTATCTTTCATTGGAACGTTATGATCCAAATAAACACTTTTTAGATAATATTTATGGCGGAGGTCCTTTGTTAAAAGGATTTGAAAGTCTAAAACCTTATCCCGGTATTTATGCAAAATTTGGTTTTAATTTTGAATTTGGTGAGTACGATGAAAAAATCAGAGCCATTGAAGTAGGTGGCATTATTGATTATTACTTTGCTAAAATACCTATGATGGCATTTAATGATTACCCAAACTATTTCCTGACAATTTATATAAGTGTTCATTTTGGAAAAAGATACAACCTTTATTAATGTTTATATAAGTTTAATCAATTATATTAAACGTTTTTTGCAATTAATATAACTATAATTTAATAATAGATTATTGAATCAAATAATTATTATGAAAACCGCAATTATTTATGTTTCCAAGCATGGAACGACAGAAAAAATAGCTCATCAAATCCAACAAGGCTTGGGTCTTGAAACTGAATTAATTGATCTTAAAAACAACGCCCATATTGATTTATCTCCTTTTGATCAAATTATTATTGGAGGCTCTATACATGCTGGCATGATTCAAAACAGCATTAAGGATTTTTATAATAAAAATGCAGTTTCCTTGTTAGAAAAACGTTTGGGGCTTTTTATCAGTTGTTTTTATGAAGGTGAAATTGCTCAAAAGCAATTAGAAAAAGCTTATCCTGAAGTATTAAAAAAACATGCCATCAGCATTAAAGTAATGGGAGGTGAAATGTTGATTGATAAAATGAATTTTTTCGAAAAACTCATTGTGAAAAAAGTGGTAGGAATAACCCAAACCGATTCTAAAATAAAAATCGAAAATATTCAGGAGTTTATTAATGAAATGAGAAATAGCTAAAAATCAGATTTGTAAATTAATTTGGCATACCTTATTTCATCCCATAACCTATTTTCTTTATAAATAGATTTTCGGAAGATACCTTCCTTATTAAATCCACATTTTTCAAGGACGTGTTGCGAAGCTGTGTTGTATTCAAACACACCAGCATGAATTCTTAAAACATCCATCAGTTTAAAACCGTAATCCGTTATCATAATTATAGCTGTAGTAATAATTCCTTTGTTCCAATAAGGCTCACCAATAAAATATCCTATTTCGGCAGATTTTCGATATACATCTTGTCCTTTTGCAAGGCTTATATTTCCGACATAATTATCTTTAAATTCAATGGCAAAGACTTTTATCTGCGGATGATGGCTGAAGTTTTGTATAAATAGCTTTGAATCTTTCAATGTATAAGGATGAGGAAATCCATCTCTCAAATTCCTGCTTACTTTAATATTGTTAGCTAGTTCAGCCATTAAAGCAGCATCTTCCTCTTTTAGACTTCTAAGTGTAATGTTTCCTGACTTTAATTCCATCTTTTATTATCTAAAGTTGTAGGGTGTTCTATTAATGATTGACCTACCCAGCGTTATTTCATCGGTATATTCCAGATCATCCCCCACAGCAATTCCTCTTGCAATCGTAGTGACTGAAACATCAAAATTTTTCAGTTGCTTACAAATGTAAAATATAGTAGTATCACCTTCAATAGTAGCTGGAAGTGCCATAATAATTTCTGTAATTCCTCCCAATGCAACTTTTTCAACCAATTTATTTATAGTTAAATTGGAAGGGCTGATGCCTTCAATAGGTGAAATAATTCCTCCAAGCACATGGTAAACTCCATTAAATTGAGAAGTGTTTTCAATAGCCATTACATCCCTCACATCTTCAACAACACAAATAAAAGAATGATTGCGTTTTTTGTTATTACAAATATCGCATATATCATGGTCGGAAATATTATGACACTGATTACAAAACCGAGTATCTTTTCTCATTCTGATAACAGAATTGCCAAAATTTTCAACTGTAATTTCGTCTTGTTTTAAAAGATGTAAAGCCAGTCGTAATGCTGTTTTTTTGCCAATACCAGGCAATTGTGAAAGTTCATTCACAGCATTTTCAACAAGTTTTGAAGGGAAATTATCCATTTTGAGTTTTTAACGGTTAAAAGTTGAAAGTTTATAAAATCAATTAAAAACAGATTGTACTGTTTTTATGTTAAGTAACTAATAACTAAAAGTGCTTAGTTTTATTTTTAACTAGCTTTTTCTTTATAAACTACGAACTGATTAATTTTTTATCTTTGCTTTCGCAAAAGTACAATTTTTAACGCTTAATTTTTACATATTGACACCTCAATTAATTCTTTTTAGTTTTTTAGCCTATACCTTATTACTATTTGTTATCACATGGATAACTGCCCGTAAAGCTGACAACCAATCTTTTTACATTGGCAACAAAACTTCTCCTTGGTATGTTGTGGCTTATGGAATGATAGGAGCATCGCTTTCAGGTGTTACATTTATGTCGGTTCCAGGTTGGGTAAATGATACACAGTTTACTTATATGATGGTAGTGTTTGGCTATTTTTTTGGTTATATTATTATTGCCAATATTTTGATGCCAATGTATTATCGCCTCAATCTTACTTCGATATATTCTTATCTAGAACAACGTTTTGGATTTTGGTCTTATAAAACTGGAGCTTTCTTTTTTATTATATCACGAGTGATTGGGGCTTCTTTCAGAATGTTTTTGGTTGTAAATATGTTACAGATTTTTATTTTCGATGCGTGGGATATTCCTTTTGGGTTTACTGTAAGTATTTTTATTTTACTCATTATCCTATATACCTTTAAGGGAGGAATCAAAACTATTATATGGACAGATACTCTGCAAACCACCTTTATGCTGGGAGCTTTGGTATTAACGATAATATTTATATTAAAAGAACTCAATGTTGGTTTTGGCGATATGATACAAAGGGTTTTTGATGCAGATTATTCAAGGGTGATTGTTACAGATTGGACGAGCAAGCGACATTTTATTAAACAATTTTTTAGTGGAATGTTCATCACTATTGTAATGACTGGCTTAGATCAGGAAATGATGCAAAAGAATCTGAGTTGTCGTAATTTGAAAGATGCCAAAAAAAATATGATCAGCTTTAGTATGGTATTGGTTTTTGTGAATATGTTGTTTCTGTTTTTAGGAGCTATTTTATTAATTTATGCTAATACCAAAGGAATTTTAATGCCCGAACGTTCTGATGATTTGTTTTCAATTATTTCAATTAAATATTTAAGCCCTATTGCAGGTTTGGTTTTTGTTATTGGATTAATTTCTGCTGCTTATCCAAGTGCCGATGGAGCATTAACATCACTAACAACTTCATTTTGTATTGACTTTTTAGGATTAAATGAAAACAAGACACTAAATGAAAAGCAAAAGACTAAAACCCGTTATATGGTTCATTTAGGCTTTGCTTTATTATTATTGTTTGTAATTGTTATTTTTAGGGCTATCAACGATAGAGCTGTTATTGATAAATTATTTACAGTAGCTGGTTATACGTATGGTCCTTTGCTTGGTTTATATGCATTTGGTTTGTTTACAAAACTGAAGGTAAAAGATAATTTTGTTCCGTTTATTGCAATTATTTCGCCAATTATAAGCTATATCATCAGCGATAACAGCTTGTATTTATTCAAGGGTTATAAATTTGGGTTTGAGTTATTAATTGTCAATGGACTTATTACTTTTATCGGACTTTGGCTGGTAAGGACAAAAGGTGAAAAGATTGTTTAAATGTGAATTGCTCTGTGCATTTTTTGTACTTTTGTAAACCATTAGCGTTCATTAACTAATCATTATTAATATTTATGTTTATGATAGTTTTAAAAAAAATATTTTTCATTTTGCTTATAACTACATTACTTTTTTCATGCAAGAGTAATTATCAAGTAGTTCTTGTTAATAAAAATACACTTCCGAGTGATAAAAGTGGGTTTTATTATGCATTACCAAAAACATATTTAAAAGTTGATTTTATTATAAATCAACAAGAAAATATTAAAGGTCCATATAGCGATTACGCAAAAAAATATTTTGGTTTGAGCAATGTCATCGCCCAAAATTCAATTAGATATAGTATAAAAGATATAAAAATCGAAACCTATTCAGAACCTGATTCTTCACAATTTTATTTTGTTGAAACCAATGATAGCAAATTAGGACTTAAAGTAAATGATTTGGGAATAATTGAATCAGTAAATTCATTTAGTAATAAATCAGTGAAAAATATTGAACATTTAAGTATTGATTCTAATATTAATTTAAAAAATGATTATCCTGAATTGTTTAAAATGTATGCTAATATGAGTTTATATGAAAAAACAGATACAATTTACAAGCCATTAAAAATATTTAATTCTTATATATTAGAAAAATCATTTAAAACTTCTATAATAGAAAAACCAACGGATCAAAAGGTTAAAGAGATTGCTGATTTAATTTCAAAAATTAAAGATAGTCGTTTAAATATTTTATTTGGTGAATCAGATGTAAACGATAAAAAAAGTATTGAATTTATGTATGAAGAACTTCAAAACCTTGAAAACGAATATATGAAGCTATTCACGGGAATTACATTAAATCATACAATGACTTATAGTTGTATTTATTTTCCTGAGAAAGATACCAATGTAAATATTACTAAAGCAATTATTTGTAAGTTTTCTCCCGAAATCGGGATTTTAGACAAATCGAATTCTAACGGGGATAATGTTTATGTTCAAATAATAGATAACAATCTGACCACTCAAATTAATTGTTACAACAATAATAAAAAGAAAATCCAAAAAGGGAAACGTGGTTTTTATTATCGTATTCCTGCTTATTCTGATGTTAATATTATATACAATAACATCAAATTACAAACCTCTAAACAATTAATAGCTCAATTAGGTGTGGTTATTTCTTTACCACGAGACAATTCTTTTTTACAATTCGATAAAAATACGGGAGCTATCAGACAAATGCAAATAAAATAGTGAGAAAGTTTGATGGTAAATTATTTTAATTCTTAAATTTTTACAGCTTTTCTTATTTTTACTAATACTTCTATCAATCCCTCCAATTGATTCAATGGAAGCATATTTGCACCATCTGATTTAGCAATTGCTGGATTGGGATGGGTTTCAACAAAAATACCATCAGCACCTGTTGCTATGGCTGCTTTGGCTATGGTTGCTATCATTTCGGGTTGTCCACCTGTTACACCCGAAGATTGATTTGGTTGTTGTAATGAATGTGTAATATCAACAATCACAGGCACTTCGTTTTTTTGCATTTCTACAATACTCCTGAAATCAACAATCATATCCTGGTAGCCAAACATATTACCACGTTCGGTTAACATAATATTATTATTACCGGATTCTCTTACTTTATCAACTGCAAACTTCATTGAAGCAGCCGAAAGAAATTGACCTTTTTTTATATTTACAATTTTACCGGTTTTAGCTGCAGCAATTAATAAATCTGTCTGCCGACATAAGAAAGCTGGAATTTGTAATATATCAACATATTGAGCAGCCATTATTGCTTCATCTGCTGTATGAATATCAGTGATAACAGGAATGTTATATTTATTACTAATATTTTTAAGTATTTCCAAGCCTTTTAAATCACCAATACCTGTAAATGCATCTATTTTTGAACGATTTGCTTTGCGATACGAAGCTTTAAAAACAAAAGGTATTTGAAATTTTTCAGATATTTTAAGAATAGCTTCTGCAATTTTATAAGGCATTTCTTCATCTTCTATTACGCAAGGACCTGCAATTAATAAAAAGTTACCTGATTTACAATGTTTTATTTTAGGAATATCACTTATACTTATCAACATACTAATTGTGAATTAAATTCTTTGTAAAATTACAATTAGTTTTTAAAATAGATTTATATTTGAGTAAAATTGTAATCTTATTTTTTTAACATAACAAATTGCGATTATGGCAGTAGTTAAAATAAAAAAAACGAAACGTAAGAAGATTAAGTATTTCAAATTTGAGTTAAAATTGTCAAAATCTGAAAATGAGAAAATTAAGCTTTTTTGTCAGGTAAAAAAGACAACGACAAATAAATTAATAAAAAATGCTTTACGTGATTACATGAAACGCTTTGGCAATTTAAAATTACCTGAACCTATTGGGAAAAATCAAATGAATATTTTTGATGTAATTGGCGATAGTGTTGAAAAATAGAATAAATTACCAGTCTTTATAAGCATTGATTTATTTAAAAACAAAATTATTTTTATTTTGCAATCATAAGCAGATTAAAATTTGATTGTTTTTTCAAGAAGTGATACCTTTGCAAAAAAAAATCAGCATTAACAATTAAATTAAAAATCGTGGATATTTTCGATAAAATTAAAAAGAATTTTGGTCCTTTAGGACAATATGCTAAGCAAGCACATGGGTATTATATGTTCCCAAAACTCGAAGGCGAAATTTCGACCAGAATGAACTTCAGAGGAAAAGAAAGATTGATATGGAGTTTAAATAATTATTTGGGCTTAGCCAATATGCCAGAAGTAAGAGAAGCTGATGCACAAGCAGCAAAAGACTGGGGTTTGGCAGCTCCAATGGGTGCTCGAATGATGTCGGGACAAACGAAATATCATGAACAATTAGAAAGTGAATTAGCTGATTTTGTTGGAAAAGAAGCTTCGTATTTATTAAATTTCGGATATCAGGGTATGGTTTCTATTATTGATTCATTAGTTGATAGAAATGATGTGATTGTTTATGATTCCGAGGCACATGCTTGTATTATTGATGGTATGCGTATGCACATTGGTAAGCGTTTTGTTTTTCCTCATAATAATATGGAAAGTTGTGAAAAACAATTACAAAGAGCTACAAAAGTTGCTCAGGAAACTGGAGGTGGCATTTTAGTAATTACTGAAGGTGTTTTTGGAATGAGCGGAGATATGGGGAATTTGAAAGCTATCGTAGAGATGAAAAAGAGATATAAATTCCGTTTATTGGTTGATGATGCACATGGTTTTGGAACCATGGGAAAAACAGGTGCAGGTACAGGCGAAGAGCAAGGTGTTCAAGATGGAATAGATGTTTATTTTGCAACTTTTGCAAAATCGATGGCTGGAATTGGAGCTTTTGTTGCTGCTGAAGAAGAAATAGTAAAGTACTTAATGTACAACTTACGTTCTCAAATTTATGCTAAATCTTTACCAATGCCTATTGTTATTGGTTCTTTAAAAAGACTGGAATTAATTCGTAATCGCCCTGAATTGAAAGATAAATTATGGACTATCGTTCGTGCTTTGCAAAATGGTTTAAAAGAAAGAGGTTTCAATATTGGAAATACACAATCACCGGTTACACCTGTATTCTTATCAGGTAGTGTTCCTGAAGCAACTCAATTAACCTTCGATTTACGTGAAAACTATAATATTTTCTGTTCTATTGTTGCCTATCCTGTGATACCCAAAGGTAGTATTATGATTCGTTTGATTCCAACAGCTGTTCATACTCTTGAAGATGTTAATTATACATTAGATGCTTTCGAAAAAATTAAATCGAAATTAGACTCCGGAGAATATGCTGCCGGTGGTATGGTAGATGCTGCGATTGTTTAAAATTAGTATAAAAAAAGAGGCTGTCTCATTAGAAACAGCCTCTTTTTTTATGATTTATTATTCTTAATTGCATCTTCCATGAAATCTGGAAGCTGTTTTGTATAAGCAATTTCTTTCCATTTTTTTCTTGCATCGTCAGCAGGAATTCCAAAATAAACTTTATTTCCATCTAAGCTTTTATCAACGCCTGATGTTGCAAGTATTACGGCTCCTTTTCCAACTACTAAATCTTTATTTATAGACACTTTAGCCCATATAATAACATCATCTTCAATTACTGTAACACCAGCAATTGCAGATTGCGATCCTATCAAACAATTGGCACCAATACGAGTATCGTGTCCTATCTGTACCTGATTATCGAATTTTGTACCTTTTCCTACAAATGTATCACCGGAAACGCCTTTATCAATTGCACACAAAGCGCCTATTTCTACATTATCAGAAATAATTACCTTTCCACAGGATTCCATTTTGCGATAGCCCTGAGGTTTGCGTTGAAAATAATAAGCATCAGCACCAATTACAGTTCCTGAATGAATAATAACATTATCGCCAATCTCTGTATGATCATAAATGCTAACATTTGCATGTATTACACAGTTTTTTCCAATTTTTACGAGATTACCTACAAAGGCTCCTGGCTGTATTACGGTTCCTTCTCCAATCTGAGCTGTTGGGCTTATTGCCGAAGCTGAAGGCTTAAAACCTCTGAATTTACGGACCAGCGAAACATAAGCTTCAAAAGGATCTTCACAAAATAATAAAGCTTTATTTTCAGGACAATCTACTTTTGCATTAATAATAATGGTGGTAGCTTTAGAAGTAAGTGCTTTTTTATAATATTTAGGATGGTCAACAAAAGTTAAGTCACCCGCTTCAACCATGTGAATTTCATTGATTCCTGTAATTAGAAAATCAGGATTGCCTACAAATTCAGCTTTTATAAACGAAGCTATTTCTTTTAATTTATACGGTGCAGATAATTTCATCTAATTAATTATTAAGTTCTTTTATGCGGATTTTACTCTTTCAGAATAAACACCGGTACGAGTATCTACTTTTATTCTTTCGCCTTCGTTAATAAATAAGGGAACTCTGATTAATGCTCCTGTTTCAACGGTAGCTTCTTTCATTGCATTGGTTGCAGTGTTCCCTTTTTCACCAGGTTCAGTATAAGTAATTAACATTTCAACAAAAGGAGGTAGTTCACATTGTAATGGAGTTTCTGTATCAGCATGAACAGTTATTTCAACGCCTTGTCCTTCTTTTAAAAATTGAGGTGCATTGATGATAGATTCATCAATAATAAGTTGTTCAAAAGTTTCGGAATGCATAAAGTTATAACCACCTTCTTCTTTGTATAAAAACTGATAGGGTCTCCTTTCTACACGTGCAATGTCTATTTTTACGCCAGCAGTAAATGTATTAGGAATTACTTTTCCTGTTTTTAAATTTTTTAGCTTTGTGCGCACAAAAGCAGGTCCTTTACCAGGCTTTACATGTTGAAATTCAAATATGGAATATAAATCTCCATTAAATTCTATACATAATCCGTTCTTAAAATCTTGTGTTGTTGCCATACATTATATTAATTGTTTCTTTAAAAAAGCATGCAAAGTTACGTATTATTTTGAATCTAACAAATTTGAATAATCACAAATTAATTTATAAAAATATTATATTCTTTTTTATTATTTTTGCACACCTTTAAAAAAGTGAAAAGATATGTTTGAAAGTATAAGTGAGAAATTTGACAGAGCATTTAAAGTTCTTAAAGGACAAGGACGAATATCTGAAATTAATGTAGCTGAAACTCTTAAGGAAGTAAGAAAAGCTTTACTTGATGCTGATGTAAGTTTTAAAATTGCAAAACAATTTACTGAAACTGTTAAGGAAAAAGCATTGGGACAGAATGTGCTAACAGCCATATCACCTAGTCAGTTGATGATTAAAATAGTTCATGATGAATTGGCTGCTTTAATGGGAGGCGATAAGGTTGAAATTAATTTTAAAGGAAGTCCTGCTATTATTTTAATGTCGGGTTTGCAAGGTTCCGGAAAAACTACTTTTTCTGCAAAATTAGCTAATTACATTAAAACCAAAAAAGGAAGAAATGTGTTGCTGGTGGCTTGCGATGTTTACCGTCCGGCTGCTATTGAACAATTAAGGGTATTGGGTGAACAAATTGGAGTTGAAGTTTTTTCTGATATCGATAGCAAAGATCCTGTAAAAATTGCCAGAAAAGCGTTAGCTTATGCAAGGGAAAAAGGCATAGCAACTGTAATTGTTGATACCGCAGGTCGTTTGGCTATTGATGAAGAGATGATGAACGAAATTGCTGCCATCAAAAGAGAAATTAATCCTCAGGAAACACTTTTTGTGGTGGATGCAATGACTGGTCAGGATGCTGTAAATACAGCTAAAGCTTTCAATAATAAATTAAATTTTGATGGTGTAATTCTTACCAAATTAGATGGAGATACCAGAGGTGGTGCTGCACTAACCATTCGTTCTGTAGTTGAAAAACCTATTAAATTCGTAGGTATCGGCGAAAAAATGGATGCATTAGATGTATTCTATCCTGAACGTATGGCCGATCGTATTCTGGGTATGGGTGATATTGTTTCATTGGTTGAACGTGCTCAGGAACAATTTGATGAAGAAGCTGCAAAAAAAATGCAGAAAAAAATACAACAGGATACCTTTAATTTCGACGATTTTCTTTCTCAAATTAAGCAAATCAAAAAAATGGGTAATATGAAAGATTTGGTGGGAATGATACCTGGTATGGGAAAAGCTTTAAAAGATGTTGAAATTGAAGATGATGCATTTAAAAGTATAGAAGCTATTATTACTTCGATGACTCCAAAAGAAAGAGCTAATCCAGCAATATTAAACGGAAGCCGTAGAAAAAGAATTGCTATTGGTAGTGGAACCGAAATTCAGGAAGTAAATCGCTTAATCAAACAATTTGACGAAACCCGTAAAATGATGAAAATGATGAGTGGTGGAAAAGGAAGTAAATTAATGCAAGCTATGGGTAGCATGAAAAGAAGGTAATTAGTTTTTATTAAGACTTAAGGAATAAGCTAATCACCATTAACCAATTACAAATAAACAACCATGAACATTATAGACGGTAAATTAATAGCCGAGCAAATAAAAACGGAAATAGCCACTGAAGTCAGAAAAATGATTGATAGTGACATCAGACCTCCACATTTGGCAGCCATTCTTGTGGGAGAAGACCCCGCAAGCCAAACTTATGTTGCAAGTAAAGAAAGATCATGTAAGGAAGTGGGATTTACTTCTTCAATTTATCGTTATCCTGCAACAATTTCTGAAAAAGATTTGTTATTAGCAGTTGATTTTTTAAACAAGGATGAAGAAATAGACGGATTTATTGTACAAATGCCTTTACCCAATCATATTTCGGTGGAAAAAGTAATTGAAAGCATAGATCCTAAAAAAGATGTTGATGGATTTCATCCAATCAATGCTGGCAGAATGCTGGCAAATCTTCCATCGTATCTTCCTGCCACACCTTATGGTATTATGCAAATGCTTGAAAGATGCAATATTGAAACCGAAGGTAAACATTGTGTAGTTTTAGGTAGAAGTAATATTGTAGGGACTCCCATTAGTATTTTGATGTCACGGAATAATAAACATGCTAATTCAACAGTTACCCTCTGTCACAGTAAAACAAAAGATCTGGAAAAAATTACACTTCAGGCTGATATTTTAATTGCAGCCATCGGCAAGCCTCTTTTTGTTACTTCAAATATGGTAAAAGAAGGTGCAGTAATTATTGATGTTGGAATACACCGTGTAATTTCAAGCGAAACAAAATCAGGTTTCAGGTTGATTGGTGATGTTGACTTTTTAAATGTTTCAAAAAAATGCAGTTATATTTCACCTGTTCCAGGTGGGGTGGGTTTAATGACAATTGTTGCTTTGCTTCAAAATACGTTGAAGGCTGCAAGAAAAGAAATATATCAATAAAATAAAGAATAAAAAATAATATGGGTTTATTAATTTTCTATTAAAAAATTTAATATTATTGCAAAAAAAAGATTAGAAAGAAAATGAACAAAAAAAAGGTGATTATCAGCTATCATAATCTTACGGCTGAAGTATTGGATGCATTTAAAGAAAAATATCCTTATGGTTATTCTGATTACATAACAAAAATTACCAAACCTAATAATGATGTAATATATGTGGTGCCATTGGATACTGATGATGCAGCTTATTTGGTAAAAGTTGATGTAAAGGTTGATACTAAAATGAGCGAAGAAGATTTTGATAAGCTCCTTTTCCGTGGCGTTTCGGGAGCTGTAGATAAAGTTGCTGACAGCGAAGGTGGTGATGCAGAACACGAGGATTTAGGTACTGACCATGTGGATGCTATCAGTGAGGAAATGGACGATAGTGAATAATAAATAATTTAAAAGTGTAAATAAATTGTTTACACTTTTTTTTTATAAAACATCCCTTAAAGGAATGTGTTAATACAAAAAAATAATATACTCATGAATCAAGAATTTGAAAAGATTAAATGCCTTATTATAGGTTCAGGTCCTGCGGGCTATACTGCCGCTATTTATGCTGCCAGAGCCGATTTAAAACCTGTTGTTTATCAGGGTTTACAACCGGGCGGACAACTTACCATTACTACCGAGATTGATAATTTTCCGGGTTATCCCGATGGAATTACCGGTCCTGAGATGATGGAACAGCTGAAAAAACAAGCTGAAAGATTTGGTACCGATGCAAGATGGGGTATAGTAACTGAAGTTGATTTTAGCGAACGTCCGTTTAAAATAAAAGCTGATGATGGCAAAAATATTTTGGCTGATACTGTTATTATTGCCACAGGAGCTTCTGCAAATTGGTTGGGTATTGAATCGGAAAAGAAATATAACGGACAAGGTGTTTCGGCTTGTGCTACCTGCGATGGATTTTTTTATCGCGGAAAAGATGTGGCAATAGTGGGCGGTGGTGATACTGCTGCCGAAGAAGCTACCTATCTGGCTAAGTTATGCAACAAAGTTTACATGATTGTAAGAAGAGACGAGCTGAGGGCTTCTAAAGCAATGCAGGAAAAGGTTTTCAATACGCCTAACATAGAAGTTCTATGGAACCATACTACCAAAGAAATATTGGGCGATTTTTCGGGTGTAAATGCTGTAATGTTGAACAATGTAAAAACAGGGGAGGAGAAACAACTGGCAATACATGGTTTTTTTGTTGCCATTGGTCATTCGCCCAATACCGGAATTTTTAAAGGTAAAATAGAGTTAGATGAAATGGATTATATAAAAACCATACCCGGTTCTACCCGAACCAATATTGATGGTGTGTTTGCTGCCGGCGATGTGCAGGATCATCATTACCGCCAGGCTATTACTGCTGCCGGAAGTGGTTGTATGGCTGCCATTGAAGCCGAAAGATTTTTATCTTCCAATAAATAAACCGTTACTTAAATATTTCAAAAAGCCTTTCTGTCATTTGGGTAGAAAGGTTTTTTTTATTATAAAATCAGTAATTGTGCTTAACAAGCTGCATTTATTGACCAATTTAAGCTTAAGCTATATAGAGAACTCGTTAAACCTCCACGGTCACCGTGAGTTCATATCATAGCAATGTAGCTGCTCTACGCTTGCATTTGGGTCTTAAAAGAACATTAAAACTACCCCCAAAAAGAAGAATTAGAAATAATACAGATATAATAAGTTACGAAATGAATATGTTTGGGGAATTTGTTAAAAAAAATACATGATAATTTTAAAAAAGTAATTTTGTATAATAATACATTGATAAAAACTATACAAATCAATCCTAATGGGAATACTTTACACGAATTTTTTGTTTATATTCAAGTTACAGGAAATGTTAGACGACTCCTAAAACAAATTTACACATGAACAAAAGCAACTTAAAATTCAGAGACATTGACGAATATCACGCCTTGTTTCCTGACGACATTCAGAAAATCCTCGAACTACTTCGACAGATAATAAAGCAAGCCGCACCACAGACAATTGAAACCATTAGTTATGGCATGCCTGCTTTTAAGCAGAACAAAGTGTTGGTTTATTATGCAGTTCACAAAGAGCATATCGGTTTTTACCCGACTTCAAATCCGATTGTTCACTTCAAAAAAGAATTGGAAAAATATCACACTTCAAAAGGAGCCATTCAGTTTCCTATTGACAAAGCATTACCTTTGACATTGATAAAAAAAATAGTGAAGTTTAGGATAGAAGAAGATACTATTAAAGCGAATAAGACAGGTGAAATTTTAAAAGGCGTTCTACATGATGTGCCGAGTGATATGCAGAAAACATTAACTTCAAATGCCGACATTCTTGAGAAATGGAATAAGCTTACACCTATTCAACGCAACGAATGGATTTGCTGGGTTACCATTGTCAAAAAAAGTGAAAAGAGAGCAGAACATTTAGATCGTATGGTTGAAGAATTGAAAGAAGGAAAACGACAACCTTGTTGCTGGCCTGGGTGTCCGCATCGGAATCCAAATGCAAAAAAATGGTTTAAATAAAAACTGCACCGAATCTTTTTAAAATAAGACTAAAAGAAAGAAAAACTGCCTGCGACAGCCATTTACACTATGCACTTTTTTGAGCGGTTTGATAGTTTTGTGAATTACAAACAATGATTAATTATTTTGTAAGTAATTGATTGATTGGGCTATCATATGTAATTATAAAAAACACTTCTTACTGTTTATTTGAATTACCGATTAATATAAATGCTAATTTCAACAGTATATTTATTAAACAAAAGTATACTTTTATGGTTATTAATATATTTGAATCTCAACATAAAAAAAATATTAAAAACACCCGTTGTGCATTTAGAGAAAAAAATAAAAAAAGTTGTTCATTGAATTTTAAA
>JACABE010000011.1 GCA_013377005.1 Bacteroidota bacterium
TTAGACCTACCAACAATTTAAAAGTAAATCTTTCCTAAATGCACAACGGGTTAAAAAGTATGAATAAGTTTCTTTACACAATTGCAATAATCATGACCATTGCAATTTCTTCCTTTGGCCAGATTCAGAATATTAATTTTGAAGATACTACTTACAAGCAATCTATAATTATAGATAAAATATCAAATCCAAATAATATCTGGCAGGTTGGAAAACCTCAAAAAGCTAAATTTACATCGGCATATTCTATTCCAAATGCTATTTTAACAGATACATTAAATTATTATCCATGCAATGACACCTCCTCTTTTATTTTAACGCATAATATTCAAATAAATGGTTATGGTAGTAATTATTGGGGCTCATTTTTTAATGGGAGTTATTATGTGAATTCAGATACTTTAAATGACATAGGAAGTATAGAGGTTTCGTCAAATAAAAATCATACGTGGATAAACTTATTAACATCAACATCTTTCCAAATATATAACAAGCCAACTTTAACCGGAAATTCAAATGGATGGCAACATTTTTCCATTTATATTGAAAATTATCCGCTACAAGCTTGGTGGGGTGATACTATTTATCTTCGGTTTACTTTTGCAAGTGATGGTATTCAAACAAATAAAGACGGTCTTATGTTTGATGATATTCAAATCATTGATATTGGTGAAGGTATTGAAGAATTCGGTTACGGATTAATTAATTCAAAAGCATTTCCTAACCCTGTAAATGATAATTTAATTATTGAGTTTGAGAATACAACTAATTCTTCATTTGATGTTATACTGATTGATAATACTGGCAAAGCTGTAAAAACTATTTCTGATTTTAAGCAAAGTTCTGTAAGTATAAATATCAAGGAATTATCATCCGGTATTTATTATTATAAATTAATAAATAGGATGGATAAAAAGAATGCTTTTGGTAAATTTATAAAACAATAATGCGATGAAAAGTAATATAATATGCAAAATTAGCAGATTAATTAAAAGATATTAATCCCTCTGACGGGCAAAGTAAATATTGTACAATATTTTATCTGCAAAATCAAGTTCTGATTTGTATTATTATTAAATTAGTTTACTAATTTAGCAAACTGACAGAAATTAACCCGCCTTGCTGTTAACTGCAAATAGCATTTAATGCTAGGCTTTAGGCTTTAAAAAATTGATAAAATATTAATAGATTGTTACAATGGATATGCAAAGAAGAAAAATGACTAAAAGCATTATTATTTTTTTAGTTTTTTTTGCAATCGGAACATTTTTATGGCTTACAAAAGGTAATCTGTTTTACCTGTTTAATTTTACTTATATAGGCCTGTCTGTTTCAATAGGAGCTGTGTTAAATAGTATTCTCTCCAGTGAGAAAAAAATGTGGAGCAGAAAAATAACTCAACTGATGATAGGTGTTTATTTGTTAGGCGTATTGGGGTTTTTGGGACATGAGAATATGCAAATTGAAGGTTTCTTTTTTTATCTGTTGTTAGGTTCATTTACAGGACCAGTAATTCATTATTTTATTGCCAAAATTTTTGGTACTCTCTTATTTGGACGGGCATACTGTGGTTGGGCATGCTGGACGATAATGATTACTGATTTTTTGCCATGGATGAAACCACAGAAAGGAAGGTTAAAATACTGGGGAATATTTCGCTATTTACACTTTTTGGGAGTTCTTTTTTTAATCTTGATTTTATGGATGTTTTTTCGTGTAAATGACCATGAATATATTTCTTTTATTCTATTTAAATGCCTGATAATAGGAAATCTGACTTATTATGCAATTGCCATTATACTTGCAACTATATTAAAAGATAACAGAGCATTTTGTAAATATGCCTGTCCTATACCTGTATTGATGAAATTTGGAACTCCATTTTCTGTTTGGAAAATTAAAATTGAAAAAAATAAATGTACTGAATGCAGATTATGTGAAAAAACTTGCCCTATGAATATTAAACTTTTAGTGTATATGAAAAGTAATAAAAGAATAGCTTCCACAGAATGTATTGCATGCCAGCAATGTGTTAATATTTGTCCGGAAAATGCAGTTCAATACACTAAAGGATTCGATTTTGAAATCAAACAATATATTAATTACAATCATATAAAAAAGTCGGAATAAGTAATGCTGCATAAACGTTTATGATATAATGTTTGCATTTTGTAAGTGCATAATAAATTAAATACATGCATAATGCATTAGCTCTACATAAAAAATAAAAAAGAAAAATATGAAATCATTTGTAGTAACAACACTTTTATTCGTTCTTCTCATAGTAACAATACCTGCATTAGGACAAGACAAATTGAAATGTAACGACAATATTTTTAACGATCCATTGTTAGAAAAAATAATCGGAAACTGGAATGTCAGCGGACAGATTCATGGAGATAATATTACTTATAATTTCAATGCAAGCTGGGAGTTGAACCATCAGTTTGTTGTGCTTAGTTTTGCCGATACTGCAAAACTACCGCAATACACCGCAAAGGTATTCATTGGCTACGACTGTATAAGCGAAAGATATGTTGCACACTGGCTCGATAATTTTGGCGGACGCTTTTCTGAAACCTTAGGTTATGGAATAAACTCAGGACAAAACATTGAGTTTCGCTTTGAATACCCCGACGGACCTTTTATAAATAAATTTATGTATGATAACAAAGCCGACACCTGGCAATTTCATACTACTACCAAAAACAATAAAGGTAGTTGGGTAAGTTTTGGCGATATGTATTTACAGAGAGCTAATAATAAATAGTAATATTTTTAGAAAAACAAACGAAATGAGTTGTGTTTACACAGATATTATGCGGCAGTTAAAAAAATATTCGAGCAATAAAGAAATGACATAAATTTATACAAAACAAAAATGAAAGAATTAAAAACAGAAATTCTGATTAACTCCACACCGCAAAAGGTTTGGGCTATTCTCATTGACTTCCGGAATTATCACGAGTGGAATCCTTTTATTAAATCTATCACAGGAAATGTTGTGGTTGGTAGCAAAATAATTGTAAGACTTGAGCCACCTGAAGCAAACGGAATGACTTTTAAACCCAAAGTTCTTGTTTTTGAAAAGAATAAAGAACTTCGTTGGCTCGGGAATTTATTGTTTCCTGGACTATTTGATGGAGAACATAAATTTGAACTTATTGATAATGGAAACGGAACTACAACTTTTAAGCAAAGTGAAAAATTCAAAGGAATACTTGTTCCTTTATTCAAAAAAATGCTTGACATTAATACAACTAATGGATTCAATTTAATGAACCAAAAAATCAAAGAATTGGCAGAACAAAAATAAACACAAACCGCTAATTATTCATCTTGTCCCGCTAGTAATCTGCTAACAATCTTGAATTAAAATAAGAATAAAACTAAATGATAAGTTCAGATATTAATATTGATGCATTTCTGTCTCAATACGACGAAGAGGTTTATAACAATGCAATCATACTTCGCGAGCTTCTTTTGGCAAGCCTGCCCAAAATAACAGAACAAATTGACCTTACTGCAAAAATGATTGCTTATTGTTATGGTCAAAAATATTCGGAATTGATTTGTGTTATTATTCCCTCCAAAAAAGGATTGAAACTTGGTTTTAACAGAGGTGTTCAATTAGCCGATCCAGATAAACTACTTGAAGGAACAGGCAGAATTTCGCGTTATATTAAAATAAAATCCGAAGCTCAAATCAAATCTATAACTATTAAAAAACTGATTGAAACCGCTTTAATCGCTTATAAACAATGTGTACAAAATAATGAATAATTAATTTAACAAATCAGCTATGAATGAATATTTGACATATAAGAAATTCAATTCCATTGAAGAGTTAACTGACTTTAAAGATTTACTCGACCAAAATAAGATAGAATATATTGTTGAAGATACTTCACCCTCAGTTGATCTTACTTTCTCAGGAGGTAATTTTTTCGATAAAGAAATCAGACTAAAAATACGTCAATCTGATTTTGTTGTTATTGATAAAATACTTGAAGATGAAGCAAAGAATACAAATTTTGAACTGGACAAGGATTATTATTTATTTGAATTTACTAATGAAGAATTACTTGAAATAATAGAGAAGCCTGATGAATGGAGTAAGCCTGACTTTGTTGAAGCACAAAAAATTCTCAATAGCAGAGGAGTAAAAATTACACAGACTGAAATAGACAATTATAAAAAAGAAAGACTCGAAAAATTATCAGAGCCGGAGAAAGGAAAAACCCGATGGATAATCATTGGTTATATTACAGCAGTACTCGGAGGCATCTTGGGTTTATTTATCGGTTACCATTTATTAACTTTCAAAAAGACCTTACCAAACGGTGAAAGAGTGTATGAATACGACATTAACGCAAGGAAACATGGGCAGAAAATAGTAATTATCGCTATTATTTGTATAAGTCTTTGTTATAGTTATAAATTTTTCATTAAATAGATAAACAACTTATAATTGCAAATTGCGTTGTCAGTAATTAACTGATAATATATAAACAACAATAAAAGACTAACCAATAAATAAACACAAATATGAATAAGCAAGATTGCATTCAATTTACCAACGAAAACCCCATTTGCTTTTTAGCTACTACCGAAGAAAATCAACCACGCGTAAGGGCATTGGGATTCTGGTTTGCCGACGAAAGCGGGTTTTATTTTCAAACTGCCACTGTTAAAGAGTTTCCAGGTCAACTCAAAAATAACCCCAAAACCGAAGTGTGTTTTTACAAACACGATGGAATGATAGGACAAATGTTGAGAATTGCCGGAGAAGTAGAATTTATTGATACTATTAAGTTAAGAGAAAAAGCCCTAAACGATAGACCTTTCTTGAAGAATTTCGGGATAACAATAGATAGCCCTGGTTTAGTACTATTCAGAATAAGCCATGGAAAAGCCCACTTCTGGACCATGGAAAACAATCTGAAACCTAAGGAATACATTGAATTCTGATTATAACTTTATAAACTTTAAGAACTGCTATGATAAAAGCTATTATCTTTGATTGGGGTGATACTGTAATGCGGGATTATCCTGAACTTAAAACTCCCATGTTTACATGGGAGCATGTTGAATATATACCCGATGTAGAACAGGTATTAAGAGCATTAACTTCCCGCTATACAATGGTAATTGCTACAAATGCTGGACAATCTGATACAGCTGCCTTGATTAAAGCTTTGAAAAGAGTGGGAGCCGAGCAGTACTTTCATCATTTCTTTTCCTCCAAAGATTTGGGATACGAAAAGCCCGATGTTCGCTTTTTTACTAGTATCGCTCAAACCATTTATCTCAAACCTGAAGAATGTATTATGATAGGGAATTTGTATGAGAAAGATATAACAGGAGCCAAAGATGCAGGAATGAAAACCATATTATTTGACAAAAAAGCAAGTAATCTTGTGTTTCCTAAAGCGGATAAGGTAATTCACTCGATGAAAATCTTGGTAGAAACGGTGAAATTTATGTCAATGTAAGTAATAGAAGTAAAGCTATAACATTTTTTCTTTATTTATACGATTTACAACCTATAAATACCTGTAACCATCAAGCATCCTCCGCTTTGAGAAGGAAATAAAAACCATTTTGTTTGTTTGTGGTGTTTTACCATATATTTTCCAATACCGTAACCCAAAGCAGAACCCACTATAACATCTGATAACCAGTGCGCATTTTCTGTAGTTCTCGAAAGTGCAACACCTGAAGCAAGAGTGTACATAATGAAGGGAATAATTTTAGTTTCTTTATACTGTTCGGCAATTACAGTTGCCAGTGTGAATGCTGCAATGCTATGTCCTGATGGAAAGGAAGCATAATAGTCTGATGATGTTCCTGAAAATTGTTTTAATGATTCTGGAAAAGGATGCCAGGTATTGGTCGCATCCACGCGTGGTCGTTCTCTTCCTGCTATCATTTTTAATATACTTACTACTACTGCAGAGTTTACTAATGCATAGCCGGCAATAGCTCCTGTTTGCATGGCCTTATCGTCTTTTAAAACAAAGCCTGTCAAATAAAATGCAGCACTAATACCTCCAACCACAGAGATTTCTCCTCCATTTGTAAAAACTGGGCTCACATCTTTTACCCAGGCATTGTTGGTTTTAAACTGCATGATATTGCGGTGAATATCTTCATCGTAAACAATAGCAGTTGTTGCAGCCAAAGCAACGGGAAGTAAATATAATAAATCTTTCTTTTTAATTCGGAAAGGCGAAGTCCAGATATGTTTTTGATATTGAAGAAATGTTTTTCCAATACAGATTGGTTTTATTTGAGTGTTTGTTGTGCTATCATTCTTTTCATTTATAAACTGAGCAAGTGTGGTATTTATAAAAAAGGAAAAGAGTAAAAGAAAGATGAAAAATTTTTTCATTTTAATAGTAAATGAAGTGATAAATGCAATAAACTAATAACTATTTCCCCGATAACTTAATTTTCTCAATAGATTTTAAAATCACCTCATTGGTTGCAGGTAATGAAAAATCAGGCTCAATCTCATGGTTTCCAACTGCCGAAATAGCGTCTTTAATTGCCAGCCATACTGAGAATGCCAACATCAAAGGTGGTTCACCAACAGCTTTACTTTGACGGATGGTATTGTAATTGGGTGCATCTTTCAATAAAGTTGTTCTGAAATCAGCAGGAATATCCTGAACTGTTGGTATTTTGTATGTATCCGGCGAATGATTGAGCAGTTTGCCATTTGTATCCCATTTTATATCTTCAGTAGTGCACCAGCCAACGCCTTGTATAAATCCACCTTCCACCTGACCAATATCAATAGCTTCGTTGATTGATTTTCCTGTATCATGCAAAATATCTGTGCGTAATATTTTATGATTACCCGTTAAAACGTCAACCTGAATTTCCGAAACAGCCATTCCAAATCCATAGTAATGAAAAGGGTGACCTTTACCAGTATCTCTGTTGTAATGAATATTGGGTGTTTTATAATATCCTGTAGAACTTAGACTTTTTTGTTGTAAATATGCCATCATTACTAATTCTTTAAAAGGAAGGATGCGGTCAGGGTGTAGTTTGTCAAAAATAAAATTATTATGAAAAACGATATCTTCAGCATTGCTTGGATTTGGATGTTTCTTTTTGTTAAATTCATCAATAGCTATTTCAATTAAACGTAATTTAATAATATCAATTGCATTTTTTACAGCCATTCCATTCATATCGCTTCCAGAGGAGGCTGCAGTTGCAGATGCATTAGGTACTTTAGATGTGTTGGTAGCATTTACTTTAATATATTCATGAGAAATACCTAATTCTAAAGCTGCAATTTGTTGCATTTTTGTATGCAAGCCTTGTCCCATCTCGGTACCTCCATGGTTAACAAGAACAGTACCATCCTGATAAATATTAACCAAAGCTCCTGCTTGATTTAAAAAAGCAGTTGTAAATGAAATGCCGAATTTTACAGGCGTTAATGCCATTCCTTTCTTATAAAATTCATTCTTAGAATTAAATTCAGCTATTTCTTTTTTTCTTTTATGGTAATCTGAAGATTGAATAATTTGTTCGAAAATGGTAAATAAGCGATTGTTTTCAACTTCCTCTTCGTAATGCGTGGTGTTTCTATCGGTGATGCCGTAAAAATTTCTAAATCTGATTTCTGTTGCATCTTTTTTCAAAAATCTTGCCATCCTGTCAATGGCATTTTCAATTACAGCAATGCCTTGAGGTCCTCCAAAACCACGAAAAGCTGTATTGGAAGGTAAATTTGTTTTCCATGCTTTGCCAATTACAGAAATATCAGGTATAAAATAACTGCCATCGGCATGCAAAACAGCTCTTTCCAATATAGCCATCGAAAGATCAGCCGTAGCACCTGCATCAGCATTAAGGTTTACCTTATAGGCTGTTATCATTCCTTCATCGTCAAAACCAATTTCGTAATCAGAAATAAACCGATGTCGTTTTCCTGTCATAACCTGATCATCGTCACGGAATAAGTGTATTTTTACCGGACGCTTTGTATAATTGGCCAACAAAGCAGCCCAAGCAGCGGTATGATTTCCCTGAGTTTCTTTACCACCAAAAGCACCCCCCATTCTTCTTATTTCTACTATTACTTCGTTGCGAGGTATGCCCAAAACTTCGGCTACAATAGCCTGTGTTTCGTTTGGATTTTGAGTAGAACTGTAAACCATCATTTCGTTCATTTCATCTGGAATACATAAGCTGGTTTGAGTTTCGAGATACCAATGTTCCTGAGCACCCGTTTTTAGTATTCCTTTCAATACATGTTTAGCTTTTTGCATTGCATCATTAGCATTTCCTCGATTAATAATGCGTGGAACGGATAATAATTGATTGTTTGCAATGGCTTCTTCAATTGTAGTTATTGGTATAAGTGGTTCGTATTCAATTTCTATTAATTTTTCAGCTTTAGCAGCAATTTCTTTGCTTTCGGCAGCAATTAAAAATACTGCTTGTCCAATAAAATTTACGATGTTTTCTGCCAAGCAAGGTTCATCGTGAAATACAGGCCCCATTTGATTAGCTCCGGGAATGTCTTTATAACTTAATATACCATGTACACCCTTTACCTGAAGTGCTTTTTCGAGATTAAATGAAAGAATTTTTGCATGGGCATAAGGGCTGTAAACCACTTTTCCGTGAAGCATATCTGAAGGAGCATTCATATCGTTGATGTAAACGGATTTGCCACTTACATGCTTTATCGCACTGTCGTGATATATCTGATTCTCGTTAGCATTCATATCTTTTATTTTTTTACAGCAATGTATGCAAAGTTTTTTCTTAATTCTTTTTTAGTGTTACTCTGTATTCTTAGTGGTTTGTTTTATTTTGTTTCATCCCAAAATTTCATCAATAAATTTCTGCAAGCTAATTTACGGTATTCTTTATCAGAACGAGCATCCGAAATCGGAGTGAATTCATTGTATAATATTTCCATAGCAGTTTCTACTATTTGTTTATTCCATGTTTTACCATTCAAAAAGGCTTCTGTTTTTTTTGCTCTAAGTGTTTGAACTGCCATTCCTCCATATACAATTATAATTTCCTTCACTTTTTTATCATTGCTCAATTGCAAACGAAAACAAACACTTACGGTAGAAATATCAAGGTCTTTGCGGTTAGAAACTTTATAAGATTTTAAAATAACATTTTCAGGAATAAAAGGAATTTCAATTGCTACAATCAATTCATCTGTTTTTATAGCTGTTTTACGATAGCCGATAATAAAATCCTCAATCGGTATTTTGCGTTTTGTATCAAAACTTTGTAATTTTATTACAGCTTTACATGCAAATAAAAAAGGCAAAGTGTCGCCGATAGGAGAGGCTGATCCAATATTTCCGCCCATTGTCGCAATATTGCGAATTTGCAACGAACCAAATACTTTAAGAATATTAAAAAGTGCCGGGAATGATTTCTCAATGCCTGATTTTAGTTTTTCTAAAGGTAATGACGAACCAATAATTACTGATTTGTCAGTAATTTCAATATTTTTTAGTTCTTCTACCTGTGATAAATCAATGATTTGAGGAATAATTTCCCCTTTCTTGGTTTGTCGTAAAGCAGTATCGGTAGCACCAGCTATTAGAACAGCGTTAGGGTATTGTTTTTTTAGTTTCAACGCATCATTCAAGTTTTGTGGAAGCATATACAATTGCTCCGAATGATAAAGAAGTATGCTTGTATTATCTTTCTTTATGTTTAAAAGCTGTTGCTTAATTTCTTGCTGTTTTTCACTGAAATGGTCTTTCCCTTGATGGATACAAGCGTGTTTAGCAGCTTCTATTATAGGTTTGTAGCCTGTGCAGCGGCATAGATTTCCTGTTAAAGCGTCTTCTATTACTTCTTTTTCGGGTTTGTGATGATTTTTATACAATGCAAACAAAGACATCACAATACCCGGTGTGCAATATCCACACTGGCTGCCATTATTTTCAACCATTAACTGTTGAACAGGATGTAATTGAATTTCTTTGCCAATATGTTGCTCTAAATTTTCAATAGTAATAATTTGTTTCCCATGTATCATTGGCAAAAAAACAAGGCAGGAATCAAGTGCTTTGTATTCGAGTTCGTTGTTTGTATTTAATTCTGCAACTACAACGGTACAGGCTCCACAATCACCTTCAGCGCAACCTTCTTTCACACCTTTGTGCGATGGCAAACATCTTAAATAATTAAGCAGGGTAGTGCTAGGACGAATATTTTCTGATTGCTGAAAATCGAGTTCAACCCATTGGTTGTCTAAAATAAAACGGATATGATGAGAAGTAGCTTTCATAATTTATTTTTAGAATTTCTAACATCAATTAATTTAGCAACAATGCTTACTGCAATTTCATTGGGAGTTTCTACTGTAATTGGAATACCGATGGGCATATCGAAACGGGCAATTTCTTCTTCGGAATATAAGCCAGATTGCAATAAATTCTTTTTTACGCCTTCTACTTTTCTTTTACTACCTATCATGCCTACATAAGCATGAGGCTTTTTACCTAATTTGAATAGTATTTGCTCATCAAATTCGTGAGAAGGTGTAACGATAACAGAGAAAGTATTTTTATCGAATACTGCTTTTTCTATACTTTCCAGATAATCTCCTTTTATAAATTGATAATCTGCCGATTCTTCATCTGTAAAACTAATATCACGCCAGTCGAAAAAGCTGATGTTGAAATCGAGTTCTTTGGCAAATTTTGCCAAAGCTTTTCCAACATGTCCGGCTCCGAATATATATAAATTATTGGTCTGCAACAGTGGCTCAATATATACTTCCATGCTTCCACCACAGTGCATATTCAGGTCGGCTTCGAGTTTATATAGTTTTTTAAAAGGAATATTCTGTTCTATTACCTGTAAAGCATCTGCAATTACTTGTTTTTCGATGGCTCCACCACCCACGGTTCCTATAATTTCGGCATTGGCAAAAACTATCATTTTAGATGCTGCTTTACGAGGTGTAGAGCCTTTAGTTTCAGTAATTACACATAAAGCTGAAGGGCGATGCTGTTTGAGTATGTTTTCTATTTCAAGATAAATATTATTCATGTTATTATGTTATCAATTTGAGAGCATAAATTTACATAAAATTATTATTTACCAATCAATACTGATAAAAAGTTTTTATTTTTGTTGAATAGATTCGATTTTGATAAGCTTAATCCTTTATAACAAAACAAAAAGCAATGGATGCTAACAATTCTACCAATGGATTTTCTTCATGCCATATTGAAGGATTTAAGTATAAAGAACCGCTTTATGCCAGCGAAAAGAAGTTTGAACGTAAACGAATTTTGATAATATGCACAGGAAACTCTTGTCGCAGCCAGATGGCAGAAGGTTGGTTGCGTTTGTTCGATGAACGTTTGGATGTGTTTTCAGCAGGAACTCGTCCGGAAAAAGAAATAAATCATTATGCCGTAAAAGCCATGGAGGAAGTAGGTGTTGATATCAGTCTGCAATTTCCTAAATTCGTCAATCATTTTATCAAGGATGATTTTAATTATGTAATTACTGTTTGCGATAATGCCCGGCAAGTTTGTCCTGTATTTACGGGTAATGTAAAACATCATTTACACATAGGCTTTGAGGATCCTGCTGATGCCAAAGGTAGTTCTGAGGAAATTATGGAAACTTATCGTAAGGTACGCGACCAGATGCGCGATGCTTTTTATAAATTTATACTTGAAATGGAGTAAATAAGTAGTAAACAGCAAATAATATCATATTTTTAGTTTCGGTAATTAATATATAAAAACAATAGAACGCTGATTAAACGGATACGTTCCGTAAACTCAGATTTTCACGAATTATTCAGAATGTTTTTGATTTTCATATATTAATAATCCGTTTTATCAGCGTTTCCCTGAGGGATCTGCGTCATCCGCGTTCATGAAAAATACATTAGAAAAATTAATTCTATATTTTAAATATGACAATAAATGGTTCTTAGTACTTAAACTATCTTGTTTTTAAATTAAACATTCATTATTACTTTTTAATATTTGTACTGCAGAGAAAATGTGCGAATCATGTAAGTTTTTTAAATAATGATATAAGTTATAGCGGAACTATAGGATATACCTTTGTGTCGTTATGAAAATTTATTCATAATATAAAAAAATATATAATGAAAACTAATGCAGAATTACAGATAGACGTTCAAAACGCTATCAAATGGGAACCATTATTGAATGCAGCCGAAATTGGAGTTACAGCAAAAGACGGTGTTGTTTCTCTTACAGGTGTAGTTGATAGCTACGCTAAAAAAATGGAAGCTGAAAATGCTGCAAGAAAAGTTATTGGTGTTAAAGCTTTGGTTGAAAAAATTGAAGTGAAATTCCCTGCTTCGTGGACAAAAACAAATCTTGAAATTGCTAATGAAGTTTTAGCCGCTTTGAAAGCAAACTGGTCGGTTCCTAACGACAAAGTAAGCGTAAAGGTTGAAGATGGTTGGGTTACCTTAGAAGGTGAACTTTCGTGGAACTATCAGAAAGAAGCTGCAAAAACTGCTATAAATTATCTTTCCGGTGTTAAAGGCGTAACCAACAACATTAAAATTAAATCGGAAGTACACGATGCTATTGAGCAAAAAGATGTTGAAACTGCTATCAGCAGAAATTGGACTGTTAATGACCATAATATAAAAGTAAAAGTATCGGGTACAACCGTAACTCTTAGCGGAACTGTAAAATCATGGTATCAAAAAGAAGAAGCAGGTCGCATAGCCTGGAAAACTCCAGGTATTTGGTATGTAAATAACGATTTGGAAGTGGACTATTATTACACGTTTTAATTAATAGTTTGCTATAATTGAAATCATATAAATGCTAATTTGAATATTCCATCAGTTCAAAATAGTTTTTAAGCAAAGCAATACAGACTTGTTTTGCGACGCTAGAATTAGCTTTATTAAATATTAAAACCCAAGGCATACATAAGCTTTGGGTTTTGATGTTTTAAAATATATGATAATAAAAGCAGGTATTTATATCTTAGCCTTGTATACCTGTTTTAGTATGGTTTGTTGGAAAGAAATAATATTCGACTACAATTATAGTAAACTGAAATAGCATTTAATTAAAACATTACACAACGTTTCATCTTTTTTTGGATAGACCTTATCCTTATATGCCGATATCAACTTCTCTAATGCCAATATTGATTTCCTGAATAGAAATATTAATTTCTTAAATAGCGATATTAACTTCCCTAATGGAAATATTAATTTCTTAAATGCAGATATTAATATCCCTAATGCCAATATCAATTTCTTAAATGCAGATATTAATTTATTAAATACCGTTATCGATTTCTTAAATGCAAATAACAACTTCTTAAATGTCAATAACAACTTCTTAAATGCCGATATCATTTTCTTAAATGCTTTGGTGAAATAAAATATTAGAACACGGATAAAACGGATACGTTCCGTAAACGCGGATTTTTACGGATTTTAACAATAATCTGATTTTATCTGTGTTTCCCACAGGAATCTGCGTTATACGCGTTCATGAAAAATACATTAGAAAAATTAATGCAGTATTTTACGTATAACAATAAATGATTCTTAGTACTTAGCTGCTGTTTTGCAACTGAAAATTGTTAAAATAAATTTTTTAAAAAAATATTATGATGTAATAAAATTTATATTATTTTTACAAAATATTATTGTTATTCCATTCACAATAAGAAACTAATTAATTAAAATTGTATTTTATGGAAAAAGCTATTTTAAACAAACAAAGAATGTACAGCAGTACAAAAACTGTATTAAACAAATACAGTCAGATATGGGGTAGTTCAATCCCATTCAAAACCAGTTATAATCAATTTGTTGATATCTTAGACAAAATTGAGGGAAAGGAGCACGATCAAAAGAGCTCGAAGGGTGTAACCAAAGAAAAAAAGCAGTCGCTGGATAAAATGCTTGATATTGCCCTGATAGTATGAGGTGGCGGATTGGCATATACCAATATTGTCAGTAATAAAACACTGGGCGAGGCTTTTAACTTTAGTAAAACCAGCCTGAAATCGGGCAAGGATAAAGAAATTTACGACCGTTGCAAACTGATAGCCGAAAGTGCCGATACTATTAAAGATAAATTGGTAGATTATAATGTAAGTACAGTTCAGGTAAAATTGCTGGTAGATGCGGTAAAGGATTATCATGATATAATAAATGCTCCCCGCGATACCCGAAAATCGAGCAAATCTTCGAAGGAAGAAATGATGGTTTTGCACGACGAATGCGACCGCATACTGGAAGAAGTTATTGATAAGTTGATGCTTACCTATAATGCCAGCCAGCCCGATTTTTATCTGGAGTATTTTAATGCAAGGGTTATTGGCGGATGGAAGAAAAAAAAGGATGAGGAAGAACCACCGGTAGCTTAAGGGGATATTAAAAAAAAGCCACCTAAAAGGGTGGCTTTTTTTTGAAAATACGGAATAAAAAAGCAGGATTATAAAAAGTAGAGTTTTAGGAGATTTTAGCGATAAAATAACTGAAAATTGAACAGACGTAAGTAAACAGTGGTTAAGGAAGATAAAATTGCCTTTTGATGATTTATAAAATTATTAATATATTTGCAAAACAAATAAATAAGAGTGACATTTGCCAGGACTATACAACCAAAATACGGATGCAAAGGATGATTTTGTCAGACATATAATAATGTTGTACGTCATGTAAACAGAGTACCAGATAATATGTATAATTAAAAATAAGACTATGGCTAAGAAAAAAGGAATATTAAAGAAAATTATCTTAGGAATTATTGGATTAATTGTTCTTTTCATATTAATTGTGATTGGTAACTTAATGATTTTTGAGAAGACTGCATCTGCTGTTTCCAAAGGACAACCAATAGATAATTTTAACGAAAAGAATTATGCACTTTTGGTTATTGATATTCAAGAAGCAACAACAGGAGTTGTTTCAGCAAACTCATTTTATACAAGAAATTCTGATGATTTAATAAAAAATATAAACCAAATAACTGAAAGTTTTAAGAATCAAAATATTCCAGTTATTTATATACGCAGTGAAATAACAAATCCATTAATAAATTTACTGAATAATTCATATGCCAAAGGTAGTCTTGGGGCTAAATTTGATAAACGATTAAATATAGGTTCTGGAATAGTGGTCGTTAAAAGTAGGAATGATGCGTTTATGAATTCGAATCTCGACAATATATTGTCTATAAATAAAATAAATGAATTGTATATCGTGGGTTTAGATGCTGCTCAATGCATAAATATTACGGTTGAAGCCGCACAGAACAGAAATTACAGGGTTAATCTTATAGAAGAAGCGATTTTGTCGGAATCAGCAAAAATGAAGGACAGTATGATATTGAGTTATAGGAATAGGGGTGTTAAAGTTTTAAAAATAGATAGTTTAAAACTTTAACATAAAAAACACGAACGCACAACACGCAATATAAAAAATTGGGGTTTAAGTGGTTATTCAAGAGTTATGCCTCGCATCAAATGCCGAGTAGCTTGATAATGAATTGCTCCGTAATCCCCAACTTTTCATATTGCCACCGTTAGCAGTAATTTTAGAAAAACAATTAATCATAAAAAACAGAAATCATGAAAATTAAATCATTTATCGCAATTATTGCTGTTTTGACAATTATCAGTTGTAGCAAGACAAAAACTACCGACTTTCTTTATCTAAACTCAGAGCAGCTTAAATCATTAGGAGTTGAGTTAAAAGACAATGGACTTTTTTACAAAAACATGAATCCAAAATGGAGAGAAGACGGTGAAAGATTTTGTTTATTAGCTTTTCATTGCACAAGTGACAATTATTTAACGACGAACCATTACACTGAGTCCGATATTGTTACTGCTGGAGAAAACAACGATACTACTTTGGCTGAAAAATTTTACACTAAGAATGATTTTTATCCCCTTCTTATAGGTAACAAAAAAGGCAACATGAGTTTAGATAACTATACTGTCTTAAACAAAGAATTAAAACTTTTACCAATTGCTATTTGCATGAATGAAGCGAAAAATTCAAACAGAAAAGACACTGTAATTGTGTGGTTTAAGGCGACAGAATTAATAAAAAAAGCACTACCTACTAATGTTAGACTGGAGGATTATTTAAAAGTACCAAAGGTTTTAAACAAAGAATAAATTAACGTGATAAATCAAGATGTTTTTATATTAAAAGCTGCGGAAGGTTAGTAGCCATTTTAGAAAAAAATACTATTCTAAAATTAAAACATAAGAAACAATGAAAAAAATATTTATTGGAATATTGATTAGCCTGTTGATTATCTCAAAAGCTAATGCAGATAGGATATATATAGTTAATAACTCAGGTTATAATTATGCTGGAACAGAATTAATTAATGCCATTATAGCGAATGGGCATGTTGTTACTGTTGGAATTTCTATTCCAAATGGAATAACAACATCTTGTATTGATCCTATAAATGGATATGATATGATTTGTCTTTTTGGGAATTCGGATTATTCTAGTTTTCTAAATCAAATTAGATCATTTATTGATTGTGGAGGAAAAGTTTTTTACCAGTATGAAGTAACTTGCTGTCCCAATTCATCAATAGGTGCTTCTTTCATTGCTAGTAGTCTTACAGGTCTAAATATAATACCGAATTCTAATGCTAGTATTGCAGGTAGTATTTACCCACCCGGCTGGTATACTTCATTGCAAGATGAATGCATAAGCATATTTGGGAATGCATACAAAGGCCTTGATGGGATTCCAATAGCTAATCAAATAAATGCAATTGGGATTATGAATAATGCTTCACCACTTCCAAGTGTATGTTCAAATTTTGGATTTTATTTTTCAACTACTGACTTTGTTGGGACTGCTCATAATGGTGCGTTTTTTGGATTGGGAGATATTAATATATTTTATGATGGATATGAGCCGTTCTGGAATGGAGGTACAACAGCTGTAAATATGGATGTAATAAATTTCTTTTTCCCAAATAATAATTCAAAGTGTAACTTATTTCCAGTAGGATGTATACTCGGAAATCCATCTGAGATTAATCCTTCAAATAATTATAATAATTTTACTGTTACTCCAAATCCATTTAATGATTTTATAAATATTGAATTCCCTAATTTAGACTCTCAGGTATCAAGAATTATTTTATATGATATTTTAGGGAATGTTATTTTTGACATAACTAATATTTCTAATAACAATTATACCATCGGGACATCAGAAATCCCTCAAGGTTTTTATATATTAGAAATACATGGACAAAATAAAAGAATAATACGAAAAATAATTAAGGAATAATAAGTCCATAAGCTAACATTGTGCAAGCCGCATATTTGCTGGGATTGTTCTTCAACCCCTCGGGTTGCTGAACAAAGTTTGTGATTTTATAATTTAAACATCAGGTAGCAACGTAATATTTTTCTTCACCACCACGTTCTTTAAGCAATGCATTAATTTCATTTTTCAGCTCAACCATTTTTACTTCTCTAAGAATAAAATAACTATTGTCTTCTATCGATTTTCTTAATTCATCGGTAATATTTATTAATTCAAGGGCACGGTTTTCTTTTTCTTTGTTCTGAAATGCAAGTTCTTTTATTGCAATCACAAGTTCAGCCGCACGTTTTTCCTTTTCTTCGTTTTGATGTACCAGCTCTTTATTAGCAATAATTAATTCTGCAGCACGTTTAGCTTTTTCTTCATTTTGATATGTCAGTTCTTTGTTAGCAACAATTAGTGCAGCCGCACGTTTTTCTTTTTCTGTATTTTGAAAAGCAAGTTCTTTGTCAGCAATAACCTTTACTTGGTTCACTTGAATATGCAATGCAACACATTTTTCGTACAATACATTCAATGAATTATATTCTTTATGTAAGTCTTCTAGTTCTTTTACTAGTTTTTCATACGCTGTTGTTTCGTCATTCATAATTGTAAATTTATTTTTTTGTATCAAAGACAAATATTTTTTCGCATTGGCTTTAACTCTTCATGCATGCATCAATACTTCCACAATTTTACACCATCTAATCATGGTTTATCAAAATAATAAAGAACTATATGTCTGTTTTTGATTATTTTCTGTAAAGGTAAGTCATTTTTTCACTATAAATCAATTTATTATGATTAAAATTTAAAAAACGCTAAGAAATAATAAGAATTTGGTTAGTTTGCTTTCAATATTTTTTTAATGAAGTAAAATAAAAAATCCGTCGATTACTGCTAACCGACGGATTTTTATGTATTGTTTATTCAGCTATATCAATAGCTTATTTCAACCATTTATCCAACCATTTGTAAAAAGTACGTTGCCATAAAATACCATTTTGAGGTTTCAATACCCAATGGTTTTCATCAGGAAAAATAAGCATTTCGGCAGGAATACCCCTTAGTTTTGCTGCATTAAAAGCCTGCATACCTTGCGATGCTAAAATACGGTAATCCAATTCACCATGGATACAAAGAATAGGAGTGTCCCATTTATCCACAAAACGATGAGGCGAATTAGCAAAGCTATTTTGTGCAACCTTATTGTTTTTATCCCAATAAGGACCACCCAAATCCCAATTAACAAACCACATCTCTTCGGTTTCCAAGTATTGAGCTTCTAAGTTAAACATACCATCATGCGCAATAAATGCTTTAAAACGTTTGTTGTGATTTCCGGCCAGCCAATATACCGAAAAACCGCCATAGCTGGCACCTACACAACCCAATTTAGCTTTATTTACATAAGGAAGTTTGCAAGCTTCGTCAATGGAAGTCAGATAATCTTTCATATTTTGTCCGCCATAATCGCCGCTGATTTGTTCGTTCCATTTCTGTCCGAAACCAGGCAATCCATGACGATTAGGAGCTACAATAATATAACCGTTAGCAGCCATCATCTGGAAATTCCATCTGAAACTCCAAAACTGACTTACCGTAGATTGTGGGCCGCCTTCGCAATACAACAAAGTAGGGTAGGTTTTGGTGCTGTCAAAATTTGGTGGATATATCATCCATACCAACATATCTTCGTTGCTGGTAGTTTTTATCCAGCGTTCTTTTACTTCTCCCATTTTAATTTGAGCCAACAAATCATCATTGATAGTACTGATTTTAGTAATTTTCCCGTCAGCAGGATTTACAGTTACAATATCTACCGGATGCGACATCGACATACGGGTAGCCAACAAAACTTTACCGGCAGGAATTACCGAAGTCATATCATGAATACCGTCGGTAATTTTGCGGAATTTACCATCAGCAACACTTAGTTCATAGATATCATCTTTTGCATGAAAATCGCTGGTGAAATAAATCTTGCTTCCATCATCCGACCATGTCAATCCAGCAACATTCTGATCGAAACCTTTGCTGTAATCTTTCGCTTCTTTGGTTTGAATATCATAAATAATCAGGCGGTTTTTGTCGGCTTCGTATCCATCACGTTCCATACTTTCCCAGGCAATTTTGCTGCCATCAGGCGAAAATACAGGCGACATATCATAGCCTTTATTGCTTTCGCTGATATTAACCGTAGTTTTGCTTTCGAGATTATAAAGATAAATATCCGAATTGGTTGAAACGCTATAAGCAACACCTTTCAGTTTGCGACAGGTGTAAGCAATAGTTTTACCATCAGCACTCCAGTTAATTTGTTCCATTCCTCCAAAAGGACGGTTAGGTGTTTCAAAAGACTCACCTTTCATTACATCAATAGGATTGCTTATGCTGCCATCACTATAATTAGCCACAAATAAATGAGGATAGCTTTCAATCCATGTATCCCAGTGTTTGTACATAAGGTCGGTAATTATTCTGCCACTCGCTTTGTCAAGGTCAGGATAAATATCTTTGGTAGTAGAATCAGTTTTAACCTGTTTTACAAACAAAATGTTTTTGCTGTCAGGAGCATACTTAAAGCCTTCCAAATCCCCATCTTCTTTCGAAACTTGTTTCTTGCCGCTTCCGTCAGCATTCATTTCCCACACCTGAGCACTACCATTTTCGGCTGAAATATAACCGATTTTTTTACCATCAGGACGCCATACCACATTGTATTCGCTACCCGGCGTTTTGGTAAGTTGTTTAACGTCGCTGCCATCTATTTTCATCGAATAGATTTCGGCATTGCCTTTGTTTTCTTTAATGCTGAAATACTTTACAGTAAAAGTAACAATAGATTTATCAGGCGAAACCGATACTTCGCCAATACGTCCGAACGACCATAACGCTTCAGACGTCATAATGCCATCTTTAACCGATATTTCAGGCTTCCCGATGACGTCTTTATCTTGTTTTCCATCCTTGTTTTTGCAAGCAGTGGTAGCAAGTAAAGCAATAGTAATTAAATAGATTGCTGTTTTTTTCATTGTGTAAAAATGTTAAATAAATTCGAGTGTAAATATCGTATTTTTTTAGCAACAAAGGCTAAAATAATTAAAGAAATTTATACCCTGCTTTTATAATAATATGTGTTATGTTTATGCTTTTATTGAAACACGAAATAAGTAGTAAAAAGTTATTAACCGTCATTTAAATTATAATTGAAATTATGAATTAAAGAAAAATTAGAACACGGATGAAACAGATACGTTCCGTAAACGCTGATAATCGCGGATTTTATAAATGTATATTTTTTTTTGTTGTTTAAAATCCGTTTAAATCAGTGTTTCCCTTCAGGGATCTGCGTTATCCGCGTTCAGAAAAACAAATCAGAAGATTCAATACTTTAGATTAAACGCAACATAAAATTATTCTAATTATTAATTTAAAAATAATTTATCTAATCCTTCGTTGGAATTAAAAAAATATGTAGGTTTGCGGAAAATCAGCACACACAATGAGTACCTCATTATATAAAACATTATTTATTGTTTCCTTTCTTGTTATAATACCTGTATTGCTTCAGGCACAAAGCAAGAAGGTTGTAAGGGCTGAACTGGAAACTACAGAAGATGCAAAACCATTCAATATTGTAAATCTTGGCAAAAGAGGATTGATAACACTTACCAAACTCAATGAATTTATTGACAGAAAAACTCAAAATTGGTCGTTTACTTTCTATAACAATATGCTGCAAAAAAAATGGATAAAAAAACTACCCATGTCCGAAGATTTTTCATTTCAGGGATATGGTTTTGAGAAAGATACAGCTTATTTGTTCTTTTATAAAGAAAACAAACGATCTACTGAAAATAATCTTAAAATTATTGCTTTTGAACTTTCAAAAGGGAATAATTTACATATTGATACATTGGTAACAGATAAAGCAAAATTAACTACTTTACAGTTTTATCATCAATATGCTTATTACACTATCGAAAATAAGTCGAAAATAAGTTTAAGTATAAATAATTTTGCAGAGCGCAGCCATAAAGAATTAGTAATTGATAATTCTGACGAAACCAATGTTGAAAATCTTAAAATTGACACCATCAACCAAGCAATATATCTGCTTATCAAGAAAGAGATATCCAAGCGTGAGAATAAACTGATACTTAAAAAATATAATTTCGAAGGAACCGAATTATCATCTATAGATATCAATAATACGGACGAAACCAAAAAGCTTTTAACCGGAATGATTACACTTTTAAAAGATGGTTTTATTAGTATAACAGGTTCGTATAACTTATCTAACGAAAAACCATCTAATTATGCTGAGACTTCTGTTTTAGAAGCAGCAGGCATGTATTTCATCAGAATAGAAGGAAATCTTATTAAGCCGATTCGATTTATAAACTTTTTATCTTTCAACAATATAAATAAGTATTTAAACAAACGTGAAGTTTCCAAGATTAAGAAAATTCAGGACAACAAAACTCAAACAGATTTTTCACTTAATTACTTATTAATTGAACATGAAGTTATACAACAAAATGATAATCTGATAATGGTTTCCGAAGCTTTTTATCCCGAATACCGTGTTATTTCAGATATGTCTTATGATTATTATGGACGAATGACACCTACCTCCCGTACAATTTTTGATGGCTATCGTTATACCAATGCATTCGTATTGTGTTTAGATGAAAATGGCAATACAAAATGGAATCAATTGTTCGATATTTGGAATATATTAACGATGGAAATTAAAGAAAGAGTAAGTGTTATGCCATTGAAAGACGATTTGTTAATGGCATATAATGATGATGGAGAAGTTGTTTATAAAATAATGAATGATACCACAACGGCTTCAGATATTGAAAATCTAAAAATTGAAATGACTTATGCCAATGATAAAGCAATGTCAAATCCATCTTCTAATATTGATTATTGGTACGGAAGCTACTATTTAATATATGGCATACAAACTATTAAAAATAACTCTTTAGCCAACCGTAGCAAGCGAACTGTATTTTATATGAATAAAGTTTCGTTTGAATAAACTTAACTGAATAAACGAATTTACTTAATTTCTTTATTAATTATCTATTATTAATATACTTATCATACAATCTGTAAATTAATCCATCCGCTAAACCTACTTTTGGGGCAATCAGCGATTCAATTCCAGAGTCTTTCATAATAGTCAGGAAGATTTTAGCAGCGGGAACAATAACGTCAGCACGGTCGGGACGCATACCCATTTTTTCAATTCTTTCCTTTAAAGGAATTGATTTTAATTGTTTATAAGCAAACTGTAATTGAGAGAAATTAATTGTGTTTTCAATTTGATTACCGTACAACTTGGTTAAACGGTTGATATTTCCACCTGTTCCAATACAATTTATCCTGCCTAAATCCTTTTTAAATAAGCTAAGCCATTCTTTCAATTCATTCCATGAATCTTCTTCCACTTTTTTATTCAATATTCTAACTGTTCCAATATTGAAAGAATTACATTTTACAAACTTGTGATTTTTTAGAATTGAAATCTCGGTACTACCACCACCCACATCAATATACATAGTAGTCTCATAATCATTGCTGAAATCTAAATTATTTGAAGACCGAATAATAGTAGCTTCTTCTAAACCATCAATAATTCTAACATCTAAACCAGCTTCTTTCTTAATTCTTTCAATAATTTCAGTGTTATTAACAGCTTCACGCATAGCTGCTGTAGCACAAGCTTCAAAGCTTAACGGATTGTAGACATCTATTAATAGTTTGAAAGCCTCAAGTGTTTTTATCAGCTTTTGAATTCTTTCTTCTGAAACTTTGCCTGTTTTAAAAACATCTTCACCCAGTCTTAATGGAATACGTACTAATGTAGCTTTAGCTGCAGTGGGGATTTTTTCGTCAGAAACATATACATTTGCAAAGAGAAGTCGAACAGCATTGGAGCCAATATCTATGGAAGCAAATAGCATTTTATTGTTTGTTTTTTAGGTATTTATAAATTTCAATTTGCGATCTGATTTTTTCTTCGCTATCTGTCTTTTTATATTCAATGGGTGTATTTGCACTGATAATTCGAGCTTTAACATTGTCCTTCAATTGAATTTTAAGCATTTCGTTTAAGTCAGCCTGAATTTTTTTGTCGTAAATAGGGGTAGTAACTTCAATACGATGATCAAAATTTCTTTGCATCCAGTCGGCCGAACCTATAAAATATTTATTATCATCATTATTACAGAAAACAAAAATGCGGGAATGTTCCAGATATCTATCTACAATACTAATAGCTTCAATATTTTCACTAATTCCCGGAAGTCCTGGTACTAAAACACAAATACCTCTAACAATTACTTTTATGTTTACATTTGCCTGACTGGCTTCATATAATTTATTGATAATTTTATCATCAACAAGATTATTCAATTTAATAATGATCCAAGCAGGTTTTCCTTTCTTAGCATTTCTTATTTCATTGTCAATTTGATGTATAAAGAAACTTCTTGTTTTGAAAGGAGAAACAATTAAGCAATCAAAATCTGGTTGATTGTATTTAGCTTCAAAAAGATGAAAAACTTTATTTACATCTGAAACTATCTTTTTATTGGCAGTTAAAAGATGTTCATCTACATATATTTTTGATGTAATTTCGTTAGGGTTACCGGTGCCAATTCCTGCATAATATACATTTTCATTATTTTCTTTTCTTCGAATAAGAATTAATTTACAATGTACTTTATAACCTGGTATATTTTGAATAACCTTTACTCCTTCTTCCTGCATAATTCCTGCCCAATAAATATTGGCTTCTTCATCAAAACGGGCTTGTAACTCAAGATAAACTGTAACTTCTTTTCCATTTCGTACGGCATTGATAAGTGCATTGATTACGCGAGAATCTTTAGCAGCACGGTAAATGGTCATTTTAATTGCTCTGACTGCAGGGTCAATAGATGCTTCTCTAAGCAAATCAATAATATATTGAAAAGATTGATAAGGATAATGCAACATGATATCTTTTTTCTTGATGCAGTCCAGAATTCTTTTACTCAAAGAAAGTTCCTTGGTGTAAAGCTTAGGAACTTCTTCATATCTTAAGTTATCAGCACCTAAGTTTAAAGGGAAATTCATAAAATCTTTGAAATTATGATATTTCCCACCTTTCTTTAAAGTATCTTTCTTTTTAATAAAAAACTTCTTAACCAATTGGTTTAAAAGTGGCAAAGGAATATTTTCATCGTAAATAAATCGTACAGTAGCTCCCTTTTTTCTTTGCTTTATACTATCACTGATTTTTTCAAGAAAACTTTTCGATACATCATTGTCAATATCCAATTCCGCATCACGTGTAAATTTAATAGTATAAGCTTCGTATATATCAAATCCAAAAATAGAAAAAATATCTGATAAGCAATATCTTATCACATCATCAAGCAAAAGGATATATTTATTATTGTCACCGTTGGATGGTAAAATCAAAAAACGGGAAATTCTATAGGCTGGTATTTCTATTAAAGCATAATTTTCTACTTCGGGTTGTTTACTGTATTTTAGATCGATTGCCAGATAAATTGATTTGTCCCGCAAAGTGGCAAAATTATATAATTGGTCAAGCATGATTGGAAATAGATGTTGGCGGACTTCTTCTCTGAAATATTTTTTCACATAAATTCCTTGCTCTGATGTAAGTTGTGTTTCGTCAATAATATGAATATTTTCTTTAGCTAACTCATTTTTAATGTTTTGGTAAGTATTGTAAAATTCACCTTGAAGAACAACAATTTTTTGGTCAATTTCTTTTAATATTTTTTGTGGATTTGCTTCTGTGTCTTCGCTTGGATGTACTTCCTGTATTTTGAGAATCCTATTTAAAGTAGCTACTCTTACTCTAAAAAACTCATCCTGATTATTTGAATAAATTCCAAGAAAAATCAAGCGTTCCAATAAAGGAGTAGAAGCATCTTTTGCTTCCTGCAAAACTCTTTCATTGAATTGCAGCCAGCTGATTTCTCTATTGATGTATTTTTGAAATTTAGTTGACATACACTAAGGTTTTTATTTATAGTTCTTTAGGAAAAATTACATAATTTTCAAGTTTCTTTGCATGAATAATTTCATTCCATTCATCTGTTTCAAATTTCACACAAATCAAACCAGAAGTGGGTAAATTATCAATTTTAATATCTAAAAAATAGTTGGCTATATTTGTAAAAGTCGGATTATGTCCGAATAAGATTACGCAATTAAAATCGTTAGGTATTCCAAAAATAGTATCAAATAAATTGTCAATACCTGAAGCATAGATTTTTTTATCAATAATAATATTTTCTTCAGGGTAATTGATTTTTTTTGCAATAATTTGAGCAGTATGGATGGCTCTGATAGCATGACTGGAAATAATAAGGTCAGCTTTTATATTTTTTTCTTTCAAATACTTACCAATTTTTTTTGCTCTCTTTATACCTTTTTCTATCAAAGGACGTTCTTCATCTGTTAATTGAGTAAAATCCCATGATGACTTTGCATGTCGGATAAGGTATAATGTTTTCATTGTTAGTTATATATTTTAAAATTATAAATTGTTAGTTTTTTTGTATACTTTTGAACTATTGTTTTCCAAAAATAATTCAAATTATGATAGGTTATAATTATTTTTTCGCAAAACTTTATTATCTCTATATAGATCTATGGTAATCAGTTATATAAATATTTAAATAAATTAAATGGATAAAATATTAGTGATACAAACGGCCTCTTTGGGCGATGTAATTCTAGCTACTCCTTTGCTCGAAAAACTTCATTTTTTGTACCCTAATGCTTCCATAGATTTTTTATTAAAAAAGGGAAATGAAAGTTTGTTTTCTTCTCATCCTTATCTACACGATTTATTAATTTGGGATAAGTCAAAAGATAAATATAAACACCTGATATTGTTATTAAAAAAGATTAGACATAAAAAATATGATTTAATTATAAATTTGCAAAGATTTACTACGACAGGTTTTATTACAGCATTTTCAAATGCAAATACTACGATAGGTTTTAATAAAAATCCGTTTTCTATTTTCTTTACTAAAAGTGTTGAACATAAAATTGGTATAAAATATAATGGAATTCATGAAGTAGATCGAAATATGGAATTATTAGCTCATTTAACATGTAATCAAATATTTAGAGTAAAATTATATCCATCAGGAAAGGATTTAGTAAATGTGATTCAATATAAAAAAGTTAAATTTATATGTATTGCACCTGCTTCTCTGTGGAAAACCAAGCAATTTCCTGCTGTTAGGTGGATAGAATTTTTGAAAGATATTGATAAAGATTTGTTTGTGTATTTTTTAGGATCAAAGAATGATATTTTGCTTTGTGACGAAATTATTTTAAAGTCTGGACATGAAAACTCTTTAAATTTAGCCGGTAAACTTTCTATGTTGGAATCAACAGCATTAATGCAGGATGCATTTATGAATTATGTTAACGATTCATCTCCATTACATCTTGCTTCAGCTACCAATGCCAGAGTTACTGCTGTTTTTTGTTCTACAATTCCAGAATTTGGATTTGGACCCTTAAGTGATGATGCAGTAGTGGTTGATATAAAAGAGAACCTTGATTGTCGCCCATGCGGTTTGCATGGATATAATAAATGTCCGAAAAATCATTTTAAATGTGCTTATAATATAGATATTAATCAACTTAAATTGCGTTTGAACAATGGATGATAATTCCTTGAATAAAGATGTTAAAAATGCTATCAAAGTATTGGAAAAAGGAGGTGTGATTCTTTATCCTACAGACACAATATGGGGAATTGGTTGTGATGCTACCAACAGATTAGCTGTAGAAAAAATTTATCGTATAAAAAAGAGAGAGCAAAACAAAAGTATGATTGTTTTGCTTGATAATATGGTGCACCTCTCAAGCTATTTGGAAAATATTCCCTCAATTGCTTATGAAATGCTTTTAAAAGCAGATTGCCCTCTTACAATAATATACCCTGAAGCAAAAAATCTGGCTGAAAATGTAATTGCTTTTGATGGTAGTATTGCAATAAGAATTCCTGATAATGAATTTTGTCAAAAATTAATCAGAACTTTTGGCAAACCTATCGTTTCTACATCTGCTAATTTTTCAGGAGAACCTTCAGCAATAAGTTTTGATAATATTTCAGCCAATATATTATCTCAAATGGATTATATTGTTCAATTCAATCAAAATCAAATAATAAAAACAAAGCCTTCTCGCATCGTAAAACTTAATAAAGATGTTGGTTTTGTTGTAATAAGAGAATAACATTATGGAAAAAATTAGGAAAAAATATTCAAACGGTGAAGTAACTATCATTTGGGAACCAGATTTATGTGATCATTCATCAATTTGTTATAGAAGTTTGCCAAAAGTATTTAAATTATCAGAACGACCTTGGATAGATGCAAAAGCTGCCACTACACAGGAAATTATAAAAACTGTTGATAGATGTCCAACTAAGGCACTAACTTATGAGTTAAATAAAAACATAATGATTGATCAACAAGAAACAACAACCAAAATTACAATTTTGCAAGATGGTCCTTATTTGGTAGATGGTAATGTTAAGCTTTTAGACAATAAAGGTAATGAAATTATTTATAAGAAAGGTATTGCTTTATGTAGATGTGGTGCATCTAAAAATAAGCCATTTTGTGATGGAATCCATAGCCATATTGGTTTTAAAGATTAATTGATTTAATAACCCAAAAGAAAATGAAAAGGAAATTTGTATTGTTTTTTTTATTCATGCTTCAAATTTCTTTGTATGGACAAAAAGAGGTTGTTATTGACACTACAAAAACAAATTTTCCTCAAAGAAAGCTAAATGGTTTTTTGAGTTTAATTAATGATTTTACATTAAATGATAATCAACAATTTGCTTCTGCAGGGATGGGGGTGGCTTTTTTATTTGCTAATAAGTTTTATATTGGAGGTTATGGATTAGGTCTCATTTCTGTTTTGCATCGTTCAGATGTTCTTGCAGATAATAAAATGGAAAATTATCATCTTAATTATGCGCATGGAGGTTTATGGTTGGGTATTATTGATTCGCCATGTAAAAAAAATCAGGCAAGTATTAGTCTTAAAATAGGGTGGGGTGCTTTGTTTATGAATGACGTTAACAATACAATTAATTATAATGCATATAGAGATGAATTTTTAATTATAACACCTCAGTTTGAGATTGGTGTTTTAATAACAAATTGGTTAAGAGCAGATTTAGGATTGGGTGTAAGATTTCTTTCAGGAATTTCAACTTTTTACAAAGATTCAAATGGGAATATGAGTCTTGTTTATCATTCATCTGATTTTGAAGGATTTATTTCCTCATTACGGCTTAGTTTTGGGAGTTTTTGCTATAAATAATAATTTAATTTCAGTGTGTATTTATTCTAAGTCAAATCTTTTAAAAAGTTCTTGAAAATCTTCTGGACAATGACATGGTTTCATTGTTGCTTGATTTACAAATACTAATATTGTTTCTCCATAATTAATAAGAATATTATTATCATTATATATTTCATAATAAAATTTCATTCTAACATCAGGTTTTTCTTTTATTATGGTTTTTATTATTAACTCATCATCGTAAAAAGCTGGATTTTTAAAATTCATGGTCATTTGAATAACAGGCATCATTATTCCGGAATTTTCTAATTTTTGATAACTCATGCCTAAAAAGCGAAGAGCTTCAACTCTTCCAACTTCATAATATTGGGCGTAATTTCCATAATATGCATAACCCATTTTATCTGTTTCCGCATATCGAACTCTAATTTTTGTTTTAGAAATAAACATAGTGTTTTTTATACAAAATTACAAATAATTCTAAATTCATATTACAGTTTATAGAATATTTTGTTAAATAAAACTAGCTGCTTTTGAGAGAATTAATAAGTAGTATTTCATGTAATATTCATTCTATTTATAATGAGTATAAATTTCAATTAAAGTTGAAAAAATATTTTTTAATGTATTTTTTTTTGTATCATTGTATAGTTTTAAATAAACTAATGATTATTATTTAATAGTCTGCAAATAAAATTGTTAATGTAATTTCTAATGATAATAAACAAAAATTATTTTTTTTGCTATATACAATAAAAAAAAGATAAAAACAATAGTATATTTTTTTTTTTTTTAACTTTTTAATGAGCAATTTTGTTGAAAAATTACAACTTCCTTTTAAAATGAAAGAATTTTGTTGATAAAATTCTGATTTTAAAAAACTTTTAAAAATTACTAATAATAAATTCCGATATTAATGCTGATAATGGAAAGAAACTATAAAGAAGTTTGGGCTAACTGTCTCAACGTAATTAAGGATAATCTTGGGAACAGCCAAAGTTTTAAAACTTGGTTTGAACCAATTAAGCCAGTTAAGCTTGAAAATAAGGTGCTTACAATTCAGGTGCCAAGCCAATTCTTTTATGAATGGTTAGAAGAACACTATATCGGATTGATAAAAAAAACCATTAAAAAGGAACTCGGTGTAGAAGGTAGATTAGAATATAGTATTGTGATGGATAATTCTAGTTTTGGTAACGCACCTTTTACGATTAATCTCCCAACAGCCAATAAAAATGCTGTTCAAAATCCAGCAGTAACCATGCCAATTGATATAAATAAAAATTCATCTAAAGATATTCCAAATCCTTTTATTATTCCTGGATTAAAGAAAATTAAAATCCATTCTCAATTAAATGATAATTACTCTTTTGATAATTTTATTGAAGGAGATTGCAATCGTTTAGCACGCTCTGCTGGTTTTGCTGTTGCCGAAAATCCTGGTAAAACTGCTTTTAATCCATTATTATTATATAGTACTGTTGGTTTAGGAAAAACACATCTTTCTCATGCAATTGGTATTCAAGTAAAAAATATTTTTCCTGATAAAACAGTTTTATATGTTGGAGCAGAACAATTTGCTTCTCAATATATTGATTCTGTTAGAAATAATAATCAAAATGATTTTATTCATTTTTATCAAATGATAGATGTATTAATCATTGATGATATACAGTTTCTTTCAGGAAAAGAGAAAACACAAGATATTTTCTTTCATATATTCAATTATTTACATCAGAAAGGAAAACAAATAGTAATTACTTCTGATAAAGCTCCTGTTGAAATGACCGGAATGGAACCTCGATTGATTTCACGATTTAAATGGGGATTATCTGCAGATTTGCAAATTCCAAATATCGAAACACGTATTGCAATTTTACAGAAAAGATTATACAACGATGGTATTGATATGCCGGACGAAGTAATAGAATATCTGGCTTATAGTATCAATACAAATATTAGAGAACTTGAAGGCGTTTTAATTTCATTATTAGCTCAATCATCATTAAATAAAAAAATCATTACACTTGATTTGGCTAAACAAATGATTGATAAGTTTGTGAAAAATACTTCAAGAGATATTTCTATAGATTTTATTCAGAAAATTGTATGTGACTATTTTGGTATACCTGTTGATAGAATTAGTTCTAAAACACGTAAACGTGAAGTTGTTCAAGCACGTCAACTAGCAATGTATTTTTCAAAAAAATTAACCAAATCATCCTTAGCATCTATTGGTTTGCAATGTGGGAACAAAGATCATGCAACGGTTTTACATGCTTGCAGAACTGTAAATAATTTAATAGAAACGGATAAAAAGTATAAAAGTAACGTTGATGAACTTGAAAAGAAAATAAAAATATAATATTATTTTAAACATAAGATTATCAGTAAAATATATAAATGTAAGCTCTTTAAAAAGCTTACATTTGTTTTTAATAATCATATAATTTCATAAAGATGAAAATTTTAATCCTATGTCACGGGAATATTTGTCGTTCTCCAATGGCAGAAGGAATATTAAAGCATAAGCTTAAACAGCAGGGTAAAAATATTTTAGTTGAATCAGCTGGTTTTGAGTCATATCATATTGGAGATAAACCTGATGAAAGAACTATTCAAACTTTACAAAAGCATCAAATTAATATTCTAGGGAAAAGAGCAAGGCTATTTAAAAAAAATGATTTTGATGAATTTGATAAAATCTATTTTATGGATGATAATAACTTTCTTTATGCAAAAAAGATTGCTAGAAATTCAGAGGATTTAAAGAAGCTTGATTATATAATGAATGTATTAGAACCTAAAAATAACATTCAAGTTCCTGATCCATATTATGGCGGAAAAGAAGGGTTTGATTCGGTTTATAAAATGTTGGATATGGCTTGCCAAAAGATTGCAGACTCAAATATTTAAAGCATGATACCAAATAAAGAAACTATCACTCAAGCTGCTGAAAGAATACTTCCTTATATTCATCGTACTCCATTAATAACTTCTAAACGAATTAATAAAATATTTAATGCTGATATTTATTTTAAATGCGAGAATTTACAGAAAGCGGGTGCTTTTAAAACGAGAGGTGCTATAAATGCAGTTTTTTCTTTGAACGAGCATGAATTTAAAAATGGTGTTGCAACACATTCATCCGGAAATCATGCTCAAGCATTAGCAAGAGCAGCGTCTATTAGACGTATTAAAGCTTATATTGTTATGCCTGAAGATTCTTCAAAGGTAAAGATTGAAGCAGTAAAATCTTATGGCGGAATCATCACTTTTTGCAAACCAACCTTAGAAGCAAGGGAAACAACTTTGGCATTAATATTAGAAAAAACCAAAGCAATAGAGATTCACCCTTATGATAATTATAAAATTATTGCAGGTCAGGCGACTGCTGCTAAGGAATTTTTTGAACAAATACCTGAAATTAAGACTATTATAGTTCCGGTTGGCGGTGGTGGACTGCTAAGTGGAACTGCTTTAGCAGCACATTATTTTTCTTCAGATACTAGAGTAATTGCTGTAGAACCAGAACAGGCTAATGATGCTTTTAAGTCTTTTTACTCTGGTAGTTTTGTACCTTCTCTTAATCCAGATACAATAGCTGATGGTTTGAGAACATCTCTAGGAACTAAAACTTTTCCTATAATACAAAAACATGTTCATCAGATTGTTACTGTAAGTGAAAAATCTATTATTGAAGCTATGCGTTTAGTATGGGAGAGTACAAAAATGATTATTGAAGCCTCTTCAGCTGTTCCTATTGCTGCGTTATTAGAGAAAAAGTTTAATTTTGAAGGACAAAAGATTGGAATTGTAATTTCGGGTGGTAATGTAGATTTTGACAATTTGCCATGGTAAATCAATTCTATATTTTAATACTTTATTAAGCTTCTGTTTAAAAAATAACTATAAAAATTACAATAAATATTTTTAATTCTATTTTTACTTATCCTTCTTTATAAAAAACAGCTATATGAAAAAAGGAAAACTATATCTTATACCTTCTACCATTGGCGAATCACCTGTGGATATGGTAATTCCAGCCTATAATAGGGATATAATTAATGGAATAGATGTTTATATCGTCGAAGAAATTCGTACGGCTCGAAGATTTTTAAAAAAAGCAGGAATTATTAAACCAATTGACGAGCTTAGCTTTTTAGTTTTGAATGAACATTCAAAACCAGAAGAGATTGATAACTATTTAGATGTTATCAATAAAGGCGAAAATATTGGTTTGCTATCAGAAGCAGGGGTACCTTGCATTGCAGACCCAGGTGCTGATATTGTTAGAATAGCTCAACAAAAAAATATTGAAGTAATTCCATTGGTTGGTCCTTCTTCAATTTTATTAGCCTTAATGGCTTCTGGCTTTAATGGACAACAATTTGCTTTTTTAGGTTATTTACCTGTTGATAAAAATTTGAGAATAAATAAAATAAAAGAAATTGAAAAAAATGTTTTCAATAAAAATGAAACGCAGATATTTATTGAAACGCCTTATCGCAACAATCAATTAATAGAGTCTCTTATACAAACATGTAGAAATGAAACCTTATTGTGTATTGCTACAGATATTACATTAGAAACAGCATTTATTAAAACAAAAACTATATCTGCTTGGAAAAAATCAGTTCCAGATTTTCATAAAAAGACAACAGTTTTCTTATTATATAAATAAATGAGTCTTTTTTTGTTTTAAGGTTATTTTTATAATATTCAATTGTATTTTTTTTAGAGAATAAATTTTTTATAAAAAAAGTCTCGAATTGACGAGACTTTTAATTGTATATGATATTGTTATTCAATTTTTTTAATATAGCATCTTCTACGAATGTGTTGACGCGGACTATAATCTTTCCAAATATCAATGTTTTTATTATTTAATTCTAAAACAGGATTTTGAATAGTTTTTTGAACACCATTTTTTATATAGTTAGCCATTAGTTCATCAAACATTAGGGCATTTAAACCTTTATTTTGCCAATCGGGACGAATTGCTATCAGGTTCATATCTATAATAGTACATGTTTTTAATGCTCTTAATAAATGCCACCAGCCAAAAGGTAATAAACGACCATTTGCTTTTTTTGTAGCGATTGACAGCGATGGTAAGGTAATTCCAAATCCTAGTAATTCATTAGTTTCATCACTCATTACTAATGAAATATATTTTGGATTAACGTATGGAATATATTGTTTTGTTAATGTATCAATCTGTCTCTGAGATAATGGAGCAAAACCGTAAAGAGGCATAAAACTCTGATTTAAAACATCAAAAATCTGAGGTGCTAATTTCATCAAATCCTTTTTTGTTTTAGTCTGCAAAGTGTGTACTTTATATCTTTTAGCCACCATTTCTGCAATTTTTCTCAATTTTTCTGGTTCTTCTTTTGGTACCTTGAATTCAAACTGCAGCCAGTCAATGTCTTTTTCAAAACCTAATTTGTCAATAATCTCCGGATAATATTCATGATTATAAATAGTAGCATAGGTTCCCAACTCATCAAAACCAAATACTAGCAAACCTTCACGATCCATATCAGTGAAACCTAAAGGTCCATGAATTTCTGCCAAACCATTTTCTTTACCCCAAAGTTCGACACTATTCAATAAAGCTTTTGCAACGTTGATATCGTTAATAAAATCAATCCAACCGAATCTAACTCTTTTTTCTTTCCAACATTCATTAGCTCGATTGTTTATTATTCCACCTATTCTTCCTGCAAGTTCACCATCCTTATATGCCAGCCAGTAACGTGCATCACAAAATTCAAAAGCTGGATTTTTGTCTTTAGACAAGGTCATTTTTTCATCCATATCTAAAGCAGGTACCCAAAAAGGATTATTCTTGTATAATTTATAAGGAAATCTGATAAATTTGTTCATATCAGAGCTATTCAAAACTTCTTTAATTTCAATTGCCATTTTAGATTTTTTTAATTAATTAAATATTTTAGGAAAACTATACTCAAATTCTCAATTTTTAAGTAAAATTAATAAAAAGTATATTATTTATAATGAGCCTTGTTTAAATTAATAATTACCACTTGTTCTTTTGTTCTTAATTCGATAATTTTTTGATATAGGTATTACATTACGTCTAGCTCTCATACGATTTGAAGAACTTCTATTGTAATAAGAAGAGCTTCCTGTAGGTCTGCGACTTCGATATTTTCCACTTCTTGGAGCTTCACAGGACATCATCAGTAAAACGAAAATTATTGCAAACGAAAGCAAATATGTAAATCTGATATTTTTAAACTTAAGCATAAATATTGGTTTTGGGTTTGCTTAAAACTTTTTTGCTAAATTATAAATAAAAATCTTTTGTCTGAAAAAAAATAAAATAATAATCTTTTACTTGCGTTAAATTTAGTTAAAAATCATCAGATTTCAAAAATAATATTCGTTCTTTGTAATGAATTTATTGCAATATCAAAACTTTAAGCTACAGCACTGTATGAAATTTACTATAATTAATATTATTTTTACTTCATTTTTATTTATCTATTGTTTTACATTGCAAGCTCAAGAAGATGGTTATAAAAAATTAGACCCTATATACATAATTGAAACTGCTAATGATAGCATTGATATAGCATCAAATTTTTATTCTTTTTATGATTCATTAGCTGTTTTTTTTGAAGATGATACGCTTTATAGCTCTTTTGATAATGAAATTATTCATTACCCAAAGGTTGATTTCTCTAATAAAACGGATACAACTATTTTGTTTTTAACTGATGCTTCTAAAAAGAGTTTTTATGTAAATCCTCATAATGGTGAGGTTACATCTCGTTTTGGATTAAGACATAGACGCTACCATTATGGAACAGATATCAATCTTGAAACAGGAGATAGTGTTTTAAGTGCTTTTGATGGAAGAGTTAGAATTACTAAACTTAGTAGTTCATACGGGTATGTGATTGTAATACGCCATTTAAATGGCGTAGAGACCTTATATGCACATCTATCTCAAATAAATGTAACAAATGATCAATTGGTTAAAGCAGGAGAATTAATAGGGTTAGGTGGTAACACAGGTCATTCTCATGGTAGTCACCTTCATTTTGAAATAAGATATTTAGGTGCTCCAATTAATCCAGAAGATATTATTGATTTTGGAAAAGGACAATTAATTTCTGATAAACTTTTTTTAACAGCTTATCATTTTAGATATCAAAGAGAAATTGCTAAACTAAAAGAAGCTTGTTTCCATAAAGTTAAAAGTGGCGAGTCTTTGGGCTCAATAGCAAGAAAATATCACACTACCACAAAAACCCTAAGAAAATTAAATCGCTTAAAAACATCTTCATTAATTAGAACTGGTGTGAAAATAAGAGTGAGATAGTTAAATTTAATAGTGCCTCTTAATTTCAAAAAATCTGTTTTTATTTCGGTGTGTATAAATTATGTTCAGGTTCTCTTTTAGAACGATCTATACTAGAAGGCTTTGAATGATTACGTGCATCAACATCCTCAATAAAATCCCATTTTCCATTTTCATAAATAAATGCATCGTATATGTTAGTTTCAGGAACATAAAATTGTTTTTGGCCTTCTAAAGATGGACTTAAAGGAACCAATCTATCAAAAAGTATCATTGAGCTTTTTATACTTACCATCTCAAATCTTTTGCCATTTTTAGGTTTCTTAAATCTTACTTTTTCTTGATATTCTTGATTGTCATATTTCAAATTCATAATTGCCTTTGCCGAATATTCAAAAATAATACGCTTTGGTTTATCTTTTCCTCTTTTAAAAATGCTAGCACCAAAAATTGGCTTATTTCCGGCACGAAAACTTAGAACTTCTATTAATTTCTTAAATGACATACCATTATTGCCATTCCATCCGAGTAAAGTATAGTAATCAACATCCTTATTCTGAGTATGAATTATTTTATAATACAATGCTCCATACCAATTATTTGCATCAAGAATTTGAAGTTCAGGAGCAATAATATCATTTGATTTATCAGTTAATTTTAAAATATCGTATTTCTTTTTATTTTCATTATACAATTGAATAAATGCATAATAATCAAATGTCCCATCTAATTTTGCAATTACCCAATTAAATAATTTAAATCTTTTATCAGGAGAAATTAATCGTGCAATGGTTTTGATTGAATCAAAAGGATAATCAAATGACTTTTTTTTGTTAAGAGCATCTTCCAATAATTCTATAAATTTTTCATTGGCTTCAAATTTAACTCTTTCATTTTCACCATTTCGCATAATGTCCCCTAAAAGTGCAAGAGAATCTTCGTATTCACCAAAAGTTTCTCTCCCTTGCGAAAACGATAGTTTAGCAAAAATAGTAGTAATAATAATTATAATTAAAATGCTCTTTTTCAATATTTTTAAATTATTATTTTACAAACTCTAAAACGATGAATTATTATATTTATTTTAGCAAACTTTTACAAAGATAATAAAACAATTTATTAAACAATTATCAGCAGCATGAATCTAACAAAAAGAATAGAGGTATTTGGGAAACTTTCAGATTACTTAATTAATTTTCAGATAAATAATATATCAACTAATGATAATCTTAAAAATGCAATTAATTTAGCTTCGCTGCATAATCGTTGGTTTACCATTGATAACATTTTCTATGCTATTTCATCAATAGCTAAAAGTATTGAAAAACAATCTGTTGAAGATTGGATTAAAAATTACGACTATCCTGAAAATGTTGAAAATATTCAAAAAATTGCTGTAATAATGGCAGGGAATTTACCTTTAGTGGGATTTTTTGATTTCTTTTATGTATTATTATCAGGAAACCATGTAATCGCAAAATTATCTTCTGACGATAAATATTTATTACCTGCAATTGTAGATAAACTTATAGAATTTGATGCTGAATTTGCTGAATTAATTACTTTTACAGAAAGTAAACTTATAAATTTTGATGCAGTTATTGCAACCGGAAGTAATAATACTGCAAGATACTTTGAATATTATTTTGGGAAATATCCTCATATAATTAGAAAAAACAGAAATGGAGTTGCTGTTCTTTCAGGAAATGAAAGCAATAAAGAGTTAACAGCTCTTGGCAATGATATTACCAGATATTTTGGTATGGGCTGTCGAAATGTATCAAAATTATATTTACCAAAAGACTATAACTTTAACAATATGCTTGAGCTACTATCAGAATTCAAGCATATTCTTGATAGTTCAAAATATTACAATAATTATGAATACTATAAATCTATCTATCTCATTAATTTGTTACCATTTTATGATAATGGATCTGTTATTCTAAAAGAAGAAAAATTAATATCTTCTCCTATCTCTGTCATTTATTATGAGTTTTATGATAGTATTGAAGTTTTAAATGAGTATTTAGTTCTGAATAAAGACCAAATTCAATGTATTGTATCTAATAATACTATGATATCCAATGCTATTTCGTTTGGTAATGCTCAAACACCTGGTTTGATGGATTATGCTGATGGCGTTGATGTAATGGATTTTTTGTTGACTTTAAATAAGGATAAATAATTGTAAACCTATTCAAAATCAGGGTACAATAAATATTTTTTACGTATTGTTTTAAATTTTATTAAATCAGCTTGCCAACTTTTTCTAATTTCTTCTTCCGTTTTCCCTGCAATGATTTGCTTTCTAAGCATATCTGTGCCTGCTAATTTATCGAAAAATGGAGTAAAAAACTCACTTTTTTCTGAAATTCGCTTGTATAAATCTATTAGCCAAAATAAATTTAGTTTTCTATTGTTTTTAAGAATATTTATTGAATAGTCACTTAAATCATAACCACAGCATAGTTTATTCTTAAATGGAGGCTCAGTACTCATCCCTTTAATTGAAGTAGGAATAAAAGTAAATAAGCAACTATCTAGTTTAGGATGACCTAATATTTGAAAAGGTTTCATAGTTCCTCTACCAACACTTACTACTGTTCCTTCAAATAAACACAAAGTTGGATATAAATATATAGCACTCATATTTAATAAATTAGGAGAAGGTTTTATGTGGAGGTTGTAAAAATCTGAATGCTTGTAATTACTTACTGTAATAATTTTTAATTTGCATTGAATTCCGTTTTTGAGCCATTTTTCGCCATTAATCATACTTGCATATTCACCTATAGTCATGCCATGTACAATAGGAACTGCATGCATACCAACAAAAGAAGAAAACTTCATATCTAACACAGGACCATCTATATAATATCCATTTGGATTTGGACGATCCAACAATAACAATTGAATTTTATTTTTAGCACAAGCTTCCATTACATAGTGCAAGGTGGATATATAGGTGTAAAATCTTGCTCCAACGTCTTGTATATCAAATATAATTGCATCTATTCCCTCTAAATCAACTTTTTTAGGAATTTTATTTTTACCATATAATGATATTACTGGCAAATTTGTCTTTTTATCAAATGTATTTTGTACAATTTCTCCTGCTTCAGAGTCCCCTCTAAAACCATGTTCAGGACAAAAAACTTTTTTGATACGAATACCTAAGCTTAATAGACTGTCAACTAAATGTGTAGAGTTAATAACAGAAGTTTGATTGGCAACAACAGCAATATTTTTATTTTTTAAGAACATTAAATATTTATCAGTCAATTCTGCTGCTGTTTTAATATTTGAATTTTCTATTTGTTTCGTAACAGGAATATATTCTTGAGCTTCAACAATAAATACTGAAAATAAGAGTAAAATAATGATAATTTTGGAGTTTAAAAATGCCATTTTAATAAGTTTTAAATAGTATTTTATTGACAATTTTTCTATTTATTAAGTTGCCTTTAAAGGCAATTTAATTTGTAATAATTTATATATCATTCATTATCAATTCGCAAATTTTTCTTTAGTTACAACTTTGCCCTATAAGAAAAAAAATATGTAGATTTGTAAAATTATAAAAAAATCACCATTGAACTTAGAAACTTTTATAGCAAAGCGATTTTTAATCAAAAATAAGAAAAATATTTCACAACCTATCATTCGAGTAGCTATTATAGGTATTGCTTTGGGGATAGCTGTTATGATTATTGCAGTTGCTACTGTTACGGGATTTCAACAAAAGATTACTGAAAAAGTCATTGGTTTTGGAGGACATATCCAAATAGGAAATTTCGATTTGAATAATTCATATGAATCTCTTCCTATTGAAAAAAATAAAATGCTGGAAAATGAATTAAAGAGAATAAATGGCATATCACATATACAAGTTTTTGCAAATAAAGCTGGTATGATTAAAACGGATGAGCAAATTCAAGGGTTTATATTAAAAGGTGTGGGGAGCGATTTTGATTGGTCTTTTATGAAAAAGAATATCGTTCAAGGTCAAATTATTCAGATTAATAATATTGAAAAAACAAATGATGTAATTATTTCCAAGTATTTAGCTGATAAGTTAAAGCTAAAGTTGAATGACAAATTAAAAACTTATTTTATTGGCGATGATGGTTTACGTGGCAGGCCTTTTTTAATAAAAGGCATTTACGAAACTGGTTTAGAGGAATTTGACAAGAAATTTGTTTTTGCAGATATAGCTCACATACAAAAGCTCAATAAATGGGATGTAAATAAAATAGATGGATATGAAGTTTTGATCAAAGATTTTGACCAATTAGATAAAATTAGTAACGAAGTTTATCAAGCAATTGGTTATAACCTTAATGCCAAAAATATTAAAGAACTCCATCCTGAAATATTTGATTGGTTAGGTCTTACTAATATGAATGTTATTGTAATTATTGTGATTATTTCTCTCGTTTCATCTGTGACCATGATTTCTACATTACTTATTCTTATTCTTGAAAAAACAAATTTAATCGGAATCCTAAAAGCATTGGGTGCCAATAACCTGAATATTCGTAAAATATTTATATATAATGTTTTGTATATTACTTTTCAAGGAATGCTTTTGGGGAATTTTGTTGCATTAACATTAGGTTTAGTGCAACAAAAATTCGGCATAATGAAACTTGATCAGGCTTCTTATTATGTAAAAACTGTTCCCATTGCTCTCAATTTATGGCATATTCTTTTAATCAATTTAGGGAGTATTTCCGTTTGTATATTAGCATTGCTTATTCCTTCGTATATTGTTTCTAAGATTACTGTGGTAAAAGCGATACGATTTAATTAAGATTTTGATAATTTGGAAAAATAAATATTATGAAGATAGGATATCTTTTTTTATTAGCCAGTTTAATGCAAGTATCAAGAGTTTTATCTCATTGCAACCTTTTATTAAAAGTTGATAATAAAAAATCAGTTAATTTCTTTTTTTTTCGACGATGTATCAACTTTTGCTTTATTAGCTTTTATGTTTTATCTTATTCCTTTAAAGCAGAAAAAATATCCTAAATTTGAGAAAAATGTGAAAATAATTAATTTATTACTTTATTTAACATATTTTTTTAGTGCTATTTTTATTGTTGGGTTAAAATTAGGATATTCTAAATAGAAAAATAAATATTATCATATAAATAAAATTAAATCAATAGATTAAAATGTTTTTTCAGCTAAAAGATATCCTCAAAACAGCTTTGCCTTCGGCATTTAAAACGGTAAGATGGTTGCTTAGTTTAATGATTCCTATTTCGCTATTGGTTACTTTGCTTCAATACTATGGCATTATTAGCTTAGCTGCTAATTTACTGAATCCTTTGTTTTATTATCTTGGTTTATCAGGTCAATGTGCTTTTGTATTTTTAACCAGTATTTTTCTGAATATTTATTCAGCTATTGCAGTAATTTCAAGTCTTTCACTTTCAATGCGGGAAATTACTATTGTTGCATTGATGTGTTTGATTTCGCACAATATGATTATAGAAACTATTATTCAAAGCAAAACGGGTTCATCTGGATTAAAAATGGTATTTATTAGGCTGCTTTCAAGTATTTTTGGTGCTTTGGTTTTAAATTATTTATTACCTGCCGAAAGTATGAAAGCTTTTACAGTTCAAGTCATTCAAAATCAACATGCAGGTTTGTTATTGGTTATTAAGGATTGGGGAATTAAAATGTTTTTTCTGGCACTAAAGGTAGTTTTGTTTGTTTCTGCATTGATGATTCTGCAAAAGGTATTAGAAAAGTCAGGGATTATCGAAATCATTTCAAAAGTTCTTTCTCCTCTGCTAAAAATAATGGGATTACCCATTAAAACATCATTTTTGTGGATAGTAGCAAATGTATTGGGCTTGGCTTATGGCTCAGCAATTATGATAGATGAGTTAGAAAAAGGCAAACTCAGCAAAGAGGAAAATAATTTACTTAATCATCATGTAGCTGTTTCTCATTCTTTGTTAGAAGACACTTTGCTATTTATGACGATTGGTGTATCAGCCTTTTGGATTACGGTTCCTCGTATATTGATGGCTATTTTTGTAGTGTGGATGTATAAATTCTGGCAGAAATTAGAAATTAAAAATTTAGCAATACTTCTTCTTCTTTAATCTTAAAGACTTCATTTACTTGCAATATTTATATAGCAAACTATAGGCCTCTGCTACGCCAAGTTCGCCTGCTTTACTGAAATCAGAACATGCATTTTCTCTATCTCCAATAAATATATACAATAGTCCCCTATTGTAATAAGCCTCTCCATTGGTTTTGCTAAAATAAATACAGCTGCTATAGTCAACAATAGCACCGCTTATATCGTTTATTGAACTTTTAGCATATGCTCTGTTAAAATATGCATAGCTAAACTTCCTGTTTTTTATAATTGAAGTAGAAAATTCTGTAATTGCTAGATTATAGTTATTATTTATGCCTGTAGAAGGTTTGCTTTCTACAAAAGGATTATTGAATTCAATATTTTCTTCTTGTTCGCCCAATTTAAGATATAGATTTCCTTTTAGAAATGAAGATAAATAAGAAAATTCAGAAGAATCTGGAATTTGTGATACAAAATATAAGGCTTCATTATAGTTTTTTAACAAACCTGATAAGATAACGTTCCATAAACAATTACTTACTATGAATATTTTGTTTTTAGGTGAAAGAGAATCAAGCAAAGTTTTACTTTCAGCAATATTTCCATAACTTAATTTACTGTCAATATTGTCCATTCTTATTTTAAGATTCACGTTTTTATTCTGATTTAGCAAATCTATTTGTTCGTTATATTCATTTATTGAATAATTACTATTATCGGGAATTAAAGTATAACTAGCCTTTAGCATAATCTGAAAAGATTTGTATTGAAGATGTCCTTCACTGGTATCCATAGCTTGAGATTCCGAACGAAAATCAAGTAAAGGTATTAAATATACAGAATCGGATTTGTTGAAATTTAAAGTATCGCTACTTGCATTATAGATATAATTAGCAAGTTTTCTGTCTTTTTCAGCATCTGCATAATTTTTGAGTTGCATATAAATGTTGGAACGCAAAATATATGCTTTTTGAAATTTGGGATACAACTCAATTACCTTGGAGAAATCAGCTAAAGCTCCTCTATAATCAGATAAATATTGTTTTACTATTGCTCGATTGTAATAAGCATAAATATTTAAGGGATTTATTTTTATAACATGGTCATAATCATTCATTGCTTCTACATATTTTTCTTTTTCTGCAAATAATGCAGCTCTATTGTAATAACAAACTGAATGATAAGGGTTAAGTGAAATGACTTTATTGTAATTAAACAATGCTTTCTCGTAATTTTTTTGATTATGATAATACAAAGCAAGATTATAATAAGCAAGAATATGTGTTGAGTCTTTTGCAATTACAAATTCATAATCTTCTTTAGCTCCAAGTGAGTCTTTATTATTTAATTCGATAAAGCCTCTGATAACAAATGAATATAAATTAAATGGAGAAATGCCAATGGATTTGTTAATATTTATTAAGGCTTTATCATATTGCTTCATGTCTATTTCTAATAGACTTTTGTTTAAATAAGCATTGCTGTTATTTCCATTCAAAAAGATAGCTGTATTAAAATCATGCATTGCATTTGTTGTATCTTTCAGCACATTATAGAGATACCCACGGGCAATATAATAATCGGAATTTGTAACATTGTAACTAATGGCTTTATTAATATCAGTCAAAGCACTATAGAAATCTTTAAAGTCAATTTTTTGAATACAACGGTAATAATATGCTTTGCTAAAACCTGGATGTAAATTAATAGTTGTAGAAAAATCATTAAATGCACCTATATTATCACCCAGTTCCTTTTTAGCCAATCCTCTTAAAAAATAAGGCAGATGATTTCCTGTATTTTTTTCAATTTCTTGATTTAATATCAAGATAGCTCCTGTATAATTGCTTTTTAGAATTTCTTCTTCGCCTTTTTGAATAAGATTTTCTTTGATATATTGTGCTTTTATATTAACAGATATTACTACTAGAATAATGAATAATGTAAATGCAGGTTTTGTAAAATACATTTTATAAATTGTCTATTTTTTTATCAAGTAAAATTTAATTAACTTATTGATAATGCTAACTAAAATCTATATTAAATATTGCATGAAGTTACAAAATTAGATAATAATTACTGATATTACTCAAATGTTTAAAAAGGAATCTGTTAATTAATCAATGAAAATTTTGAAATTTGATTTTTTTATTTAATTTTGTTATTTACCAAATTTTTATAGATAAAGAGAGAATACTATAAAAATAGAATATTAAATTAAGAGAAAAATAAAATCATCGAATATATAATCTAATGTTTTCGTTTAGATATAATTGATACCTAAAATGGATTTTGGAAAGCATTCTATTTTTATTTAAAGCTTTTAATTTTTTGAATAACATAAGATTTATTTAAGTTTTAATCAATCTAAAGTTTTAAAAAGCAAATGAATAAATCGTTAATCATCGGAGCTACAGGACTTATTGGATCTAATCTTTTGGCATTACTTGAAAAAGATGACTTTTATGACACGATAGAAGTCTGGGTAAGAAAACCTTTTGAAACTTCTTCAATTAAAACAAAAATAAAGATTATTGATTTTGAAAATATTGATACAAATATTGATGCAAAACACATCTTTTGTTGTATAGGAACTACAATTAAAAAAGCTAGAACATGGGATGCTTTTCGTAAAATAGATTATAACGTACCTGTAAATATAGCGAAACTATGTCAGGAAACTAATATTGAAAAATTAATTGTCGTTTCCTCATTAGGAGCAAATAGATATTCTAATAATAAATATTTAAAAATTAAAGGTGAAATGGAAAATACAATTTGTAAAATTAAAATTCCATCTATTACCTTCTTACGTCCATCTATACTTTTGGGAAATCGTCAGGAATTTAGATTAGGAGAATTAATCAGTAAATATATTATTATTTACTTTGGATTTCTATTATTTGGAAAACTAAAAAAATATAGAGCTATCCATGCAATAACTGTTGCAACCGCTATGCTATACATTGCAAAAGAAAATGAAATAGGTAAAAGAGTCATTGAATCAGATGAAATAAAACAAATTGTAAAAAAATACTAATAAATCTTAGTTTCATGTAGTTATAATTTTTATCTTTTTTATCCATTCAGCCACTCTTTAAATTTACTTACTTTGTCAATGCTCACAAAAACCTCTTCCTTGCGAGGTGGTAATAAGTCAATCTTTAAATGACTTTTTGGAAAAATATGAACATTAGCTATCGATTTTAATTTTACCATTTTTTTTTATTCATGAAAATATTTCTGAATTCTATATAACATTCGAATTTTTATTATTATAGAATCTGTTTTCTATAATAATTCACTAAATGAAATTCTAATATTTACTTAAAATAACAATAATCTCTTCAATTTATGTATTGTCGCATTGTATAAGAGAGTGCTTTTTTATAGTTTTATAATATATATTTTTTTTTCAAATATCATTCTGAAATTAAAATTTATTATTAAAATAGATGATTTACAATATATTAAATTCATTTTAAATAGTTGATTTTTTTTTAAAATTTTATGTCAATAGCTTTAAATTATTCGTATCTTTACATCATATTTTGATAAATTTAGAACTAAATTTTTATGGAAAAAAGAAATATTTTGATAATTGATGATGAAAAAAGCATTCGATTTGTGTTGGAAAATACTTTAAAAGATGAATTTAATGTCATGTCATTTTCAGATGGAATTGAGGGATTATCATACCTTGAAAATGGCAATATTCCTGACCTCATTATAAGTGATCTTTCCATGCCTCAAGTCGATGGTTTCTCGTTTTTAGAAAAAATCCGAAACAGTGGTTTTTTTGACAATATTCCAGTAATTATTCTTTCGGGAAACGATGAAAGTAAGGACAAAATAAAATGCTTTGAAATGGGTGCTGATGATTACGTTGCTAAGCCATTTAATCCTAAAGAAATAATTGCTAGGGTAAGACGCAGACTTGATGCACGAGATAAACTACTACAAAGAATCGGCATTTAAATCAATTAATATATGGAAGAATTAACTTTGTTATACATCGGTGATGATGATAAAATAATAAAAGCGCTCGATACTAACGATTTATTTAAATTGGTACATTTCAACAATGGCTTACAAGCGTTAAACTGGCTTACAAGTTTTAAATTTAATACTTTTGATCAAACTCAAAAAAATGAGATTATTCATGTTGATTTAATTGTATGTGAAACCAATCTTCCTGGAATTGATGGATTTGGATTATTTCAGCTTTTCAAAAAACGCTGTATTGATTTCTTAACCCCTTTTATCTTAATTACTTCAAACTTCAGGGATACATTGCGAATAGAAGCTTTTAAGATGGGTATTGATGGTTATATGTCTAAACCTATTGATTTTCAGGTATTGTACAATCGCGCTCTTTATCTAATAAACGAAAAACAAAAATTAAGATTAGTTTTACAAAGTAATCAGAAGAAAGAAGAATTTGTTCAGGAATATAAAACAAAATTCATAAAAAGAGTATTTGATATTAGTATAGCTTCAGTTGCTTTATTATTTGCTTCTCCTATCTTTCTTATTACTGCTATTGCTTTAAAGTTAGAATCAAAAGGTCCTGTATTTTATGCTTCAAAAAGAGTTGGGTCGAATTTTAAAATATTTAATTTTTATAAGTTTCGGTCAATGTATCCTGATGCAGATAAAAGATTAAAAGAAGTAGAACATCTGAATCAATATAAGGATGAAGATGTAGAACTTTTTTGTTCAGAATGTGCAAAACTTTCCGATGGAAAGTTTTGTAGTCCTGTGGTTTATTTAGATAAAGATCGTATTTGCGAGAGAATGGCAATAAAACGTAAAAAAGCGAAAAAAGCATTTTTAAAAATTCCTAATGATCCTAGAATTACAAAAGTTGGTAATTTTATTCGAAATACTAGTATAGATGAGCTTCCTCAATTAATAAATGTACTAAAAGGTGATATGTCGATTGTTGGAAATCGGCCTTTACCAGTTAATGAAGCAAATGCAATTACAACTTCAATTTGGGCGAGGCGTTTTAAAGCATCTGCAGGGCTTACTGGTTTATGGCAGGTTGAGCTTAGAGGTCAGGGGGGAATAATGTCTGAAGAAGAAAGGTTTAAACTTGACAATAAATATGCTGAAAACAACTCTTTTTTTGGTGATATAAAACTAATCCTCAGAACCTTTCCAGCTCTTTTTCAAAAAGAAAAAGTTTAAATTTTCATCAAATATTTTTTTTATGAATTTTTTTAAAAATATTTTAGGTTTTATACTGATTATTATAGTGTTAAAGGTGTCTGCTCAATCAGACACTAATCTCTTAAAAAACATTAATGAATATAATCCTTCTGTTCATAGTATTTCATTAATATTACCACCTTTACAAGTATTGTTTGATTCTGCCATTGAAAAGTCATCTTTGATAAAATTCTGGGAGTCAGGTATTGATGCTCAACAATATAAAATTCAAAGTGCTAGAATAAATTGGATGCGAAGTGTTAATCTTGAGGGTGATTTTCGGTATGGATCAATCAACAATGTTTTTGTAGGACCAACGTCCACTTTGATAACTACAAGTGATGCTACTCGTTGGGGAACAGGGATTTCATTAAAATTACCAATCTACGAATTCTTCAATAAAAAAAATGCCGTTGGAGTCGCTGTTAAAGAAAAAGAACAAGCAAGTTTCCAGCGGGAAGCAGCAATTACTGAGTTAAAAAAAGCTGTTATTTCTCAATATTATGAATTGCTTTTCAGAGAGCAATCTTTGAAAATAAGAAATTCGAATATGCAAAGTACAGCCCTTCAACTTCAAATGACTGAACTTGATTTTAAGAATGGTAAGATTGCAATTTCAGAACTAGTGAGGTTGAGTCAACAACATGCTGCTAACCAATTTGAATTTGAAAAAGAAAAACGTGAGTTTTTAGCAGCATTACTAATTCTTGAAGAAATTATTGGATTTAAGTTGATTAAATGATATAAACATGAATATTCTTACAATTATTAGGCTCGTAATACGCTATTACAAAATATTAATTATCTTTCCTATCATTACTGCAGCTTTAGCTTATTTAATGTCTGGAAATCAAAAAACTACATATCAATCAAAAGTATCAATTTACACTGGTATTGCATCAGGCTATTCAATTGAAAGCGAAGGACAGTCAACTTATAATAATTATAAAACAAACAATGCGTTTGATAATCTGATAAATATAATTAAAGCTAGAGAAACCAGTCAAGAAACTGCATTGGAATTATTAGCAATGCATTTGTCGATGGATAAACCAAATGAATTGTTTATTTCTAATAAAAATTTTACTGATATTAAAAATAAAATTCCTGACATTGTAAAAAAAATAATTGTATCTAAAAACTTCAATAAAACACTTGAAAATTTTAAAAAACTATACAATAGTAGCGACACTAATTATATTTATAATCTTGTAAATAGTAAAAACCCTTATTATAGTATAGATGCAATTAACAATGCTGTTGTAAAGAGAGTAACAACAAGTGATTTAATTGAAATTAGCTATGATTCAGATGATCCTGGGATTTGCAGGCTTACCCTTGAACTATTGTCGAAAGTATTGATTAATAATTATCGTGAAATATTTCAGGATCAAACGATGGCTGTTGTAAAATGGTTTGATGAGCAGGTTAAATTGTCTGCCGAACGACTTAAAGATGCTGAAGATCAATTATTGGCTTTTAATAGTGATAACAATATTATTAACTATTATGAACAAACAAAATTTATTGCAGAACAAAAAGAGCAACTTGACAAAGAATATCATACTGAGCGAAAAGAAATGATGGCTTCAGAAGCATCAAAGAAAAAGCTGGAAGAAAAATTAGGCATTAAAGAAAATATCTTTCAAACTAGTAATGATATCCTTAAAATGCGCAATCAGCTAACGGATATTATAGATCAAACTGTAATTTTAGAAATTGATAAAGATCAGGCTCAGAATAATGCTGCAAAAATTACAGAATTAAAGAATAAAGCAGAATCTTTAAGGATTAAGCTTTCCACAGATATTTCCGCTTTATTTAATATGCAGAACTCAACTGAAGGTATTCCGATTGACAGAATGTTGAATGAATGGTTATCAAAACTTATGAATTATGAAGAAAGTCTTGCGAAAATAAAAGCATTTGAACAACGGAAATCTGAGTTTTTTCAAAAGTATAAAACATTTGCACCCTTAGGAGCTACATTGAAACGTATTGAAAGACAGATAGGTGTATGTGAACAGGAATACCTTGAACGTCTTCATAGTTTAAATTTGAGTAAACTAAGGCAACAGAACATAGAACTTTCAAGTAATATAAAAGTAATTGATGAACCTAATTTCCCTAATACAGGAAAATCTACCAGCAGAAAATTATTAGCAATTATTGGTTTTATAGTTGGCTTAATTCTTGTACTGACAGTTTTAATTCTTTTGGAAATATTTGATTCAACATTAAAAACTGCAGATAGAACAGAAATAATAACTGGTTTTAAAGTAGTTGGTCTTTTCCCAAATTTTAAATATCTTGAAAAAAATCCTCAAAAAGAACTTATTCTTCATCGTTTGATTGATATTACTATTAGAAATACATTTTTAAAACGACTGAAAGATGAATCTAATCTTAAAATTGCTTTTATAAGTACTAGGGCAGAGGAGGGAAAACACACTATTGCTTCACTTTTTTCTGAAAGATTAGTACAAAGAGAACTTGATTGTGCTCATTTCTGCCCAACTAGTTTGAAACAAATAGACGATAAAATAATTCAATTCAATCCTGATATTCCGAATGAATTAAAATCATTGATAAATTCTCATATTAATCAGCATATTGTACTTGAAATTCCATCATTGCTGATGAACGATTATCCCTCGGAAATAATTTCTGGTTGCGATATTGTATTTTTAGTATGTCGATCAAACAGAGTGTGGAACAAAGCAGATAAAAAAGCAATTGCAAAATTTATAGAAACTACCAACAAAACACCTGAATTAATTTTGAATGGTGTTGATATTTATCAACTTGAAAATATACTGGGTGAATTACCTAAAATAAGAAGCAAGTTCAGAAAACTTGTGAAAAAAGTTCTTACTTTCAATTTTTCCGGTTCCAAAAAGTTTTAAATATGGAGGTAAAAAAAGTTTTAAAGAGTAATAATATACTTTCATTAGCTGGTAACTTTTCTGCTGCAATTTTTGGTTTCCTGAGTTTTATGTTGCTCACTAGAATTACTACGACTGATACATTTGGGAAATGGGTTCTTTTTATTACTTCATCAACATTTGTCGAAATGTTCCGATTTGGAATTACTCGCGTTGCCTTGATTAAATATTTGAGTGGTGCACCTGAAGAAGAAAGAATTATTTTAATCGGAAGCAATTGGACTATTGGTATATTTCTTACTATTACAATTTCTCTTTTACTTGTTATTATTCGTTTTCTTTTTAAATCATCTATCGACCAATCTGGTTTCGTTTATTTTTTTCAATGGTATCCGTTATTAGCTTTTATTAATTTGCCTTTTAACAATGCATTATCTGTTCTTCAGGCAGATATGAAGTTTTTTAAAATATTACTTATTCGATTAGTTAATACTGGTGTTTTTGTTATATTTTTATTTTTTGATTTGCTTTATTTTAAATGGGGTGTTGAAAAAATAGTGACAGTTTATCTTTTAGTTAACTTATTTACATCCTTAATGACCATTTTTTTAGGATGGGATAATATTAAATTGGCAAAATACTATGATATCAATGTTATAAAAAAAATACTGCATTATGGCAAATTTTCATTAGGAACATTAATTGGCACTAACTTGCTTAAAAGTGCTGATACATTTATTATTGGAATGAGCCCTGTATTAGGAACTACTGCTGTTGCTCTTTTTAGTGTTCCCATTAAAATGACTGAAATTCTCGAAGTTCCATTGCGTAGTTTTGTTGCGACTTATTTCCCTCGAATGTCAAAAGCTCATAGAAATGGGAATACAAATGAACTCAGGCGCTTATTTTATTCCTATTCAGGAGTAACTTCATTATTATTTATACCTTTTTTATTAGTTTGTTTTTTTATGGCTAATCAGGTAATTCTTGTTTTAGGAGGTAAAGAATATCTTTCTTCCCTTCCTGTATTTTATGTTTTCTGTATTTACGGATTATTTTTACCTATCGACCGTTTTACTGGAGTAGCTCTTGATAGTGTGAATAAACCTGATAGAAATTTCTATAAAGTTCTTGCAATGGCTTTGGTTAATATTATAGGTGATGCTATTGCTGTATTTTACTTTAATAGTATTTTAGGAGTTGCTATTGTTACAATTGTTATGACTATTGTTGGTGTATTTGTTGGGTTATATCAGTTAAAAAAAGAATTTCCATTTAAAATACGAATGGTTTTTATTTCTGGGTTTCAAACAATTTTGAGTAGGATAAAGAAAGCTATATAGCAAAAGTATGGGGAATTTCGAAAAATTTTCTGGAGCAAATCAGTTACTAAAAATGCCTTATGTTTTACTAACTGGTATAGCAATGGCATTAATCGGAATTGTTATTGCAAAATATGAGATATTAGCTGCGGCAATCTTTATTGTTCTTCCTTTTGTAATTTATTATTTTATTAAATTATTCAGAAATCCTTCCATTGGATTAACTACTACTATAATTTTAAATTTTTTTGTACTTGGAGCATCTAGATATATTGACGCACCTTTTGGTCTTTTAATTGATGGTTTTCTTGTTTTAACAATCATTGCATTATTATTCAAAAGTTATAGTATCTATAAACCTGATTATTCTTTATTGAAAAATGATGTAATGTATTTTGCTGTTCTTTGGTATTTATTCCTTGTTTTGGAATTACTTAATCCTGAAGTTGTCAGTAGATCTGCCTGGTTTTTCTTTATGCGTGGTATGGGATTATATATGCTATTGACTGTATTTTTAGCATTAATGGTATATAATACGCCTAAACATTTAGAGAAGTTTTTGTTTTTATGGGCCATTCTTTCTTTTCTAGGAATTTTAAAAGGCATAGGTCAGAAAGTTTTTGGTCTTGACCATTGGGAACAACATTGGCTATCTACAGAAGGATTTGTAACACATTTTGTATTCGGTAAACTAAGAATCTTTTCATTTTACTCTGATGCTGGACAGTTTGGTGCATCTCAAGCACATACAGGAGTTGTTTTCTTAATTATTGGTTTGAATACTAAAAAAAGTTTGTTAAAATATTTTTATTTAACTGTTGCATTGTTGGGATTTTATGGAATGTCAATAGCTGGGACAAGAGGTGCAATGGCTGTTCCTCTTGCTGGATTTTTCTTATATATTATTTTGCAGAAAAATTTTAGATTAATAATTATTGGATTTGTCCTGTTAATAAGTATTGTTATCTTTTTTAAATTCACAACGATTGGTCAGGGAAATGATCAAATTAGGAGAATGAGAAGTGCATTTGATACTGAAGATAATTCACTAAATGTTCGGCTTGATAATCAAAAAAAACTATCTAAGTATCTAGCATCAAGGCCTTTTGGTGGAGGTGTTGGAAATGCTGGAGCTAAAGCGCTTCGTTTTGCTCCAAATTCATTTTTAGCAAATGTCCCTACTGACAGCTGGTTCGTTCATGTTTGGGCTGAAACAGGAATTGTAGGTTTATATTTTCATTTTTTTATCATTTTCTTTATTCTTGGAAAAGGAAGTTATATAGTAATGTTTAAAGTAAAAGATAAAGATCTTAAAATAAAATTGATTGCTTTACTTAGTGGTTATGTTGGGATTATTGCAGCTAGTTATGGAAATGAAGTCATAAGTGGGTTACCTACTGCTTTTCTCGTTTATCCATCAATAGTCTTTGTTTTTCTTTATAAGCATCTTGAAAAACAAAAAAATGAATCTAAAGTAAACTTACTTCAAACTTAAGCTAAAAATATATTATCTTTGTTAGAGATTAGGTAATAATTTAATATTTGTTCATTTACTGATTTTGTAATAATATTTGATTTCTTATCAAAAAACATTTAAAAAGAAATCAATATTTTAAAATAATAATTTATAAAAATGGAAGGTGTTGTAATACATTTAGTAATTGGTGGAGTAGTATTTACAGCTTTCGGATTTATTGTAGCTCTTATTCAGGATAAAAAAGAAAAAGAAAATGAATAATTTCAAATCAAATCCATTAGTATCAATAATTACTGTTAATTATAATCATTCAACAGATACTATTGATATGATACATTCATTAAAAGAATGTACTTATAAGAACATTGAAATTATTGTTGTTGATAATGATTCTCAGAATGATAACCCCTCCTGTATTTTAGAAAAATTCCCTGATATTAAGCTGGTATTATTAGATAATAATCTAGGATTTGCAGGAGGAAACAATGAAGGTTTCAGATATGCAACAGGAGAATATATATTGCTTTTAAATAATGATACAGAGGTAGATCCATATTTTTTGGAACCATTAGTTGAATTGTTGCAAAATGATAAGAAAATTGGAATGGTCTCTCCTAGATTATTATTTTACAATAGTCCCGAAAAGAAAACAATTCAATATGCAGGTGCCAGCAAAATTAATTTATTAACAGGCAGAGGTAAAAATCTTGGATGGGGTGAAACTGATAAGGGAAAATATAATTTTGTAAAAGAAACAGATTATGCACACGGTGCTGCTTTAATGCTTTCCCGTGAAGTTTTATCTGAAGTTGGATGTATGCCTGATGTCTTTTTTCTTTATTATGAAGAACATGACTGGTGTACAGCTATGCAAAAAAAAGGACTAAAAGCATTTTATGTAGGAACATCAAAAGTTTACCACAAAGAATCAGTATCTATCGGTAAAAACAGTCCGATAAAAACATATTATATGACAAGAAACAGAATTGTTTTTTTAAGGCGAAATGCCAATTGGATTAATTTCTTATTTTCAATGCTGTTCTTTCTTTTTATTTCAGTACCTACAGGAATTTTTCGGTTTGTAAAAAATAAAGAATCTCATCTTATTAAGTACTTTATTTCTGCAATAGTATGGAATTTTACACATTTAAAAAGTTTAAAAGGATTTCCAAAACTTAAGCAAATTGATAATGAATTACCAGAATTAACTGACACATATCATCATTTTGCATTTCATTCAAAATTTGTTAAATCAATAAATACAAAATAATTATGAAAGAACTTCTGGAGCGGGAATTAAAAAAAATGATGAAAGAACGTCAATCCGATAAAAAATCAGTAAGTTTATTCATCTTTTTCTTTTTTAGATTATTAAACTTATCACTTAATCTTGCGTTAACCCGTTTTTATTTAATTAAATGTAATAAAGTTGGGAAAATGGTTTTTACAAAAGGTAAACCTCAGATTACTAATAAAGGAACATTAATTATTGGAAGTTATAACAGTATATGGTCAAAAATAAGTAACACACGCCTCTCAGCTCATCCTGGTGGATACCTTGAAATAGGTAATCATAATTATATTAATGGTGCTTTTATATCAGCATCAAGCAAGGTCGTTTTGGGCAATAATATTAAAATTGGGCCTCAAACTATGATAATGGACAGCGACTTCCATGATACTTCAGATCACAATAAAGAAGGTCTGTCTTCAGAAATTATTATTGAGGATAATGTATGGCTTGGAGCAAGAAGTACTGTACTGAAAGGGGTACATATTGGAAAAGGAGCTGTAATTGCAATTGGAGCAGTTGTAACCAAAGATGTTCCTGCAAATGCAATTGTTGGAGGTATTCCTGCTAAAATAATTAAAATGAAAAATTAATCTTTTAAAATTTACAAACTATGAACAGTTTTATTGGAAATTTTAGTAATGAAGTATTTGAATTTAAATCTTCGAAAGAATTTGAAAGTTACAAACAATTAAGTGCTAATTTTTTTGCAAAAGGTGATTTTACCGATTACAAAATAAATGAGAAATATATTATTTTGTTTGGTAATATTTATAATATTGCCAATGTAGCAAATGGAGAAGGAATTAATGCTAATTACTCAAATGCACAGATTTTTCTGGAATTATTTATGAAAAATCAATTTTTAATTAAAAAACTCGATGGAGAGTTTACTGCAATTATTTTCTCAGAAAATGGATGCAATATTATTCGAGATCGCCATGGTGCATCCTTACAGGTATATTATTCAAATAAAGTTTTTTGTTCTAATATTTTTGATTTTAAAAAAGTAAAAGATTTCTCAATCGAATTGAATCAAAGTTCATTGGCTACTTATTTGGCATACGGTTATATTCCCTCTCCTCAAACTGCATTAAAAGGAGTATCAAAGTTAACTGCAGGATTTGCATTAAATTGGCAAAAAGGGAATACGAAAATATCACCTATGTATAGTTTTGAAGAATTTAAAGCTGATATTAATCCGAATATTCGTTTAAAAGATGCTGCTGTTGAGTTTGAGCAACTGCATCAGAAAGCAATAAAAAGCAGGATAGAGGGAAAAAAGAGTATAGGTTTATTCTTAAGTGGAGGCTATGATTCAGGCGGAAATATTCATGCTTTACGTCAGATATATAGCGGAGAAGTATCTTCATTTTCTATTGGTTTTAAAAATAATCCTTGGTCAGAACTACCTTTAGCTCAAAAGCTTGCAGATGTGTATTCAACCAAACATAATGATTATGAAATAGACGGAAGTGAAATTACTTTCCTTCCGGATATTGTTGCAGAAATAGGAGATCCATTTCAAGAAAGCGGATTAATGATTAATTATTTGGTTAATAAATTAGTTGCTAACGATAGACCTGAAATAATATTAGGTGGAGATGGTAATGATCAACATTTTGGAGTAGCTATGCGTGAATTGGCAATGTTCTATAAAATTTCAGGTATGGGATTAATGCCAGCGCTTAGATTTACAACATCTGTATTGCAATCAAACATATTTGACAACGATAATTTTTTATTTAAGCTTCGTTTTCAGGGACATAAAATTTCACATATCCTTGAAAATGATCGTTTTGGTTTTAATAATCAACAACAAAAAGTTTTATTAAAAAATTTCACACCATATAAAGCTCCTGCATCACCAATTCAATCTTGTTCTGATTTTGACCAATTATGTCTTATTAAACAATTTTACATTGACTTAGCCCAAATTGTAAATGAAGTTATTTTGTTTAAAGGATCTAAAATGGCTGCACATTTCGATAATCAGCTTTCTTTTCCTTATATGTCAACAGATATTTACAATTTTTTGAAAACAATTCCAAGAACAATTAAAACAAAAGGTGATCCTGATGCTATATCTAAGGGTAAAGGTGCTGCAAAATACCTGCATAAATATTACTTAAAACCACATCTTCCTTCTGAAATTACAGACAGAAAAAAACAAGGCGGTTTCGCTCCTTTACCTGTATTTTTCAATGATCCAGATCAAAGGGAGAAAATATTCAGCTATATTGTTGATTCAAAATTTGTAGCAGAATATGCAAATAAAAATACAGTTAATAAAATACTTAATGATTATAGTACACAAGCAGATAAAGAACCTTATTGGTTCTGGAATCGGCAAACAAAAGCTACTCAGGTATGGAATTTACTTGTAATTTGTATTTGGTGGGATACTATGAAAAGTGAAAATAATAAAATTAATTTTTTATAATACTCTTAATTAGTAAGCATTAACCTAAATCAAAAATTAATTCATTATCTTACTTTTATTTTAACTCTAAAATGAAAAGAAAATTTGGTACGTATCTTTCGTCAAAACTAATGCGTATTACAACTACAGGTAAGATTATCCGGGAAATTGACGGTTTGCGTTTTCTCGCAATATTACCTGTTATTATACAACATATTAGTGAACGCTTATTTCGTTATAGTTATGCATCTCATAGTGGATTTCAGGGAGATTACCATAAATTTATCAATACAGATATGTCTGCTTACTGGATTAGCCGAGGAACTGTGGGAGTATTTGTTTTCTTTGCGATCAGTGGATTTGTATTATCTTTTCCCTTTGCCAAGCATTATTTATCGGATAAACCTGCTGTGAATCTTAAAAAATATTTCTGGCGAAGAGTTACAAGACTTGAACCACCTTATATTGTAATAATGACTTTATTGGCAATAGCTTTGATTGTAAAAGGAGACTTTACTTTTCTTCAAATGATACCACATTACATTGCCAGTATTTTTTATCAGCATAATTTGTATTTTCAAGATTATAGCATTATTAATCCTGTTGCTTGGTCGCTTGAAATTGAAATTCAGTTTTATATATTAGCTCCTTTACTAGCATATTTAGTGTTTTCAATAAAACCAATTATTTTAAGAAGAGGCTTATTGATAGCTTACATTTTTGTGTTTATTACACTTCAAAGTATATTCAACTGGCATATTGGTCTGATGAAAATGACAATTTTTGGTCAATTGCCCCATTTTCTCGTAGGATTTTTAATTGCTGATATCTTTTTAACTGAATGGGAAAAAGAAATTAAGAAATCTTACCTATGGGACTTGATAGGTATTATTGCACTAATCCTCTTAATGTACACATGGACAACAGAATATTGGAAAAATCTGGTATTTGCATTGTCTCTTTTTACTGTTCTATTTAGTGTGTTTAAAGGAAATATTTTGAATGCTTTTTTTACCAATACATGGATAATGGTAACTGGAGGAATGTGTTATTCAATCTATCTTATCCATCTCCCAATAGTTGAATTTCTTACACGATTAATAAAACCAGTTTATTTGGGTAGTAATTATATTGCAAATTTAGGTGTGTATGTCTTAATAATTGCTCCAGTAATTATGACATTTTCAATAATTTACTATCTGATTATTGAAAAACCATGTATGGATAAAGACTGGCCACAAAAATTAAAAGCCTATTTTAAAAGAACATTTTCTTTTTAAATGATTATTTTTCTTTATTGATTGTTCCGTGTTCAGTATGAATAAATGTTTTATTGGCTCCTTTCATCGAAATAAGTGCTTTAAACATTAACCATATTCCTTTGGGTAAGTAAAGAACTGCATTGAATGTTCGAATATTATACATTTTCCAAGGGATTGAAATAAGTAAAGTTAGGCAAATAGTGGCAAACAGGCCACACCAAATGACAGTATAAATACTATGGTCAAAAATAATTGAAAGCATAAAAATTAATGACATAGCACCTAATAGTAATACTCTGGGAAGGAAAATGTGTTGAAAGGAACGATTGAAATAATCAACATTTCCTTTTGTAAATAGTTGTATAAAAGCTGATCCAAAAGATTTTTTCAGATAAATAAACTGAGCTGCAAGCCAGCGTTTTCGTTGATTTGAAAAATTATCAAAAGATTGAACTTTTTCATCGTAAACATAGGCATCTTCAATAAAGTCAACTTTTAACTCTCTTTGGGTCATATATAATTCAAGTTCTTTATCAAAACCACCAATTGCTTCAATTCCTGCCATAATCGTTTTAAAAGGTTTGTATTCAAATGCCATACCAGAACCTATTAAAGAGGAACTTAATCCAAGTGCTCTATTCCCTCTTCTGAATAAATGGTTGTTAATTTCTTCGCTTACAGCATCGAGGATTGCAACTGATGTATTCATGTTTTTTGCAACTCTATGTCCCTGAACTCCAAAGAAACCATGACACAAACCATTATTCAGTTTACGAACAAAACCTGTTTCCATAATATTGTCAGCATCAAGAATTAAAGCATAATCATAATTTTCAGGCAAAATTTCAAAGGCTTTATTTAATGATTTAGATTTAGTGCTTTTTTCAAAATCTACTTCAATTACAGTTATTGGCATAGCTTTTAATTTTAAAATAGTCTCAGGCTTCAGCTTATCTGCTATAACAATAACATCATATAAGTTTTTAGGATAATCCTGATTGCAGGCATCTTCAGCAACTTCAAGTATTACTTTATCTTCTTTGTAAGCTGGAATAAAAATAGCAAAACTATGTTTAATTAAACTTTCTTCTATTACCTGCTTTCTTCTAAAAAGTCCGGCAATAGCTAAAAATAAAAGATATATTATTCCAATACCAAGATACGCAATAAGTATCACCTGAAGTAAATTAAGAATAGTTCCCATAAGATTGTAATTCAGAATTAATGATAAATTAGTTAATTATTATTTCAAATATTTCCAGTCTTTTAATACCAGCTTGTATAGCAAAAGTATAATAAATTTATCAGAGAAAATATGTTTTCGTAAAATATAATGAAGAATTTGGATATTGTTTCGATTAAACATAAAAACTGTTTTAAATGTTTGATGAATTTGGGAAATATTTTTAAGAATTTTATATTTTGTATTAATTGTTTATTATCTTTGTTCTGCATCTGTAAATAAAAGCTTATTTTTTTTTTTTTGAAAAGTATTATTAATTAAATGAAATCAATCTATTTTAAATCAGGTTTGTAAAATTCTAATATGCATTTAAAATCCTATTTAAAACTTTATAAAAAGAAAGAATGTAGAAGACCTACAGTAATAGGGTGGTTTATCTTATTGATATTTATCGTATTTATATTCTCATTTTTAGGACATAATGCATATTCTTTTTTAGCTATCACAAATCCCGTAGTTTCTAAAATAATAGTTATTGAAGGGCATATACCTGATTATGCAATAGATAGTGCTAAAGTTATTATCGCCAAGAATAAGGATTCTTTAATATTTACTTCAGGAGTTCCAATGATTCAAGGAAGTTACCTATGCGGATATAAAAACTATGCTGAATTAACTGCAGCGTCCCTTATTTCTGTTGGCATTGATTCATCAAGTATAATTATAGTTCCTTGTAATCCAAAACAAAAAGACAGAACCTACGAAACTGCTTTAGCATTAAATCGCAGATTCCAGATGATGAATCTTACCGAAGAATACTTTAATATTCTGACTTCAGTTACTCATGCAAGGCGAACACGGCTTTTTTTTCAACTTGTTTTTGGTGAAAAGTGGAAGATAGGGATAATATCTATCACTGCAACAAATTATGATACAAAAAAATGGTGGACATCCAGCTTTGGTTTAAGAGCTGTAATTTATGAAGGAATAGCATTGATGTATGCAAAATTCTTTTTTTACACTAAAAATACTGATGACAATGCGAATAGGAATTGAAGCTCAACGAATTTTTCGTCCAAATAAACATGGGATGGAAATTGTGATTTTAGAAATAATTAAACAAATTCAACAAATTGATATTGAAAATGAGTATTTTATTTATGTTAGAAAAGATAAAGATGTTTGTTTAAAATCAACAAGAAATTTTACAATACGTGAAATTGAAGGGCAATCATTTGCCTGGTGGGAGCAAATAAGTCTGCCAAAAGCAGCAAAAAAAGATAAATGCCAAATTCTTCATTGTACTAGTAACACAGCGCCCTTATTCACAAATATTCCTATTATATTAACACTACATGATATTATATATCTTGAAAAAACATATTTTGCAATTGCATCAGGAAAAGGAAGTTTTTATCAGCGATATGGAAATTTATACAGGAAATTTATTGTTCCAAGAATTATCAACAAATGTAAGAAGATAGTAACTGTATCTTATTCTGAAAAAAAAATCATTGAAAATCATTTTAAGCATAATAATTTGAATTTAGAAGTGATTTACAATGCTGTAGATAAACGCTTTGAACACAAAGAAAACGTGGGCGAATTACTAAAACAATTGAATATTGTTAAGCCATTTGTTTTATTTCATGGTAATACCGACCCTAAAAAGAATACTGAAACCGTTATTAAAGCCATTTCACTTTTTAAACAAAAATATTTTTTTGATATTGAGTTTGTTATTACTGATTTAAAAATTGAATATCTACAAAAACTAGCAAAAGAAATAAATAGTACTGAAATTCTTACTCAAATTAATCCTATTGGGTATATTTCAACTAAAAAAATGCCATTATTATATTCATCATGTAAATTGTTTTTATATCCATCTCTTAGAGAAAGTTTTGGATTGCCTATTTTAGAAGCCATGTCATGCGGTGCACCTGTAATTACATCAAATACATACTGCATGCCGGAAATAGCAGGTGGTGCAGCATTCTTAACTAATCCAAAAGACCCTGAACAATTAGCCAATGCTATAGCTGAAATATTAAAAAATAATTCATTACGAAATGAATTGATAGAAAAAGGCAATAAAAACATATTGCGTTTTTCATGGGAAAAAGCAGCAATAGAAACACTAAGAATATATAACAATATTTTAGCTAATTATTTGAATAATGCATAATTTAACATAAAAAATATTGTACTTTTGAAGAAATAATCTGAGTAAAGGAAATTGCATAACACTTAATTAAAACAATATATAAATGCAAGGAAAAAATATCGTTATTACTGGCATACAACCATGGGATATTGAAATTGGTAGTAATTGCAAAAATATTGCACTGGAGTTCTCAAAAAAAAACCGAGTACTATATATAAATGCTCCACTGGATAGAAATACGCTAAAATCAAAAAAAACCGACGTTAGTATTTTAAAACGATTGAAAATGCTTAGAGGTGAGATATCTTGCTATGAAAAGGTGAATGAAAATCTTACAGTTTTTTATCCAAACGTAATACTTGAATCTATTCAAAAAGCACCTCTGCTTTCAATCTTCAGATGGCTTAATAAGATTAATAATAAAAGATTTGCTACTGAAATTAATAGGGCAATTAAAGAGAATGATTTTCATGACTTTTTGCATTTTAATGATAGTGATATGTTTAGAAGCTTTTTCATGAAAGAATTGCTTAATCCTGTAATTAGTATTTATTATATTCGCGACAATCTTATTAAAAATCCTTACTGGAAAAAATATGGACAGTTTCTAGAACCCGAATTAATTGCAAAATCAGATGTGGTAGTTACAAATTCTCTTTATTATGCTGATTATGCAAATAAATTTACTAAAAATGCATATATGGTAGGGCAGGGATGTGATATTTCAATTTATGATGAAGATAAAAACCATATTGAGATTGCAACAGAGCTAAAATCATTAAAAAATCCCATTATTGGTTATATAGGGTTTTTAACTTCAAGAAGGCTGGATATTGATTTGGTTCGTTTGATTGCTCAAAAGCGTCCTGATTGGACTATTGTTTTAGTTGGACCCGAAGATGCTAATTTTATTTCATCTGATTTGCATCAATTCGAGAATATTGTTTTTCTGGGTTCAAAAGCTGCGGAAGAACTACCTTCTTATACTAAGGGTTTTGATGTATGTATCAATCCTCAAATTTTAAATGATGCTACTATAGGAAATTACCCTCGCAAAATAGATGAATACCTTGCAATGGGAAAACCAACCGTTGCAACATGGACAAAGGCAATGGAATATTTTACAGATCATGTTTATCTTGCAAAAAGCCCTGAAGATTATATTGTTTTAATTGATAAAGCATTAAAAGAAAATAATGAAGATAAAAATAACTCAAGAAAAAAAATTGCAGCAGAACATACATGGGAAAACAATGTAGATGCAATTTATAATGCAATTTTAAAAATCAATCAATAAAACAGAATTTTATGGGATTAATAGATCATATTAAATCTGATCCAAAGTGGAAAAAAAGAATTCTTTGGCTCATAGCTTCTCCTTACCGGGCAAGACCACGTTGGTATATTCGTTGGTTTGTTAATAAATTTTATCATAAACGTGGGAAACATTCCCTTATCAGATGGAGTGCCAGAGTTGATGTTTTTTTCTTTAAACGTTTCGACTTAGGCAAGTTTTCTACCATTGAAGATTATTGTGTAATTAATAATGGTGCTGGGGATGTAATCATAGGAGATAATTGCAGAGTCGGAATAGGAAGTGTTGTGTTAGGACCAGTTAGCATGGGAAATGGCTCAGGAATGGGGCAGCATGTTTTTATAGGAGGTTTTAATCATGGATATAAAGACGGTTCAAAAAACTCTAAACACCAATCACTCGATGTAAGAGGTGTTATTATTGAAGAGGAAGCGCATATAGGTGCAAATTCTGTTGTATTAGCTGGTGTAACTATCGGGAAAAGAAGTCAGATAGGAGCAGGGAGTGTTGTTACAAAGAATGTTCCTCCATTTTGTATTGCTGCAGGAAACCCCTGCAAGGTGATAAAACAATACAACTCTACTAGCGGAGAATGGGATAGAGTTTAATTTAAATCAAATAAAATATTATGATATGAAATATTTAGAAATATTATTTTGGTTTTTGGTATTTATTGTTTTTTATGCATACATCGGTTATGGTATATTATTAATCTTTTTAGTAAAAATTAAATCCATTTTTGTTAAGGACAAAAATTTATATTCAAAAGACTATGAACCAGAAGTAACATTGTTAATTGCCGCTTTCAATGAGAAGGATTATGTGGCTGCAAAAGTTAGAAATTCTCTCCAATTGGATTATCCCAAAAATAAACTTCATCTTGTATGGGTAACCGACGGTTCTGATGATGGAACACCTGAGTTATTAGGTAATTATCCTGAAGTAACTGTATATCATGAATCAGCTCGCAATGGAAAAATAGGAGCTATTAATAGGGCTATGAAATTTGTTAATACTCCAATTGTGGTTTATTCTGATGCCAATACTATGTTGGGCGAAGATGCCATCAGACGTATAATTTATCTTTTTTCCAATTCTGAAATTGGTTGTGTTTCAGGTGAAAAAAGAATTGTATCTAAAGATGCAGATGCAGCTTCAGGTGCAGGAGAAGGTATTTACTGGAAATATGAATCTTTATTAAAACGCTATGATTTTAGACTATATAGTGTAGTTGGTGCTGCGGGCGAATTGTTTGCCGTTCGTACAGAGCTCCATCAGGATGTTGAACGTGATACAATATTAGATGATTTTATTATCTCATTAAGAATTGCCATGAAAGGATATAAAATTGGTTATGATCCTGATGCTTATGCTATAGAATCTGCTTCAGCCAATGTAAAAGAAGAATTAAAACGAAAAATAAGAATTGCAGCGGGAGGTATTCAGTCTATTGTTCGATTAAAAGCATTACTTAATCCTTTTAAATACAGAACTCTTACATTTCAATATATTTCTCACAGGGTTTTAAGATGGACCCTTGCTCCATTATCTTTGATACTTATCTTTATAATGAATGCTTTTTTTGCTTTTAAACAAGGATTCGATAATAGTAATTTTTACACTTTACTTTTCTGCTTACAATTACTATTTTATTTTTCAGCATTATTGGGATGGTTTTTACAAAACAGAGAAATTAAAGTAAAACTACTTTTTATTCCCTATTATTTCTTTATCATGAATTATGCTGTTGTTTTAGGTTTTTTTAGATATATAAAACGTAGCCAGTCAGTTAATTGGGAACGAGCTAAAAGAGCAAATTAAAATATACTTCATTTAATATTTACTGTTCATATACTTTTTTTGGTCAGCCTATATTTTCAGAATTTCATTACTCATAAAGCATTTGTGGAATGACTATGTAAAAACTTTAGATGTCATAAAACAGTTGTGGAACGATTATATAAAAACTTTACTATTCATCTCACAATATGGGAAATTTTACCAGTTTAAAAAATTGAAAGGTTTGGGTTATAAATGCACAATATAATTTTTTTTAATCCTATACTCTATAAAAATAATCCCAAAGCAGATATGTATATTGCATGACTATTTTTATAATCTTCTGGTTTTGATTTCAAAAAATAAAGAATTTGGAATATATCAATTATTCTTTTTAAATTTGTGGGATAATTATAGGAAAATTGCATTAAATTAGCCAAGATGGATGGGTTTTTAAAAGTTTTTTGCAGAACAAACGATTTAACAGTCATTGTAAAATGTCTTAATTTATAACGAATAAAATAACAGCGAAATGATTTGTAGAGTACAATAAATCAATCCAGAAGTATCTTCAAAAAATCCTCCATTTTTATGTTTTGTCAAAACAAGGGAAAGGACAGACCAATAATGTTACTTGACAGTTTGAAACAAGAAAAATGTTTCACTACTCTTAGTAAACCTTATTGGAGTCAATAAATAAGAAAAATGACTAAAGATATTACTTGGATATTAGAAAAAGAATAGAAAATTCAGAAGGAATAAATTGATTTAAAACTTAACACATGGAATTAAAAGCGATTAAAAAAAGAAAAGCTCCTAATTATCCGACCATTGACTATTTTATAGAGAATCCTGAATTGCTATCGAAACGAATTCCTGACAAATGGTTAAAAAACAAATATGTGGCTTCATCCTTGGCTACATTTATATTTTTAGGAAATCCTGACATACATAAAAGTAAGGATTTAAAAACGATAGTTATTGTTGAAAGTATCGATAAAGAAAAGAAAGCCGAGAATCAGCAAGTCAAACAGGATGCAATAAAAGTAGCTCCAATTTTTGTTCATGGTAAAGGTTCAGGTGCAAGTGGTTGTATTGTGATGTCACCGCCTGTTTTTATATCAGAAGATGAAGCGCTTAAGATAATATTAGAAGCTCTAAAAGCTGAAAACATAAGTTTTGATACTGTAAAAGGACCTGTAATAAGTTTTAAAGCCCTGGCCATTGCTGACGATTGCCTCGATGAAAAAAATGTTGCAGATGCAAAAGTGAAAATTAAAATGGATGGATATAATGCTAAATACAATATTGCTTTTGAATTTGTATCAACTAAAGATTTTAATAAATTCAGATCTGACAGCAAATGTTTTTCATCTGTTCAGGGATACGACACTAAGAAAGCAGCTGAATTGTTAAGAGATGAGCTTAAAGCTAACAGCAAAACCAATGCTGTCGTATTTTATGATCCAATAAGTCATATCAATTTTGAAAATAGCAAAAATTGGAAAAAAAGTGAAACAAAAGCAAAAGAAGAATCTAAAAAACTCTTACTGGAACAAGTAAATGATTTCATTAAATGGATTAAAAAAGAACACATAATAGCACAATAAATGCACGTAACACTTCATTTAACTACAGCTTGCAATATGTCCTGCGACTATTGTTACTCATCTCCAAACAATAAACATTTTATGTCGCAGGAAACTGCCAATAAAAGCATTGACTTTATCGCTAATAATTACCCTTCAAATACCGGAATTATCTTTTTTGGTGGAGAACCACTGCTTATGAAGGAACTCATTAAAAGCACCATCTCCTATAGCTCAGAAAAATCAGGGTATTTTCATTATAAAGTAACTACAAATGGATTACTGCTGGATGCAGATTTTCTGAATTATGCAAACAAAGTTAACTTACAGGTTTCAATCAGTATTGATGGTAATGAGCATGCCCATAATGCATTCAGGAGATATGCTGACAGAACTCCAACGTTTGAGGATTTAAAGGAAAAGGTAGATTTACTTTTAAAATACCAACCATATGCTAAAGCATTAATGACAGTTTCACCTGAAACCCTTCCATATTATTCTTCATCAGTTGAATATCTTTTAAATCGGGGTTTTAAATACATCATCGTTTCCTTGAATTATGCAGGAAACTGGAATGACAAATCAATTAAGGAGCTCAAAAAGCAATATAAGAAAATTTCAAAAATATATGAACACAATATTATGAAGGAAGAAAAATTCTATTTCTCTCCTTTTGAAATGAAACTGGCAAGCCATATTCGTCAGGAAAATTTCGAGTGCTATCAGTGTCATTTGGCTATGGAGCAAATCTCAATTGCCCATGATGGAAGCATATATCCCTGCGTACAATTTGTTAAAGACGGAATGTCAAATAAAAGCTATTCGATAGGAAATATTAGTTCTGCTATAGATGAATTCAGAAAAGAACAACTTTATCAGGAATCAAAGAAACCATCAGCAATATGTTCTGTATGTGATTATAATCCAAGATGCAATAATAAATGCAGTTGTCTGAACTGGCAACTAAGTGGTGAATTAAATCAGATTTCACCTATTGTTTGTGAAACTGAAAAAATATTGATACCCATTGTTGATAAATTAGGTGAAAGACTTTTTAAGATAGGTTCATCAATGTTCATTCAGAAACATTATAATGTTATTTATCCTATTCTTTCAATGATTGAGGACATGAACTAAAAACACTACAGACAATTCAAATTTGTTTTCAATCTGCAACAAATTCATAAAAAAGTTTATCAGGCGCTGGCTCATGTTAACCACACCTACTCAATTCAGTCTTTTAAATATTAATGAAAGCTATTTTATCGGTTATGATTGATAAAAACCTCTGTTGCTCCTACACCATATTTTGCCATGGAAGCATCGAAGTAATGCAGGTTATCATAAGTTTTTAAAATTTTAATCATTTCATTTTTAAGTACTCCTGTACCTACGCCATGTATAAAAATCAATTTATGTGTTTTGTTTATAAAAGCCGATTCTAAACATTTGGTAAAATAATCCAATTGTATTTTAAGCATTTCGGCATTGTCGAGCAAATAGTAATCTTCTACCAGTTCGCCAATATGTAAATCTATTTCGGCAGTAGTGGGGTTTAATTGATGGGCATCTAAAATAGTTTCAGTTTTTACCTGAGTAGCTTTTTTCTGTTGTATTTCTGTAGCATCTTTATTGGTAAATAATGCAAACTTCGACTGATTGCTTGGTATTTCTGTTAATCGTCCGAGCGTTAATACCAACGCTTTTTCCTGAAGAAAAGAAGAACTGATGTAGTTTTCTTCTTTATAAAAACGGCTGGGTTTTATTTTGAAATCAGCATTCATAGGTGTTAACAATCGTTCTTTAAGTTCGGCATGAAACAATACTTGCACATTGCCTGCACTCCACGATTCCAAATCTTCTCTTTCGATAGTAGTAATTACTTTTTTGCTTTCGGGCGATAATACATCATAATCCATACCATGGAATTTGCCGTCTTCATCCATTAACGTAAGATTAAACAAGGTATAAAACTCGGTATGATTGATAATGCAAACATCAATCATACCTGTCAGCAGCCAGCGTTGGTCGTGAGGAATATACACCAGATAAATACCTGCCACCTGATTGCTGCTGCCATAAGATTTTAATAAAGCCGATTTGCCATCATCTTCCATTTCCTCTTCTTCTGCCTGAATTAAATTAGGATTTACATTAAAATTCTGATTAAACAAACGTGCACCTGCAGAGCTTTCATCTATTTTTAATAATTCACTTGCCATTGTTGGTACCTCAAATCCTTCTTCTATGGCTACGTTTACCATTGTCGAACTAATTATTTTGGTAACAATTCCACCTCCGCTTGTATTTAAAAATTTTACTTTATCGCCTGGTTTAAAGTTCATCTATATATTTTTTTAATTTGTTTCTGATTTTAGTAATGATATAACAACCATAGATAAATAGTGTTGATAAAACTATTTACTGCTTACTTTATAAATATCATATTAAGCTGCAAAAGTAGTGTTTTAGATGCTATTTTTAAGCTTTTTTATTTTTGAGCAAAACAGTTCAATACCCAAATAGCTAAAAAAACATTTATTTATTAACTTTTTTGTAACTTTTTTTGAATTGATTACGTCATAATAAAAAACAAAAATATAAATACATGAAAGCAACAACACTTATTTTTATTTTCTCAGGATTGATAGGCTTAAACAAGTGTTCAGAAGATATAGAAATAAAACTACCGACTTTTTTAATTGAGAAAAACTTAAAAACAGAAGATTCTGATAAAGTAAAATTTGAAACTAAAAAAGATACATCAGCAATATCTTCTATTTCTTTATCCGATTTTTATATTTCCCAAACCTCGTACAGAAAAACAACTAACTTAACTGAAAAACTCATTCTTTAGCAGCGTTTTAAATCAAAATAATACACCTATTATTTCAAAGCTATCTCCGAAAAGATAGCTTTTTTTATGACTTGTCCTGAATTATTCCAGATGAGAAACTAAATCTGTAAACCAATAGATGAATAAGCCCAAATCAAAAATTGATTGTTTTTACATCAAAAAGCAGTATCTTTGCCCTTAAATTTAACATAACATACAATGAAGTTATTAGAAGGAAAAACAGCTTTAATTACAGGAGCTTCCAGAGGAATTGGAAAAGCAATTGCAATAACATTTGCTAATAATGGAGCAAATGTTGCCTTTTCTGATTTGGCTTATGACGAAAATGCACAAAAATTAGAAACTGAACTCAATGCTTTGGGTATTAAAGCAAAAGCTTATGCATCGAACGCTGCTTCTTTTGAAGCTGCTGAAAAATTAATAACCGATGTTGCTGCCGATTTTGGTCAGATTGATATTTTAGTTAACAATGCAGGTATTACCCGTGATGCTTTGCTGATGCGTATGAGCGAAAATGATTGGGATTTGGTAATGAATGTAAATCTTAAATCGGTATTTAATCTTACCAAAGCTGTACAAAAAGTAATGCTTAAACAACGATTCGGTTCTATTATAAATATGAGTTCTGTAGTTGGAAGATCGGGTAATCCTGGACAATCTAACTATTCAGCTTCCAAAGCAGGAATTATTGGATTTACGAAATCAATTGCACAAGAATTAGGCTCTCGTAATATTCGTTGCAATGCAGTTGCACCGGGGTTTATTGAAACTGAAATGACAGCACAATTACCACCGGAAATTAAAGAAACATGGATAAAAGACATTCCTTTGAGACGTACAGGCAAGCCGGAAGATGTTGCTAATCTTTGCTTATTTCTTGGATCTGATCTCTCTTCTTATGTTAGTGGACAGGTTATTAATGTTTGTGGTGCAATGAATACCTAATTAATTATCAATTATTAATTATCAATGAAAAGTAAAATCATTAATAATTAACCAGTAACCATTATAAAATTGAATATCATTACCGAATATCCAGCATGGATGATTGTTTTTTGCATTATTGCAGGAATAGCTTATTCCGCAATTTTGTATTACAAAAACAGACGCAATGATTTTTCTCCATTGCTTAGCAAGTTAATGTCTTTATTTCGCTTTCTTGCTATATTTTTTATTGCATTTTTATTGCTTTCGCCACTCTTAAAAACCATTACTCATTCCAACGAAAAGCCTATTATTATTTTTGCTCAGGATAATTCACAATCAATTTTAATAAGCAAAGATTCATCTTTTTATAAAAATGAATACAAACAAAAAATTGAAAAACTGATTGATGAACTTGGACAGAAATATGACATTAAAAGCTTTAGTTTTGATGATAAAGTAAATGAACAGCTTAATTTTGACTATAAAGGCAAACAAACAGATATTTCTGCTTTATTTGATGATTTAATAACCAGATATACCAATCGCAATGTTGGAGCAATTATTATTGCCAGTGATGGTATTTATAACAAAGGTAACAATCCTTTATATGTATCTGATAAAATAAAAGCTCCTATTTATACTCTTGCGTTGGGTGATACCAGTATTCGTAAAGATTTGCTCATACAAAAAGTTAATTTCAACCGCATTACTTATTTAGGAAATACTTTTCCTATTGAAGTAGTTGTAAATGCTAATAAAGCTAAGGGCTTGTCGGCGAAACTAAAACTAACGCATGGTCAAAAGGAGTTGTTTAATAAAACAATTAATTTTAGTAGCGAACAATATAGCGAAACTATTAATATTACTACCGAAGCCAAAGAAATCGGTTTGCAACGATATACCATTAGTATTTCTCCGGTAAACGATGAAATTATACTTACCAATAATCGGAAAGATATTTTTATAGATGTGCTGGATGCTCGTCAGAAAATATTATTATTGGCAGCTAACCCTCATCCCGATGTTTCTGCAATAAAACAAACCTTGGAGGGTAATCGGAATTATGATGTACAAGTAGCGTTGATTAATGATTTTACCAAACCTGTTTCTGATTATAATTTGGTGATTTTACATCAATTGCCCGCCAATAATTCTGCTGCTACAAAAATTATTTCAGATATTCAAAAAGCAAACATTCCACTACTATATATTTTAGGTACTCAAAGCAATATTTCTCAATTTAACGCATACAATACGGGGTTGAATATTGCTGCAAAAAATCAGGTTTTTAATGAATCGCTACCATCTCTTTCTTCAGAATTTTCATATTTTACTATTAGTGATGAAACTAGAAAGATGCTCAATAATTTTCCTCCATTAAATTGTATTTATGGTAATTACAAATCATCTCCTTCTGCTGAACCTTTTTTGATACAAAAGATAGGAAATGTTATCAGTAATCAACCGTTAATTCTTTTTAACCAATCTCTTGGAAGTAAAAATGGTATAATTACAGGTGAAGGTTTATGGAAATGGAAGCTTTCAAACTATGCACAAAAGAATAATTCAGAAGCTTTTGATGAAATTATCACTAAAATTGTTCAGTATCTTTCAGTAAGAATTGAAAAAGGTTTGTTTAGGGTTATTAATAGCCATGTTTTTAATGAAAATCAAAACGTAGAATTTGATGCAGAGTTATACAATGACAGTTATGAACTTATCAATGAAAACGATGTAAATTTGACAATAATAAATAGTTCAGGCAAAAAGTTTCCATATCAATTTAATAAAACATCCAATGCTTATCATTTGAATGCAGGTGTTTATCCTCAAGGAGATTATAAATATCAAGCTGTTGTTAAATTGAAGAACAAAACGTTGACTCAAAATGGAGAGTTCACCGTAATGGCAATGGATGCTGAATTTTCTAATACAATTGCCAATCATGAATTACTTTATAATTTAGCGAAGAAGAATGGTGGCGAAATGCTCTATCCTTCTCAAATTGAAAAATTAGCTGATTTATTACAAAAACGTGATGATATTAAATTGGTTAAATATACTCAAAAACGTTTTAACGATTTAATCAATCTTTACTGGATCTTCTTTATTATTATCGCATTGCTTTCAGCAGAATGGTTTTTGCGCAAACGTAATGGAGGCTATTAAAATGTTTTTTGTAATTTCCAAAGTATTATCTTATTTACTCAACCCATTATTTTGGATTTTTACTTTATTGATAATAGCTTATTTTATTAAAAATAAAAAAACAGGGCAAAAATTATTGCTTATTTCAATTATAGCTTTCTATTTGTTCTCAAATCGTTTTATTTGTGATGAATTTATTCGTATTTGGGAATTTGATTTTCCTGAGAAATCATTTCCTAAGGAACAATATGATGTCGGAATTGTTTTAAGTGGAGATATTGTTAGTTATGATTATCGTACTGAAAAATTAATTTTCAGACAGCAAGCTGACAGACTTATACAGGCTATTGATTTGTATAAACAAGGTAAAATAAAAAAGATATTACTTACAGGTGGTTCTGGTCAACTAAGTTTTAGCAATCAGCCTGAAGCTAGTTTTATGAAGAAACATGCTGTTAAACTTGGTATTTCAGAGAATGATATTTTGTTGGATTCAATTTCTAAAAACACATTTCAAAATGCTGCTATATCAAAAAAGATGCTTGAAGTAGCATTTCCTAATGGTGGGAGGTTTTTATTAATTACATCGGCCTTGCATATCCGAAGATCCTTAGCTGTATTTAAAAAAGCTTCAATAATAGTGGATGCCTATCCTACATCTAAACTCACTGGCATAAGGCTTTATAATTTTGAACATCTTTTTGTCCCTCATGTTAGTAGTTTTGAAAGCTGGAGTGATTTAATTCATGAATGGGTTGGATATATAATTTATAAAATAATGGGCTACATATAAACAATGATGAATAATGATTAATGAAAAAAATAGTAATAACAAACCAATAACTTTATAAACTTTTTACTAAACTATGGCGCAAACAATTTTTATCATTATAATAGCAATTCTAATTTTTGATTATTTACTCGAACGCTTATTAGATTATCTTAATAGCAGATATTGGAGTAATGAATTACCTAAGGAACTTGAAGGAATTTACGATGTTGAGAAATACAAAAAATCTCAAGATTATCAAAGAGTTAATCAGCGGTTTTCACTTATCACTTCTACTTTATCATTTTGTGCAATGTTACTTATGCTTTTGGGTGGTGGATTTGCATTGGTTGACGAATTTGCAAGGCAATACACGCTAAACCCTATACTTATGGCATTACTATTTTTTGGTATCATTGGGTTTGCTGCAGATCTGCTTTCAATGCCTTTTAGTATTTATGATACTTTTGTAATAGAACAAAGATTTGGCTTTAACAATACAACTGTTAAAACATTCATTCTTGATAAATTGAAAGGATTATTATTAGCTATTGTATTGGTTGGTGGATTGTTGGCTCTTTTTATTTTAATTTATACTGCTACGGGTGTTAATTTTTGGTGGATTGCTTGGCTGGTTTTTAGCATAATTACTATATTTTTTACTATGTTTTATTCCAATATTATCGTACCACTATTCAATAAACAAACACCTTTGGAAGCTGGAGAATTACGCAATGCTATTCAAGCTTTTGCAACAAAAACAGGTTTTAAATTGAATAATATTTTTGTAATTGATGGTTCTAAAAGATCAAATAAAGCCAATGCTTATTTTACCGGTTTGGGTTCTAAAAAGCGTATTGTTTTGTATGATACTTTGATTAAAGACCACACTATTGAAGAACTTGTGGCTGTTTTGGCACATGAAATTGGTCATTACAAAATGAAACATACTTTGAAAGGTATCATTATTTCATTATTGGAAACAGGTTTAATGCTTTATATTCTTTCATGGTTTATTAACAACCCTTCTTTATCAGAAGCTTTAAATGTTAATCAGCCCAGTTTCCACATTAGCATTGTTGTTTTTGGAATGTTATATAGTCCTCTTTCGTTAATATTGGGATTAGCTTTAAATATTCTTTCACGTAAACACGAATATCAAGCTGATAGATTTGCAGGAGAAAATTATGAAGTAGAAGCTTTGCAGAATGCCTTGAAAAAATTATCTGTAAATAATCTGAGTAATCTTAAGCCTCATCCTGCTTACGTTTTCTTTCATTACTCACATCCAACATTATTACAACGTTTAGTTGCTTTAAATAAAATTAAAAAATAGTTCTACAAATGAAGATTTTTTTTGCTAAAATATTGAAATTTATTAAATTAATTTTTTCAAAATTTATTATTGTAATAAGATTTATTTTTTATGTTCCTCAGAAATGGTCTCGTTATAAAAAGGTAATCTTACGTATTCTGCATATTTTTCTAATTTTGATAATATTTCTTGGTCTGGTTGACATGAATTTCTTATGGATGTTTGGTAAATCACCCAAGTTGAACCAAATTAACGATCCAAAACAGAAAACAGCATCAGAATTGTATGCTGCTGATGGTAAAATGATAGGAAAATATTTCGATGAAAACCGTACACCAATTAAGCTCAATGAGGTATCACCTATTCTTATTAAAACGCTTATTAATACGGAAGATGTGCGTTTTTATGAACATCATGGAATTGATTTACGTGCTACTTTATCGATACTTTGGTATATGGTGAAAGGAGAAAAAAGAGGTGGTAGTACTATTACTCAACAATTGGTAAAAAATCTTTTCAAAACTCGTAATAACTATTCCAGAGGGTTACTTGGTTATATTCCTGGCATAAAAACTTTGATTTACAAATCTAAGGAATGGATTACTTCTCTTAAAATTGAATTGTTTTACAGCAAAGAAGAAATATTAACAATGTATTTCAATACTGTTGATTTTGGAAGTAACGCTTATGGTATTAAAACTGCTGCACGTACTTTCTATAATAGTAAACCTTCGCAACTTAATATCGAACAATCAGCTTTACTAATTGGAATACTGAAAGCACCTACTTATTACAGTCCGATTTCTCATACAGATAGAGCATTGGAAAGACGAAACATTGTTTTAGGGCAATTATTAAAGTATAAAATGATATCTCAGATTGAGTTTGATTCAATTTGCAAAATTCCAATTTCGCTTAATTATAGTGTTGAAAACAATTATGATGGAAAAGCTCCTTATTTTAGAGAAGCGGTTAGCAATTATCTGAAATCGTGGTTAAAAGAGAAGGAACTTAATTTGTATGATGATGGTTTGAAAATATATACCACCTTGGATATGGGAATGCAGCAATATGCTGAAGAGGCAATGGATGAACACATGAAACGTTTACAAAAACGTTTTTTTCAACATTGGGAAGGCGAAAATCCATGGCGAAAAGAAAATGGTGATGAAATTTCCGATTTTATTGATAATATTGTTGTAAAAACAAATCATTATAAAAATCTTATTAAAGTATTTCCAAATCAAAAAGATTCTGTAACTTTTTATTTGAATCAAGCTCGGAAAATGCGTGTTTACACATATAAAGGTGATAGAGATACTCTTTTAAGCACTATCGATTCAATAAAATATTACAATACCTTGCTTCATGCCGGTTTTATTACGATGGATCCATTTAATGGTTACGTAAAAACATATATCGGTGGTATTAATTTCAATAGTTTTAAATTTGATCATGTGATGAAGTCAAAACGCCAACCGGGTTCTACATTTAAAGCTTTTGTATACACTGCTGCCATTGAAAACGGTTATGCTCCCTGCGATAAATTAAATGATATTCCGGTTACTTATAACTATATAGAAAATGGTAAATCAAAATCATGGTCTCCGAGCAATGCTGATTGGAAATTTACAGGTTCCAGTGTTACGTTGAAATATGCTTTTGCAAAATCTATTAATTCAATTGCTGTACAGCTTACTCAAAAAATGGGTTGGAAAAAAGTAATTGAATGTGCACATAAGCTTGGAATTAAAACCAAATTAGCCGATGTGCCCTCAGTTTGTCTTGGTTCAAGTGATGTATCTTTATTAGAATTAATCACTGCTTATTGTCCATTGATAAATGAAGGTTATAAAATAGAACCTATTTTGGTTACTAAGGTTACAGATAGAAAAGGAAAAGTTCTGTATGAAATGCAACCCAAAAAAGAAAGGGTAATAAGTGAAGAAACAGCTTTTTTAATGTGTCAGATGTTACAAGGTGGTTTGCACGAACCCGGTGGAACCACACAAGCACTTTTTGAATACGACTTATTTTCCGATAATAAAACCGATTTTGGAGGTAAAACAGGAACATCTTCAAATCATTCAGATGGTTGGTTTTTGGGGGTTACACCAAATTTAATTTCTGCTTCGTGGGTAGGGGCTGATAATAGAAGTGTTCATTTCAGAACTTCCGAATTGGGTGAAGGTTGCAAAACCGCTCTTCCAATTTATGGTTTGTTTATGGAAAAGCTTTTGAAAGATCCCCTATATGCCGATTACAAAAAAAAGTTCGACAAACCAAAAATCAAAATTTCAAAAAATTATAGCTGCCATACTTATTTTCATAAAAAAGATAGTACTATCAGTGAAGAGCCAGAAACTAATGAAGAGCTAATTAATGAATAAATTGTGTTTTTTAGCTCGTATAGTCATTTATTGATTATTTATTTTTATTTTTGTAGCATTAAAAATTAAATTTTATACTATGTTTATTGAAAAAAACAAAGTCGTTTCCTTAACTTATAAGTTAAGATTCGACAATGCTGAAGGTGATGTTATCGAAGAAATAGAAGATTTAAACCCTGAAATTGTATTAATTGGACACGAAAATCTTTTTGAGAAATTTGAAGAAAATATCCTAAAACTAAAAGCCGGCGACGAATTTGAATTTATATTAGATCCTGAGGATTCTTATGGTGATTATGATGATGAAAAGCTTGTTGATTTGCCTAAAGAGAACTTTATGATTGATGGCGAATTTGACGAAGAGATGGTGTATGAAGGTGCCATAATTCCTATGGAAGACGAAGAAAATGACATTCATGCTGAAGCTATAGTGTTAGAGATTGACGAAAATAATGTTAAACTTGATTTTAACCATCCTCTTGCCGGAGAAACCCTTCATTTTAAAGGAAATATTCTTTTTGTAAGAGATGCTACAGAAGAAGAAATTAAATTTGGTGATGTAACTGAATAAAACTTTTTCTATTTATAGAAATTTTGTTGTTAAGATAAAAATTTGTTCCTATTGATAGCAAATTAATTGACTTCAAAAACAATAAAAAGTTGATAGTAAAATTAACTGGACCCCAAAAGTTTGAGAAATAACTTTTGGGGTGTCTTTTAAAGAAGTAAAATTAAAATACTTTCTTAAAGAACATTTCTATACAGAAAATAGAGAAGTATGATAAAAAATAAGATAGAACTATTATAATTATAAAATAAAATTGCTTAGTTAAAAAATATTGACTTATACAAGCCCCTGAGCTAACATAGCATCAGCAACTTTTACAAATCCACCAATATTAGCACCTTTAACATAATTAATGCTACCATCAGCTTCTTTACCCTATTAAACGCAAGTTTTATGAATATTAATCATAATATTATGAAGTTCCTGATCAACTCTTTCTCTTGTCCAGCTTAAACGCATGGAGTTTTGTGACATTTCTAAATCTGATGTAGCAACACCTCCTGCATTAGCCGCTTTTCCCGGACCGTATAATATTTTCTTTTCTACAAAATATTCGGCAGCTTCCGGAGTAGAAGGCATATTAGCTCCTTCGGAAACACAAATACAGCCGTTGGCAATTAATATTTTTGCATCTGCACCATCATTCAATTCGTTTTGAGTTGCACTTGGTAATGCAATATCACATTTAACACCCCAAGGTGTTTTGCCTTCAACATATTCGCAATTATATTTCTTAGCATATTCAGAAATACGTCCGCGTTTAACGTTTTTTAGTTCCATTATAAAAGCCAATTTTCCGGCATCAATTCCAGCAGGATCGTAGATATAACCTTTAGAATCAGAGATAGTAACTACTTTTCCTCCTAATTCTGTAGCTTTTTGAGTTGTATATTGGGCTATATTTCCTGAACCAGAAACAACTAATGTTTTCCCTTTAAAGCTATCGCCTTTAGTTGCCAGCATTTCGCCGGCAAAATAAACTTGTCCGTAACCAGTAGCTTCAGGACGTATTAAACTACCACCCCATTCAAGACCTTTTCCTGCGAGCACTCCTGTAAAGCGTTTCGAATTCTTTTGTATTGCCCAAACATAAAGCCTATTTCGCGTACTCCAACGCCAATATCACCGGCAGGAACATCTGTATCAGGATCAATATGTTTTTGTAAATCGAGCATAAAACTTTGAGTAAATTTCATTACTTCTTTATCGGATTTGCCTTTAGTGTCGAAATCTGATCCACCTTTTCCGCCACCCATAGGTAGTGTAGTTAAACTATTTTTGAACACTTGTTCAAATGCTAAAAATTTCAGAATACCAAGATTTACAGTTGGATGGAAACGTAAACCGCCTTTGTAAGGTTCGATTGCACTATTCATCTCAATTCTGAAACCTCTGTTAATTTGAAAATTTCCTTTATCGTCCATCCATGAAACCCTAAAAAGTATAACTCTTTCTGGTTCAACTATTCTATCAAGAATTCCGTTATATTTCGGATTTTCTTCGATAAAGGGGAATAGTGTTTCAACTACTTCTCTTACAGCTTGATGAAATTCTACTTCGGTTGGATTTTTGGCAATTACTTTTGCCATAAACTGATCTAGTTTTTGTGTTAAAGCGTTGTTCATAATTTTTTATTTTTTTTGATGATTAAAAATGGTTTAAAATACAACTACAATGTTATAAAAAAAATGTTTTAAAATAAAAAATATATTGATATTTAGCAAATTACGTGTATATCTTAAGTTTTAATAAGCAAATTACTTATAAAAAATCAAGAGATTAAGTAAAATACTTAATTTTGGAAACTATTCATTAAAAACACAATGATTAACTCAGTTTTGTTTTAATTTTAAACAGAAATATTTGCTATGGCTTTAATTGAATTTAATTTGGATGGTATCATTGAAAAAGTAAAAGAAAACCTCTGTAAACTATTGGGTTATAATTTTAATGAATTAAATGGAAACCATATAAGTATTTTGCTTGAAAAATCAGTTTATAAATCTGATGAATTCAGCGTAATGTGGGCGAAATTACGAGAAGGGGGTGTACAACAAGTTGAGATTCATTTTTTGAAAAAAGACAAAACGGATATGTTTATCAATGGAGTTTTTACCCCGGTTCTGGAAAAGGAAAGAGATACGCTTTATAAACTCAAACGAATTAGTTTTGATTTTAATTTGGTAAACGATAAAAACAAATCAATTAAAGAAAAATATGAGAACTTAATTGATAATACTGAAGCAGAAACAGCTGAAAGTCTTAAAAAATTAATTTTTGAAAATAAAGAACGGTTAAAAGAATTAGCTGCTATTAATCAGACTACTAAAATCTTAAAAGAAGGCAAGCCTATTGAAGAAAGCTTGCAGCAAATTTGTATGTTATTACCAAAAGCCTGGCAATATCCAGAGCATGCAGTTGCCCGTATTATTTTTGATAAAAATGAGTTTAAAACTCCAGACTTTGTTGAAACTCCATGGATGCAAAAACAATATTTTGAAACTATAGATAATCTAAAAGGTTCAATAGAAGTCTATTATTTAAAGAGTTTTATTGAATTAGATGAAGGCCCTTTTTTAAAAGAAGAACGACATTTAATTGATAACCTCTCAGCAATTATCGTAAATTATTTAAATAGTTTAAAAGCAAAATATATTTTAAAAGGCACAGAGAAAGAGTATGTTGAAAAAGTAGAAGATGAACAAAAAACTCCAAGTCGTCAATTATTGCATCGTTTTTTGAATAAACAGAACTATGATAGAGATATTTTTCATGATTTAATGCCATTCAAAGTTAATGAAATACTGTTAATTGCAAATTTATATGATGCTTATAATATTGAAAAGGAAGGTAGGTTTTCTGAACATATTTTAGGAGAATATTATCAGTTGAATCTTACATCAATACCAAGAGTAACAGGCGTTTCCTCTTATGAAGAAGCTTTGATGCAATTAAATAAAAAACATTACGATTTTGTAATCATAATGTTAGGCGTTGATAAAAAAGCACCTATAGAAATTAGTAGAAGTATTAAGCTTAATTTTCCATACATACCGATATTTATGTTGCTAAATAATAATAGCGATATTGCATTGTATGAAAAAGATGTAAATGTCGTAAAATTAGTTGACAAAATTTTTGTTTGGAATGGAGATTCCCGTGTATTTTTTGCAATGGTAAAATATTTGGAAGATATGGTGAATGTAGAGAATGATACAAAAATAGGATTGGTTAATGTAATATTATTAGTTGAAGATTCTGCTAAGTATTATTCGCGTTATTTACCAATGCTCTATTCGAGTGTATTGGAGCAAACCAAGCAATTAATAGAAGATGTTAGCAACGATGAACTTTACAAAGTGTTGAGATTAAGAGCACGTCCAAAAATATTATTAGTAAAATCTTATGAAGAAGCAATTGATATTTTCCATAAATACCGTGATCATTTATTGTGTCTAATTACTGATATGAAGTTTTTTAGAAACAATGTGTTGGACGAAAATGCTGGATATGATTTGGTAAAATATGTTAGAAGCAATGCAAAAGATTTACCTACTATAATTCAGTCTTCTGACCCGGAAAATGCAAAATTAGCGTATGAATTAAAAGTAACTTTTATTGACAAGAATTCAGATACTTTATCACAAGATATAAAGAGCTTTATTAGCCATTATTTGGGTTTTGGGAATTTTATATACAAAGATGCAACAGGCAGGGATATCGCGATAGCCAGTTCGCTCAAAGAATTTGAAAAACATTTAAAAACCATACCGGACGAATCATTAATATATCATGGAAAGCGTAATCACTTTTCTTTATGGCTAATGGCTAGAGGCGAAATTTCAATTGCAAAGAAAATTAACCCTTTAAAGACAACTGATTTTAAAAATGCACAAGAACTTAGAAATTTTATGCTAAATGCAATTCAAAACCATAGAAATGAAAAAAACAAAGGAAAAGTAATTAGTTTTGAAGAAACTGATGTTATTGATGAAAGCAATATTGTTTCCTTAGCTTCAGGTTCATTAGGAGGAAAGGGGAGAGGTTTAGCTTTTATCAATACTTTAATCTATAATTACGATTTTTCACAAATGATTCCTGATATAAATATACGAACTCCTATAACGTCTATAATTGGTACTGATGAGTTTGATTATTTTATTGAAAGAAATAAATTGTACGATTTTGTAAATACCGAAAGGGATCATGCTGTAATTCGTAAAGTTTTTCTAGAATCGAAATTAACTGATGGATTAGTTAGAAAGCTTAGATTATTATTAAAAAAACTTACTAAACCATTGGCAATTCGTTCATCTGGCTTATTTGAAGATTCTTTAATGCAACCTTTTGCAGGAATTTTTGAAACTTATCTTATTCCTAATAATCATCCTGATTTGGAAGTAAGATTACTTCAGGTAATGGATGCTATAAAATTAGTTTATGCTTCAGTTTTTTCTAAAATTGCACGTGGTTATGTTGAAGCCATTAATTATAAAATTGAAGAAGAAAAAATGGCAATAGTAATACAGGAAGTGGTTGGAAATACTTATGATGAAGTTTATTACCCTCATATTAGCGGTGTAGCACAATCATATAATTTTTATCCGTTTTCTCATATGAAGCCCGAAGAAGGCTTTGCTGTTATGGCAGTTGGATTAGGTAGTTATGTTGTTGAAGGTGAAAAAGCCTATCGTTTTTCTCCAAAATATGCAGGCATTGAAATTAACTCTCCAAAAGATCAGTATAAAAGCTCACAGGTTGATTTTTATGCAGTTGATTTACAACCACAGCCATTAAATTTATTAGAAGGTGAAGATGCTGGGTTAATAAAATTAGATATTGATGTTTCAGAAAAACATGGAATATTAAGGCATTGTGCATCTGTGTATGATATTGATAATAATAGAATTGTACCTGGTTTGAGTTATCCTGGACCTCGTATTATTAATTTTGCAAATATTTTAAAATATAATTACATCCCACTTTCAGAAACCATAGAATTGGTTTTAGATGTGGTAAAAGAAGCAATGGGATCACCTGTTGAAATTGAATTCGCCATTGATTTAAACAAAGATAATAAAAGCAGGGCTTCGTTTTATCTTTTACAAATCAAGCCATTAATTGGAAATGCAGAAGATTATACAATTGATGAGTCGAAAATCAACAAAAGCGATGTAATTTTGTTTTCTGATAAAGGAATGGGTAATGGATTAATAAATGATATTACTGATGTGATTTATGTGGATATTGATATTTTTGATAAATCCAAAACTGATGTAATGGCAGAGGAGATCGAAAAACTAAATGAAGAAATGATTAAAGAAAACAGAAAATACATTTTAATTGGTCCCGGACGATGGGGAACTCGTGATAAATGGATTGGAATTCCTGTTAACTGGACACAAATTTCTAATGCAAAAGTTATTGTAGAAACCAGCTTAGAAGATTTTCCTTTAGATGCTTCTTCAGGTTCACATTTTTTTCATAATGTTACATCATTGAATGTTGGCTATTTTTCGGTGCAACAAGAATTGAATGATAGTTATATTAATTGGGATAAACTTAAACAAGAGGAATTAATTAACCAAACCATATTTTTTAGACATGTTCGCTTTAAACAGCCACTGGATGTTAAAATGGATGGTAAAAAGCGAATGGCAGTTATTACAAAAACAACTCAATAACTAATAATCAAAAATGCAGAAAGAAAAGAAAGTAAAGGATATTAAGAAGTTTTACTTTACAGAAACTCCGTTTGATAACTTAATGACCAAACGAATCACAAAAGTATTACTAATTTGTAGTAAGTATGATGCTTTTATATTAGAAGGAGATGGTAGAATTGAAGAGCAGATTTTTAATGAATATGTTTCGTTAAATTTAAGATATCCTCCTCATTTTATACAAGTTTCTTCTGCTGAGCAAGCCTTTAAAATACTAATAGAAGATCAAATTGATTTGATTATTACTATGTTAGACTTAGGAGATGTGGATGTTTTTGATTTTGCTAAGGAAATAAAAATAAAATATCCATTAAAGCCTATAGTTGTTTTAACTCCTTTTTCCCGCGAAGTTTCTCTTAAATTAGATTCTGGTGATACAAGTTCTATTGATTATGTTTTTAGTTGGTTAGGTAATGCAGATATCATGCTGGCAATTATTAAACTGATAGAGGACACGATGAATGTTGAACATGATACCCGTGAAGTGGGGGTACAGAGTCTATTATTGGTCGAAGATTCTGTGAGACTGTATTCAAGCTATTTGCCAAATTTATACAAATTAATTTTTAAGCAGTCGCTTAAATTTATGACCGAAGGACTTAACGAACATCAGAAAATGTTACGTATGCGTGGTCGTCCTAAGATATTGCTGGCAACTAATTATGAACAGGCCAATGCGCTTTATGAAAAGTATAGAAATAATTTATTAGGTGTTATTTCTGATATAAGTTTCAAAACTTATGGCATTATGAATAAAAATGCTGGTATTCGTTTTTGCGAATTGGTTAGAAATGCTGATAAAGATTTACCATTTTTACTTCAATCTTCTGATTCTGAAAATAGTTCTAAAGCTAAGGAATTGAAGGTTGGCTTTTTAGATAAGAACTCAAAAACGTATTCTCATGAATTAAAAGATTTTATTCTAAACAATTTTTCTTTTGGTGATTTTGTTTTTAGAAATCCGGTGACAAAAGAAGAAATTTTAAGAGTAAGCGATTTAAAGAATTTACAGGACAAAATTTTTGATATTCCTGACGAGTCATTCTTTTATCATATCAGTAATAATCACTTTTCAAAATGGTTGAATGCAAGAGCTATTTTTCCTATTGCCGAAATGTTTAAAATTCTTAAATTTGAAGATTTCAATGATTTAGATGAGATAAGACGTTATATTTTTGATGCCATAGCTCGTTATCGTAGCAATAAAGGTAGAGGTGTTATTGCTGATTTTTATCGTGATAAATTTGATGAATATCTTATTTTTACTCGTATTGGAAGCGGTTCTATTGGTGGGAAAGCTCGTGGTTTAGCATTTATTGACACTTTGCTTAAACGAAATCGTATGGTTGATAAGTATGATGATGTTATTGTTACCATTCCAAGAACTGTAGTATTAGGTACTGATGTTTTCGACGAATTTATGGAAGACAATGAACTATATAAAATTGCATTGTCTGAATCAAGCAACGATGAAATATTGCAAAAATTTGTTAGCGCACGTTTACCCTTTCGTATTCATGAAGATTTATATGCATTTATAACGGTGGTAAAAAAACCAATTGCAATTCGTTCATCTAGCTTGTTAGAAGATTCACATTATCAGCCATTTGCAGGAATATATTCAACTTATATGATTCCGAATTTACAGGATGAACGTGTAATGATTGAAAAATTAAGTATTGCAATAAAAAGTGTTTATGCTTCAGTGTACTTCAAAGACAGTAAGGCATATATGACTGCTACGAAGAATGTAATTGATGAGGAAAAAATGGGTATCGTTTTGCAGGAAGTTTGCGGACAGCCTTATGGCAATAGATTTTATCCTGTTATTTCCGGTGTTGCTCGTTCTATTAATTTTTATCCAATTGCACCTGAAAAGTCTGATGATGGTATTGTTAATATTGCTTTAGGTTTGGGTAAATATATTGTAGATGGAGGAAATACCTTGCGTTTTTCTCCACATTATCCTCAAAAAGTACTTCAACTTTCATCAGTTGATATGGCTTTGAGAGAAACTCAGCGACATTTTTATGCACTTGATATGAACAAAGAAAGTTTTAAACCATGCGTAGATGATGGCGTTAATATTATGAAACTTCCTATCAAAGAAGCTGAAAAAGATAATTCGATTAAAATGATTGCTTCAACTTTTGATTTTGAAAATCACATGTTAAGAGACGGAATATACCATGAGGGAAGGAAAATAATTACTTTTTCTAATATATTGAATCATAATTCATTTTCATTAGCCCAAATATTAAAAGATGTTTTAGAAATAGCTCAACGGGAAATGAACAAACCTGTTGAAATAGAGTTTGCTGTTGATTTGGACGTTCCTGATAATGAACCTAAAATTTTTAATTTATTACAAATACGACCTATTGTTGACAATGATCAAACATTAAAAGAGGATTTGAATGAAATAGAAAAAGAAAATACAATAATAATATGTGATACAGCATTAGGCAATGGAATTATAAATGATGTTTATGATATTGTATATATTAAACCAGAATCATTTGATCCGGCTAAAAGCGAAGCAATGGTAAATGATATTGGTAGATTAAACGATATTTTTTTAAAAGAAGAAAAACAATACATATTAGTAGGACCCGGACGATGGGGTTCCAGTGATCCTTGGTTAGGGATACCTGTGAAGTGGCCACAAATTTCAGCAGCAAGGCTTATTGTTGAATCAGGACTGGAACATTATAGGATAGATCCTAGTCAGGGAACTCATTTTTTTCAAAATCTTACTTCGTTCAGGGTTGGATATTTTACAATAAATCCGTTTATAAATGACGGGTATTATGATATTCAATATTTAGCAAGTTTTGAACCTTATTATGAAGATGAATTTATCCGTCATGTGCGTTTTCCTAATCCTTTAATTATTAAAATAGATGGAAAGCAAAATAAAGGTGTTGTTTTAAAACCAAGTATATCAGTCAACAACGAATAATTTTTAAAAAAACTTATCTTTAAGTATATCACTTAAAAAAAAAATATCTAATTTTGGAAAATAATTGAATAAATATTTTTTTTAGTCAATTAAATAAATGTAATTTTGCATTGTTATTTAATTAACATTGTTATTTTTTTAACGAGTTTTTATACACAAACATTTAAACATTTTTAAAATGAACTTAGAGAAAATAATGAACGACCTGGAAAAAAAACACCCAGGTGAAGTAGAGTATCTACAAGCAGTTCGCGAAGTTTTAGAATCATTAGAAGAAGTGGTAAACGAAAATCCACAATTCGAAGCAGCTGGTATTATCGACAGATTAGTTGAACCAGACAGACTATTAGCATTTAAGGTGCCATGGGTTGATGATAATGGCAAAGTTCAAGTTAACTTAGGTTACAGAGTGCAATTTAACAATGCAATTGGTCCTTATAAAGGTGGTTTACGTTTCCACCCAAGTGTTAACTTAAGTATTTTGAAATTCTTAGGTTTTGAACAAATTTTCAAAAACAGCTTAACTACATTACCTATGGGGGGTGGTAAAGGTGGTTCAAACTTTGATCCTAAAGGAAAATCAAACAATGAAGTAATGCGTTTTTGCCAATCATTTATGTTAGAATTATGGAGAATGATAGGACCAGAAACTGATGTTCCTGCCGGTGATATAGGTGTTGGTGGACGTGAAATCGGTTTCATGTTTGGTATGTATAAAAAATTAACCAAAGAACATTCTGGCGTTCTTACCGGAAAAGGTATCAATTGGGGTGGAAGTTTAGTACGTCCTGAAGCTACTGGTTTTGGTGCAGTTTATTTTGCAAAAGAAATGTTAGCTACTAAAGGCGAAACTTTTAAAGGTAAAACTGTTTGTTTATCAGGATTTGGTAATGTTTGCTGGGGTGCAGCAATTAAAGTTACTGAATTAGGTGGTAAAGTTGTTACTATTTCTGGTCCTGACGGATATATTTATGATCCAGATGGTATTTCAGGTGAAAAAATTGAATATTTATTAGAATTAAGAGCTTCTAACCAAGATATCGTTAAACCATATTCTTACGAATTTCCTAATGCACAATTCCACCAAGGAAAACGTCCATGGGAAGTTAAATGTGATGTAGCTTTACCTTGTGCTACTCAAAACGAAGTTAGCAAAGAAGATGCTATGAACTTAGTTAAAAACGGTTGTATTTGTGTAGCTGAAGGAGCTAATATGCCTTCTACTCCTGAGGCTGTTGAAGTTTTTATTGAAAATAAAATTTTATTCGGACCTGGAAAAGCTGTAAACGCTGGTGGTGTTGCAACTTCTGGTTTAGAAATGTCACAAAATTCAATGAAATACAATTGGTCAGCTAAAGAAGTTGACGAAAAATTACATGATATTATGGTTAACATCCATGCTGCTTGCGTGAAACACGGAAAACAAGCTGATGGTTATGTAAACTACGTTAAAGGTGCAAATATTGCAGGTTTCTTAAAAGTTGCCAATGCAATGTTAGATCAAGGTATCCTTTAATATCTGATGTAAATATTGAAAAAGCTGTCCGGTTTCGGGCAGCTTTTTTTTTGCGGTTTGTGTAAGTTGTTTTATAAAAATATATATTTGTAAGTTCAATATACAATATTTACAATTATTACAATAGTTATGGAAAATAATCAGAAAATTATCGAAACCTTTAAAGCAGCCCAAAAACCTCTTAAAGCAGGAGAAGTAGCCGAATTGTCGGGCATAGACAAAAAAGAAGTTGAAAAATTAATAAAAAAGATGACGGCAGGAGGTGTTTTTATGATATTAAAAAGTAATGCAATGCCGCTATAGAATGGAAAATTTATAGCGGCGTTTTTTTTGATTATTTGCTTATTTGTTTTTTAGTAAGTAGATAATGGAGTAAGACAATAAGATAAAATATCGATATTGCTAAATAAATGATAAAGAAGGGTTTTACTGCCAGCTATAAGTAAACTAATTAATAAATAGCATTATACAGCTGGTGGTTCATAGTAGCCCAAACAACTTGGAACACTAGATTGCAGGAATAGCTGGGCAAAGCTCGTAGCGTTCCATCATTTCTGTTGTATGTATATAAGAGAAAAGTAAAAAAATACATTAGTGTTGTCAATTTGTCATCTCCATTGTAGAAAAATAAATGGAATCAAAATATGAATATTAAAAATCTTATTTAGTAAAATAGGTGGTCGCAAATTGCGACTACCTATTTAATTTCTTTACTTTTGTAGGAATAAAAAGAGAACATGAAACAAGATAATATCTTAATATTGCTGAACGAACAGCTTCAAGATATCTATCAGACTTAGTAGAAAAAGCAATCTTAAAAGCTCAGGAATAAAATGAGGAGGTGCTTTTTATATTCTTATATAGAAACTCCAAAGTAAAGCCAATAACGGCAAAGTAACGCCAAATTTTATCAAATAACATTTTTAAAATGTAAATCATAATAATTTTGCTAACTTTACGGCTTCAATTGCAAATATCAATCAATCATTAGTGCAAAATGCACCCGGTTTATACAACGGAAATATCAGTCAGATGGTAACAACTATTATGGATGCAAACAATATTGATGTAAATCCGCAGTTAACGGCTTACCGCTACGACCAGCTGAACCGTATTACCAAAATGAAGACTATTTGGGGAGACAATATATCTGATATTATTACCAACAACATCTGGACAGGTAGTTTTGGCGATCACTACGCCGAAAGCTACCATTACGATGCCAATGGCAATATCGTACACCTAACGCGTAACGATCGGAATGGAAATGGCTTTGATAATTTGCAGTATGATTATAATGTTATTACTACTGATCTTAATCCTACCCTTTCTGAATTAAAAAATAACCGACTTGCAGGTCTTACACAAACACCCGGTTTTGGTGGCGTACAATCTACTACTTACGATTATGATGAAATAGGTAATTTAATATCCGATCCTTCCGGACCCGGGCATATTAATAATATAGAGTGGAATGTGTATGGCAAAATAAAAAAAATAAAACAAGGCAATGGCGATGATATTGAATTTATTTACGACGCCATGGGCAACCGTGTATGCAAAAAGCTAACTAATAATAATGATATTACTTACCAGTTATACACCCGCGATGCACAAGGCAATATAATGGCTAATTATACAACTGCAGGTGGACAAACCACACTTACTGAGTTTGATTTATATGGCAGCAGCCGTATAGGTATTAAAGCACTTAAGCTATTGATGCAAGAACCAACTCCAAGTACCGATCCTACTTATAGCCGAATATTAGGCAATAAACGTTACGAAATTTCTAACCACTTAGGTAATGTAATTACTGTTTTTAGTGACCGCAAGATAGCACATGATGATGGTAATCATACTATTGATAGCTATAAAACCCATTTGGTAAGTTCACAAGATTACACTCCGTTTGGTGCGATAATGGATGGAAGAGGGTTTAACCTTGATAAGTATAGATTCGGATTCAATGGGAAGGAAAAGGATAAAGAGACTTACGGCGAAGGAAATGAGTATGATTTTGGGGCAAGAATTTATGATCCAAGGATTGGAAGATGGTTAGCATTAGATCCTTTGCAGGCTAAATATCCTTCATTAAGTCCATATAATTTTGTAGCAAATAATCCAATTATAGCTATTGACCCTGATGGTAAAAAGATAGTTGTATACTATGAAGGTAAAACATATCAATATACTCCGGGTGTTAAACCTGCAGTTGGTTCTCCAGAAATTCTAAATAAAGTTCATGAAGCAGCTATGTATTCTATGCAGACAAAAACAGGAGAAAGAATTTGGAATACTGTCGGCAATAGCGATAAGATAGTAAATATTAATTTTAAAGATGCAACAATAGTTGATATGAATACCGATCGTTTCAGACCTATAGTTGAAGGACAAAAAGATGGGAATCTAAATTTAGGAAACGTAGACTGGGACTACAACTCAAGAGTCATTACATCTGGTGGTTTATTTGGTGATGAAGGTAATTGTTGTCAAAGTGGTTATTTGTCTCCATCAACAGTGCTTACGCATGAACTCGGGCATGTATCTAACATGCTTAAGGCTTTGGAAAAAGGAGTTGATAGTAAAGAATGGCAAGATTATAAGACTAATACTAATGAAAATTTAGGTCAAGATGCTCAATATGGTACCATTGAAGAGCGTCAGAATACTGAAAATAATGAAACACCATATATTAATGAAATTAATAATATTGAATCAAATAAGAATGGGGCAAATGCATCTTACCAGCATCCTAGATTAAACCATAGCGGAGAGATTGATTATAAAAATAATAATGCGGATGTAAATAAAAATCCTTCAAAAACTGAACAAAAGAAAGAATTTAATACACCTTAGTCAACAATCTTATGTTATTAAAAACTAAAATAAAAATATTAGTGTTATTATTAGCACTTTATTGTAGCAAGATTACATTAGCGCAAAAAGATTCTGTAGTTAGAAAATTGTCATACGAATACACATATTTTTCAATAGACACTTTATATTTTCATAGTAAAAAAATAGAAATACAGCATACTTTGATAAGAAATAGAGAATTATGCAGAAAAATATCTAATTTAGATGACTTTGTGTTCAATGATAGTGTGAACAAAACCTCATTATTGCATATAGCAAATAGACATACAACTATTACAATTGCTACTATTCCAATTGATGATATCATTATTGATGATTCAAAAGAATTGATTCTTTGTTTATCAAGAGCAATAATTAGTCCTTATCAAATTGTACTCTATAATTTTGATGGAAAGTTATTATTTAAAAAAATAATCTCTCCATTTGAAATTGTATTAGATTCAATAAATTATGTACAATTTTGTGATTCATTTCCAGCCTTTTTACAATATGCTATCAACGAAAAGCAGATATTATTTGAGAAGGGTTTGTATTATATTGACTTAGGATATTGGAAATTTTTATCAAAAGAGGAAAAAGAAAAAATTCAATCAAAAAAATGGTATAAACAATCACATTATTTTCCTAACTTATTCCCCGAATACATTAATTCTAATTCATCTGCAAGATTGTCTAAGTATACTAATTTCTATTCTCTAACAGATCCATTCTATGAGTTTGAAATGTATCAACCTAGTCAGCCAATTGGAATTATTTTGAATGATGAGTTTGGAGGAAAGGTCACCATTCCATTATCATTTTGCTCTTTCTCCGGAAGACCAGAATAAAATCAATCCGGATATCCGGAAAATAGGGTAAATCAATAAGATAAAATATCGAGTCACTTTTATTGTATTTTTGAGACAAGAAAAGATAAAGGCAAAACATAAAAAGAAAAGATGGAGGGTTGTTAGATGACAACCCTATTCATAACGCCATAAAAACAAAAATAGTAATTTAAAGATATTTTTAAGGAGTAAATAATAAAATTAGTATTTTTACAAATCACAATATTAATAATTCATAAAATATTTGAAACCAATACAATACATATCAAATTCTTGCTTAAACGAGTGTCGGTTCGGATTCAATGGACAGGAGAAAGACCAGGAGGTTTACAATAACCAAAGTACCACAACTGCAATGTTTTGGGAATATGATGGAAGAATTGGAAGAAGATGGAACTTAGACCCAATTAAAAAATCTTGGCAAAGCGATTACTCTTGTTTTAGTAATAGTCCTATTTGGAAAATGGATCCAAACGGAGATGATGACTATTATAATATAGCTGGAAAATATTTGGGAAATGATGGTAGGGGTACTAAAATTAGGCTGGTAGATTCTCGAAAAGAGTATAATCATTTTAAAGCAAACGGAGTAAAAGCTCTTAGAGCACATTCAAGAATCGTAAAGGTGGATGAAGGTGCAGATAAAGTTTTAGAGGATCTTTATACAAATTCTGTGAATGATAAAATAGAACATAAGGCATATATTATTCTAAATACTAAAAAGGCAACATTAACAGTTAAAGTTCAGCCACAAGATCCAAATGACGATGCTCATAATTCAACCAATTTTAGAGAAGGGAGAAAAACTGATGAAGGAGATAAATTTATAATTCCAAAAGGAGGATCAAATAATGAAGTTATAGTTGGACAAGCACATGGACATCCAGGGATTCCAAAAGCTGGCTTTGATATAATTCCAGGTATTTCAGGAAACGATGCCAATGCAGCTAAAACGCTTAATGTACCTGTCTATGCTATTGATAAAGAAAATATATGGAAGGTTGACCAAAATGGGAATCGTGAAAGTGGACAATGTAAAGAAGAAGCTGCGCCCAAGGTTATAAAGGATGCTTTAGAAACATCTGGAGGGAAAAAGTAAAATTAATTTAAAATATCAAGAATGAAAATATCAATTGCTAATGCTGTTACTTACTTATTTTTGATTATAACTACTTGCTATTTAGTAAATGAATGTGCTGCTCAAAAGTCAAAATGGGTATTAAAAATATATGATCAATCCATTAAAAGTCCTTTATATGGAAGGTCTATGGAATATAAATTTCCAGATTCAGTACAAAAACATATTAATATATTTTTGAAAAGCAATAAAAATAAAAGAAATTATATTATTTTGAAATTTTCTGGTGATACTACTGAATTAATTATTTACTCTGCTAACAATGTAAAAATTGACTCAACCAATGAAGTGGAAATATTATTAGGTTCTACCAACAGACATTACGTATTTAATAAATTAAAAATTCCAATTGTTTTTGACAATGATTTTAGATTTTCATTCCCAAGTTTTGTATGTACTCATTATTCTTTTAGAATAGTCTTTATTGCAAAAAGATGGGATGATGATGCACATATTTTGAAAGAAGATTATGATAACTTTATCTTATCACCAACACCATAAAAGCAAAATAATAGTTTTACAATATTGGTAAATAAAAATTAATTCGTATTTTTACAATTTACAATATTAATATTCATAAAGTATTTGAAACCAACACAATACATATCTAATTCCTCCTCAAACGAGTACCGGTTCGGATTCAATGGACAAGAGAAAGACCAGGAGATTTACAATAATCAAAGCACTACTACCGCCACCTTCTGGGAATACGATGGAAGGATTGGAAGAAGGTGGAACTTAGACCCAAAACCACAAATCAGTATTAGTGATTATGCAGTTTTTGGAAATAATCCGATAAGAAATAATGACGTTCTAGGAGATACTAAAGAAGAAAGAGAAAAAGCTGTAAAAAAAGCTAAAGAATACAAAGAAAAGAATCCAGGAAAATCATATGAATGGGGAGGAAAAGGTAAACCTGGCGAAGGTGTTGATTGCTCAGGAATGGTAAGCAATTGTATAGAAAGTGCAGGATTAGAAACTGGTGCAGGAGTGAAAGGGATAGCTAAAACATCAAGAAAAATTACAATTAATGATATACAAGAAGGTTCTTTGGTTACATTTAAATCAAATGGATCAGAAGAAGGACATATTGGTATGATTAGTAATGTAGAAAGAGATGAAGATGGAAATGTTGTTTCTTATAAAATGATACATTCCTCATCTTCTAATGGTCCTGTTGAATCAAAAAAAATAGACCCAAATGCGAAAAAGACATGGTCGCAAGGTTACGATGAATATTGGGCACCTAAAGTTGCAAACTTTTATGCGTGGGATACACCTGAAGCTTCTGATAATAGGAGTACACCTGTTATTGCAAAAATGGGATCAACAAATATTTCTAAACAAGTTGGTTCAAAAGTACTCTTTCATGGACAAGTAATAAGTGTACCAGAAAGTCCGGTAATAAAGCAAACGGAATATAAATTTAGTGATTATTTAAAAGAGAGCAAGGCTCCAATCGTAAGAGATTTTGGCTCTTTAATAGATAAGTTGGGTTTATAATTTATTTAAAAAAAATACAGACTATGAAATATTTAATAACTAAAATTTTTATTTTCTTTATTGGGATAATGTGTTTTTCTTTTGTTTACTCAAAATGTAAAACGAGAGATAATGATGATAACAAAATATATAAACAAATTAAAAATATTAGAAAGTTTGAATATAAAATTTTTAATCCAATTAAAGATAGTTTGGGGTATAAAACTTTTACAGATGATGCCGATGTGGGTATTTCTTCAATAGTAATTTCTCCTAATAGTGATTTTATATTTATTGCAGATGCTTTTCATAATAACATTAAAAAAATAGATGCAAAAAATGGTGTAATTGTAAAAGTAAGTGATGATTTAGATAAGCTTAATATATCTGTTAATGATTTGGCTATTTTTAATAATAGAATTTATCTAACATGTTATTTTAGATATGTTATTATTATGGATTTAGATTTGAAATTTATTGATAGGCTTGATTTTACTAACTCACATAAAGATGTATGGTCATTAAATGATACAAACCTTATTGTTAAATTAGATGAAGAAGGAAATAAAATTAATTTTCTTCAAATAAACGAGAGTAATAAGCCTCAAACATTGTTAAAAATAATTCCACCTAAAGAATTGATTAGAAGAGAAACACAAACTTTTATTCATGGCAAGAAATATGTAGTAATTAACGAAAACAATAATTATTATTTAGAAACTGAAAAATATGGTATGTTCAAGTTAAAAACTCCTATTCCTTCAATCAAAAGCTATAATGCAAATAATTTTGATTTTAATGAGAAAAGTATTGCATATTTTGAACCTCTAAAAGAAAAGTATTGTATTTATTTGATAGATTATTAACGCAATAAAAGCAAATCAGAACGGTCATAGTTTACTAAAAAGAGACTTATTTTTTCACTGCTCTTTCTACAGAAAACCACAATAAAATCAATGCAGATCAGCCAAAGGCTGGCAAGTGTCCGGAAATAGAGAACTATACCCATAACGCCATAAAAACAAAATAATGTTTATCAATATTGGTAATTAAAAACAGGATGAGGAGTTTGAGCTAAGAAGATTTTCGAGATATTTTTAGGAAATAAAATTAATTCGTATTTTTACAAATCATAATATTAAAATTCATAAAATATTTGAAACCAACACAATACATATCAAATTCTTATACAGATGAGTGTCGGTTCGGATTTAACGGACAGGAAAAGGATCGTGAAATTTACAACAACGAAAACACTACAACTGCTACCTTCTGGGAATATGATGCAAGAATTGGGAGGAGATGGAATATTGATCCTGTTTTAAAACAATGGGAAAGCCCTTATTTATGTTTTAGTGCAAATCCAATTTTATACTCAGATGTATTAGGTGACAAAATAAAAGGAGAAACTAAAGATGATGCAGTAAAAGCGAAACAACAAATTTCAAATACTTTTGAAAATAATAAAGAGTTTGATGAATTTTTCAAGATTTCTGAAACGGATGGTAAAACATTTTCTAAAATAAGTGCAAACAAATTTGAAAATTTTCTTGATGGAAAGGGCAATTATAGAGGAAAAGGAGCCGCATTTGGTTTAAATAAAGAAAAAAGAGCTTTAGCAATAGCTTATATGAAAACAGTAAATGCTGATTATGAGATAAATGTTAAATTTGATGATGGAAAAGTTGGAGGTGATTTTGAACCTACAAGTGAAAAGTCTGGAACAGCTACAATTGGTTTAGCTAGGCCAGAAGGAGATGGATATCATCCTTTAAATGGTGCAGAAGGTGAAAAAATGGTGTCAAATCGAACTGCTATTTTTGTTCATGAAGTAGTAGGAGAAGGTCGTGTTTGGGGAAATACTGGAAATTTAATGAATCTAAATAAATTCCAAGAAGATGCGATTAAGTTTGGACCAAATTCACCTTCTGGGATGAAATTAAATAAAGTAAATTTAGAAATTATTCAAACAGAAAATTTGTATAATTCATTTAGACCTCATGGGTTTTATAGGAGTGGAATGGATCATAATTTAACTCCAAAAGATGCTCAAAATGTAAAAAATATACCGTCTTCTTTAGGATCTTATATATATGGAGATGATAAAGGAGGAGTATGGGGAGGAAAAATAAAATGAAAAAAATAATAGCAATAGTAATAATAATGTTTACATATTATTACTATTTAAGTGCACAAAATTTAAAATTAATTGTTTATCCAAAGTTAATAGAATTAGACTCATTGGATTTAAAAGATTCTATAACTATAATTAATTCTTCTGTTTGTTTTAAGTTACAAATTGATACTGTTTCTAAAAAAGATATTAAACGTGTTAGAAATAATAGAAATGCTTTTTGCTATAATGGAAATATTTATCTGAAAGAACAAATTTTTCCATTAACTTGTTTTAATGATTTATCAAAATTAAAAATATTAAAAACTCAAATATCAACAGCACATGCTTTAGATATTACATGTTCTTTAGACAATGGTAATTGTCTTACAAATAGACAAAAAGAATTCGTTTTATTTGTAAGTAAATGGCATAAAGATCCCAAATTATACATGAGTAGGTTTTATATTTCAAATGAAAAAAATATATATTTAGATCTTTTTATTTATATTAAATTATTAAACGTAAAAATAAATAAACTGTAGTATGTTGCGTGCTCTTTCTACGGAAAACCGCAATAAAACTATCCTGGATATCCGGAAAATAGAGTAAGATAAAAAGATAAAATATCGAGTTAATTTTATTTTGTTTTTTGAGATAAAAAAGATAGAGGCTTGCCCATAACGCCATAAAAACAAAATAATAGTTTTGCAATATTGGTAATTAAAATTAATTAGTATTTTTACAAATCACAAAATTAATAATCATAAAATATTTGAAATCAATACAATACATATCAAATTCTTCCTCAAACGAGTACCGGTTCGGTTTCAATGGACAAGAGAAAGATCCTGAGATTTACAACAACCAAAGTACTACTACTGCAATGTTTTGGGAATACGATGGAAGAATTGGAAGAAGGTGGAACTTAGACCCGAAACCGCAGATAAGCATTAGTGACTATGCTGTAATGGCGAATAATCCTATTTTTAATTTAGATATTTTAGGTGATATTATTGATCCTTGGTGGGAAAAGGATAAGAAAACGGGAGAAAATAATTTTTGCAACCAAGATGCATTGCATTCATTCAATGTTATAGCAATTAGTTTATGTACAAGCAATGATGTGTTTAAAAGAGTTGTAAACGACTTGCAAGCAAATAAAACTGTTCATTATAAAGCTATCCAAATAGGTAAATGGAATACTGCTGGATGGGGTGCCTATTACGATCCTCCTTCTAAAACAATTAATTTATTTTCTGACCTTTTATCCAAATCTGCTGTTTTTGAAGAAACTTTTCATGCTGGACAATATAATTTTTATGGTAAAGAAAAACGAACAAGTTTACAATTAGAATTTGAAGCAAAAGTTTCAAAAATTGCTACAGGAATTGTTGATGATGATCTTGTAATGAAGAAAGTAAGCAAAACGGATTTTTCAATTATTCAAAATTATTATTCAGGAGAAAAAACTGATATGAAGTCTTTTAATTCTTCATTAAATAATGTTTTAGAAGCAACTTCATCTGTTTATGGAGGTGAAACAAAAGGATTTGATAAAAAAGAATCTCTTCGTTACTTAAGTAATATTGTTAAAAATAAAGACAAAAATAAAGGGGCAATGGATGTTAAGAAATTTTCTAATATAAAAGAATAGGAGCCTAATTATGAAAAGATTTATTGGCTTAATTTTAGTAGTAATTTTATTTTATGGATGCCATAATAAAAATGGCATAAGCAATAAAAATGTTGTAAATACTAAAAAGATAACATACATATCACTACCTTTTAGTTGTAAATTATTAAAAAATTTTGATAAGTCAAAATTCTATTTACATTATGTAAATAGAATTATAACGAAAAAAGAAAACGAAATTGTATTTTCTGAATGGGATAATGATCAAAAAGAACACAAATGGGAATATACAATAAAAGATGATGCAACTAAGATTTCTTATGAAATTGATAATTTAACTGATACAGGCTATTGGTATTTTATTAAAAATAGAAAGATTATAGTTAAAAATGATACAATAAATATTAGAAAGTATAGAGTTTGTAACATAAATCATAAATACATATGCACCAGATTTATTTGTAACAGGTATGGTGTCGTATTTACTGAAGGTACATATCGCCAAATTATTTTAAGTGATGTTGGAAATATCAATGATAATATAAAGTTGTGGATAATAAATGAATCAATATTAAAAGAATTAAATACACCCTGCTCTTTCTACGGAAAACCACAATAAAAGTATCCGGATATCCGGAAAATAGAGTAAGTAAATAAGATAAAATATCGAGTTGCTTTTATTGTGTTTTTTGAGACAAGAAAAGATGGAGACAAATCATAAAAGAAGAAATGTAAGTTTGTTGATAAAAATCCGATTCATAACACCATAACACCATAAAATAGTTTTGCAATATTGCTAATAAAATTAATTCGTATTTTTGCAAATCATAACATTAACAATCATAAAATATTTTAAATCAATACAATAAATGTCAAATTCTTGCTCAATCGAGTGCCGGTTCGGATTCAATGGGCAAGAAAAGACAGATGAAGTAAGTGGTGCTGGTAATCATCTGGATTTCAAATATAGAGGTTATGACCCAAGAACAGGTAGGTTCTGGAGTGTTGACCCGTTATTTAAAGATTATCCTTGGAATAGCACTTATTGTTTTGCCGAAAATGATGTGATCAGATCAAAAGATTTGGAAGGAGCAGAAAAACTTATTGTCACAACCATGGTTCATCCTAATGGGGTTAAAATTACAACGTCTACAGAACAGAGTGTTGCAGGAATTTTAGGCGAGGGTACACTATATAGATTAATTGATGTCCCCAAAGGAGCTTTAGGTGCCAGTTATACAGAAAATGGGGTATCTTCATCTATCCCATTTAATTATGCATTTCCAGAATTTAATGCAAAACAATCCGATGGAGGTGATATTAGACAAGGATATACAAGAACAGAAAAATTTGCGAATGGTGCTAAGAAATTCTTGAAAGCATTGGGTGAAGATGGTAGCGGACCAGGAGATCCTTCATTTGGAGGTTGCGATATTACTAAAAAGGATTTAAGATCTCTTGCAAATGGATTAGAAAGTACGGGAAGAGTGGTGAATTTAATAGGTACAGGAGATTCATTTGTTGCACCTCCGCTCGGAGCAGAAATAATTACAGCAGGAGAAACGATAAATGCAGCAGGAACAATAACAAATGTAGGATTAGACTTATATGAGGGGAATACTAAAGATGCAGCTATCAGCATTGGTGCTGAATTAGTAGGCAGATACACAGGAACTGTAATTAATAAAGACGCTAAAGGATTAATAAAAAATGTTACTCGTGGAGCATCAAATGAAAGTATGGAGCAAGTGAAAGACAACTTTTATGAACAAAAAAAATAGGTATAACCTAAATTTTAAATTTATAACAAAACAAAATAAATGGACGATTTAATATATATAGCTATTATTGGTATTGTGATAGGCGTTTTTTTCTTAATCCAAAGGTTTAAATATCCCACGAAAAAAGGAGATATGAAATTTTCACTTAACTTCAGGTCTCTTTTAATTGGTATTTTTTGTTTAGGAGCTGGTTTGATAGCCTTAGTAAAATATTTAATATCCCTGTTTGGTTGTGATTAAGAAAATATATACTTTACCCAGAACATCTAATAAGTGGATATACACTTCTCTTTCTATGGAAAACCACAATAAAATCAATGCGGAAATCTGGGAAATAGAGTAAGTCAAGAAGATAAAATATCGCGTTACTTTTATTGTTTTTTTGAGACAAGAAAAGATGGAGACAAATCATAAAAGAAGAAATGTAAGTTTG
>JACABE010000012.1 GCA_013377005.1 Bacteroidota bacterium
TAATATAGTCGAATTTAAGAATTGTTGCTGCTTTTTGTCATGTACTTAGTAATAAGCGAGTCTATCATCATATTTTTTAATAGATAAATATTTTTCATCCTTCTCTAATCTGGAAATCAATTTTTCATATTCGTCAAAAGGATAATTCAACCAAATTAAATCAGATTTCGCCATTATCTTAAATGTGCTTTCAAAAGGGGGTAATCCAATTTCTATTCTTTTAAGATTTGATGCTTTTACCTTATCTTCGTCCGGGTAATTTGCAGTACATGTTTTTGTTTTAAAATCCATATTAATAATAAAACCGCAATCAATACTATTTTTTTCGCGATAATCATGACAATTGATATAGTCATTCGGGTAGAAAAAGCCTTCTTGCATTGCTTTTAAATAAAGATTCATCAAATCGTATTTTTTAAAATCCATTTTGATATACATTGAATCAAAATAAATATCTGGTGAGTTTCTTGTTTTGTTGTACAATCCAAAAAAATGTCGGACTAAAATGACAGGAAGCATAGTTTTTGTTTGAAACATATTGGTTTTAGGAAATCCCATGGTGGTAAAAATCTCACAAAGCCGTTTGGTGTTTTCATATACAATACTATCAAATTTTCTTTCAGGTAAATTAGCATTTGATTCAGCTATTGCCATATTTTCTAATTCTGTTTTTAAATCATTATCAAACGATTTCAAAAAACCAGCCCTAAGTTCTGGATACTTATTTTTGAATAATTTCCATGCTTTCGACTTTTTGAAGTTTTCATAAGTATTCGATTTAAACTGGTCAATGGTATATCCTTTAAAAACCATTTTCTCTAAAAATACTTCTGCAACTTCGTTTTGTTTGCTTAATATGGCACACAAGCAGGCATTGTAAATATCCTGTCCGAAATTATTTTTAAATTTATTAAATGCAGATTGATAAATCATTAAAGCATCTGCAAATGAGCTATCAACAATTTTAAGCTCTGCTTGGTTGGTAAGTTTATAGTATTCGGAATAATTTTTATTCTGTGAATAAGAGACCCAAGGAAGAAGTAAAAAAAAGACAATAATTTTTGAAGATAATCTCATATCAAAAAATATTAAAAAAAATTATATATTTTTAACAAACGTAATATTGCAGGTATTATTTTATTTGAGGGAAGATTAAAAAAACAAATTTTACCACAGTTTTAACTCTTTGGCAGGATCCCAGAAATATTTTTCAAAATTTATAATTTGATTATTTTCAACAATAATACCTTCGTTTTCCAGTAACTGTTGCATTGTATTTTCCCCTCCAAAATGGTGTTTCCCTGTTAATAATCCATTACGGTTAACTACACGATGAGCCGGAATATTTTCGGGTAAATGATGACTTCCATTCATTGCCCACCCTACCATGCGCGACGAACCTTTGCTCCCAAGAAAAGCTGCAATTGCACCATATGAGGTTACCCTGCCGTAAGGAATTAATTTGGTAACTTCGTAAACCGATTGAAAAAAAGAAATATTTTCCAATACTATCGTTTTAGTTTAAACTTAATATAGTTTATTTTTTTCCCTTGCTCCAAAAACATTTGTTCGTAAAATGTTTGAATACCCATTACATCATCTTCAATTCCGGAATTGTATAAATCATCGGTAGAAACTAAAATATGATGGTTATTCTCTTTTATTATTTCTAATGTATAAAAGTATAATAAAAAAGCATCGGTCTTTAGATGAACAATACCATCTTCCGTAAGAATTTTACTGTATTTGCTTAAAAAGGGAGGTGAAGTTAGTCGCTTATTTTCTTTAATTCGGCGAGGTTGAGGATCGGGAAAAGTAACCCATATTTCAGAAATTTCATTTTCGGCAAAATAATTTTCTATTAGTTCGATTTTTGTACGTAAAAATGCAATATTAGGGATTCCTTCGTCACGGGAAGTTTTACAACCTCTCCACATGCGAGCTCCTTTTATATCAATACCAATAAAATTCTTTTCAGGATACCGCTGTGCCAGTCCAACAGAGTATTCGCCTTTTCCACAGCCCAGTTCGAGTATAATTGGATTATTATTCTTAAAAAAATCACTTGCCCATTTTCCTTTTAAAAAATAGCCATCTTTTATGTCTTCGTAAGTAGGCTGAAAAAAGTTATCAAACGTGAGATTTTCAGCAAATCGTTCTAGTTTATTTTTTCCCAATGACTTATTGTGTTATTTATTGTTTTTAGTTTCTTTTGAGTAAATTTATTTACTTTTTCATAATCCAAGAATCCCTATTTTCTTTCTGAACAATTTGCTGCAATGCTTTTGAAGCATCTTCTTTAGCAGCATGCGATTCGTAATATACTATCCACATACCGCTATTTCCTTGACGAACAATACCGGCATAAAGAAAACCTTTTGTTTTTAATTCTGAAACACTTTTGTTAGCATTTTCCTCCGACCTAAATGAACCTGCCACAAGATAATACATAATGCCTTGAGAATTTTCTTTTTTAGCTATATTTGTATCGGCTGCTTTTATTGTACTAGATGTTGAAGTAAGCGCAACAGATGTATTATTATTTTCCTTACTAATGGTATCTTTTTGAACCTGAACAGGAATTTGTGTCTTATTTTCAACGACTTTATTTTCGGATTTTACCTCCGAACTAACATCATTGTTGTACATATAATTTCTTAAAATATCGGTAAAGAATACAACAAAAATGAGGGCTGTAACTATAATTACTGAAACTGTAATTGTAATATATCTTCTGTTTCGTTTTGAGCGTTTTATTTTATCATCCTTTGCTTTTTGAGCATTGAACGCTGCTTTTTCTTTAAATTCATTTCGAACAATTGCAGGAGAAATAAAGCCAGAGAGTCCGAACTGCTCATCAGATAATTGAGTAGCTTCAGGTATAAATGTAATTTCATTTTCTTTTAATGAAAAAACACCCAATCCTTCAATACCGGTAAGTTTACCTTTTTGAATATCTGAAAGCAAGGTGTCAGAAAAAATATTGATAGCATTTAATGCATCGGTAATGCTGATATGCTCTTTTTCGGAAATGGTACGAATAAGCAAATCATCATCAGAAGTAATGCTTTCAAAAATAATAATTTTTTCAGGAGGTGTGAAGGTATGTTCCACCGGATGGATTGTAGTAGCTCTGTATTCAATAGAAAAAATTCCCAAACCCGGAACGACTACCTTATCATTCTCTCTAAGTATTTCGATAATGTATTTAACAATATTCATTTTATTATCTTTAATACAATAATTATTGTATGATTAGTTTCTTCAAATCTTCGGGTGTATCTACGGCGATACTTTCAAATTCTGTAAGCTCAGTATGAATCTTAAAACCATTTTCGATCCAACGAAGTTGCTCCAACGATTCAGTTCTTTCTAAATTGCTTATAGGTAAGTTTACTATCTTTTCTAAAATAGTTGTTCGATATGCATATATACCTATGTGTTTGTAATAATCTGCTTTCGACAACCATTGGTCTTGCATAAATCCACGCACATAAGGAATGGGTGAGCGACTAAAGTAAATAGCATTTTTAGAAGTATCGGTTATTACTTTTACAACATTCGGACTCAGGAGTTCTTCGTTTTGATGAATCTTTTTGATTAACGTTGCAATTTCAACTTCCTTTTTTGTAAAACCTGAAGCCAACAAATCAATTTGGGTTGGATTTATATAAGGCTCGTCGCCTTGAATATTTATTACTACATCAAAATGGATGTCTTTAATTGTTTGAACAACTTCAAAACTTCTATCTGTTCCGCTATTATGGTTTTCTGACGTCATACATGAATTGCCACCAAAACTTTCAACATGATCGGCAATGCGTTTATCATCTGTGGCAACAATAATTTTTGATATTTGCTTCGACAATTTAACTTGCTCGTAAACCCGCTGTATCATTGATTTTCCATTAATCATTGCCAGGGGTTTGCCGGGGAATCGTGTAGAAGCGTAACGTGCAGGTATAATACCAATAATATTCATATCAGCATTTGATTAAAACAAGCCATTAATTTCGGCATTAATTTTTTCGATGATGAAACCTAAATCTTCGGGATTCTTTTGAAAGTTTAAATTATCTACTTCTATTACCAGTAATTTTCCATTGGTATAGCCTTCAATCCATAATTCATATCTTTCGTTTAAGCTTTTAAGATAATCTAAACGGATTGCGTTTTCATATTCTCTGCCTCTTTTCTGAATTTGATTTACTAAAGTTGGCACACTTGCTTTTAAATATATCAACAAATCGGGTGGTTGAATAAAGGTGCTCATTAATTCAAACAAAGAAGAATAATTATCAAAATCGCGTGTTGTCATCAAGCCCATGGCGTGAAGATTGGGTGCAAAAATATAAGCATCTTCATAAATAGTGCGATCCTGAATAACTGATTTTCCTTTTTTTCGAATATCAACCACTTGCCTGAACCGGCTATTTAAAAAGTAAACCTGAAGATTAAACGACCAACGGCGCATGTCTTCATAAAAACTTTCAAGATAAGGGTTGGTATCTACATCTTCATAATGAGCCTGCCATTTAAAATGCTTTGCCAATAAACTTGTAAGTGTGGTTTTGCCCGATCCAATATTTCCAGCAACTGCTATATGCATAATTATTTTTTTTAGAATTTATGATTTTCAAAAGTACAATTTTTTATATAGTTTTGAATGGGAAATTTAATTTTTTTGAAAAATTATTGAATTATACTTCCGATTTACGGCATGGAAATGCTTGTAGGATAAGAATAAGGTGTGAAATATTGAGTAAAAAGAGTTGTTGAATCGATTAATTCCCTGTCGTGGATGTTGTGTTTTTATTTGAATACATAAGTAATTGGAATAATTTATTGTTACATTTATACTGAAGTATCAAATTCTTCTGATTTATTTTTTTGAACGCGGATAACGCTGATCCCTGAAGGGAAACGCTGATTTAAACGGATTTTAAACAACAACAAATCTTAAATACATTTATAAATCTGCGAGTATCCGCGTTTACGGAACGTATCCGTTTAATCCGCGATTTAAATTTTAGTTGTATAATTTCTACTATTTAAAAGATGCGTATTAATTTTTACTACTTATATATTAAAAAACCCTGTCAAAGATTTGAAATTCTCTGACAGGGTTGTGTGTGATGTAGTTTCTGATTTTTTATACAAGCATTATTTCTACTTCTGCTGTATTAACGGTGTCTTTATTTACAAGTATTAAATATTTTCCCAAATCGGTGGCTGGTATTTCTACTTCGTCGCCGGCAAATAGTTCGATGGGTGCAGTTTTGGGTGCTTCGTCGGGGGTGTTTGCTCCGTAATAAAAAATAGAAGTATCAGTACTTACATTGCTCAATAAAATAGTATCGGTTACCGAATAAATAAGATTGGGAGTTTTGGTAGTAAGGGGTGGTATTTCCACCAATAAGGGTTGTTCGCCTTCGTCGTCGGCAGTGTGTTTACGTACTTCTAAGATAGATTCATCAAAAAAGGCAAGCATTTTTTCAGGAGTTTTGTAGTAATAAGCAGCAATGGTGAGTATGTTTTTGTAGATTTGATCGAAAAATTCAACTTTAGCAGCTTCAAACTCTGGGATGTTGAGTTTTACACTTCCGATAAGTCCTTTTTGAGTATTTACAGCATCTTCGTATCCTAATCTGATGGCTTTGAATTTATCGGAATAAGGGGTGCCCAGCGCTGTTTCGTGTGTAAGACTGAAATTTTCAAAACGAAACATAAGTGTCAGCGCATTGGCTTGTGTCATTTTATGAATTTCACTTGCTCCGTGTGGATAGAATTCTTCGTAAAAGCCCGATTTTTTCAACTTATATTCAACCAAGGGTTCAATTTCGATAGCTAATGTTTTAAATTCGTCAGCTTTCTGGTTGAGCTGTATGGTGGCCGCCTGACGCTGGGCTTCCATTTGGTCTCTGGAAGTAATATTCCCAAACATGATATTGTAGAGAGATTTAATTGCTGCCAGTATAGCAGCAAATTCGGCAATTCCGGCTTTTTCTAATGCAATAATGTGATATTCGCCGAATTTACGGATTTTTTCTTTTCCTACTAAAATATAGGAAAATGGTTTCTGTGCATAACTTTTAAATTGTTTCATAATAATTAAAGGATTTAATTAAACATTTCTTTTTTCACTATAAAAGTAAAAATCATCCATATTATAACTTAATACCTTTTCAAATATTGCAAAACTCATCTAAAAATTTAAAAATATTTCAAGATATTATGACATGTAATTTTTTATTAGATATAAATATATTATTGGTAGCCTTACTGAAGTATCTTTTATATTACATTCAAAATACATGTACCCATTCTGAAGTTTCATTTAAAGTACATGTAAAATACATATAGCTATTCTGAAGTTTCTTTTATAGTACATGCAGAATACTTGTTGTCCTTCTGAAGTTTCATTTATCCTACATGTAAAATACATGTATGCCTTCCGAAGTTTCTTTTATAGTACATGCAAAATACATGTACCTCTCAGAAAGTATTTTTTATACCACATGCAAAAAATAGGTGGTGCTTTTGAAAAATAAATACGTGGTGAATAAAATAAAGTTCACGGATTAGAGGTCATAAATAATATAGCGCTGAATTTTAACGCTCTTTATATTTGCTGTTAAAATGCTCAATATAATTATCTCCTATAGTAAACATTCTATTACCAATTAGTTCAACTTTATTACCTCTTCTGCATTTTATTTTATGAATCGAAATAATAACACTTTTATTAATTCTTATAAAATCGTTGGGTGGCAATAATTCTGTTATTTTTTTTAAAGAAGCATTGTATTTAAAAGTTCTATTATCATCTCTTACAACATCTATGTAATTACGAACAGATTTGAAAAATATCACATCGCTTAAATACACCATTTCATTGCCTTTTGAACCTTTAACAGCTAAAGATGTAAGAGATTGTATTGTGTTTGTTGGTATGTGCTTAGCAATTTCGTTGGTGTTTGACAAATGCAAAACATTAGATAAAGTTTTATATAGCAATTCAGCTTTGACAGGCTTTTTTAAATAACCAACTACATTTGGATATAGGTAAGTATCAAGAGCATAATCTGAAGAACAAGAAACAACAATTACCTTTATTGATTTATCAGCAACTTTTAGTAAATCCATACCAGTCATATCAGGCATTTCAATATCTAAAAAAAGCAAATCGGGTTTCTTTTCTGTTAGCATGTGTATTGCCGAAAATGCATTGTAACACGAACCTATGCATTCCAAAAAATCATAATTACGAAGAAGTATTTCTAAAGTTTTATGAGCCAGGGGTTCATCATCTAAAACAATATAAGTTAAGTTTCCCTTCATTTTGTGCAAATTTCAGTGTAATAGCTTGCGAAGTTATTGATTATTCAATACGTAAAGAAATTTTTCGTCCTTTTTTTCACTTTTTATATTTCCTGCTTATTACGGCTCTGTATGGGTTGACATTGGTTGTTGATAACTTTCGTCCTTTTTTCGTCCTTTCTTGTTAAGGACGTGTAAAATCTGCCTTTTTTGAATGTATATTTGCAGCCTAAAATGTAAAATAAAAAGTTTAAATACAATTTTTAAATAAAAAAGAAAATATGAAATTCAAATAAAAAAGCCGCTGCAAAGAACTCCTTTAAAGTTTGCAGCGGCGATTAAAACACTTAATATTGCCTGAGGAGACACATATTTAAGTTTATAAAGGAGATGTTGCAAAATTACATAAATTTTGGAGATTCTATTACCTTGATTTAAAAGAAGGATTTTTAGGTTTCTTAAAATACCTCACAACAAAATTTTAAGCATTGGCTATTAAATTAATGGTTAGTAGCTACTACATAAACAGAAAAAAATTAAAAATTAAATTTTAAAAACAATGAAAAAATTATCAATTTTTGTATTATTACTAACAACTATTACATGTTTTGCAAGTAAAAACAATATTGCAAAGCCAGAGATTAATCAAACAAATTCAGCAGATGGTTATTATTCGGCAGGTTACTACGACAAAGAATCAGGCAAAATAGTAATAACACATGAAATAACCAGAGAATTAAGTGATGCATACAACAAATTATCTCAAAGAGAAAATCAAATGTCAGCAACATTAAATAGCATTGATATTTTGGATAACAACCCAACCGATTTAAAAAATTTATCATATTATTGTAATTATGGAAATACTTCAGAAGGATCTTTTAATGTAGCTCTTGAATTATTAAAAATTGAAAGAGATAATAAAATATTTTATATAGTTGATTATAAATCAAATGGTGGAAATTCAGTAACACATACATGTACAGGTGTTAAATGCGAATCTTGTCGATTTACACTTGGAACACAAGGTGAAATTAATGGTTGTGAATGTGTAGGTCAAAAAGGACATTGCAATCATACAATCTCATCTACTAGCGGCGGCGGCAACAGCATAGATGTTGCTGCATGGGCGGGTGTTTTAGTAGGTATTCTTTCTTGGTTTATATAATTTTGAGTTGTCTCAAATATCAATTAAAAGTATTTGAGACAACTTTACTATTTTAATTAGGCTTTACAAATTTATTTTATTATTTTTACGCATTATAAAAATATTAATCATTATAATAATGAGAAAAATTTACATTTCAATAATATATATTATTTTTTTACTTTCATCTTGTTCTAAAGCTGAAAATCCTATTATTAGTACAGCTTTTAATAAAATAAAAAATGCTAATTCCTATAATATCAGAATTATACAGCTTAATAGCTTTACTACAGATACAACAATAACATATGCTTCTCCATTAATAAAATTTATTTCTAAAAATGATGTAAATTATGAATTATCTGCATATAAATTTTTATATTTTGAAGAAAGTAAAGATACAGGAAATTGGTTTAATCTAACATTAATGGATGGTAATAATTGGTATATTAAAAAGGATGTTTTGAATACATATAATCTGAAGGATGATAATAATTATGCTAATTTTAAAAGTAACTTCTCTGATTATTCGGTTCTATTTTATCCGAAGGATTATTTTTCGCGAATATTTAATTGGGAATTAAAAAATGAAGAAAAAATAGAAAATGAAAATACATGGCTTTTTGAAAGAAGTTATAAAGACAAACAAGGTTTTAACGTATTATTAAAAGCAAATATTAGCAAAGTTGATACATTCCTTAGACAGTTTACTATAATTTGCTCTGATTATGAAAAATTGCATGAACCATTGGAAATTTTTTATAAATTAGATATACTTTCTCACAAATCTTTAGGTACAGATTGTGATTCAATTTTTGATATAAATATTCAAAAGAATAAATTCAATAAAGAAAACAAAAATATCAGCCCAATTATTTCAGATATTAAATCATCCGATAAAATAATAAAAGATACAGCTGATATTCTTTTAAATTCGAATTTGATGAATATGAATGGAGATGTAACAAAATTATCATCTAATAAAGGGAAATGGATTCTTGTTGATTTTTGGTATGTTGGATGTTATCCATGTTATAAAGCAATGGACTTTTTAAATAAAATGGCTGTAAAATATAAAGATAACGGATTGGTTATTTATGGAATAAACCCTATGGATAATGACAGGAAAGCATTAACAAGATTATTTAATGATAAAGGCTTAACCTATCAATATTTAATTGACCCTAAAGGTAATTGTGTAAAAAAAATAGGAATAACAGGGTATCCAACAATGTATTTAATTTCACCAGATAATAAAATTGTTTGGCAACATTATGGTTACACTCCCTCTATGGATGCAGAACTTGAAAAAATAATAGAAAATAATATTACAAGAAAATAATAAAAGTTGCTTAATAGATGAAACAAAAACTTATTTTGCTTTTATTGTTTCTTTTATTCATAAATAGTATAACCTATAGCCAAATAAAAACAGACAGTAATTTTGTATTTCCTACTCTAAGGTTAGCAGCTTCGGCAATGCATAATAGCAAAACCAAGCTGCTTTCTTTTGTTTTGAGAGATGAAGTACAAATTGCATTTCAAAAAATAGTTAACCCCCGCTGTATAATACGTTCAAACATTAAACAAGAACTCGCTTTTATCAACTTTAACGATTCAATAACCAGAAAAGATTTCGATAGATTTTTTTGGGAAACTACGATTACTACCAATCAAATTGGCAGGTCTGTTTTTAGCATAACCTTTGATGGTCCTTTATTGAATACCTATAGATATAAAATGAAAAAGGATAGTTTGATTAAAGAAAAAATTGGAAAGTTTTTTTCGCCGAGTATTATTTCGGTGGGTTATGGTTACGAACGTAAACTATTTAAAAATTCAAGATTCAAAATATGTTATTTTGCTTTTGACGGCAAATTAAAATTGAAAGAGAAAGAATTTACCGATGATCACAATTATCTTTTCATGGGCAAAGAACAATATTTTAAAGTTGATTACAGCATGAATATGTTGTTGGATATCAAAGAAAAATTAGCTAAAAATTTATATATAAAATCGCTATTTACAATCAATGCCTGTGGTTTATCACAAAAGAGTATTACATTCAAGCTATGTAATGAGTTTTGTGTAGAAGCTACTAGTTTTTTAGATATTATTATTTCCACTAAAATAGATTACAATCCTGTAATTTCTTACGAACAATTTGTTTACAATGAAATTTGTCTTACCTATCATATTGGAAAGAAATTTGGATTTTGAGCTTAATTGGATAGTAGTTCAAACCTGCTAATAGGATTGTATAGATAATAAAAAAACCTGACAAATTAAAAAAATCTGTCAGGTTTTACTATTTGTAGTTTTGTTTAGCTATGCTTGAGCCGTTGGACCACCCAAATTAAAAGGTAAACCTTCTAATTGATCGGGTTCTTTTATTTTCCCATTAACCGATTCAAACTTTGAAAGATTTTCTTGTAAAGCTCTCAGTAAACGTTTAGCATGCTGAGGTGTAAGAATAATTCTTGATTTTACATTGGCTTTTGGAACACCAGGCATCAACTTAATAAAGTCAACAATAAATTCAGATTGAGAGTGCGTAATAACGGCCAAATTTGAATAAATTCCTTCAGCAACTTCTGCACTTAACTCAATATTTAGCTGGTTTTGATCATCTTGTTGATTCATAATTACAAGTTTTTACGGTTCATTAAATCATTCATTTCTTCACTTGAGCCTACAATTAAACTTTCATATTCTCTCAAACCAGTTCCTGCTGGAATTAGATGTCCTACCAATACGTTTTCTTTCAAACCAATTAAACTATCAACCTTAGCACTAATAGTTGCTTCGGTAAGTACTTTAGTTGTTTCCTGGAAAGATGCTGCTGATAAGAAACTCTTGGTTTGCAATGAAGCTTTTGTAATACCCTGTAATACCTGACGTGCAGTAGCAGGTTGTGCATCTCTTGACTCTACTAACATTTTATCTTTACGTTTTAATGTTGAATTTTCGTCTCTTATTTTACGTGCACTAACAATTTGTCCTGCTTTGTATATCTCAGAATCACCAGGGTTTTCAACTACTCTTTTTCCAAAAATTTCATCATTTTCCTCTTGGAAATCAATTTTATTAACCAATTCGCCTTCAAGAAATTTTGTATCACCTGGGTCAGCAACTTCCACTTTACGCATCATCTGACGAACAATAACTTCGTAATGTTTATCATTGATTTTTACACCTTGCAAACGATAAACCTCTTGGATTTCGTTTACAATATATTCCTGAACTTTCATAGGTCCTTTAATAGCAAGGATGTCAGAAGGAGTCATTGCACCTTCAGAAAGTGGAGTACCGGCTTTAACGTAGTCGTTTTCCTGAGCAAGAATTTGTTTCGAAGTAGGAATCAGATATGTTTTTTCTTCACCGGTTTTAGAGGTAATGATAACTTCTCTGTTTCCACGTTTTAGTTTTTTGCTGAAAGAAACAACACCATCAATTTCAGAAACAACAGCAGGGTCAGATGGATTACGAGCTTCGAAAAGTTCGGTTACACGTGGCAAACCTCCTGTAATATCACCAGATTTTCCAAATGCTCTTGGTATTTTAGCAATGGTTTCACCAGCAACAATTTTCTTACCTTCATCACAACTGATGTGAGCACCAACAGGAATATCATAAATTTTCAAAACTTCACCTCCAGCAGAAAGTATGCTGATAGATGGGTTTTTAGATTTTTGACGTGTTTCAATAACAACTTTATCCTGATAACCCGTTTGATCATCAGATTCTATTCTATAAGTTACACCTTCAATAATATTGTCGAACGAAACCTTACCTGCTACTTCTGATAAAATAACAGCATTGTATGGATCCCAGTCAGCAATCATCACACCTTTTTTAACATCACTTCCATTTTGAACATACAAATTAGATCCATAAGGAATAAAGCCTGATGTTAATATAATATTTGTGTGTTTATCAACGATTCTCATTTCAGCAGAACGTCCGATAACTATCTCATAATTTCTACCATCAGTATTCGAAAATTCTACTGAACGTAATTCATCAATTTCCAGAACACCATCATATTTAGCTTCAATTCTTGAAGAAATAGAAATGTTAGAAGCAGTACCCCCAACGTGGAACGTTCTAAGAGTAAGCTGTGTTCCCGGCTCACCAATAGACTGAGCAGCAATAACTCCAACAGCTTCACCTTTTTGAACCATTCTTCCTGTTGCAAGGTTACGTCCATAACATTTTGCACAAACACCTTTTTTCGATTCGCAGGTTAATACCGAACGAATTTCAACTTCTTCAATTGGAGAATCTGCAATAAGCTGGCAAATTTCTTCATTTAGTTCTTTTCCTGAAGCAATGATTAATTCACCCGTTTGAGGATGGTAAATATCATGCAAAGAAACACGACCTAATATTCTATCATATAAAGATTCTACAGTTTCTTCATTTTTCTTTAAAGCAGTAGTTACCAAACCTCTTAAAGTACCACAATCTTCATCAGAAATAATCACATCCTGCGAAACATCAACCAAACGACGAGTTAAATAACCAGCATCAGCTGTTTTCAAAGCAGTATCGGCCAAACCTTTACGAGCACCGTGAGTAGAAATAAAATATTCAAGAACCGATAAACCTTCTTTAAAGTTAGAAAGAATAGGATTTTCGATAATTTCACCACCAGTTGCACCTGATTTTTGTGGTTTTGCCATCAAACCTCTCATCCCTGATAACTGACGAATCTGTTCTTTAGATCCACGGGCACCTGAATCAAGCATCATATAAACAGGATTAAATCCTTGTTTATCTTTAGCCAATTGTTTCATAAGTGTTTGAGTAAGATGCGAATTCGTATGTGTCCAAATATCAATAATTTGATTGTATCTTTCGTTATTAGTGATGAACCCCATATTATAGTTGTTCATTACTTCATCTACTTCTGCATTTGCATCAGCTACTAATTGTTCTTTTATAGCAGGGATAATAACATCACCTAAATTAAAAGATAAACCACCCTGAAACGCCATCATAAAACCTAAATCTTTGATATCGTCTAAGAATTTAGCAGTTTTTGCAGTACCTGTTTTTTTCAAAACAGAACTAATTATATCACGAAGTGATTTTTTCGTAAGTAACTCATCAATAAAGCCATATTCTTTAGGAACTACTTGGTTGAACAATACTCGGCCAACAGTAGTTTCTTTTAATACTTTTTTAGAAATTCCGTTTTCTTCAACCTCAATCATTACTGTTATCCATGCGTGTAAATCAACTTTCTTTTCATTATACGCAATGATAACTTCTTCTGCAGAATAGAATATTTTACCTTCACCAATTACAGGATTTTCAGGTTCACTTGTTCTACCTTTGGTAATATAATAAAGTCCCAAAACCATGTCCTGAGAAGGAACCGTAATAGGAGCTCCATTTGCAGGATTTAAAATATTATGTGATGCCAGCATCAAAATCTGAGCTTCCAGAATTGCTGCATTTCCAAGTGGAACGTGAACAGCCATCTGGTCACCGTCAAAGTCGGCATTGAAAGCAGTACAAACCAAAGGATGTAAACGTATCGCTTTACCTTCTACTAATTTAGGCTGAAATGCCTGAATACCCAAACGGTGAAGAGTTGGAGCACGGTTTAGCATTACAGGATGTCCTTTTAAGATACTTTCCAAAATATCCCAAACTACAGGATCTTTTCTGTCAACTATTTTTTTAGCAGATTTAACGGTTTTTACAATTCCTCTTTCGAGCATTTTGCGGATAATAAATGGCTTAAATAATTCAGAAGCCATGTCTTTTGGAATACCGCACTCGTTTAATTTTAATTCAGGACCTACCACAATAACCGAACGACCAGAATAGTCAACACGTTTACCCAATAAGTTCTGACGGAAACGACCTTGTTTCCCTTTCAAACTATCACTTAATGATTTTAAAGCTCTGTTTGATTCTGTTTTAACCGAACTTGCTTTTCTTGAGTTATCAAACAATGAATCCACAGCTTCCTGTAACATACGTTTTTCGTTACGCATAATTACATCCGGAGCTTTGATTTCAATTAATCGTTTTAAACGATTATTTCTGATAATAACTCTTCTATATAAATCATTTAAATCGGAAGTAGCAAAACGACCACCATCCAAAGGTACAAGAGGTCTCAATTCAGGTGGAATAACAGGAACTACTTTAACAATCATCCATTCCGGACGGTTTTCGATTCTGTGTTGCGCATCGCGAAACGCTTCAAAAACTTTTAATCGTTTAAGTAAATCCAGCTTCCTCTGCTGTGAAGTTTCATTGCTTGCACGATGTCTGAGGTCAAACGACATTTGATCCAAATCAAGTCTGGAAAGAAGATCATATAATGCCTCAGCACCCATTTTGGCAATAAATTTATTTGGATCGTTATCGTCTAAGTTTTGATTATCGGCTGGAAGATTTTCTAAAATTTCAAAATATTCTTCCTCTGATAGAAAATCAAGATAATTTACACCTTCATTTTTCTTAATACCTGGATTAATAACTACATATTTTTCGTAGTAAATAATCATATCCAGTTTCTTAGTTTGTAATCCAAGTAAAGAACCAATTTTATTTGGCAATGATCTAAAGAACCATATATGTGCTACAGGAACAACTAATTGAATGTGTCCCATTCTTTCTCTTCTTACTTTTTTCTCTGTAACTTCAACACCACAACGATCGCAAACGATGCCTTTGTATCTGATACGTTTATATTTTCCGCAATGACATTCCCAATCTTTTACGGGTCCAAAAATTCTTTCACAAAACAAACCATCTCTTTCTGGTTTGTATGTTCTATAATTAATAGTTTCTGGTTTAAGCACTTCACCTCTTGAACGTTCAAGAATTGTTTCTGGTGAAGATAAGCTTATCGTAATATTTGAAAACTCATTTTTTACGGTATTGTCTTTTCTGAAAGCCATATTTTTAATGTTAAAAAAATAAATAAAATGTTGAATTAAAGATTAGTTTACAAATAAACACTTGTTAATCAAATGTAATATTCAAACCTAAGCCTCTTAATTCATGAACTAAAACATTAAAAGATTCAGGAATTCCCGGTTTTGGCATGTTATCGCCTTTAACGATAGATTCGTAAGCTTTAGCTCTTCCAATAACATCGTCAGATTTAACCGTTAAAATTTCCTGCAAAATGTTGGCGGCACCGAATGCTTCAAGTGCCCATACTTCCATTTCTCCAAAACGTTGTCCCCCAAACTGAGCCTTACCACCTAAAGGTTGTTGTGTTATAAGTGAATAAGGTCCTATTGAACGAGCATGCATCTTGTCGTCAATCATGTGATGAAGTTTAATCATATAAATGTAACCAACTGTAGCTGGTTGATCAAACCTAACACCAGTACCACCATCATGCAGATATACTTTACCATTTTCAGGTAAACCTGCTTTACGCATATATTCATTAATTTCATCAATGGTTGCACCATCAAAAATTGGAGTTGAAAATTGGAGTCCTAATTTTATACCCGCCCATCCTAAAACAGTCTCGTATATTTGACCAAGGTTCATACGAGATGGCACACCTAATGGATTTAAAACAATATCAACCGGTGTTCCGTCTTCTAAGAACGGCATATCTTCTTCGCGAACAATTTTAGCAACAATACCTTTATTACCATGACGACCAGCCATTTTATCACCAACTTTAAGCTTACGCTTCTTAGCAATATAAACTTTTGCCATTTGTACAATTCCTGCAGGTAAATCATCTCCAACTGTTGCAATAAATTTATTGCGTGAATAACGCCCAGCTAACTCTCTAAATTTGATACTATAATTATTTAATAATTCTTTTATCAAAGTATTAGTTTCCTTATCTGTTGTCCATTTATTAGGATTAATATTTGTATAATCAATCGAACTTAATATTTTTTGAGTAAATTTTGTTTTTTTAGGAACAATTTCTTCTTTAAAAATATTATGAACCCCTTGTGAAACTTTTCCAATAGTTAACACTAATAGTTTATCTACTAATTTATTAGTTAATTCTGTAGTGTCTTTTAAGTAATCCTTTTCAAGAATTTTAATTATATCTTTATCTTTACCTTTTGCCTTTTTATCTTTTAATACTCTTGAAAATAATTTTTTATCAATCACAACACCTTTCAATGAAGGAGGTGCTTTTAAAGAAGCATCTTTCACATCACCAGCTTTATCACCAAAAATTGCTCTTAGTAATTTTTCCTCTGGTGTTGGATCTGACTCGCCTTTAGGTGTAATTTTTCCAATTAGTATATCTCCTTCATTTACCTCAGCACCAATCCGAATAATACCATTTTCATCCAAGTCTTTAGTAGCCTCAGCACTAACATTTGGAATATCATTGGTCAGTTCTTCAAGTCCACGTTTTGTTTCGCGAACTTCAAGTGTAAATTCTTCAATGTGAACAGAAGTAAAAATGTCTTCTTTAACTACTTTTTCAGAAATTACAATAGCATCTTCAAAATTATATCCTTTCCAAGGCATGAAAGCAACCATCAAATTTCTTCCTAAAGCTAACTCTCCATTTTTCGTTGCATATCCTTCGCAAAGCACTTGTCCTTTTTTAATCTTTTCACCTTTTCTAACAATAGGCCTTAGATTAATAGAAGTATTTTGGTTAGTACGCATGAATTTTGTAAGCTTGTAATGTTTTAATTCATCATCAAAACTTACCATTCTTTCTTTTTCATCGCGAGCATATCTGATTACAATTTCGTCTGCATCAACATATTCAACAACACCATCTACTTCAGCATTAATTAATACACGTGAATCACGAGCAACAGAACCTTCAATACCTGTTCCAACAACTGGAATTTGAGGATTCAATAAAGGAACTGCCTGACGCATCATATTTGAACCCATCAAAGCACGGTTTGCATCATCATGTTCCAGAAAAGGAATTAATGAAGCCGCGATAGAAGCTATTTGATTGGGTGCAATATCAATTAAGTCAACTTTTTCTTTTGCTACAATAGGAAAGTCTGCTAAATATCTGGCTTTAATCTTTTCAGGAATAAAATTCCCATTTTCATCGTAGTCAGTATTAGCTTGAGCAATGATGCTGTTTTCTTCTTCTTCAGCACTTAAATACATATATTCCTGATCAACCGAAACTTTACCATCAGTTACTTTTCGATAAGGAGTTTCAATAAATCCAAGTTTATTTATTTTTGCATAAACACAAAGTGAAGAAATCAAACCAATGTTTGGACCTTCGGGTGTTTCAATAGTACATAACCTGCCATAATGAGTAAAGTGAACGTCACGAACCTCAAAACCAGCTCTTTCTCTAGATAAACCACCAGGTCCTAATGCAGAAATTCTACGTTTATGTGTAATTTCGGCTAATGGATTGGTTTGATCCATAAATTGAGATAGCTGATTAGTTCCAAAGAAAGAATTAATTACTGATGATAATGTTTTTGCATTAATTAAATCAGTAGGAGTAAACACTTCGTTATCACGAACATTCATTCTTTCACGTATTGTTCTTGCCATACGAGACAATCCAACACCAAATTGTGCATATAATTGTTCACCAACAGTACGAACTCTACGATTGCTTAAGTGGTCAATGTCGTCAACATCAGTTTTTGCATTGATAAGTGCAATTAGATATTTGATAATATCAATTATATCTTCTTTAGTTAAGACTTTAGTTTCAGGAGGTACATTAAGATTTAATTTCTTATTAATCCTGTATCTACCAACATCACCTAAATCATAACGTTTATCTGAGAAAAATAATTTCTCAATAATACCACGTGCAGTTTCTTCATCAGGTGGTTCGGCATTACGTAACTGACGATATATATATTCTACTGCTTCTTTTGCATTATTAGCAGTATCTTTTTGTAATGTATTAAATATTATTGCGTAGTCGTTTGAATTTACATCTTCTTTATGTAAAAGAATTGTTTTTATATGAGCATTAACAATTAAGTCAATATGCTTATCTTCAAGAATTGTTTCACGGTCAATGATAACTTCGGTACGTTCAATAGAAACAACTTCGCCTGTATCTTCATCAACAAAATCTTCTATCCAAGCTCTAACTACGCGGGCAGCTAAGCGACTACCAATTAATTTTTTAAGACCTACTTTTGAAACTTTAACTTCTTGTGCAAGGTTAAATATTTCAAGAATATCTTTATCGGTTTCAAAACCTATGGCTCTAAGTAATGTGGTAATAGGAAGTTTTTTCTTTCTATCAATGTATGCGTACATCACATTATTTATATCGGTTGTAAATTCCATCCAAGAGCCTTTAAATGGAATAATTCTAGCTGAATAAAGTTGTGTTCCATTTGCATGTACACTAGTGCCAAAGAATACACCTGGTGAACGATGTAATTGAGAAACAACAACCCTTTCGGCTCCATTTATAACGAAAGTACCTTTAGGAGTCATATACGGAATCATCCCAAGATATACATCTTGTATGATTGTTTCAAAATCCTCATGTTCAGGATCGGTGCAATATAACTTTAATTTCGCTTTAAGAGGAACGCTATATGTAAGACCTCTTTCCAAACATTCTTCAATAGAATAACGTGGAGGATCTATAAAATAGTCAATAAATTCTAAAACAAAATTATTACGGGCATCGGTAATTGGAAAGTTTTCACAGAAAACTTTAAACAAACCTTCATCAGAACGATTTTCTGAATTTGTTTCTAATTGAAAGAAATCCCTGAATGATTTTAATTGAATATCTAAAAAATCAGGATAATCTGTTCTCTTTCTTGATGCAAAATTGATTTTTTGAACTGTTTTTGGTATCAAAGTGATTTCGTTTTAAGATGGAAGAAAAAAATGAATTAACAATTAATATATAACAAGGAAAAGACTTCTCGTTATCACAAGAAGCCGTTTCCTTATTAATTGTATGATATTAAACCTTCTTACTTAACTTCTACTTCTGCCCCAGCTTCTTCTAATTGTTTTTTCAATGCTTCAGCTTCGTCTTTAGTAACTCCTTCTTTTAAAGGTTTTGGAGCTGCATCAACCAATTCTTTAGCTTCTTTTAAACCTAAACTGGTTAATTCTTTTACTAATTTTACTACAGCTAATTTTTGAGCACCTGCTGCTTTTAAAATAACATCAAAAGATGTTTGTTCTTCTGCTACTGCTGCTACTGCTGCTGGAGCTGCTACTGCAACTGCTGCTGCTGCTGGTTCGATGCCATATACGTCTTTCAAAATATCAGCTAACTCTTTAACTTCTTTAACTGTTAAATTAACTAATTGTTCTGCAAAAGCTTTTAAATCTGCCATTTTATTATTGTTTTAAGTGTTTTTTAATTTATTTATTTTTTATTTATTCTGGTTTTTCTGATAATGTTTTAAGAATTCCTGAAATGTTACTTCCACCTGATTGTAGTGCAGACATAACATTTTGCATTGGAGATTGAAGCATACCGATAATATCACCGATAAGTTCATTTTTCGACTTAATATTAATAAGCATATCAAGTTGATTATCACCAATATAAAATGATTCTTCCACAAAAGCACCTTTTAAAATAGGTTTAGGAGAAGTAGCCCTGAACTCTTTTATTAATTTTGCAGGTAAATTATTTATATCTGCAAGCATTATAGAAGTAGAACCTTTTAAAACCGGAAATAACTCAGAGTAATCTCTACCGGATTTTTCCATTGCTCTTTTAAGCAATGTATTTTTTGCTACTATCAACTGTACTTCTCTTTTGAAACAAAGTCTTCTCAGTTTACTTGTATTTACTGCATCTAAATTAGATATATCAGTAACATACAAATAGTTTGATGATGATATTTGTTGTGCAAGAGATTCTATAAGTTGACTCTTTTGTTCTTTTTTCATAGTAATTACTTTTCTTTTAAGCCAAATACTTTAATATCTTATAAAGTAATGGATTTAGGTTCAACTTTAATACCTGGACTCATTGTACTTGAAAGGTAAATACTTTTTACATAAGTACCTTTTGCTGCAGCTGGTTTTAATTTGATAATTGTTTGTATTAATTCTTTAGCATTATCTAAAATTTTATCATTCGTAAATGAAACCTTAGCTACTGCTGCATGAATAATACCGAATTTATCAACTTTGAAATCAATTTTACCAGCTTTAACTTCAAGAACAGCTTTACCAACTTCCATTGTAACAGTTCCTGTTTTTGGGTTTGGCATTAAGCCTCTTGGACCTAAAATTTTTCCTAACGCTCCTACTTTTGGCATGACACTTGGCATTGTGATGATAACATCTACATCAGTCCAACCAGATTTTATTTTATCAATATAATCGTCAAGCCCGTAGTAATCTGCTCCGGCTTCTTTAGCTTCATCTTCTTTATCAGGAGTACATAATACAAGTACTTTTTTAGTTTTACCAGTGCCATGAGGCAATGTAACGATACCACGAACCATTTGATTGGCTTTACGTGGGTCAACTCCTAAACGAACATCTACATCAACAGAAGAATCAAATTTTGTATTAGAAATTTCCTTTACAATTTTAATTGCTTCTTCCAAAGCATAAATACCGTCTTTATCGAATTTAGCTAAAGCTTCTTTTCTTTTTTTTGTCAATTTAACCATTTCGCGTTTTGTTAAAATAAATTTGACTTTAAATAATGCTTACTTTAAACATTATTACTAGAGATTCTTGCAAAAGGTTTATCTCCTTTTATTGTTAACCCCATACTTCTTGCAGTACCTGAAACCATTGACATCGCTGATTCTAAAGTGAAACAGTTTAAATCAATCATTTTTGATTCAGCAATAACCTGAACCTGATCCCATGTAATAGAGGCAATTTTGTTTCTATTAGGTTCTGGAGAACCTTTTTTAACAGCTGCTGCTTCCATTAATTGTACTGCTACAGGAGGTGTTTTAATAATAAAATCGAAGGATTTGTCTTTATAAACAGTAATAATAACTGGAATAATTTTTCCAGCACTATCCTGAGTACGAGCATTAAATTGCTTACAAAACTCCATAATATTCACACCTTTAGAACCTAATGCAGGTCCAACTGGTGGTGAAGGATTTGCAGCACCTCCTTTAATTTGTAATTTGATGATACCTGTAACTTCTTTTGCCATTTTGTTGTTTACTTAAAGATTAAAAACTTAAGTTTAATTTCTTGATAACTATTCTTTTTCTACTTGCATAAAACTCAATTCTAATGGAGTTTTTCTTCCGAAAATTTTAACCATTACTTTAAGTTTTTTCTTCTCATCATTCACATCTTCAATAATACCACTGAAACTATTGAATGGTCCGTCAATTACTTTAACTGATTCACCAATAATAAATGGATCATTCATTTCTTCACCTTGATTCGACAATTCATCAACTTTTCCAAGTATTCTGTTAACTTCAGACTGTCTCATCGCAACAGGCTCTCCTTTTGAACCTAAAAACCCGATTACATTAGGAATACTTTTTACAATATGAGGTATTTCTCCAACAAGAACAGCTTCAATTAATACATAGCCAGGTAAGTAATTCCTTTCCTTGCTAATTTTTTTGCCTTTTCTTACAGAGTATACCTTTTCAGTTGGAATAAGTACTTGTGAGATGTAATCATGTAAATTTAAGCGGTTAATTTCACTTTCCATGTATTCTTTTACTTTCTTCTCTTTCCCGCTAATTGCTCTGACTACATACCACTTTTTTACTTGTTCAATCATATTATTTAAAGAATTTGATAAGAAATAATTATCAAAATTTAATACATATCTAATATAACATTTTTATTTAAAACTTAATTTGCATTACATACCTCAATTAAACTGGAAGGGTTGTTGTTGGGAAGCAAGATAAAGTATTGCAAATAAAAGTATTTTTTATGTTAAAAAGCTATAAAAGTAACCAAGGAGTCCTTTCCATGCTAAATCAGGATGAGCTCCAAACACGATATCCATTCCAAAAACCACAAAAGCGATAATTAATGAGGCAACAGAAACAACTATTGCACTATTTTGTAATTCACTCCATGATGGCCACGAAACTTTATTCATAAGTTCGTCGTAGCTTTCTTTAATGTAATCTATTACTTTTGACATAAATATATGTATTATGCACGGGTGGAAGGATTTGAACCCTCAGCCTACGGTTTTGGAGACCGCCACTCTACCAATTGAGCTACACCCGTTTATGTTTATTAATAGATAAATAAAGGTATCCTTGCTTTCAAGGAATACCTTTATTTACTGAATATTAATTAATTATTTATTTAAAATTAATCTAAAATTTCAGTCACCTGACCTGCACCTACAGTTCTGCCACCTTCACGAATAGCAAATCTTAAGTTTAAGTTCAACGCGATTTCAGAAATTAAAGCAACTGTAATTGTTAAGTTATCACCAGGCATAACCATTTCAACACCTGCTGGTAAACTTACAGAACCTGTAACATCAGTAGTTCTGAAATAGAATTGTGGACGATATTTATCATGAAATGGAGTATGACGACCACCTTCTTCTTTTTTCAAAATATAAACTTCAGCTTTGAAGTTTTTATGAGGTTTTACTGAACCTGGTTTTGCAATAACCATACCACGAGTAATAGCATCTTTATCAATACCTCTTAATAATAAACCTGCATTATCACCAGCTTCACCTCTATCCAAAATTTTACGGAACATTTCAACACCGGTAACAACTGATTTTAATTTTTCAGCACCCATACCAATGATTTCAACAGGATCTCCGGTATTGATAACACCTGTTTCAATTCTACCTGTAGCCACAGTACCGCGACCAGTAATTGAAAATACGTCTTCAACTGGCATTAAAAATGGTTTGTCAACATCTCTTGGAGGCAAAGGAATATATGAATCAACAGCATCCATTAACTCGTAGATTTTTTCCATCCATTTAGGTTCTTTATTCAATCCACCTAAGGCAGAACCTTGAATAACAGGAGTATTGTCACCATCAAAACCATAGAAAGTTAACAACTCTCTAATTTCCATTTCAACTAATTCTAATAATTCAGGATCGTCAACTAAGTCAACTTTATTCATAAACACAACCAATTTAGGCACACCAACCTGACGAGCTAAAAGGATATGTTCACGTGTTTGTGGCATAGGACCGTCAGTTGCAGCAACAACAATGATAGCGCCGTCCATTTGAGCAGCACCAGTTACCATGTTCTTTACGTAGTCAGCGTGACCAGGACAGTCAACGTGAGCATAATGTCTTGTTGCAGTTTGATACTCAATGTGAGCTGTGTTAATTGTAATACCTCTTTCTTTTTCTTCAGGAGCTGCATCAATTGAATCAAATGATTTGAATTCTGCAAAACCTTTATCAGCTAAACATAAAGTAATAGCTGCTGTTAAGGTAGTTTTACCGTGATCAACGTGACCAATAGTTCCAACATTTACGTGTGGTTTGGAACGGTCGAATTTTTCTTTTGCCATATAATTGCTTGTTAAAGATGTTTAAATTTATAATTATAACTATTATTATTTTATTGTTTATTTTTTCAAGCAGAGCCATTGACGAGAGTTGAACTCGTGACCCCTTCCTTACCAAGGAAGTGCTCTACCACTGAGCTACAACGGCTAAACACAAAGAGCGGAAGACGGGTCTCGAACCCGCTACCTACAGCTTGGAAGGCTGTCGCTCTACCAAATGAGCTACTTCCGCAGTGTGTGGGGGGAGGAGGATTCGAACCTCCGAAGGCTGCGCCAACAGATTTACAGTCTGTCCCATTTGACCGCTCTGGTATCCCCCCAGTTGTTTTTTGAGCCGATAGAGGGATTCGAACCCCCGACCAGCTGATTACAAATCAGCTGCTCTGGCCAACTGAGCTATATCGGCATTGGTATTATTACATTCTTTAAAAAAAACAGTCCTTTTTTCAAAAAGGACTGCAAAAATAGAAATAATTTTAATACTAACCAAAAAATATTTACTTTTTTTAAAATTAAATTCCTCTTAGCTTTTCTTTATGCTTAATTAATTGCTTTTTTAACGCCTCAACTGCCTGGTCTGTAGCTCCCTCAAAAGTTTTACAAGTTTTTTTGGCAAACAAGTCATTGCCAGGTATCATTAATCTAATTTCAGCAATTTTATTCTCTAAATCTTCTCCATTCTCTATTTTGAGTATCACTTCACTTCCAATTATATCATTATAATTGATTGTTAACTTTTGAACTTTCTCAGTAATGAATTCTTCTAACTTCTTGTCAGTTTTGAATTTAACAGAATTAATAGTAACTTTCATAATTGTTAACCTCCATTTTATGCCCTAGGATGGGCTTGTTTATAAATACTTTTTAATTTATTAATTGTGTTATGAGTGTAAACCTGTGTTGCAGAAAGATTGGAATGTCCCAAAATTTCTTTAATTGCATTAAGGTCTGCTCCATTGTTAAGCATGTGTGTAGCAAATGTATGGCGTAAAACATGCGGACTTTTTTTGTTTATTGTAGTTATTCCGCTAAGATAATAATTAACGATGCGATAAACAAGTTTTGGGTAAACTTTTTTCCCATTATTTGTTAAAAAAACAAAACTTAATTTATCTTTAGATATAATTCCTTGATTTTCTTTCAATTTTGAAAACAATAAAAATTTATCTTTCAAATCTTTTGTTATTGGAATGATGCGCTCTTTATTTCTTTTACCTAGCACTTTGATTGTTAAATTTACAAAATCTATATCTTCCTGCTTTAAATTTATTAATTCAGTCAAACGTATTCCTGTATTGTAAAACACTTCAATTATAAGAATGTTTCTATATTGTAAATATTCTTCTGAAAAATCATTTTTATTGTCAAGTAATGTTTCCATATTGACTTCCTCAACATATACAGGCAGTTTTTTTGGCGTTTTTGGGGATACTATTTTAATAGTAGGATTAGTAGAAAGCACTCTTTCTTTTAATAAATATTTATAAAAAGATTTTATAGTAGTGATTTTCCTGTTGATGCTTCTAGCTTGAATACCTGTTTCCATGAGTGAAGCTAGCCAGGATCTTATCATTTGATGAGTAACCGCAGAAATTTCTGATATTTCGTAAGTACTACTTATAAAAGTATAAAATTGTTCAAGATCATTTTTATAGGCAATATATGTATTGAGTGAATACCTTTTTTCGTATTTAATATATTTTAGAAATTTTTCGGTCATTGTATAAATAAAAAAAGGAAAACTTGATAAAATTACAAAAAATCTTTTGTAAAACAAGTTTTCCTTTTAAAAATTCGTTTATGATGCTTACAAAGAATTATATTTCATCATTTTGGTGTAATTGCTGAACGTAAATTGCTTTTAAGCGTTGTTCTCGTTGAACTATAGAAGGTTTAGTGAATTTTTGTCTTAGACGCAATTCCTTTACAACGCCAGTTTTTTCAAATTTTCTTTTCAGTTTTTTCAAAGCACGGTCGATGTTTTCGCCTTCTTTAATTGGAACGATAATCATAATGAATACCTCTTTCTTTTTTTAATTAATAATTTTTTTAAATTGGGTGGCAAAATTATAAATAAGTTTTTATATATCAAAACTTTATTTTTAAAATTATTTAGGAGCTTTTCTTAGCAGCTGCATAGCCATCAAACCAAATACTAAAATTGGTATCCATACTGATAAATAGGCAGGTAAATTGCCAGAAGTAGCAAATACAGTAGATATTTTCATAAATAAAATGAAAGAAAATGTAATTGCCAAACCAAAAGCCAGATTTAAACCAATACCTCCTCTCACTTTTCTTGAAGACAATGAAACTCCTATTAATGTTAGAACTATGGTCGCAAATGGATATGCAATTCGTTGATATTTTTCAACTTCATAAAATTTAATCCTGTCAGAACCTCTTAATTTTTCCTGAGCAATAAACTTACGCAATTGCATATAATCCATGGTTTCAACATCTTTGTTTTCCTTTGTAAAATCAGAGGGATGAATATTCATATTCATTTCCAATTTTTCACCTTTAGTAAAAGTTTCATTAACTCCATTAATATTACGAACAATATAATTCCTAATATCCCACTTACCACTTAAGCTGTCCCAACTTATCTGGTCTGCAGTTAACTTATAATACAAACCTGTTTCATTAATCTTCTCGATTGAAAACCTATAACCAGTACGACTATTATCATCATAACCTTCAAGATACATGTATGTACCCCTTTCTACCTGAAAATGAAAATTTGTCTTTATTGTTTTACTATTGCCATTAATATACTTTTTTTCAAAAGCAAGCCGATGAACATTTACATTGGGAATCAAAAAGTTGGCCAAATAGAAAGTCATTAATCCAATTACAACTGCTGATAACACATAAGGTAATAAAAAACGCTTAAAACTGACACCTGCATTTAATATTGCAATAATTTCGGTATTAGATGCCATTTTTGAAGTAAAAAAGATAACAGCCACAAACGTAAATAAAGGACTGAACAAATTCACGAAATATGGTATAAAATTTAAATAAAAATCGAATATAATCGCATGTAATGGGGCTTTTCTTTCAATAAAATCATCTATTTTTTCTGATATATCAAAAATAACAACAACAATAATTATTAATGCAATGGCATAGAAAAAAGTGCCTAAAAATTTGCGAATAATGTATATATCAAGTTTCTTTAACATTTAAAGATAATTTTAATTACAGACGAGTTGTTAGTTGTTTTACCATTTTATTTTTCCATTCAGCAAAATTGCCTTCCAATATTTTTTTTCGGGCTTCGCCTACCAACCACAAATAAAAATTCAAATTATGAACACTTGCTATCATTGGAGCCAACATTTCCTGAGCTTGAAATAAATGTCGCAAATAAGCTCTTGTATATTGACTATCAACATAACTCATGCCATTGGGGTCAACTGGAGAAAAATCATTCTTCCATTTCTCATTTTTAATATTGATAATCCCCTGACTGGTAAATAACATTCCATTGCGTGCATTGCGTGTTGGCATCACACAGTCCATCATGTCAATACCTAACGCAATACTTTCTAAAATATTGGCTGGCGTCCCCACTCCCATCAAATATCTTGGTTTATCTTCCGGCAAAATACTACAAACCAATTCGGTAAGTTCATACATTATTTCAACTGGCTCCCCTACTGATAAACCTCCTATTGCATTTCCTTCTCTACCATGAGAAGTAATTTCTTCAGCAGATTTAATTCGTAAATCACGATATACACTTCCTTGAACTATAGGGAAAAGTGTTTGAGGATAGCCATACAACGGCTCAGTATTGTCAAATTGTTGAATACATCTCTTTAACCAACGATGGGTAAGATCCATTGATTTAGATGCGTAATCATAATCGCAGGGATATGGAGTACATTCGTCGAAAGCCATCATAATATCAGCTCCTATCACGCGCTGAATATCCATAACCTTTTCAGGTGTAAAAGTATGTCGCGAACCATCAATATGTGATTGAAAAACCACACCCTCTTCTTTCATTTTGCGGGTTCCTGAAAGCGAATACACCTGATAACCTCCACTATCGGTTAAAATTGGTTTTTCCCATCCATTAAACTTATGCAAACCTCCGGCTTGCTGTAAGGTGTCGAGCCCGGGACGTAAATATAAATGATATGTATTTCCTAATATAATTTGAGCACCAATGTCATTCTTTAAATCATTAAAATGAACCGCTTTAACAGATCCAACTGTACCAACCGGCATAAAAATAGGTGTTTGGATAGTTCCGTGAGCAGTAACGATTTCTCCTGCTCTTGCTTTTGAGTTTTTATCTTGTCCTTTTAAAGTAAAATCCATAAATTTTTGTGAGTAAATATAGCAAAAAATCACATAATGCTTAATATAAGCTATTTATAAATTAATCAATATGTTTATAAATATTTTCCAAAGATAAATCATATTCGCATATAATAAATATTTTTGCATCATCAATTATAATATATATGTGTTTTGATTTAATTACTGATAATTCGACTATTAATCTTATTCTTTTTATTTTTTACGGAACGGTCGTTGTTCAGCTATTTTATTATTGGGGCTTTTTTACTCGTTTGGCTTTTTATAAATTCAAAAATCAAGTTCGAAAACCACAAGCTGTTTCGGTAGTAATTTGTGCAAAAAACGAATACCATAATCTTAAAGACAATCTTCCGATTATTTTAGAGCAAGAATATCCTGATTTTGAAGTAATCGTTGTAAATGATGTTTCGGATGATGAAACGTATTATTTACTAAAGGTATTGTCGGATAAATATCCTCATCTTAAAATTGTTAACTTTGTTGATAACGTTAATTTCTTTTCAGGGAAAAAATTTCCATTAACCATTGGTATCAAATCTGCAAAGAACGATATCATTTTACTTACTGATGCTGATTGCAAACCACATAGTATGAAATGGATTGAGCAAATGCAAGAACAATTTCACAGCGGGAGCGAAATTGTATTAGGTTATGGGAAATACAAAGAAGAACCAGGTTTTTTAAATAAAATAATCCGGTTCGACACACTCCAAATTGCTATTCAATATTTATCAATGGCATTGGCCGGCAATGCATATATGGGTGTGGGGCGCAATTTGGCTTATCGCAAGAACTTATTTTACCGACAAAACGGGTTTATTAATCATTATAAAGTAAAATCGGGTGATGATGATTTATTTGTAAATGCGGCAGCTTCGGATAAGAATACTAAAATTATGATTTCTCCTGATGCGCATACTATTTCCACAGCAAAAAACACTTTCCCTACATGGATTACTCAGAAAAGAAGACATTTAACTTCGGGAAAATATTATAAATTTACAACAAAATGCTGGTTAGGAGTGTTTACATTATCTCAACTTATTTTTTTTACTGCTTTTTTTACTTTAATTGCTATTAATTATACTTTATTAATTGTTCCTGCGTTATTTTTATTAAGGTTAATCAGCCAGCTTATTATTAATAAAAAAGCTATGATAAAGTTGAATGAGAAGAATTTTTTATTATTAGTACCTATTTTCGAAATATTTTTTGTTGTTTTAAATCCAATTATTGTTTTAATAAATACGGTTTCAAAGCCTGATAAATGGAAATAAATCTTAAGCTCACCGAAAAAGCACTCCGCGATTACAATCTGGTTCAGCTTGCCTTAGAAAAAGGTGACCAGAAAGCGTATGCTGATTTGATGAACAATTATAGGGATTCGCTTTTTTTTATGATGCTTAAAATGACCAATGATGCTACCGATGCCGACGACCTTACGATAGAAGCCTTTGGAAAAGCATTTAAAAGTCTCAATCAATACACACCTGATTATGCTTTCAGCACCTGGTTGTTTAAGATTGCTACCAATAATTGCATCGATTTTATCAGGAAGAAAAAGAAAATGACTTTCTCAATGAATATCGGCTTCGATAAAAACGAGGATGGAACTGAAATTGCCCATAATATTCCTTCAGAAACATTAGATCCTGAGGAAAAGTTTATTGAAAATCAAAAAATAAAATTGATGCGTGACATTGTGGAGCGACTAAAACCTCATTATCGCGACCTGATTAAATTAAGGTATTTTGAAGAATATTCTTACGAAGAAATATCCGAAGCTTTGGATTTGCCATTGGGAACTGTAAAAGCTCAATTGTTTCGCGCAAGAGAGTTTTTATTTAATATTTTAAAGAATTCTGAAGATAAAATTTAGAAAACCAAGCCTCCACCCCACTCTTTTGCCCACCTCAGTATTTTATTGTTACAATTAAACTGAAGTCTTGAATCATCTGATTTGTTTTTTTTGAACGCAGATAACACGAATCCCTGACGGGAAACGCTGATTTAACCGATTTCAAACAACAATAAATTAGAAATATATATAAATCTGCGAATATCCGCGTTTACAGAACGTATCCGTTTCATCCGCGTTCTAAATTTTCATTACATAATTTCTATAGATTAAGATATGCGTTATAATTTTTACTACTTATAATTTCTTTCTAAGTAATTTCTAACAATAGTTTTTCTAATTCGAAATTAAATTCCTGATCTTCGTTATCGGAAATAAGTTTGATGTCAGTTTTAATGAGCTCTTTGTAGCCTACAGCTGTAATTTTGATGCTGTAAGTACCCGGCACAACTTCGTCGATATAAAATTCGCCTTTTTCGTCGGTAATGGCTGATAATGGGGTGGTAAGTATTTCAACAATGGCATCTTCAACAGCTTTGTGGGTATCGGCAGCTGTAACCTTGCCTTGCATGAAAGCTGAATTTATTTCCTCGTCGGCAACTTTGAGCGTCTTCTTTTTAGGTGCATTGTTTAAGATATAATTTCGGTAGTATTCGGGTTGTCCTTCAAAAATTATTTTGCCTGCCTTGGCAACATTGCTGATTAATTTCCATAAATCATCGTACGCTTTTACACGCATTCCGGTTGCTATTAAACGGGCTCTTTTGGCTTGTTCTTTAGCAATATTGGCATTTTCCAGCTCAGTGCCTAACTGGCAGGTTTCATCAATCATTTCCAACGCAAGCCCCTTGAGCATCAAATCATCTTTGTACTTTTCTAAAGTTAGAATAAAGAGTTTTAAAAAGAAAATCAACTTATGCTGCGAATTAACTACTTTTTTCAGGCTTGGATATCCAAATTCGAGCAAGTGAAAATCGTCGTCGGGGAAAGCTTTTTTTACATAGTATCTGATGCTTCTGATATTCGCAATAGCTTTATCGGAGAAATTAATTACATTTTTAGTAGCTTGCATTTGCCTTGCCACCACTGCATAATTGGGCTGGATTTTTTCAATCAACTGGATTTGTTGACTTATTTTATCGGAATACGCCATGTTTAATTCCGGGTCGAAAGCCTGAAATTTTGAAATGTCGGCTATAAAACTTTGATGGATGTTTTTCGAAATTTCCCACTGCTTGGCTTGTGGAATTCCTTTTGATACGTGCTGTTTGGGTTTCATATATAAAAATTTAAAAGCTGTTGAAATTTATAATTAAACCAAAACCGCTAAGCGGTTATAAATATTTTATTTTTGAATGAATAATTTCCGTTTTGCTTGCTATGCAGTTGACTTTGTTTTCAATGCCTCCTATATTAGTATCTCATTTATTGTTTTTACCTATTTTATAACAACAAAATTACAACAAATAATATATTGGTTTCAACATTCTGCAAAATTTTTTATCGGCCTAACTAAATCTTTGTCACATACCATTCATTTTGTCGGTACACCAATATATTCTAGCAGTACACTAATTTATTCAAGCAGTACACCCATATATTCTGTCGGTACACCAATTTATTCCAGCGGTACACTAAAATATTCAAGCGGTACACCAATTTATTCAAGCGGTACACCAATTTATTCTGTCGGTACACCAATATATTCTTTTAATAAATTTAGAATGTTTAAATATATATATCCGTACCGATAGAATATCTTGCGGCATTGCCCGACTTTGTGCTATATAACCAAAAAAGTATGATAGAAATTTAAAATTGAAAGTATAAATTGTTTAGAAATCCTTACTTCGGAATGAATTATACCTATAATTATATATACTTGCTGAAAAATGCTATAAAAATAATAGCAGCCGCTATTACCGCAGCCATGCGTAGCAAAATAATGAGCCCTGATTTGAGCTTAATTTCAAAAACTTTGATGGAGGATGCGATTAATATAGCGCAAATAAACCCCAATAATATTCCGGCAACAGCATCACCCAAAAAGTGTACACCCAAATAAACACGTGTGTATGCTATCAAAGGACAAATCACAGCATAAAACAAAAGCTCCGCTTTGTGTTCTTTGCGAAAAATCGCCAGTAGGGTAAAAACAGCAGCTACCGTTGTGCTGTGACCACTTGGAAAGGAATAGTGATACAACATATAATTAGCAACCGTATGCACCTGCTCTTTAAATAAGTAAGGAGGGCGATGCCATTCGCTAAACAAATTGTGTTTTAACAATTGAGCCAAAATACCCGATACAATAATTGCAATAAGCAGCAGCATAAGTTGAAAAGGCTGCTTTTTGATAAGTAAAAAAATCAATACAACCGCCATAAATCCTGCATCGCCCAGCATGGTTAAAACAAGCATCGGATAATCGAGCCAGGGCGAATGATAACTATTTAGCAGCAGAAAACTATCGTTATAGCCCTTTGCAAATAAAAATACCAAACCTATCAACCATATAATTAATATAGGTATAAAATAAAATCGGAGGAAATTGTTTTGTTTGAATTGTGTTGTGATTTTATTCATTATGATAAGGTTCGTTTTTTAAAATTGTAAAAGCTCGGTACAGTTGTTCGGTAAATAAAAGCCGAATCATTTGATGCGAAAAAGTCATTTCCGATAACGACACTTTCAAATCAGCCTTTTCGTACACTTTATCGCTAAAACCAAAGGCGCCACCCACCACAAACATTAAATTTTTAATACCACTGTTCATTTGTTTTTGCAGAAAACTTGCAAATTCCTTCGATCTGAAAGATTTTCCTTTTTCGTCGAGAAGAATTACAAAATCAGCTTTAGCAGCATGTTTCAAAATTTCGTCGCCTTCCTTTGATTTAAAATCATCGGGAAGAAAATTCTTGCTATTTTTTAATGAAGGAATTACAATTGTTTGATAATTTACGTAGAATTTCAGCCTTTTTTCAAAAATAAGGATGCCATCTTTTAAATAATCGTCTTCGGTTTTACCCACCATTAATAATAAAACGTTCATAATTACGTTTTTATTTAAAATTTTTAAATTAAACAGTTTGCATTCCAAAAATAATGTAAATTTGCATTAATCATTAAAAAAAAAGCAGAATAATTGAATTTGGCTGTTTTTTTGTAGTTTAAGAAGTAAAATTAATAACACATGAAAAAAATTGCAATCATCCTATGTTTTGTAATTGCATCAGGATTTACATTTATTAGCTTATTACCTGAAAATTCGCTGGAAGATATTACAAAGAATGTAACCAATGCAATCCGCAAAGGAAGCGCTTCAGAACTGGCGGTTTATTTTAATTCGAGTATAGATTTAACGGTTCCCGACAAAGAAGGCAGTTTTAGCAAAGCCCAAGCCGAACAAATTGTAAAAGATTTTTTTACAAAGAATACACCAAAATCATTTGAAATCAAACATCAGGGAAAATCTGCCGATGGTAGCAATTATGCAATAGGAACATTGGTTACCAATACCGGTAATTTCAGAACTTATTTTTTGATTAAAAGCATTGCAAATAAAAGCTGTATCCAACAACTACAATTTGATAATGATAAATAGCAAAACAAGGTTAAAGGTTAAAGGATAAAGTATAAAGTAAAATGCGATAAATAATCAAAAACTAAAGAGAAATGACTATTGATGAAATTATTGAAAATGCACTTTTAGAAGATATTGGTGATGGCGATCATACATCACTTTCTTGCATTCCTGTTAATTCTTTCGGTAAAGCTAAATTATTGGTAAAAGAGGAAGGAATTATTGCCGGAATTGAAATAGCTCGTAAGGTATTCGAAAAAGTGGATAAATCTGTTATATTTAATCAATTACTAAAAGATGGCGACGAAGTAAAACCAGGTGATATTGTTTTTACGGTTGAGGGAAACCCTATTTCATTATTATCTTCAGAGCGATTGGCTTTAAATTTCTTACAGCGCATGAGTGGTATTGCCACAAAAACGCATCAAATGGTAAAGCTTCTCGAAGGATTAAACACCAAACTATTAGATACCCGCAAAACAACTCCAAATCTTCGTTTGTTAGAAAAAATGGCTGTAAAAATTGGTGGTGGCGAAAACCATAGATTTGGCTTATACGATATGATTATGATTAAAGATAATCATGTTGATTTTTCGGGAGGAATTAGAAATGCAATAACCAACGTTAACCAATATCTGAAATCTAAAAACAAGAACTTAAAAATAGAAATAGAAGTCCGTAATTTTGATGAACTAAATGAAGTTTTAGCAATTGGAGGCATTCACAGAATTATGCTTGATAATTTCACACCAGAAAACCTAAAAAAAGCAGTTGGAATTATTAATGGACTTTACGAAACAGAAGCTTCCGGTGGAATTACCGAATTAAGCTTACGTCAATATGCAGAAACCGGAGTAGATTTTATTTCAGTAGGCTCGCTAACACATCATATCAAAAGTTTAGATTTAAGTTTAAAAGCTTATTAATCTCATACTTTTTCTATTTTTGATTAGTTTCAACAAATGAAAAAATTCTATAATAGTTTATTAGTATACTTTGCATAGCAATCATTTAATATGTTAGAAGATATTTATCAAAAATTCATTCATTGGAAACCAATATTTTTAATTATTAGTTTTTCAAAGCAATTAGTTTTACCTGGTTTTGATGGCATTCCTTTTTTTGATGTTTCATTATTCTTTTTTAAAGGAATACAAAAGGGCTATATTACACAAAGAGCATCTTCTTTGTCCTTTAACTTCTTCTTAGCTTTATTTCCTGCTATCATATTCTTTTTTACATTAATTCCCTATCTTCCTATAAGTAATTTTCAAACTACACTCTTTGAAATCTTACAAACATTTCTTCCAACAAATGCTTTTGAAACTGTAAAATCAACCATCAGCGATATTATTACAAATAAAAGAAGTGGCTTATTGTCTGTAGGCTTTATAATGACCTTATACTTTGCAACCAATGGAGTAAATGCTATCATTGATGCTTTTAATCAAACTTACCATACTGTAGAATCTCGTTCATGGATCAGGCAACGATTAATTTCAATCTTTTTAGTAGTCATTTTATCCGTATTATTAATTATATCCATTTCACTTATTACATTTGGTTCTTTTATACTTAAATACTTAGTTAATCATAGTGTTCTGAAAAGCCAATTAACTATTTATCTTTTATTGGCCGGTAAATGGATTGTTTTACTAGCCATGTTATTTTTTAGTGTTTCCTTCTTATACTATTTTGCACCGGCGAAAAAAAAAACTTTCCGTTTCATATCAGCAGGTTCAACATTAGCTACATTTTTAATCTTAATAATTACTTTAGGTTTTAACTATTATGTTGCTAATTTTTCAAAATACAATGCATTATATGGCTCCATTGGAACCTTAATTATTATATTGATGTGGATTTATTTTAATGCAATTATCCTTTTGATTGGTTTTGAGTTAAACGCAAGCATATCAAATGCAAAAAAGAAAGGTAAAGAAATCAAAGAATTAAAAATACAATAATGCTGCAGAAAATTAAAATACTAACGATTATAGGTACAAGACCTCAAATTATTAAGGCTTCAGCAATTAGCAGAGCAATCAAAAACCATTTTAAGAATGCAATTAATGAAATTATTTTGCATACAGGGCAACATTATGATACTAACATGTCAGAGGTTTTTTTTAATGAATTGAAGATCCCAAAACCCAATTACAATTTAAACATTGGCTCTGGAACACACGGTAGCCAAACCGCTGATATGATAAAAGGAATAGAAGAAATCATCGTCAAAGAGCAACCCGACTGTATGATTTTATATGGAGACACTAATTCTACCCTAGCAGGAGCCATCGCTGCTTCGAAATTACATTGCAAAATTGTACATATTGAAGCAGGATTACGTTCTTACAATAAAACAATGCCAGAAGAAATAAACCGCATCCTTTGCGACCACTGTTCTACACTACTTTTTTCGCCTACTAAAACCGGATATCAAAATTTAATAAAAGAAGGATTTGCAGTAAATAACACCTCGCCATTTACCGCTGATAATCCTAAAATATACTATTGCGGTGATATTATGTTTGACAATACATTGCATTTTTCAGAAATAGCCTCCCAAAAAAGCGGAATTCTAAAGAAATATAATCTTAAAAAAAACGCTTATGTTTTAGCAACTATTCATCGCGATAACAATACAGATAATCCTGAACGTTTGTCAAATATTTTTGAAGCAATTTTAAGTATTGCTAAAAACAATAACATTGACTTTGTTATTCCCTTACATCCACGTACTACCAAAGTATTGAAAGAAAACCTATCTTCCGATATTTATTACGAACTAATGAATAATAAATATATTAAAATTATAGAACCTGTTTCTTTTCTCGATATGATTGAGTTAGAAAAACATTCGATTTTAATTGTCACAGATTCAGGTGGAGTACAAAAAGAAGCCTATTTCCTTCAAAAACCTTGTATTATTTTACGTCCTCAAACTGAATGGGTTGAATTAATAGAACATGGCAGTTCAATTATGGCTGATGCAGATGTAAATAAAATAATTAATGCAGCTAATACGCTTTTATCGAATAAATCCACAAGCTTTCCGCCCATATTTGGCAATGGTAAAGCTGCTGATTTTATTTGCGAAGAGATACTAAGTAATTTTATACCAATCAAATAAAAAAAATGAGAATAAATATAAGTAAACATGTAATATTTTAAACAACTATCTTTTCGTTTTATATAAATACTCATTTTTCAAATAAACCAAGACAGTATAGAAAAGTGTTAAATCAAAATATTTTTTATAGAGCTACTTGTATTAAATGTAAATAAAATTGCATCAATACGCAAATAATCAGGTATAAAATTCTTTTAAATACTAAATCAATAATACTATTCTTACCTTTAACTTTGATTTTTCTACCTTTAACTGGTTTTATGGAAAAAATAGCATTGTTTTTGGTTTTGATAAATATATTTTCCTACTTTTGTAAAAATTTTAAAACAATAAAAATAATGTTTTAAAGTTAATGAATTAATCGGTTACAAAAATTATTTTTCTTGTAATCAGTTTTTTTAAAGAGAAATTCAATAATTATTTAAATAAATACAAATTTTATTAACAATCAAATTTATCAAAAAAATGAAAAAAAACGATGAATTATCAAGCAGTTTAAAAACCTGGTTTTCAGCTTTAGTTATTCCATTAGCAGTGATAGTAGCTACATGTATTTACATATTTATTTTAGGTAATGGAAGCAATTTTCAGGGTGGTAACAGTAGCGGTAATCCTTTACCTGGTAATTACTTAGCTACAGTTTACAAAGGTGGTTTTATTGTTCCTATTTTAATGTCTTTATTAATCATTGTATTGACATTTACAATCGAAAGATTTTTTACAATTACAAAAGCAAAAGGTAAAGGTTCTGTAACTGCATTTGTTAAAAAAGTAAAACAATCTGTTGCAAATAATGATTTAAATGCTGCAGTTGAAGCATGTAACAAACAAAAAGGATCTGTTGCAAATGTTATTTATTCTGTTTTAATGCGTTACAAAGCACTTGAGAATGATCAAACCATGAACAAAGATCAAAAATTAATGTCAATTCAAAAAGAAATTGAAGAAGCTACTTCTTTGGAATTACCTGGTTTAGAACAAAATTTAGTAATTTTAGCAACTATAACTTCGGTATCAACTTTGTTAGGGTTATTAGGTACAGTATTAGGTATGATTCGTGCTTTTGCAGCGTTAGCAAATGCAGGTGCTCCTGACTCAGTAGCTTTAGCAACCGGTATTTCAGAAGCTCTTATTAATACTGCTTTTGGTATTGGTACTGCTGCATTAGCAGTTGTCTTCTATAATGTGTTTACTACACAAATTGACAAATTAACATACAGTATTGACGAAGCTGGTTTCAGCATCGTGCAGACTTACGCTGAAAAACATTAATAAATAAAAAAACAAGTAAAATGCCGAAAGTAAAAGCAAAGCGAAAAAGTACCTGGGTTGATATGACCGCCATGTGTGATATGGCATTCTTATTACTCACGTTTTTTATGCTCACTTCTAATTTTACAGTAAAAGAACCTATTCAAGTTGATACTCCATCTTCAATTTCAGAAATTAAAATACCTGAAACTAATATCATGAAGGTTATTGTTGACAAAGATGGAAAAGTTTTCTTTGGAATTGACGGACAGGAAAAGAGAATAAGTTTATTGGAAAAAATAGGTGAAGCTTATAAAATAAACTTTACACAAAAAGAAAAACATGAGTTTAGTTTAGTAACTTCATTTGGTCAACCATTAGAAAAAATGAAAGCATATCTTGCATTGACTCCTGAACAAAGAGATTTGAAAGAAAATGCTGTAGGTATTCCAACAGACTCACTCAATAATCAGTTTAAAGATTGGGTTAGAGCTGCAAGAGCTGTAAATAGAGAAATTAAGATAGCAATAAAAGCTGATCAGAAAACACCTTATCCCAAAATTAAGAATGTTATGAACACATTACAGGACTTAAATGAATGTAGGTTTAATTTGATTACAAGCCTAGAAGAAGTACCTAAAAATTTATAAACAATATTAAATTTATAAAGAAATGGCAGAATTAAACACCGAAGGAAAAGGTGGTAAACATAAAGGGAAATCTAAAAAGGTTTCAACAAGGGTGGATCTTACCCCAATGGTTGACTTAGCTTTCTTACTGATTACTTTTTTTATGCTTACAACTTCAATGTTAAAGCCTCAAACAATGGAGCTTGCAATGCCTTCAAAAGATACACCTACGGATCCTCCAAAACTTAAACAATCATTAGCGGTAACCGTTATCCTAGGTAAAGATAATAAAGTGTTCTATTTTTTTGGAGCTAAAGATGAGAAAACAGGTGCTGATCCCAAAATTGAAACGACTGATTTTGGTCCTAATGGAATCAGAAAAGTTCTATTAGATAGAAACAGGGAAATTATTGTGAAAGTTGATGAATTGCGAAAGCAAAATGCAGATAGAAAAATATCTGATGACACACTTAAAGTGAGAATTAACCGCGAAAAATCTGTTAAAACTGCTCCTATGGTTTTGATAAAAGCTACCGATGATTCATCCTATAAAAATTTAGTAGATATACTCGATGAAATGATGATTTGCAATATTGGCAAATATGCTATTATTGATATTACACCTGAAGATCTAGCTAAAATAAAAACGTTGAACCTCTAAAAATTAAAAGTCATGTCAGATAAAGTAAATATCTATTCAGATGAATGGTGCGATATGGTTTTTGCAAATAAAAACCATGAATATGGGGCTTTTGTTCTAAGAAAAGGTTCATCAAGACGACATTTGAGAGCAATATTAATAGCAGTAATATTTTTTACGTTGGCGGTAAGTTCTCCTGTAATTTTAAAAACAATACTTCCTGAGAAAAAAGTTGCCTTTGATGAAGTAACAAAAATAACAGATGTTAAACTTGATAAACCTAAAGAGGATAAAGTAATAATAGAAGAAGAACAGCCAATTTCAAAAAGTACAATTCAATTTGTACCTCCTGTTATTAAAGCTGATGAAGACGTTCCTGATGATGTAGAAATTAAAACACAAGATGATTTATCACAATCAAAAGAAATTATTTCTACTACAACATTTAAAGGAGATGATGTAAATGGTGTTGATCCAAGTGAACTTAATACTAATCAAAAAATTGCGGATGACGGTGGCGAAGGTACTCCATTTACAATTGTGGAACAACAACCGGATTTTCCAGGTGGAGAAGCAGAAATGAAAAAATTCTTGCTTCAGAATATGAAATACCCAACTATGGCCAGAGAATCTGGAATAGAAGGTACTGTTTTTGTAACATTTGTTGTTAGTAAATCTGGGAAAATTTCAAGTATTAAAATACTTCGTGGTATCGGAGGTGGTTGCGATGAAGAAGCAATTCGAGTAATCAAAATGATGCCGGAATGGAAACCAGGTAAACAAAATGGACAGGCTGTTCCTGTTCAGTTTAACATGCCAATCAAATTTTCTTTGCAATAATGGAAATACAAAACGACAAAAAAGGACAATGGAAAAATATATTACATAAAATGCTCGAAAAATTAGCTTATGTAATGGTTGTCTTTTATTTCGTTTTATCTCTTTTTTTGATGCTTACTAATATATTTTCCGCATCACTGAATCCTATTCAAAGGTATTCAGTGGGCGGAATTTTATTTATTTATTCAATATTCAGAGCTTATCGTATTTATTTATCACAAAAAGAAACCAATGAAAATAAATAAATTTCCAATTTATCCTTATCTATTATTTTTATTATCTTTAATCTTTGTAATATCCTGTAATTCAAAGCAACAATATAGTGATACTCCAACTACAGGGTCAATTTCTATTGCCGTTGATGAAACTTTTAAACCCATTGCACAAGCAGAAATTGATGTTTTTCAGGCTATTTATAATTCTACTTCGATAAAGCCATCTTACGATAACGAAAATCTAGCATTTAAGAAACTACTTAATGATAGTGTTAGAATGATAATTTGTTCTAGAAAATTATATCAGTTTGAAAAAGATATCTTTGAAAAGAAGAAATTTTACCCCAAAGAAATAAAAATTGCAACTGATGCTATTGCTTTAATTGTTAACCCTTCAAACAAAGATACTATCATTAGTATTGACAATTTAAAAGATATTTTAAATGGGAAAATTACAAGCTGGAAGCAAATTTATCCAACTTCAAAATTAGGGAAAATTACGTTGGTATTTGATAATCAGAATTCAAGTACTGTTCACTATTTAATTGATTCTGTAAGTAAAGGTGATACATTATCTAATACGCTCTCCGCATTAAATATTAATACTGATGTTATAAGCTATGTATCTAAAAATGCTAATGCGATTGGTATAATTGGCACAAGTTTTGTAAGTGATAGAGATGACTCTACATCATTATCATTTTTAAACAGTATTAAAGTAATGTCAGTCAGCAAAGAACATATAGCAACCTATGAGAATAGTTTTAAACCCTATCAAGCGTATATCGCAACTAAGCAATATCCATTGGTAAGGGATATTTATATTATTCTTTCAGAACCTCGCACCGGTCTTGCATCTGGATTTACATCTTTTATTACTAGTGATAGAGGACAAAGAATTATTCTTAAATCTGGGATTTTGCCAGCAACTAGACCAGTGAGGATTATCAATGTTAATAACGAATTATAATAAAAAAACATTATGAACTACCAGAAAAAAACAACAAAATATTCATTAATTAGCATTTTTATAATTTTGATGTTAAATGTTAGTTTTGTGAATGCTCAATTTGATTCTTATGGCGATAAGCTATTAAAAATGAATCAATTTAAAACAGCAAAATCTTATTTTTTACATAAAATAAATGAAAAGCCCAATGATGTTTCAATTCTTTATTATTTAGGTGAAACTTATTATAATCTGGGCAAAACAGATTCTGCAGAGTATTATTTTAACAAAGGCATCTCTTTGGTCCCAAATGATATTTACTTAAATATTGGCGTTGGAAAAATTCTTTTGGATAAATCGAATATTTCTGAAGCAAAAAAACTGTTTGAAAGAGCTAATTCTTTAGCTAAATATAAGGATGTTACTGTATTATCAACAATAGCAGATGCTTTAATTAGTACAAAGAATAAACAATTTGATTTGGCAAACGAATATTTGCTTAAGGCAAAAGAAATTAATAAGACCAAATCTATTATTCACATAGTTTCCGGTGATTTGAATAGTATTCAATTGAATTTAGGAGAAGCTGCTAATGATTATGAAAGAGCTTTCTATTTTGACCCACAATGTACAGAAGCATATTATAAATTAGGTAGAATTTATAATATTGCAAGAAACTATAAAGAAAGTATTAAAGCTTTTGAAAGTGCATTAAAAATAGATTCAGCCTACATTCCCGTTTGGAGAGATTTAGCAGAAATGTACTATGCTTATGGTCATTATCAAGAAGCAAGTGATGCTTTTGCTAAATATATTCAGTTAACAGAACCTGATTTAAATGACAATATCCGTTATGCAACTATACTTTACTTTAACAAAGAATATACAAAATCTTTAACGGAAACAAATAATGCTTTACTTAAAGATCCAAAAAACTTTGTGATGAAAAGATTGAATACTTACAATTTGTATGAAACCAATGATTTTACTAAAAGTTTGAGTGCAATAAATGAATTTTTCAAAATAACACCTGAAAGTAAAATAATTGCACAGGATTATGAGTATTACGGCAAAATATTAAGTAAGAACAATATGGACTCTCTTGCAATTATTGCTTTTGAAAAAACCATCGCAATGGATAGTAGTAAAAAAATGTTTTATGAAAACATTGGTAAGTCTTATGATAAATTAAAAAAATATGAAAAAGCTGTTATCGCTTATGAAAAACTGATATCATCAGAAAAAAATCCTTTATCAACTGAATATTTTCAATTGGGTAAAAGTGCATATTATTCTGGAGCACCTCTTATAAATGCTGAAGACACTCTTAGAAAAATGATTTATTTACAAAAAGCTGATACTTCTTTTTCAAAAGTAATTGAATTATCACCCAATTCACATTTAGGCTATTTATGGAAAGCACGTATTAATGCATTAATTGACTCTAAAACTACAGTTGGACTTGCAAAGCCATGGTATGAAAAAGTAATTGCTATATTAGAACTTACCCCCGGTAAAGGTACAAAAGACCTTATAGAAGCCTATGGTTATTTAGGTGTTTATTATATAAAAAATGATGATAATAAAACTTCAAAAATATACTGGAATAAAATTTTAGAACTAGATCCAGCGAATGTTGACGCATTAAAATATAAAGATTTTAAATAATTTTTCTATTTCAGAATTAAGTTGACTAACTAAAAACATTTTCTTAAAAAACAAATAATAAACCCTGGTCATTTGACTGGGGTTTATTATTTACAACTCATTGAGAGACTTTATTCTGTTAAATTTACCTGAAAAATATTAAAAAAATCTAATATTTTTTTTTATTGTTAATAAAAAAACAGTAATATTGTACAAAAAAAATAAACAATGTCAGATAGTCATAATCATTTAATTGATAACTCCTTATCTGGGAAAATAAAACAGAATGTAGGCGTTTCTTTAGCAAGGTGTTATCAATGTGGAAAATGTTCTGCTGGTTGTCCGGTTTCTTCAGATATGGATTTTCCACCTAGCCTACTAATTAGAAAACTTCAAACTGGTTTACCTGAACACGAAGAAGAAGTACTTCGTTCAAAAAGCATTTGGTATTGCCTAACTTGTGAAATGTGTATCAGCCGTTGTCCAATGGAAGTAGATATACCTCCTATGATGGATTATCTGAGGAGTGAATCATTAAGATTACATAAAGCAAACCCTGCTGCAAAAAATATTATTAAATTTCATAAAGCTTTTTTGGATTCAATAGAACAAACAGGCAGGTTATATGAAATGGGATTAATAGTTGATTATAAAGCCAGGGCTCTTAATCTAATACAGGATGTTGCACTGGCACCCAGCATGTTTGCTAAAGGAAAATTGAAAATTATGCCTGAGTTGATTAAAAATCGCAAAAACATCAAGCAGATTTTCAAGAAAACAATCAACAAAAAGCAAAAGTAAACACTAAATAAGCAAAAAAATGAAACTTGGATTTTATCCCGGATGTTCATTGGAAGGAGCTTCCAGAGAATATAACGAATCAGTAATGGCTATTGCAGAAGAGATGGGAATTGAATTGGTTTCCATTCCTGATTGGAATTGTTGTGGTGCAACAGCTGCACATAATATGGATAAAGAATTGTCGCTTTCGTTGCCTGCACGTAATCTTGCATTGGCAGAAGAAGCAGGACTAACTGAATTGGTTGTTCCATGTGCTGCCTGTTACAGCAGATTCTGTGCTACTCAGCATGAATTAAAGCATGACGAAAATCTTCATAAAAAGATTAATGGTATTATTGAAAAAGAATATAAAGGCAATTTACGTATATTAAATGTAATTCAGTTTATTGAAGAATTTATCATTGATAAATTAGAGGATAAAATGAAATTTGAAATTAATAAAAAGGTAGCTTGTTATTATGGATGTCTTTTAGTTCGTCCAAATAAAGTTTTAAACTTTGATCGTACAGAAGATCCTCAGACCATGGATGCTGTAATGAAGAAACTAGGTGCTGACTCAATTGATTGGGCTTTTAAAACCGAATGTTGCGGAGCAGGATTTTCTGTTTCTTTTACCGAAACTGTAGGTCGCCTTTCTGGTCAGATTATTGAAGATGCAGTGCATAGAGGCGCTGAAGCAATGATAGTTGCCTGCCCGATGTGTCATTCTAATTTGGATATGCGACGTCCTGAAATAGATAAATATAATAAGAAAAAATCAGATATGCCGATAATATATATTACTCAGGCTATCGGACTTGCATTAGGTATCGATAGAAAAAAACTTGGATTACAACGCCATTTTGTACCTGTTAAACTTAATGATTTTAAGCCTTATACCAAGAAAACGGAAGTTGAAAATCCACAAAAAATGGAGGTTGAATAATGGCACGAATAGGAGTTTTTATTTGTCACTGCGGTGAAAATATTAGTGCAACAGTTGATTGTGCTAAAGTTGCTGAAGCTGCTGCGAAATTTCCAGGAGTTGTTCATAGCATAGATTATAAATATATGTGTTCTGATCCCGGACAGACATTGGTTGGGAATGCAATAAAAGAACATAATCTCACAGGAGTGGTTGTTTCCGCTTGTTCTCCTCGTATGCACGAACCAACGTTCAGAAGAGCTTGTGCTGAAGCAGGATTAAATCCTTATCAGTGTGAAATGGCAAATCTTCGCGAACATTGCTCTTGGGTTCATGAAAGAAATGAAAAAACAGATGACAAAGCTATTGACCTTGTCAGAATGTTGGTTGAAAAAGTAAAAAGAAACAATGCTTTGCAACCAATTAAGGTTCCTGTTACCAAAACCGCTTTGGTTATTGGAGGTGGAGTCGCAGGTATTCAGGCTGCATTGGATATTGCCAATGCCGGACATAAAGTTATTATGGTTGAACGTGAACCTTCAATTGGTGGACACATGTCACAATTAAGTGAAACTTTCCCGACCTTAGACTGTTCTCAGTGTATTTTAACACCGAGGATGGTAGAAGTTGCTCAGAATCCAAATATCAAGCTATATACTTATGCTGAAATAGAAAGTGTTGAAGGATTTGTTGGGAACTTCATTGTTAAAATCAGGAAAAAAGCCAAAAGCATTGACGAAAGCAAATGTAATGGTTGCGGTTTATGTACAACTAAATGTCCTAATAAAAAGAATCCCAATGAGTTTGAATTAGGAATGGCAAAAAGACCGGCAATCTATGTTCCTTTTCCACAAGCAGTTCCTAATATTCCAGTTATTGATAAAACACAATGCACATATTATAAAACAGGCAAATGTAAAATCTGCGAAAAAGTATGTCAAGCAAATGCTATTCAGTTCGATCAACAGGACGAAATTATTGAAGTTCCTGTTGGTGCTATTGCTATTTGCACTGGATTTGATATTAAGAAAACTGATTTCTTCCCTGAATACGGATATGGCAAACATAAAGATATTATTGATGGATTACAGTTTGAAAGGCTGGCATCTGCATCAGGACCAACTGCCGGAGAAATCCGCAGACCATCTGATGGTCAGGTTCCAAAAAAAATAGTATTCGTTGCTTGTGCCGGTTCACGTGATCCTGCTAAAGGTATAGAATATTGCTCTAAAATTTGCTGTATGTATACAGCAAAACATGCGATTCTTTACAAACACAAAGTGCATGATGGTACTGCATATATTTTCTATATGGATATCAGAGCTGCCGGTAAAAATTATGATGAATTTACTCGTCGTGCCATCGAAGAAGATGATGCAAAATATATCCGAGGTAGAGTTTCAAAAATTTACGAACGCGATGGAAAACTAATTGTAGTAGGAGCTGATACTTTAATGGGTGCTCAGACAGTTGAAATTGAAGCTGACATGGTTGTTTTGGCTACTGCAGGTGTTGCTAATCAGGGAGCTGAAAAATTGGCTCAAATACTTCACGTGTCTTATGATCAACATAAATTCTTTTCTGAAGCTCATCCTAAACTAAAACCTGTTGAAACCAATACTGCCGGTATTTACCTAGCAGGTGCCTGCCAGTCACCAAAGGATATTCCTGAATCAGTGGCTGCTGCATCAGGTGTTGCAGGTAAGATTTCTTGTCTGTTCTCAAACAGCGAACTTACGCGTGAACCACTTATTGCAGTTGTTGACAGATTAGCTCCGCCTCAATATTCTTCTTGTACAGGTTGTTTTATGTGTCAATCGGTTTGTCCTTACAATGCAATTGAAAGGGAAGAAATTAAAGACAGAAACGGGAATTTAGTAAAACAACTTGCATTCATTAATCCTGGTTTGTGTCAGGGTTGTGGAACTTGTGTTGCTGTATGTAAATCTAAATCAATAGATATTGAAGGTTATACCAACTCTCAGATGTATTCGGAGGTTGATGCACTTTTAAATTTTTAAATATTAGGAAATAAACAGAAACTTAAAATTTAAACAGATTTTAAAATGTCAGAATTTGAACCAAAAATAGTAGCTTTTGTATGTAACTGGTGCACTTATGCTGGTGCCGATCTTACAGGTACAAGCAGAATAAAGTATTCTTCAAATGTCAGAATTGTTCGGTTTCCATGCACCGGAAGAATTGATTATATGTTGTTAACCAAAGCATTTGCTGGTGGTGCCGATGGTATCATTGTTTCGGGTTGTCATCCTAATGATTGTCACTATACTTCAGGGAATTTTTATGCTCGTCGTCGTTGGATGGTTTTCAGAAGGTTATGCGATTTTATGGGTATAGATACACGCCGTATTATTTTTTCATGGGTTTCTGCTGCCGAAGGTGCAAAATGGGCACAGATTGTTAATTCTGCAAATGAAGAGTTCAAGAAATTAGGCCCTTATGAAAATTATCATAAATTATCCACACAAGAAATTTTTGAATAAATCATGGAAGAAATTAAAAAAATAGCAAAACAATTATTATCAGAGAATAAAGTTCAGATGGTAATTGGATTTGAGAAAGGGACAGCCAATAAAGTAAGACCTGCTTTCTTCACAAAACCTGATGATGTTGAAAAACTGATATATAATGAAGCCTGTATTCATAATCTGGCTTTGTATCTCAAAAAAGATATTTGTCATCATGTTTCTAATGTAGCAATAGTTGCAAATCCAAATGTAGTAAGGAGTATTATTCAACTTGCATCAGAAAATCAGGTTAAAGAAGAAAAAGTTACTATTATAGGAATTTCTTTTGAAGGTAAAAGTATTGGTATTCTCGATTTTAAAGCTGCGGAAGAATTTGCAAAAACACAGCCTAAAGGCTTAAAACCTGAGGATAGAGCTTTTATCGAAAAAGTTCAGGCAATGCCTATGGAAGAGCGTTTTAATTACTGGGTTGAAACTTTCAGTACCTGTGTAAAATGTTATGCATGCAGAGCTTCATGTCCGATGTGTTACTGCGGAAAATGTAATGTTGAAACCAATAATCCTCAATGGATACCTGTTGCTTCGCATAAATATGGAAACTTAGAATGGCATATCATGCGTGCGATGCATCTTGCCGGAAGATGTATTAATTGCGGCGAATGCACTCGTGCTTGCCCTGTGGATATTCCGCTGAATATGCTTTCTTATATGCTTACGGATTTCGTAATGGATGAATTTCATGCCGAAGCAGGATTAAGTGCAACGTATGCACCTGCTCTTTCTTCTTATACAAATATTGATAAAGAAAATTTTATTAAATAGGTTATGGAAATAGTTAATAAATTACTTGATAAATCAGCTCTTTCCGCTTTAATTGAAAGACTCAGTAAATCGGGGAAAGAGGTTTATGCTCCTGTTAAAGAAAATGGAATTACCGATTTCGCAAAGATTGATACAATTGATACAATTGATTTTGATTGTATTACTACCATTCAATCTGCAAAATCATTGGTTTTTCCAAGAGTTGAAAACATTCTGAGCTACAAAAAAACATCTGAAGATATTGTCGTGAAAAATGTCGATATTACTGCATTTCCAGAGGTAGTTGCTCTTGGTACCCGTCCTTGCGATGCAGCAGGATTTATTCCATTAGATGCTATATTTTGTACAGATAATGCGGATGAAATTTTTAATGCACGTTTAAAAAAACTAACTATAATCAGTATCAGTTGCAAAAAAGCTGACGAATATTGTTTCTGTACATCCGTAAATGGCAACCCGGGGAATACTGCCGGAAGTGATATTCTACTTACTGAAATATCTGATTCAACCTATTTTGCAGAAATAGTTTCTGAAAAAGGAAAAGCTATTTTTGATGCAAATACTGATTTATTTAAAGAAACAGCTGCAATAGATAAGACTCCTCATTTAGCAGAAGTTAAGCAGGAATTTACAGCAGAAGCTATCAATGAGAAATTAAATACTTTATTTGAATCTGATATTTGGGATAAACAATCGATGCGTTGTGTAGGTTGCGGAGCTTGTGCTTATGTTTGCCCCGCCTGTGGATGTTTTGATATTCAAGATGAGAACAAAGGTAACAAAGGTATTCGTCACAGATGCTGGGATTCTTGCGGATTCGGATTGTTTACATTGCATACTTCCGGACACAACCCACGCGAAAAACAGTCGCAGAGATGGAGACAAAGAATTTTTCATAAATTTTCTTATCAGCCGGTTCAGCAAAAGCAATTTGGTTGCGTTGGTTGCGGAAGATGTTCAAGAGCTTGCCCTGCTGATATGAATATTGCTGAGCACTTGAAAGAAATTGCAGTTAATTAATATATTGTAAAAGCAGAATAACATTATATAAAATGGAAAACAAAAATATATATGTTCCTTATAAGATGAAAATTGAAAAAGTTACAGAAGAAGCTCCTTTTGTAAAAACTTTTCGATTAAAATTTATGAATGATGAGGATGCTGAAAAATTTGATTTCAGAACCGGACAATTTGGCGAATACTCTGTATATGGCGAAGGTGAATCTACTTTTTGTATAGCATCAGCTCCAACCCGCAAAGGTTATATTGAATGTACTTTTCGTGAAGCAGGCCGTGTAACTAAAGCGTTGGCTAATTTGGGTGAAGGTGACATTATCGGTTTCAGAGGACCTTATGGCAATATTTTTCCGATTGACGAATGGAAGGGCAAAAACCTCCTGTTTATTGCCGGTGGTATTGCATTGCCTCCAATGAGAAGTGTTATCTGGAACTGTTTGGATTTGCGTGAAAACTTTAAAGATGTTACTATTCTTTACGGAGCTCGCTCGGTTGCTGATTTGGTTTACAAACACGAACTGAAAGAATGGGAAGAAAGACCTGATGTAAATCTTTTTACAACCGTTGACCCTGGCGGTGAAACTCCCGAATGGGATGGTAAGGTTGGTTTTGTACCTACTGTTCTTTCGGAAATTGCACCCAGTAGCGAAAATACCATCGCCATCGTTTGCGGACCTCCTATTATGATTAAATACACTTTTCCTGTGTTGGAAAAATTAGGATTTACCGATGAAAACATCTTTACAACTTTGGAAAATCGTATGAAATGCGGTTTTGGTAAATGTGGCAGATGTAATGTAGGTAAAGTTTTTGTTTGCAAAGACGGACCTGTATTTACTTTGAAACAAATGAAGGAACTTCCCGCTGAATATTAGACAAAAACTTAATAATAAAATCAAAAAGCCATACCAGATAATTCAATCCGGTATGGCTTTTTTGTATTCTTTTGGTATGAGTAGTTTATTGTTTTTTCATCAATAGATTTAGACTGATATTAAAATCATCATAAATGGTTTTATCACCTAAGTTGTCGAAGAAAGAACCAGAACCATATTTCAGGTTAAATTTGGTACGGTCAATTGTAATGTTGGCATATATTCTTTGTCCTTCAGGAGTCTCAGTAATCACTGTTTTGATTACGATGGGCTGTGTTACACCTTTGATGGTTATATTTCCACTGATAAACGTTGTACCTTTTTGAATGAGGATGGTTTTGTCCATCACAAATGAAGCTGTTGGAAATTTTTCTACACCAAAGAAATCGTCAGATTTCAAATGACCTTCTAATTTAGCTTTGTAGCCTTCGTCAGTTAAATCGAGATCTTTGATAGATTTCATGTCAATCTTGAAAACTGCTTTGCTTAACTTGTTATTGGTGACAATATATTCGCCATCCGATAAATTAATGGTACCATTGTGTTCGCCGGTAATTTTCTTGCCCAGCCAGGTTATTTTAGAATTGGTGAGATCTGCTTTGTATTTGGTTTGTGCATTTGCCATTAAACCTGCTAATACGATGACGATTGATAATATTATGTTCTTTTTCATTTTTATTTATTTTAAGATTTGTAATTAAGGTTTGTTTTTATTTTTAAAAGTCTAAGTTTATTATAATTTGAATGATGCAAAATTACATCAGATATATAGGGTGTGAAATGGAAAAATAAAGGTATCGATGGTAAAAATCATGGGTATGCTGTTTAAATGCTTTTGGTCTGATGTTTACCATCATCCCGATGAGGTTATTCCTTCTTTTATCATCATATTGTTTTTATTCTTTACCTTTTTTCTTCCACACCATTGCTGTACAAGGCAAACCGCCCTTTGTTGCGTGGGAACACCTGACTTTTATTGGACCAGGGCCATCCGCCAAATTCTGTCTTCCGGTAATCATCAAAAGCTTGCTGAATTTCTGCTTCAGTATTCATCACGAAGGGTCCGTATTGCACAACAGCTTCCTGTATGGGTTTTCCCTGCAATAAGATCATACTTGCATTTGTAGTTCCGTTTTCGATACTTACTGCCTCATGTACTGCTAACTCAATGGCATAATCTGCATTGATTTCATTGCCATTTAAGATTATCTTCTCACCTTTATAAAAGTATAAAGTTCGTTTGACACCTTCACCGGCAACAGGCAAATTCCACTGTGCACCCTCTTCCATCTGAATAATCCAGATAGCCACTTCATTTTCAGGAGCAGCTGCCCAGGAATCCGGAGCAGGAGAAAGGGCGTTTATATTTTCAATACTTCCTGCGATTAGTTTTACTTCTGTAGATTTCCCTTTTTCATCCTTGATTGTATAAATAGGTATATCTTCTGACCATAACATTTTGAAATGAGGTTCTGCAAATTTCTTTGCTTTTGGCAGATTGAGCCATATCTGAAACAATTCAGCCGGATTTTCTCTATCCTTATTAAGCAGCGGAAACATGTTGGAGTCCGGATCCTGCTGTCATCCATTGCACATCGCCTTCTCCATATCTGCCGGCTTGTCCGTGCGAATCGGAATGATCGACAAATCCTTTTAGGACCACAGTAATGGTTTCGAATCCACGGTGGGGATGTACCGGAAAGCCCGGAACAGTGGCACCATGATACATCCGCCATCCATCTTTTAGCTTAAAGTCATTGCCGATATTACGACCTTGAAGGGAAGCCGATGGTCCCATGTTTTCATTGCCTGCCGGATATCTATCCAAATGATGGGCAAAGAAAAGGAAAGGGTTTTGAACCGGCCACATAAAATCAAGTGGTATTATGTTGATAATTGCTTCTTGTTTCATGATGATTGATTTTTATTTTTGTGTCTTTATGTCTATTATTTAAAAATTCATAGGCACTTCCATTAACAATATGCTGGCATCTTTTGTTGCAGTTACCGTAACTTTATCGGTATCCCATATGCCATAGCCATCTCTTTTGTCAAGAATTTGTCCGTCCACTTCTATCTGTCCTTCCAAAAGGAAGATATATAAACCATTTCCTTCTTTCTTAAAATGATAAGATTCAGTATGTGCTGCTTTAAAATAACCCAAATGAAACCAGGCATCCTGATAAATCCATACACCCTGATCATCGGCATTGGGAGAAAGAATCTGAAAAAATGTATTTTCTTTCTCCATGTCCCTGATTGATTTCTGATCATAGCGAGGGCTTGCATTTTTTTTGTTGGTGAGCACCCAAATCTGAAGGAAGTTAACATCTGTATCTTTATTATGATTGTACTCGCTGTGGAAAATGCCGGTTCCGGCACTCATTACCTGTATATCCCCTTTTCTGATTACAGCTATATTGCCCAAATTGTCTTTGTGTTCCAGATCTCCTTGCAGCGGAATAGATATAATTTCCATATTGTCGTGAGGGTGCATTCCAAAACCTTCCCCTCTGCTGACGATATCATCGTTCAGTACCCGTAAGGCACCAAAATGCATTCTTTCGGGATTGTAATAGTTTGCAAAACTAAAGGTATGTCTGCTGTGCAGCCATCCATGCATGGCATCCCCACGACTTTCTGCTTTGTGATATATTGTTTTTGCCATTGTATATATATTAAATATTTATTAATTCCTGTTTAATGCTGCAAAATTAAGCAGGAATAAAGCCATTATAAATGGATAAATTACGGAATCGATAGTATATTTACGGGCATTTTTGGTTAGAGAGGCTTTATATTTTCAGTATATACATAACTATTGCTGAATATAGAAGCTAGGAAGTATCACAGCTTATGTATTGTAAATATCAATTCACTTAATGGAGCGTTTCAATTAATTATTGCATAATTTACACGCTGTACATCCTTTCTAATAATTGCCGGATGACCACTCATGACTGATGAGTATATACCCCGCAAAAAAAATGCTTGATAAATTAATGATTTCCTAAAGGGATATAATTGCTTTTTTTATTTATAAAAAGCAAATGTCCTACTACAATCTAAATTATTGTATGTTTTTTTCTATTGAAATGAATGCTCTGGTGGATAATTTACACTTTATTTAAAACCTTAACTTAATGAAATTGCACTGGGTGTAAATCATAGTTACAAAAAAAACAATTATAGTACTAAGCCCTTATGCAATGATGCTTTTCTTAAAATCCTGAAGCGATTGTCCTGACTGAATTTTATAAAACTTACTGAAATGGGAAGGATCTTCAAAACCCAGATCGTAACCGATTTCCTTACTACTTTTGTCGGTAAACACAACCAATCTTCTGGCTTCCAGTATCAGCCTGTTCTGTATATAATCCTTGGCTGAAATATTGATGGCCGATTTGATAACTTCATTCAGATAATTAGGACTTACATTCAAGGTATCGGCATAATCTTTCACCTGATGCGATTTTGTAAATTGTTTTTCGACCACTGCCTTGAAATTTTTGACCAGATTTTTCCCTACTTCAACAGATTGGGTATTGCTTTCTTCTGAAAATGAACAATGCCCGTTGCATTCGATGAGAAATAATTTTAAATAGGCCCCTATAATCTCTAAAGACAAATCAGTTTTTGACTGAAAGGCTTGTATCATTTGATCCACAAATATTTTTAGTTGAACCTTCATTGTCTCCGTAAGCGGCAGGGCTGCTGATTCGTCGGTTTTTTTGAAGAGTTTAAGATTGGCAATAAAATCGGTGCGGATGCTGTTTTTTTCGAGAAATTCAGGCGTAAAAAGCAAGACGTAGCCGGTAGGGAAGGGGTCGGTAATAATCTGATGTACCTGAGCAGGACTAACAAAAAAGATATGATGAGGTTGTAAAGGATATTCCTTGAAATCGATAATATGTCTGCCTGTTGCAGTAAAAGGCCATATTACCGTATAATATTTATGCCGATGCGGATCGTCAACGATACCATTTGCCTGGTTTTCTATTTCTTCCATTGATTTAACCACAAAAGGCATGGGGATCCCATTGTACATTAATTCGGCTTCGTAAATGTCTTTTTTTACCTGCATGGCTATTTTTTATATTATTTTTTTACCTTTTTCGGTTGACAGTTTCGACTTTTTTGAAAGATTATCGATAATGTCATAACTGTCCACCCATTTACAAAGATAAATAAGCAAAACAAATTTATGTGTTTTTATTGCTAAAATTACAAATTTCTTCTAAGTACTTTCCATTAATTAATCCTTACATTAAATTAGGCTTTGTCTATTTTCACAGAGGTCATTGACAGTGAACCACCCACGGCACTGTCGTTGAAGAAACTCAGTTTTTCGTTTTCTTCTTTCAGCGCCAGCGCATAAAGCAAAGGTAAATAATGTTCCGGAGATGGAATAGCCAGGTCAAATGCTTTACCTTGCGATTTATAGTTGATGAGCGACTGATGATCGTTGGCCAGCATGTATTTTTTCATTTTCTCATTGGCTTCTATGGCCCAGTCAAAACCGAAGTTTTCGTTTAGTCTATTCCAAGCTAACTCTCCGAGATTGTGAACTATGTTTCCGCTTCCGATAATTAATATTCCTTTCTTACGAAGGCTCGAAAGTTCTTTAGCCAAATCATAATGATATTGTGCTGACTGAGAATAATCCAGACTTAATTGAACAATTGGCACATCAGCCTTGGGATATAAATGTTTTACAACGCTCCAGCAACCGTGATCCAGTCCCCACTTGTCATCCAATCCGACTTCTGTTTTTTTAATTAGATCTTTTGTAGTTTTAGCTAAATCAGGACTTCCGGGTGCAGGGTATTGCACATTGTATAATGCTTGTGGAAATCCGCCAAAGTCATGTATCGTTTTTGGGGTTTCCATGGCCGTTACATAACTACCTCTGGTTTCCCAATGTGCCGATATACATAATATGGACTTTGGTTTTGGAATAGTTTTACCTATATTCCTGAATCCTGTTACGAATTCATTTTCTTCTATGGCATTCATAGGGCTGCCATGGCCTAAAAACAGCACTGGCATAGTATCTGTTTTGTCAAAGCCTTCTGTTATCTTATTCAGTTCGTTTAGTTTCATGGCTGTATACGTTAAGGGTATAATTGCTAAGGATTGTAAAAATTTTCTTCTTTCCATAGTTCGGAATCATTTAAAAAGATTCAGGACCTTTGTATTGATGTCAAAGGTCCTGAATCGTAAAAACTGCAATTCAAGTCTGATTAGAGCTTGGTATGTGTTCCGTCGCAATAAGGCGCATTTTTGCTATGCTTGCATCCGCATAAATAAGCTGTTTTTGATTCCTCAGCAGTAAATGCAAGGGGTGAAAATTCGCTTCCTTGATGTGAACCATCACAGTAGGGTTGGTTTTTACTTTTACCACAGGCGCACCAGTAATATTCTTTTCCTTGTTCTAATTCTACTGCGAAAAGGTCCTTTTTTAGCAATTGTTGCATCCATTTCTTTAAATTTAAATGATTAATATATACGTTGATTATAAGTGTTTTATTTACCTTTTCTCCAACTGAAGAAAGCTGTGGCTTAAATAAACAAACCATAAAGTCCAGCCAATATGAAAAAATCGTTGTTTAAGTCCGGAATAATTGTCTATAAAGTTTGGAATTAATGTTAAAAATCCAAGTATCATAATGATGAATATTAATACTGAAAAGAATTTTATATTTTGTATAACTGTAGCTTTCCAAAATATAATGGCAAACAAAGGAGATAACGGCAAAAACATCGACGGAAAACCTAAAATTCCATGCAGTCTTAAAGGTAATGGGAAAATAGCTGCTCCCAATATTGAGAAAGAATATGTCAGGATTAATAAGATTGGAATTGTTTGTAATCCGATTTCAATTGCAGTTTTATAAAGCCCAATACAGAAGAGCAAACTTAAAATTGAACATAATACCAATCCTGTTGTAAAAATGTATTGAGTTCTTGTTCCTATTCTACCTAATTCACTTACTATATTTGTGAGATGATTATAATTTTCAGTCATTAATCCACATACAATTAAAGTGCTCCAAAAAACCAATGGAATAACAAATCCTAAATAAATGAAACTTTTGTTTTTCTTCATTATTTCTGTCGACTAATTATTGGCATGGAAATTATCAAAATATACTAATACTTTATTAATTCTTCTTCAAGTTCTTTGATTGTTTCTTTATCCCAATATTTTTTGTGTGTGTATTTTTTATAAAGCTTAAGGTTTGTCTTGGCAAGTTCAAATTGTTTATTTGCATGGTAAACAATTGTAAGATTCATATATGCTGATCCGTTTTTTTTGTCAATAGAAATACATTTATTGAAACTTGCTATTGTTTGATTGACAAATTCTTTTTGTTCATACATAAATGCTTTTACATAACAGGTCAAGCCCAAATCATAGTAATACCGGTAATGTCCGGCTGAGATTTTTAAAGTATCAATTTCTAACAAATATTTTAAGGTTAATTCAACTGAATCTAAACTATTTTCTGTGCAACTGGTATGTACAACTTTTTCCCTTATCTGGTTATAGTCAATTTTATTTTGAGCAAATAAAGTCTCACAAAGCATAAGACTACAGTATACTAATATGTATTTAAGAAATTTGTTCATTGATATGGTCCACTAACTTTATTATAACTTTCCCAAAAGGAACATTAATATCCAATATTTTGGTGGCTAAAATTATTGTTAATGATTATTTTTCAACAAATATAAGCTAAATTTCAGTTTATCTGTTGTCATAATCTTTTATTTATTTAAATTTTCCTTATTCTAATCTGGTTTCAAAGCTTTGTACCGACGACCCCACCATTTGTATTTTGTGAATGAAGTAAAAACGATGATCCTTTCTACTATTTTAAATCGCATCGACCAATGGACAATTCGATACCAAATTGCAAGCAGTAATATAAAGAGAACCGATTCAATAAGCATTTTAACGATACTGTTCTCAATTCGAAAATAGGATAAGTCGAAATATTTATAAAAAGCAGCAAGCAAAACCAGACTAAATGTCAGGCTATATCCAATTATATAACCGTGACCCGTTTCAATAGCTCTCTTTGGACAATTGCTTATACACTTCATACAACTTTCGCAGTTAAAAGTCCAGAATTGTCTTTTGTCAACTTTGATAATTGCTTTTACCGGACAAGCCTTAATGCAAATATCACAGTTGTTGCAATCATGGGAAGCATAAAAAGATTTGGCAAAAAAGAAACGTCCTATAAAGTAATATCCTAAAGCAATGGGAGCACAAAAAATATCATACACTTCCAGTAATGCTTTATAGTAGGATTTTCCTGATAGAATCTTTCGGGCAAATACCCTAACTCTTTCTTTGTTTTTTTGGTGAAGATATTTTACTGTACGCTCGTTAAGTCCGGGATGAAGTGAAATCCAGTTTGATGGCATATCAACCGGTAAAATGGCTTTAATTGAAAAACCTTTGATTATAAGAATTAAAGCTGATAAATAGAAGGCAATACCCGTTATGCCCGGTGTAATAAATTTCCCTATCAGCATTCCAGCTCTTGTATTCATTAATACAACTTTGTTTTTCCCTTTTGGAAACCGCATAATAAAATGCAGCATAATTGGCGGATAATTGAATCCATGAACGGGCGAAACAAATACAATCAACGAACCTGGTTCTGGTGCATCAATTGAATGCCTGTCGATTTGGGCAATATTTATTATTTGGCTTTCCACCTTGTTTTCTTCAGCACACTTTGATAACCAAAAAGCCACATTTCTCGAATTTCCGCTTCCCGAAAAATAGTAAATTATAATTTTACTATACGCTTTTGTAGCAAGAGTATTTGCAATGAACATTTTGTAATATTTTAATTTGACACATTATACTTTATGCTCTTTAATTTGAAAACGCCATAGGTAAAATCACCTTCAGTATATTTCCAGATGGTTTTACCATATGTAGGAATCATTCTTCCTTCAATTTCTTTATAATCCGAAATTGGAGTTACCCATGGTAGTTGTTTCAAACTGCCATCATCTTGCAATGCATATCTGTCGTCAGAAACAAAATTTATCAATGCTCCTGCTTCATTAAAATAGAGAATTGCTGATACAATGTATTTACCGTTGCTAAGTGTAACTTTTGCAGTAAGCGAATCAATTTCTTTCCATGTCAAGCGCGCATCAATCAAACTTCCGGGAGCAAACAGGCACATATCGTTTAACAGGGTTACGGTTTCGGCTTTCGTAAGTTCTTCACCTCGGATATCAACCACTTTGAACAATTCTGCCACCTTTACCTGAAAGCTTGCACTATAGTTTATATAGAGATGCATGGCACGAAACGGTATTCCCATCTTACTCGCCTTCATTAGAAACAAACGGGAGTATTTCCCATAAAAATTATATTGAATAGAATTAGACTTCATGGGTTTATCCCCTGGTTTTCGGTACATATCAGCATCAAATTCAATTCTTACATTTTGTATTTTGCTTTTGCCGATGGCTCCAGTATATGCCAAATACTTTTTTACACAATTGGGAAGATGATCGGTTTCCTGTTCACTAAGAATATTTTCTGCCTGCAAAGGCTGTAAGGCGAATTCTTCTGCTTTCTTCAATCGAAATATCTTTGTTGAAGTATTGCAAGCTGTTAATGTTATCATACTTAAAATTATAATGTTTATAATTATTCCCGAAAACGGCTTCATAAAACTGACACTTTACTATTTTTTATTGTTTAAAAATGCCAACCCACTTTTAGCGATACTTCGCCCTGAAACTTTTTGGTTTTGTAATCAGTATTACCCACCAATACTTTTTCATCATTAACAACGTAATGCAATGCACCCCAAGGCTCAATATAAAAGTTTTTATAAACTTTAAAAATATAACCGCTTCCTGCTGTAGCCACATAATCTTTGAAGTTATAATCTTGATGATTCAATTTGGAGTTTATCGTGTTATTCCACATTTCTACCCCGCAACCAAACCACCATCCTTTGAAATTATTTTTCAGAAAATAATCAAAAATCAAAGCAGTGGCTGTTGTTTTTAAATCTTTAAAATCATCATTCCCCATTAGTTTGTCAGGCATTTGAAATCCTGCAATTACGCCGCGAACCCTATATTTTTTATACCCAAACCACAATTGAGCCGAGTACCCGAAATTGCCGGTTGTGGCACTCATAATCGGAGGGAGTAAATCAATTGCTACACCCACTGTTGGTTTCGGATGTAAACCATTGGGTTGAGGTGTTGGTGATGGTTCTTTAGAAGAGGTTTCTACTACATTCGTTTGAGCCGAAACAGAAATGAATAAAGATAAAAGCGCAACAAAAATTAAAATTCGTTTTTTCATATCATAAGGTTTTAAAATGAGGATACAAAAGTACATTGGCTTAACGGTTCAATTGCTCCACATTTGTTACCAAATAATTTTAATAAAATATTTCTTTACGAATCCGGCTTAAGGATTTTGGTGTTATTCCCAAGTAGTTGGCAATATGGTAAAGCTGAACTTTCTGAAATACCTGCGGGTATTTTTTCAATAGATTTTCATAACGTTCCTTCGCCGAAAGAACTTGTAGCTCAATGCTCTGTTCCGCAATTTTTAAATAAGCCGCTTCCATCAAAATCCTACCCAATCGTTCTATTTTCGGAATCATTAAATACAAATCGCATAAATCTTTTTGCTTTATAACAAAAACCTCCGAATCTTCAATAGCTTTAATATTAATTTTTGAAGGCATATTATTCAATCGGCTTTGGTTATTATTAACCCAATCGCCCTCAAAAGCAAAGTCAGTGGTTATTTCATCCCCCTTATCATTCGTTTTAAAATAAATCAATACACCATAATTAACAAACCCGATATAATCGCAAATCTCACCTTCTTTAAGAAAGAAATCATTCTTCTTTATTTTTTTCGACACCAAAGCAGCACTGAATACCGAAAACTCCTCATTATTGATAGTAATAATTGGATCGATGCTATTTATAATTTTTAGAAACTTGTCCATAAAACGTTCCGCAATTTGCTGTCAGGTCGCTAAATTAGTTAATTCTTTTTTTTGTTAACCCCCGCTTGTACAAGGTGCAGTTATAGTGTGTTTTTCTTCTGTCCAGTTTCGTTGTCATTTTAAGCATAACCATTTATACCCAAGTCAAATAGTTTGTTTTTGTCAAGATTAAATTTTACATTCCAATAGTAACTTCCTCCGTCAAGCACTATAATTCTATCTGTCAACCAACGGTCAGTGTAATCTTTGTCCTCTGACCAAAAGCAGTTAATGAGTAAAATTCTATTACCTTTTTTGTCAATGTAGCCAAAATACTGCCGCTTATATTTATGGAGATTTTTGTGAATAATTGGTGACGAGGATTGATTTACTAACTGTTTGTTTAAAATCTTTAAATTGTTGTTTAATGCTATTTCCGCCTTTTCAATTTCTTGTCTTGTTGGTGAAAAGCGTTGTCCTGGAATAAAGTCAATATAGTTTGCAGGAAAAATTGCTATGTCAAATTTATTAGTCTTATAATGGTCAGCTTTTTTAAAGATAGTGTCCGCCTGTCCGAAACTGTTGATGGTTGTCAGCAGTATTGAGGTCAAAATTATTAATGCTTTTGTCATTGTGTGTTGTCTTTAAAATGCCACATACCATTCCGTAGCTTTTTACTTTCGGGGAATGTATAGTTTCTTTCAGCTCACTAAATAGTTAATTCTTTTTTTGTTATTAAACCCCGCTAGCAGCAAGCTGCTGTTAGGCACAGTATATTTATTTTAATTCATTGTTTGTTAATTTTAGAACTATTTCGTTATTTTTAATGAATTCCCTCCTATGAGCACATAATCCCCCTGAGGAAAAACTTTTAATTTACCATTTGTATCATATACTGCGAAATAAGTAAAAATCCCAACATTTTTATCCAGATGTAATGGCTCATAAATGTCTTCCGTATCAACATCTTTTGGCAGTGCAACAATATAAACCCTACCATCAGTATCTACCAAACCCGGACAATACTCATTGTTTAATGTTCTACAAATTAATTGTATCCTTACATTGGGTTCAAAGCTTTCATTTTTTTCTTTTTTCCCCAGACTGAATAAAAAAAACTTATCGTAAATCGTTTTGGCTGAAATAATAATAGTGTCAGAATTTCTTGATATTGTTCCATTACAATTGAAAATATTAATTTCATTCTGATGTTTCCCTTTACATTCCCTGAGATCTGTCACTTTTAATCTGCCTGTAGTATCAATTTCTATATCATATCCCGAACCATCATTCGAGCCATGCTTACACCTAGCCCCGTATTTATTGTATGTAATATCCGGGCCTTCTGCAAAACTATCAACTTCATTTGGTTTCAACTCGTGAAACTCAACCTCCAGATTTGTAATAACGTTCTGAGCTCTGATCTGAACGAAAGATTGCAACATAATTAAAATAAAAATCAGAGATAGCAGTATCAGTTTCTTTTTCATTTTTTTACTTTTAATAATTCATTTTTTCTTTTTATTGTTAAACCCCGCTTGTAGCAAGGTGCTGTTAGATGTAGTATTATTTCTCTTGAACTTCACTTTCCTTCAAAAAAATATTGCAACAAATATTAAATAACATTCCAATAATAAACAAAGTCAATCCAAAAATTGCTATCATTGATATTGGAATCCATAATTGATTTTTTTCAAAAGAATCATGAAAGAATTTATATTTTGTCAAAAAATTATTTGGCAAAATAAAAGCGAATAAAACTGAAATTATACATTGAACACTTAGAAGAAATTGTGAAGTTTGTTTAGATTTTATTTTATTAAAATATTTAAAAGTGTATCCACCAGTCAATTTATAAAAAACATATCCAAGAGCAAATAAGATTATAATTAAAATAAACAAACCCCATTTTATTTGAAAATAATTTGAAAGAATTATAAGTTGTATCATAACTGTCGATTAAACAATATTAAAAATAAGAAATGCAATCATGCAAAGTATTAATAGTCCAGCAATAAAGTTTCTGACATCTTTAAATGAAGTATCAAATCGCCCAGTCATTTCATCATTAAACTTCCCTTTAAAACCTTTTATTGTCCAAAAGAAAAATGCACCTGTCAGAATTATTATAAATCTAAATATAATCCCCATTCACGTATAGTATTAATATTATTTTCTAATATATCAAATTCGTTTTATATATTGCACTCAAAGTTCCGCAGCTTGCTTTCAGGCAAGGATTGCAAACTTCCTTCCCTTTCAACTCACTAAATAGTTAATTCTTTTTTTGTTAAACCCCGCTTGTAGCAATGTGCTGTTAGCAGTAGCTTTTTTATTTTTCATAATGGTCCAGTTGTAAATGAGATTGTTACAGTAAATTTATTATTAGAATTCTTTTCAATTCTGTCTAATGTTACAAAGCTACTAATCTCATTATTATCAAATATTAATTGTTTCCCAAGTTCTAAATCTTTAAAGTTGTTTTTATTTTTTAATTGGTTTTTTAAATATTTCAACCCGTCTCCTATTAATGGCATTAATGGTGTTTCAATACCAGAAACTATTTCGTTCATTAGTAAATAAGATGAATTTAACCAATACGGAAGATTATTTGTATCACCTTGAAATTTCGTAGTTTTGAAACTGAAAGACAATGTATAATATTCACAACCCCAATTATGGATTATCAAGCTGTCTCCATTCTTTAATGATACAGTTTCATACGCAGTTAAACTGTCAGATTGTAATTGAAAATGTGAGTTTGGAAATATTGCTTTATTCAAAATAGGAGTTGCTTCACCACGAATACATTCATCCTTATTATATTGAGATAATGAATCGCCATTCACCATAACACTATCTTTTGATGATTTCTTATCAAAGTTGTCTTCATGTTCTTTCAATGAAGATTTGCACGAATAAATACCTAACGTCAAAATTATTATCGCTATGTATGTCTGCTTTTTCATAATGTTACTGTTAATTTGATATCTAAGTCATCCTATACAAAACGCTCCGTTTACAATGTATATGTATGACAAATATCATATTTATTCCCGACAAATTTAATAATTTTTATTCACAAATCATCAAAAGGCGATATTGTTTTCAGATTTGAATTTTGTAAGTTTTCTTTGCTACGAAGAAGGACCGACCTTATAGAATTTACGCTAAAAAAAAGTATTCAAAATAGCGAGGGATCTAAAATACATTACCCATCCCCGCTTATCAGCTTCTTCAGCTGATTAGCGGGGATATATAACGATGCCTTCAAACGCCAAGAGAATGCTTTCGATCATCAGTAGAATACATTCCGTCGTCGGTAGAATGCCTTCCAACATTAGTAGAATATCTTCTGTCATTAGTAGAATACATCAGTCATTAGTAGAATGTCTTCAATCTTTAGTAGAATGCTTTCAGACATCGGTAGAATGCCTTCCGACATTAGTAGAATGTCTTCTGACATTAGTAGAATGCTTTCCGACATCGGTAGAATGTCTTCTGACATTAGTAGAATACCTTCCGTCGTCGGTAGAAAGCCTTCCAACATCAGTAGAATGCCTTCTGATAACAGTAGAATGCTTTCTTTCGTTAGTTGAATACATCAGTCATTAGTAGAATGTCTTCTGTCATCAGTAGAATGTCTTCTGATATCGGTAGAATGCTTTCTGTCGTTAGTAGAATACATCAGTCATTAGTAGAATGTCTTCAATCGTTAGTAGAATGCTTTCAGACATCGGCAGAATGCCTTCCGATATTAGTAGAATGCCTTCAAACATCAGTAGAATGCTATCGTTCTTCAGTAGAATGCCTTCTGAGGTCGTGCAATTACTTTCTGTCATCATGCAAAAGCTTTCAAATGATTTGCAATAGCTTTCTGTCATCGTACAAATACCTTCCACCATTGTGCAAAAGCTTTCAGTTATCGTGCAATACCTTCCGACGTTGTGCAAATACCTTCAGAAGTCATGCAAATGCTTTCTATCGTTATGCAATTGCTTTCGTACAGCATGAAATACTTGCTGTCATCAGTAGAATGCTTTCGGTATTAACGAGAATACAATAAATCTTTAAGCAAATGTTTTCGTACTATCAGTAATTGCTTTCTGACATCGTGCAAATGCCTTCGTTCTATCAGCAAACACTTTCTGTCATCGTGCAAACGCTTTCATTTTTAGCACAACAAAAATCGTTATTGGCAGAAATGCTTCCATCCACAAATCGCCAAACAGCTTTCTTTGTCAAAATAAAAGCCTTATATGCTTTTTTAAGAAAATAATGTAAATTTGCCCCTACAAACATTACAGAATTTTAATTGTTTTTATAAAATACTTCATCACAATGGCTAAAATCAATTTCATTCAGTAATTCATTAAATCACTTTGCATGACATCAAAAACAAAATGGATACCCTTATTTGCCAGTAATTTTCTGGGCGTTTTCAATAATAATTTCTTTAAAACCTTAATCTGTTTGCTTGCCATCAACTGGGTAGCCAAAGGCAACGAATCTATGATAGTTTCGCTGGCTTCCGGATTATATGTTTTATCTTACATATTCTTTTCCCCTTTAGCCGGAAAACTTTCCAAAACAATGTATAAGAAACAAATTATGATTACTGCCCGTATTACCGAACTTATATTGGTAATAATAGGAAGCCTGGGATTTTATATCGAAAATGTAGTTGTGGTAATGGCAGCAATATTTTTACTGGGCTTGGTCAGCACTTTGTTTTCGCCTTCCAAATACGGTTTAATTCGCGACATCGGAGGAAACGAAGGTCTATCCTTCGGCACCGGAACACTCGAAATGTTTACTTTCTTTGGAGCCATTTTAGGACCTTTATTGGCAACCATTGTTTCTGACCATTACAACTTTTATTTAATGTCAGGATTATTTGTAATCATCTCTTTAATGAGTCTTTTCTCTATTTGGAAACTTAAAGTAAAAGAAAGCGAACCCGAAAAAGAATGCAAAGACACCATTATCCCTTTTGTGTTTGAATACAAAGCATTCAAGTTTGCATCTTCCATCAAAGGATTAAACCTTATCATTTTGGGATTATCATCTTTCTGGATGGTAGGTAGTTTTTTGCAGATGAATTTACTGGTACATTGTCCCAAAACCCTCGGAATGACCAATACCCAGACAGGATATGTATTAACTGCATCAGCCATGGGCATCGGAATTGGTAGTTTTTTGGCAGGATTAATTTCAAAAGGGAAAATAGAATTAGGATTAACACCTCTTGGTGGTTTTGGCATGACCATTTCATTGCTGTTTTTGTACTTTCTCCAACCAACTGGTATCCTATTTGGCTTCTTGATTTTTTTAACTGCAATGTTCTGCGGAATATATATGGTTCCTCTCAGCGCATCTGTTCAAAACAGTGTCGAAGGAAGAAAACAAGGCGATATGATAGCCTATTCCAACTTTATGATATTTCTGTTGATATTTATTTCCGCAGCACTTTTTGCGGTAATCACCAAACATTTCGGCACCAACTCCATATTTATTTTTCTTGTAATTCTGATATTAAGCATGAGTTTACTGATGATAAAATACGTACCCGCTATGTTTGCACGGTTTAAAGGATTATTAAAGATAAAATAATATATAAAATCCGTTTTATTAGCGTTTACCGATAGGTATTTACGTCATCAGCGTTCCAAACAATTATTATATTTAAAGGAATAATAAAATAAATGCTGCTAATAATAATTCAATATGATGAAAATTATACTCGCTATCTATAGATTTTTTCTTTCTCTCCGATACAAAGTAGAGATAAAAGGAATAGAAGTCCTGAAAACCAAAAATGTTAAATTTATTTTGCCCAATCATCAGGCCTTGGTCGATCCGCAGATAGTTTTTACTCATATACTCAAATACACCAATGTAGTACCGGTTGCTTCCGAAATATATGCTAACAAACCGATATTAAAACAACTATTCAATATCTTCGGCACTGTAATCGTAAGCGATATTACCACTCAAAACAGGGATACAGATGCCTTGAAAAACATATACAGCAATGTTGTAAAAGCATTGGAAAGCGGCAAAACTGTATTGCTTTATCCTTCGGGACAAATAGCAGGACAAGGGTATGAGAAAATTTTCAACAAACAGAGTGCATGGGCTGTTGTTGACAATATTCCCGAAAACGTACAAGTAATAGGAGTTAGAATTAATGGTTTGTGGGGAAGCATGTGGTCGAGAGCATGGATTGGAAAAGCACCCGATTTTATCAAAACCTATCTGAAAGCCATCTTTTATATTTTTGCCAATTTAGTTTTCTTCTTACCCAGAAGAAAAGTTACCATTGAATTTATAGATATCACAGCAGATGCTATTATTAAAGCAAAAGCAAGCAAGCAAGACTTTAATCTTTTTCTCGAAACCTTCTACAATAAGAACGGTGAAGAAAAAGTTTGGTTCTTGAAACATTATTTTTATGCCCCCACGCTCAATCGTAAATTGCCCGAAAGAATAGAAGGTTCTGTTGATGATTTAAAAAAGAATTCAACAGGATTTACAGATGATATTCCTGAAGAAATTTTCCTGAAAGTTGCTGAAATTGTAGCCGAAGAAACAAAAATTAATAAAAATGACATTCATATTCATTCCAATTTAATTTTGGAATTAAGCGTCGATTCATTGATGCTCGTCTCAATTATCAGCAATGTAGAAAATGCCTTTGAGGTAGTTTCGCAAATAGAAATCGAAAGTGTCACCACCGTTGAAGACCTTTGCCGGATAGCAATGAATCAGCAGATAAGTAAAGATATTTTCAAGCCAAGCTATTTGAATAAACGATTATCGGCATTGCATACAATTGAAGTAGATAAGACAAAAAATATTCTTGAATCTTTTCTTACAGTTTTCAACAAAGACCATAAAGAACATTTTGCTTACGATAAAATTATTGGTAGCTCTTCTCGTAAAACATTTTTATTAAAAGCATTTGTGGTTTCCAAAATCATCAGAAAAGAAGTCGAAGGAAAATATGTGGGCATTATGCTTCCTGCATTACAAAGCACCACATTATTGGTTATTTCTACCTATTTGGCAGGCAAGATTCCTGTAATGTTAAACTGGACAGTAGGCAAAAAAGTATTGGATCACTGTGTAGAAGATGCCAATATAGATGTAATATTAACGGCAAAGTCTTTTCATGATAAAGTTCAGGATTTGCTTTCCGACAGTGTAAAACAAAAATGTATTTTCTTTGAACAAAAAGTAAAAGAAATTTCAATATTTACAAAACTTTCTGGCCTCATTAACTTCTATATTCAATCAAAACCAAAAATAAAACCGGATGATGTAGCGGTAATATTATTCACTTCTGGTAGCGAATCATTGCCCAAGGCAGTACCATTAACACACCAAAATATTATTTCTAACCTTTGGGGCGTTTTTGAAGTAGTAACGATAAATAACGACAATATTTTCCTTTCTTTCCTTCCGCCGTTTCATAGCTTTGGTTTTACAGTGCTCACAATTCTTCCGTTAATATCAGGCGTTAAAACAGCTTACACTCCCGACCCCACCGATAGCAGAGAAGTATTGAAAATATTAAAACATACCGGAGCAAATACCCTTTTGGCAACACCAACATTCTTAAAGATGTTACTTTCGGTAGCTACACAGGATGATTTAAAAGATGTTATACTTGCCATTACGGGTGCCGAAAGCCTTCAAACCGCAATTATTAAATCATTTTATGAAAAAGCCGATAAAAATGCAAAATTACTTGAAGGCTATGGTATTACCGAATGTTCGCCTGTGCTTACCATTAACCCCAGAGAAATTCAAAAGGAAAGAAGCGTCGGTAAATTCATTAAAGGTATTGATTATTTGATTGCTGATTACAATCACTTCAAACCTTTACCACAAGGCGAAGAAGGAATGATAATGGTAAGAGGCAAAAGTATTTTCGGTGGATATAAAGATAAAGAAATTGCATCTCCGTTTGTAAAAATAAACGGCGAAGATTACTATAAAACCGGAGATCTTGGCAAGATAGATAATGATGGATTTCTATATATAACAGGAAGACTCAAAAGATTTATTAAAATTGCCGGAGAAATGATTAGTTTACCGGCAATTGAAGATGTATTATTTAAAAAATACGGAAGTGATGAAGAAACCATTCTTGCTGTTGAGGGGAATGACAGCATTGAACCACCGCAAATTGTTTTGTTTTCTAAAATCAATATAGATTTAGCCGAACTTAATACCTACCTCAAAGAAAGCGGCTTCCCTAATCTTGTAAAAATAAACAAACTGATTAAAGTTGAAGAAATACCACTGCTCGGAACCGGAAAAACAGATTACAAAATCCTAAAACAACAGATTGTTTAAGAAGTTTTTTTATTCCAGGAAATAGTAACAAAAAAGAAAGGATGACTTTGAATATCATCCTTTCTTCTTTACTTAAATAATATTAGCATAAGATTTCATAAACTGTACTCTCTCCAGAACTGCAGGATTTTCGATATTTACTTGCGATAATTTGCCTCGAAATTCATCTATCGTTTTAAAATTATGTTCGTCCATCCATTTGTTTAATCCGGTAACCAAAGTATTTATTTCTTCAATACCTTTTTCGTAGAGCAATGATGCAACCTGAACGGCATTAGACCCTGCCAGCAATAATTTCACAACAGTTTCATAACCATGAACTCCTGTTGAAGCTGCTAAATCACAACCTACTCTACCCGAAAGTATAGCAGTCCATCTTAATGAACGCTGATATTCGTCAGGAGAACTATATATCTTTCCTGAAGAAATCTCAACCTTATTTATATTAATATCAGGATTATATGGTTTATTAAACAATACCATACCCGAAATGCCTGATTTGGATAATTCCATAAAAGTATTTACCAAACTGGATGAATAGTAACTTAATTTTAGTGAAATAGGAATTGTAACAAATTTCTTCACATCACTGATAATTTTTTGATACATTTCATCGTACATAGCTGCCGTTTTATTAACATCCGATGGAAGTATATAGAAATTAAGTTCTAATGCATCGGCACCTGCCTCTTGTATTCTTTTGGCAAAGAAGCTCCAGTCATAAGCCGATACGCAATTGATACTGGCAATAATCGGGATATTTACCGATTTTTTTGCTACCTTAATAAAATCCAGATATGCTTTAAGTGTATGTTCTTTGGCAAAATTTTTCATATAATCCATCGCTTCTATATAGTCGTAACTACGATTTGTAAGAATATCATTAAATCCTTTTTTCATAGCACTTAGCGAAGAATCGGAGCTGTCGATAAAATTATCGGCTTCCATCATAATTTGTTCTTCGAAAATAGATTTTAGCACCACAGCACCTGCACCTGCAGCTTCAATTTTAATTAAATTCTCAATTGAATTGCAAAGTCCCGAACTACTAACAATAATAGGATTTTTAATAGCTAACCCCATGTAATGTGTATTTAAATTTGCCATAATTTTTTGTTTTTATATGTTATGTATAAATGATTTTAATAAATTGGAGACTTAAAAATTGGAGAGTAAAATTAATATTATTAATTTAATCTTATTATATTTTTTTGGCTTTTTTCTTAGTTTTCATTCATTAATATAAAATGTAACACAAATCCTTTTAAAACACAAAAGCGAACTAATAAATTTAGTTCGCTTTTGCTATTATTGTTTCATATTTACAGATAAAATTTTTGTTATTTATCAGATAATTTATTTTCTATGTTAATCTTATTATTCGCTTACCTTCATATTATGAAAGACATTGGTAACATCTTCGTCTTCTTCTAATTTTTCAAGTATTTTATCAACTTCTACTTGCTGTTCGGGTGTTACTTCTTTCATCTCCGTAGGAATACGCTCAAACTCAAATGTTGAAATAGTAAATAAATTTTCTTCTAAATACTTTTGTATCGGACCAAACGAAGTAAATTCTGCATAAATCATGATGAATTGTTCTTCCTCAAAAACATCTTCTGCCCCAAAATCTATAAGCTCAAATTCCAGATCTTCCAAATTGATGCCTTCTTTCTTTTCAACTTTAAATGAACATTTGCGCTCGAATAAGTAATCAAGCATACCTGTTGTTCCTAATGTACCATTGTATTTATTAAAATAACTACGAACATTTGCCACCGTTCTTACAGGATTGTCAGTGGCTGTTTCAACTAATATTGCAACACCATGAGGACCTTTACCTTCATATACCATTTCTTTGTAGTCTTTAGTATCTTTTTCTGTAGCTTTTTTAATTGCTCTTTCTACATTCTCCCTGGGCATATTTTCCGACTTCGAATTCTGGATTAAAAGCCTTAAACGAGGGTTAGTATTAGGATCTCCACCACCAGCTTTTGCAGCCATGGTTATCTCTTTTCCTAATTTAGTAAACACCTTGGCCATATTGCCCCAGCGCTTAAACTTACGTGCTTTACGAAACTCAAATGCTCTTCCCATTTTGATGTGATTTTTTTATTGCAAAATTAAGAATGATATCCTAAGATGCAATGATAATTTAAAAAATATTTTTAGTAAATATAGCATATCATCGAAAATAATAATGTTATACACAAACGCCTTTATCTGCATTGATAATTATCAATACATAATTGAGATATGATAATTTTAATTATAAATTATATTCTTTCATGACAAATATATGAAATAAATTTAATAATATTGCACAATATTTATTCATCTTTATAAAAAATTGTATGAGCAGTGAAAGTTTAATTTTATTCTTTATAGTTGCTGTAGTTTTAGTGGGAGGTGCTTTAATCTTTTCAAGTCTTGTTCCTGCAAAATCATTTAATCCTGCTAAATCAGAACCTTACGAATGCGGAATTCCAACACAAGGTAAAACTTGGCTACAGTTTAATGTTGGTTACTATTTATTTGCTATTCTTTTTCTTGTTTTTGATGTTGAAACTGTATTTTTATTTCCATGGGCGGTAATAATGAAAACAGTTGGGATGGCTGCTTTTATTGAAATTATGATTTTCTTTTTAATTCTTGGGCTTGGATTATTATATGCCTGGAAAAAACATGCTTTAATATGGGAATAAAGTCAATGAAATATGAAGATTTCAATGATAATGAAACATTGGAACTTTTTAAACAAACTGGAGGAAACTTATTTTTCACGACTGTAGATGCAATTGTAAACTGGGGCAGATCCAATTCTGTTTGGCCACTCACGTTTGCTACTGCTTGTTGTGGTATCGAAATGATGGCTGCCGGAGCTTCTCGTCACGATTTTGCCCGTTTTGGTATCGAAGTTTATCGTGCCAGTCCTCGTCAGGCAGATGTAATTGTTGTTGCTGGAACCATTGTAAACAAAATGGCTCCGGTACTTAAACGCTTGTACGATCAAATGCCCGAACCTAAATATGTTATTGCCATGGGAGCCTGTGCTATCTCTGGTGGTCCGTTTTATTATAATTCATACCATGTTATCAAGGGAGTTGAAAACGTAATACCTGTGGATGTTTATATTCCGGGTTGTCCACCACGTCCAGAAGCACTTTTGTATGGTGTAATGCAGTTGCAACGCAAAATACAAACCGAAACCATGAGAAATCCCCGCAAACAACCAGATGTTTTTGCTGATACTGATAATAAATAGTTTTCAATTCTTTATAATTCAATGTAAATGAATAACGAACAATTAAAAGAAAAAATCTACTCAATCGATTCAACTATTAACATAGTTGAAGGAAAGCAGTATTTAGAATTAAATGTTGCTCCGGAAGATTTATCGAAAACGGCTTTGATGCTTAAAAATAATCCGGATTTATCTTTCGATTATCTTATTTGCCTTACTGGGAATGATTTACCTGATGCTTATGCAGTTGTTTATCATTTAGAATCAACCAAACATAATCATGTAGTTGTTCTAAAAGTAAAAGCAGCAAACAGAGAAAATCCTACTTTAGATACTGTTAGCAATATATGGATTACTGCTGATTTTCATGAACGTGAAGTATATGATTTGATTGGGATTACATTTAATAATCATCCTGATATGAGAAGAATCTTTTTAGATGAAGAAGATTGGGTTGGTTATCCATTACGTAAAGATTATACTGATAATAATATAGTTGTAAGATAAGTAATTATGGAAGACATTATTATAAACGAAAATCAGATAAAACAAGAAGAGTACATTGTAAACATGGGCCCACAGCACCCATCCACTCATGGTGTATTGCGTCTGAAAATATCTCTGAAAGGTGAAACAGTTGAACATATTGAACCTCATTGTGGTTATATCCATCGTGGTATCGAAAAAATGTGTGAAAGACTCACTTATCAGCAAATCATACATTTAACCGATCGCTTGGATTATTTGTCAGCACATACCAATAATGAAGCTGTTTGTCTTTTGGTTGAAAATGCGCTTCAGATAGAAGTTCCGGAAAGAGTTAAATATATTCGCACTATTTTAGATGAATTAACCCGTTTAGCATCTCATCAGCTTTGGTGGTGTGCGTTCGGAATGGATTTAGGTGCCTTGACTACTTATTTCTATGGCTTACGAGACAGAGAACTCATATTAGATATTTTTGAAGAAACTACCGGTGCTCGTTTATTACAGAGCTTTAACACTCCGGGAGGTTTAATGAATGATATACATCCAAACTTTATTAAAAAAGTAAAAGAGTTTATTGTACATTTCAGAAAGAAATTACCCGAATATGATGAATTGCTGACAGGAAATGTAATTTTACGGGAAAGAACCAATGATATTGGTCTTTTAACATTAGAAGAAGCAATCAGCTATGGTGTTACAGGTCCATCGGGAAGAGCATCAGGTTTTGCCTGTGATGTAAGGAAACACCATCCTTACAGTGCCTATGATAAGGTAGATTTTAAGGAAATTTTATATACAAAAGGCGATTGTTTCCACAGATATAAAGCTAGAGTTGAAGAAATGTGGGAATCAATGAAAATTATTGAACAGTTGATAGATAATATTCCTGAAGGTGATTATGCGGTTAAGATGAAACCTATCATCAAACTGCCTGAAGGAGAATATTATCAGAGAGTTGAAGCTGCTAGAGGAGAATTTGGCGTTTATGTATTAAGTACAGGAGAAAAATATCCATATCGTGTAAAATTCCGTTCACCAAATTTCAGTAATCTATCAGCTATTAATAAACTCGGAGCAGGTCATAAAATTGCAGATTTAGTTGCAATTGGTGGCTCTTTAGATTTAGTAATCCCTGATATTGACAGATAGTTTTTCAACTTTTAATTGTATCACTAACAAAAAAAGAGAAAATGACATTTAATATTTACGATTTTACTTCGTTTAACCAATGGATAGATAAAACATTATATGATAATTTGCCTTCATTTTGGGCATTAATTATTGAAATGACATTAATAGGGGTGGCTTTTCTTTTGTTTTATGCTGTAATAGGTTTATTTTTGGTTTATGCCGAACGAAAGGTTTGTGCTTTTATACAAAATAGAGTTGGTCCTAACAGAGTTGGTCCTTATGGGATTTTTCAAACAATTGCCGATTTTATTAAGTTATTAATGAAAGAAATTATTCCGATAAATAATGCTGATAAATTTCTTTTCAATCTAGCCCCATTTATAGTAATTATTGCCTCATTTATGGCAATTGCAGCCATTCCATTTGGAAAAGGTTTGCATGCCATTGATTTTAATATAGGTATTTTCTATGTTATGGCAGTTTCTTCGTTAGGTGTTGTGGGTATTTTGTTAGCTGGATGGTCAAGCAACAACAAATATTCTCTTATAGGAGCAATGCGTAGTGGTGCACAAATTGTTAGCTATGAGCTTTCTGTGGGATTATCAATGGTTACTATGGTAATATTGGCAGGTAGTATGCAATTATCAGAAATTGTAGAAGCTCAACGTAACGGGTGGTTCATTTTTACAGGACATATTCCAGCATTTATAGCTTTTGTAATATTCTTAATTGCAAGTACTGCAGAAACCAACAGAGGTCCTTTTGATTTAGCTGAAGCAGAATCAGAATTAACTGCCGGATTCCATACTGAATATTCAGGTATTAAATTTGCATTCTTTTTCCTTGCCGAATATATGAATATGTTTATAGTTGCATCAATAGCCGCAACTATCTTCTGGGGTGGCTGGATGCCTCTACATATAGGTGGTTGGGTTGGATTTAATCATGCAATGGATTTTATTCCACCTTTCTTCTGGTATATGGGGAAAACTCTGATTGTAATATTTTTAATGATGTGGTTCAAATGGACTTTCCCTCGTTTAAGAATTGACCAATTACTTAAATTGGAATGGAAATATTTATTGCCAATTAACTTATTTAATATCATTTTGATGGCTTTGGTTGTCTTGATGGGTTGGCATTTTTAATCAAAATTTATTTTACAAGCGATAATAATCTGATATGAACGCTATCTTAAATTATTTGAAAGAATTATTTGGAGGAATTAAAACCTTACTTACAGGAATGAAAGTAACAGGTTATTATTTTGTTCATCCTAAAGAAATTATAACTCAGCAATATCCGGAAAACAGGAAAACATTAAAAATGTTTGATCGTTTTAAAGGAGAAGTTACAATGCCTCACGATGAAAATAATCAACACAAATGTACAGCTTGTGGTATTTGTGAAATTAATTGTCCAAACGGAAGTATTGAAGTCATCAGCAAACAAGTTGAAAAGGCTGACGGAAAAACTAAGAAAGAACTTGATGTGTATATATATAAATTATCAATGTGTACATTTTGTGGAATTTGTATAAAAGTTTGCCCTCAGGATGCCATTACTTTCTCACAAGGATTTGAACATGCTGTTTTTAATAAAGAGAAGCTGATTAAAACTTTAAATAAACCAGGCTCTTCACTAAAGGAAAAGGTAAAAGAGGTTAAAGAAGTTATAGAATAAATCAACATCATTAGTTTTTTAATAAAAGAAATTTATTATGTCAGGAAATCAAATAATGTTTGTAATTTTTTCAGCGATAATATTAATATTTTCGATATTAACAGTTACAAGCCGAAGAATACTCAGAGCAGCAACATTCTTATTAATTGTGCTAATTTCTACTGCAGCCATGTATTTTATGTTGAATTATCAATTTTTGGCAGCAGTTCAGCTTACACTCTATGCAGGTGGTATTGTGGTGCTCATAATATTTTCAATTTTGTTAACCAGCCATATTGATGAAAAGTTTGAAACCCCTGCTTTAATGAAAAAAGTTTATGCAGCGATTGCTGCAATTATGGGAGCTGTATTGGTATGTACTACATTGCTAAATTACACTTTCACTCAGGGAAACGATGCTGCAAAAGATGTAAATATGAATTTAATAGGAAATAGTTTAATTAGTTGGGGAGAACAAGGTTATGCCCTTCCTTTCGAATTAATTAGTATTTTATTGCTTGCCGCTATGATTGCTGCAATTGTTGTTGCTAAAAAAGTAAAAACCAAATAATTATGAATACAGGAATACCATTAGAGTACTTTTTAATTACAGCCACTCTCATGTTTTTTGTGGGAGTTTATGGTTTTATGACTCGCAAAAATATGATTACTATTTTAATGTCAGTTGAATTGATGTTAAATGCTGTAAATATTAATTTTCTTTCTTTTAACCGCTACTTATTTCCGGGGCAATTAGAGGGTCATTTTTTTGCACTTTTTATTATAGCCGTTGCTGCCGCCGAAGCTGCTGTTGCAATAGCTATTATTATAAATATTTACAGGCATTTCCAATCTATCGACGTGGAAAAAGCTGATGAAATGAAATACTAATAAATTATACTTAAATTATATGATAGATTTTAGTTTTACAGTATTAATCCCATTAATTCCGATATTTGTTTTTCTTTTTGTTGGGTTAGTGGGGCATAAAATGAAACCAATGGTATCTGGAATTATCGGAACTTTGGGTTTAGCCACTTCAGCTATTTTATCTTATTTTACTGCTTATATGTATTTTTTCAGGGTAGGTAAAGTAAATGATGTTTACCAGTCTTTTGTTGGTAATGGACCTATCGCAAAAACAGTAAATATCACTTGGCTGCAATTAACAGATAAATTGCATATTGATATGGGGGTATTACTTGACCCAATTTCAGTAATGATGTTGATTGTAATTACCACAATTTCTTTAATGGTACATATTTACAGCTTGGGCTATATGAAAGGTGAAAAAGGATTTGCTCGTTTTTATGCTTTCCTTTCATTATTCAGTTTTTCGATGTTAGGCTTGGTATTGGCAACCAATATTTTCCAGATGTATATTTTCTGGGAATTAGTGGGCGTTTCTTCTTTTCTATTAATAGGATTCTATTACGAAAAACCATCAGCTGTGGCTGCTTCTAAGAAAGCATTTATTGTTACACGTTTTGCTGATTTAGGTTTTTTAATTGGTATTTTGATATTATCCTTTAATACAGGGACTTTCGATTTTAAGTCACTAACTGATATTCATGGTACTGCTATTACATCTGGTGCTGGTGCTTCTTTCTTAGGCTTATCAGTAATGACATGGTCATTAATTTTTGTATTTATGGGTGGTGCAGGTAAATCAGCCATGTTTCCTCTACATATTTGGTTACCGGATGCTATGGAAGGTCCAACTCCTGTTTCAGCATTAATCCATGCTGCAACAATGGTTGTTGCCGGTGTATATTTGGTTGCAAGATTATTCCCTGTTTATGCGCTTTCTGCTCCCGACGGTTTAACTGTTGTAGCTTATGTGGGCTCTTTTTCATCCCTTTTTGCAGCAGTTATTGCTTGTACACAATTAGATATAAAACGGGTACTTGCTTATTCTACTATGTCTCAAATTGGGTATATGATGGTTGGACTTGGCGTTTCTAAATACGGTGGTGAAGCAGGTTTAGGTTATATGGCTTCTATGTTCCATTTATTTACACACGCTATGTTCAAGGCTTTATTATTCTTAGGAGCAGGTGCAATAATTCATGCAGTTCATAGTAATGTTATGAACGAAATGGGTGGTTTAAGAAAATATTTACCAATAACTCATGTTACTTTTTTAATTGCATGTTTAACCATTGCCGGTATTCCTTTTTTATCAGCATTCTTTAGCAAAGATGAAATACTAAGTGCTGCTTATCATCATAATAGATTAATCTTTGTAGTTCAGTTGTTTGTTGCAGGTTTAACTGCATTTTATATGTTCCGTTTGTACTTCAGGGTATTTTGGAATAAAGAACCTCACTATCACCACACCCCCCATGAAGCACCTATTACAATGACTATTCCTTTAATATTTTTAGCCATTGCTTCAATATTTGCAGGATATATCAAATTTAGTCATTTTGTTTCTTCAGATTCAATTCCTTTTGAGTCTGAAATTGAATGGATGAATGTCGCAATCCCTTCTATCATTGTTGGATTAATTGGTATAGGTGTTGCTTTTGTTATGTATAAAAAAGAAAGTAATTTACCAGACAAAATGGCTTCAGGTTTAAAATTACTTTATGTTGGTGCTTTCAACAAGTTTTATTTTGATGAAATTTATCTTTTTGTAACTAAAAAAATAATTTTTAATTATATTTCTCGACCTGTTGCTTGGTTCGATAGACATATTGTAGATGGATTTATGAATGCAATTGCTGCAGTCACCAACTATGTATCGCTAAAAATCAAAGGATTCCAGTCCGGACAAGTTCAACAATATGCTTTTGTTTTTGTTTCAGGAGCAATTTTGCTTAGCGTAGTTTTCATTTACTTATTTTCAAAATAAAATAATAGGAAGAAATGGATATATTATCATTATTAGTTGTTATACCGATTATCACTGTTCTTGGTATAATGTTTGTTAAGGATCCGAAGCATGTACGTATTGTTTCTGCTATCGGAATGGGATTGCAGCTATTACTTGCCGGATATTTGGTTTATGCTTATTTATCAGCACGTAATGCCGGAGATACTTCTGAAATGTTATTTATGGCAGACCATGTTTGGTATGCGGCACTCAATATCCATTATACTGTTGGTGTTGATGGTGTTTCTGTTGCAATGATTGCTTTAACCGGAGTTGTAGTTTTTGCAGGAATTTTTGCTTCGTGGCAAGTAGATTTTCTTCCCAAAGAGTTTTTTATCTCTCTTATTTTACTAGCATCGGGAGTTTTTGGCTTTTTTATTTCTTTAGACTTATTTACCATGTTCCTGTTTTATGAAGTTGCTGTTATTCCAATGTATCTTTTGATTGGAATTTGGGGAAGCGGACCTAAAGAATATGCTGCTATGAAATTAACTTTGATGCTAATGGGTGGATCTGCACTATTATTAGTTGGATTATTAGGTATTTATACTAATTCGGCTCCAAATGGAGGTCCTTTAACCTTTAATATTTTAGAAATTGCTAAAGTTCATATCCCTATTGAAGCCCAAAGAATGTTTTTCCCTATGACTTTTGTAGGTTTTGGGATTTTAGGTGCTTTATTTCCCTTCCATACATGGTCGCCAGATGGTCATGCTTCTGCTCCTACTGCAGTATCAATGCTTCATGCAGGAGTTTTGATGAAACTTGGAGGTTACGGAGCATTTAGAGTTGCCATTTTCTTATTACCAGAAGCAGCTCATGAATTATCATGGATATTTATTATTCTTACATCTATAAGTGTTGTTTATGGCGCTTTCGGAGCAATCGTTCAGAAAGATTTAAAATACATCAATGCTTATTCATCTGTAAGCCATTGTGGATTGGTACTTTTTGCCGTTCTGATGATGAATAAAACAGCAATGGATGGAGCTATCTTACAAATGATTTCTCACGGTTTGATGACAGCACTTTTCTTTGCTTTAATTGGTATGATTTATGGTCGTACGCATACTCGTATGATTAATGAAATGGGTGGTTTAATGAAAATAATGCCTTTCTTAGGTGTGGCTTATGTAATTGCTGGTTTGGCTTCATTAGGCTTACCTGGTTTAAGTGGTTTTGTTGCTGAAATGACTATTTTCTTTGGAGCCTTCCAACATGTTGACACTTTTCATAGAGTTGTTACTTTAGTTGCTGTTTCATCGATTGTAATTACAGCAGTTTATATTTTGCGTGTGGTTGGAGCTTTACTTTTCGGACCCATAAAAAATGAGCATTTTCTTCATCTTGACGATGCAAAATGGTTTGAACGGTTATCAACCGTTACACTTATAATTGCAATAGCTGCAATAGGGTTGGCACCATTTTGGTTATCAACAATGATTGGTGACAGCTTGCAACCGATAATTGATAAGCTTTCAATGGTAATTCCAGGTTAATTAACAGAAATTCATTATAGTATATATTTGCAGAACATGAATTTAGAAAATTTTTTAATAATGCGTCACGAATTAGTTTTAACAATAGTTACACTAATTCTTTTAATTGCTGAATTATCAATAAGTGATAAGAGCAAACATAAAATAATTCCAATTGCAATCGGACTTTTTACGATTAATTTGATAATTGGTTTTTTACCAACTATTTCAGGTAGTTTATTTGGAGGAATGTATCAAACCACGGCACTACAAGTTACTATGAAAAACATTCTTAACTTGGGTGTATTGGTGGTTTTATTTCAATCAGTTAAATGGTTAAAAGAAGAAGAAAATAAAATTAAAATCAGTGAATTTTTCTTGATACTATTTTCTACTTTGATAGGAATGCAGTTTATGATTTCATCAGGAAGTTTTCTGATGTTATATCTCGGACTTGAATTAGCGACTATTCCAATGGCCGCATTGGTTGCTTACGACAGATTACGCACAAAATCTGCTGAAGCCGGAGTAAAACTAATATTATCTGCTGCTCTTTCATCTGCAGTTTTACTTTTTGGAATATCATTAATTTACGGAACTACAGGTTCTACATATTTTAATATTGTTGGTTCAGTTTTTACGAGCAATTCATTACAAACATTAGCATTTATCTTTTTCTTTTCTGGGATGGCTTTTAAAATTTCATTGGTTCCTTTCCATTTATGGACAGCCGATGTATATGAAGGTGCTCCAATTAATGTAACATCATATTTGTCTGTAATATCAAAAGGTGCTTCTGCTTTTATTCTACTAATTGTATTGTTTACCGTTTTTAAAAACATTGTTGAAATCTGGCAAAATTTACTTTATGTAATTGCTGTGTCAACCATGACAATAGGTAATCTTTTTGCTATTCGTCAACAGAATATGAAGCGTTTCCTTGCATTTTCTTCTATTGCACAGGCAGGCTTTATATTACTTGGTTTAATGGGGGCAAATATTACTGGAATGACATCGGTTGTTTACTTTGTCTTTGTCTATATATTTTCAAATTTAGGAGCATTCGGTGTTGTGTCTGTAATCTATTATCAAACTAGTAAAGAAAATATGGATGACTACAACGGTTTATATCATACTAATCCTAAGCTAAGTTTAATAATGATGCTTTCATTATTTTCTTTAGCAGGAATTCCTCCTGTTGCTGGTTTCTTTGGTAAATTTTTCTTATTCACAGCAGCTGCAGCTTCTGGTTACTATTGGTTAGTATTTATCGCAGTATTAAATGCAACTATTTCGCTATATTATTATTTATTAGTCGTTAAGGCAATGTTTATCAATAAAAATGATACTCCTATAGCCTACTTTAAAACAGATACTCCTGCGAAAATATCTTTGATTATATGTGTAATAGGTGTATTTATAGTTGGTTTTATGAGCATATTTTATCAGTATTTCCAATCAATTGGGTTTGGAATATAAAGTTGATATATCTTTATAAATGTAAAAAATTGCAAATGATTTGAAATTAATTTTTTGAAAGTCTTAGAAATGGTGCTTAATTATAAACCTTATAAAAATTAAGCACCATTTTTATTAATCTTTTATTGTTCGCCCTTTCCACTGATAGCTTATAAAATTACTAATTATTCCAATTATTAATATATAAGGCAAATATAATATTTGTAAAGGTAAATAAAATATCAATAAATCTTTTCGATTTACAAACTTGGTTATACTGAGAATTATTGGAAAATCTATAACTACTTTTAACAAAAACAAATATAAAGTAATTAGTAAAAAATTATGATAAACTATTCCTATTAATAGAGTAAAAATAATAGAAGTGTTATAAGAAAATACAATTCCGGCAACTAATAAAATTGATAAATCTTTATACCCTTTTGTTTTAGAAGCCCATCTAATCCTTTGTTGAATAAATGCTGAAAGGTTTTTCATAGCATGTGTATAAACAATAGTGTTTTTATCATCTAATACAAAAATACTATTCTTCCCAAAATGCTTTTTTATCTTTAATAATAGAAAAACATCATCTCCAGATGCAAAATGCTCATTTAAATCAAACCCATTAACTTCATCAAAAGCTTTTCTTTCATAAACTAAATTTGCACCATTACACATTATTGGATAGCCTGACTCTACAGCAGAAACACCAGAAGCAATTAGACTTAAAAATTCTAAATTTTGCATTTTCTGAAATATGCTGTCATCATTAGAATAAGCAACAAAACCAACTATCATTTTAGCATTTGATTGAATATATAAATTTACAATTCCTGCAACCCAATCACAACCAACAACACAATCAGCATCTGTTGTAATAATTAAATCACCTTTTGATAATTGTATTGCTTTTGAAATTGCAAATTTCTTATAGGTTTTTTTTACAGTATTATCTTCTATTCTGATAACTTTACAATTCAGATTGGAATTTTGATTTGCAAAATCTTGAACTACTTTAAAAGTATCATCAGTAGAAGCATCATCTACAACAATAATTTCTATAAATTGATAAGGGTAAGTTTGATTTTTAATTGACTGCATCAATTCTAGGATACAATGTGATTCATTACGTGCTGGAATAATAATACTTACATTTACAAATTTATCGAATTGATAATTTAATTGATTATAATTTATCTTTTTAAAATAATAAGCGTATAGAAGAATTAAAAAAGAATATGCTAAAGCAATAATAAACAATAATAAACTGAATATATTCATATTAAAAATGCTTGTTTTTATTGAAAAAATTTAATTTCAATACATAAAAATTACCAATAAAAGCAGGTAGGGCAATGTTTATAAGCCATAAAAGAGAAGATGCTGCAATTACAGCAAATTTATAATTTACATGTAAATTTAACGATGTATTGAAATAATAATCAAATACTCCCACAGCTACAGAACCTCTAATTCCAATCTCTGCTATTGCAATACTTGGAATAGCAGAAAGTATAAAATAAATTAAGGAAATAAGAAAAAATCCTTCAAAAATGGTCAAAGGCAATCCAAAAAAAAGTAATAATAAAAAAAACTGAAATGAAAATACAAAATATCGCAACATACTAAACAATATAACATTTCTTAATTCAAAGAATTTAAAAAATGAAAAAACTCTCAGATAAGCTTTCATTTTCTTCCATCTGGATTTCAATAATATATTTAGCCAATTACTAATAAAAGAAACATTAAAGTAAATTGAAAAAAATAAAAAATTAAAAATCAGAAGAAATCCAATAAAAATATATTCAAGATATGAAGGAAATGTGTTTTGTTTAGAGAGAAAAATTACAAAATAAATCACAATACTTATTGAACCCATTAATAATGTTATCATTAACTGACTCATACTACAAAGCAAAGTAATAAAAACTGCTTTCCATGGATTTGCTTTCTGAAGAATAAAGACTCTCCCTAAAAACTCCCCTACCCTATTTGGAGTGAATGTACTTACACTTAATCCGGCTAAAATTGCTTTTAATGCTTTTGCAAAAGAAATATTTTCAACTTTTTTGATTACATATCTCCATTTTAAAGCTTCGATACTCCAATTTATTACCATTAAAGTAGAAATAAGAAAAAGTAATAATATTGTTTTTTTTAAGCTATAATTTGAATAAAACAAGCTCAATAGTTTTTTATAATTTTCAACAAAAATTAATTGATAACTGATATATCCGAAAGAAGCAGTAATTATTACTAACTTTAGTAAGAAATTATAAGTTTTATTTAACTTTGTATTTTTAAACATTTAATTTATTAAAATTGATAACTGAAAAAATAATTTTAGGCATTGACCCTGGAACTACAATTATGGGCTATGGCATTATTAAACAAACTGGAAACAAAATTAGTTTTATAACAATGGATATTTTAAAATTAGACAAATTTTCTAATCAGCCTATAAAACTAAAGAAAATTTTTGAAACTTGCTTAGATTTAATTGAAAAATATCATCCTGACGCATTAGCCCTTGAAGCTCCTTTTTATGGGAAAAATGTTCAATCAATGCTAAAACTAGGTAGAGCTCAGGGTGTTGCAATGGCAGCAGGTTTATATCGATCAATCCCAATTTTCGAGTATTCACCAAAAAAAATTAAACAATCAGTTACGGGTAATGGTAATGCTTCAAAAGAGCAAGTTGCATCAATGTTGCTAAAATTATTAAACTTAAAAGAAATTCCTACTCATTTAGACGCAACAGATGGCTTAGCTGCTGCAGTTTGCCATTTTTTCCAACGCGATATCGGAGGAGAAGAAGATTCATCCTTTACAGGATGGAAAAGTTATTTATCAAAGAATCCTGAAAAGGAAATTAAAAAGTCGCTTTAAATATTTAAAGCGACTTTTTAATAGTTTCTAATTAAATATTACTCTTCAAATTCTTTAGATATTTTATCAGCAATTAACTGAAATTCATCAGAAGAAAGCTTTAATTTCGGTTGTTTAAAATCCATATCATAAATAGAATTGATAGGAATTAAATGAATATGTGCATGTTTAACCTCAAGTCCAATAATTGTTAACCCAACTTTTTTACATGGAATTACTTTATTTATAGCTTTTGCTACTTTTTTAGCAAATAAGAAAAAATCTTTATACTCATCATCTTCAATATCAAAAACATAATCAGTCTCCTTTTTAGGAATAACTAAAGTGTGTCCTTTGGCTAAAGGTGAGATATCCAAAAAAGCATAAAAATATCTATTTTCAGCAATCTTATATGAAGGAATATCTCCATTTATTATTTTTGTAAAGATACTTGACATAATCCTAACAATTAAATTCTACTTATTTCTATTATTTCGAAAGGAACAATACCAGCTGGAACCTGAACATCAACCTTATCCCCAACTTTTTTACCCAACAAACCTTTTGCAATTGGTGAAGTAACAGATATTTTCGCACTTTTCAAGTCAGCTTCACTTTCAGGTACTATTATATATTTCATAGCTACTCCATTTTTTAGATTTTTAATAGTTACAGAGGAAAGTAATAACACCTTAGATGTATCTAATTTAGATTCATCTATTAAACGTGCATTACTAATTAGTTCTTGTAATTTAGAGATTTTTAATTCCAAAAGACCTTGTGCTTCCTTAGCTGCATCATATTCGGCATTTTCAGATAAGTCTCCCTTATCACGTGCTTCTGCAATCATACGTGAAACAGCTGGTCTTTCGACTGTTATCATCAGAGTCAAATCATCTTTCAATTTTTTTAATCCCTCTTCGTTATAATAAGCAACATTTGACATATTGAATTTTACTTAATAATTAATAATACAAAAGACCCTTTTTACAAAGGGTCTTTAAAAATATTCAAATTTTATAACCTATTTTTAAAATAAAAAGACAGGTATTATAAATTTATTCTAGCACTAATAGTATGACATCCCTGCCATGGATCAGAAGCCCTATAAGAATAATCAATAGAAAAAGTTGATCCTTTTTCTTTATTTAATGGAGCTTGAATAGTAACACCAGCAGTTGGACCTGTTAATGCAGTAGTACGAGTAGCTTTTTCGAAAATACCTTTTTCATAAGTAAAACCAGCTCTTACCATCAAATACTGCATAAATCCATATTCAGCTCCTAACGTATATTGATCTTTTGAAAATGAATTAGAAGTAAAATTACCTGCTAAGGTTAATCTATGATCTTCATTAAAATTAAAATCATAAGCTGCACCAATATTGACAAGAGAAGGTAATTCAAATTCACCTTGACGTTCTTCAATAGTATGTGAAATGGTTGAAGAATTTTGAGTTCCACTAAAAGAAAAACCATCACCGGAAAATGATAATGTTGGACCTACATTTTTTAAAGCAATTCCAAATTTAATATTATCAGTCGGACCAGTAACATATTGAATCCCTGCATCTATAGCAACTCCTTGAGCACTAACATTAGAAATAGATTCAGATATTATTTTTAAATTAATACCTCCATAAATACTATTTGAAAATGTTTTTGCATAAGAAATTCCAATATTAATAAAAGATGGTTTGAAAGTTCCAATTCCTCCATCAGGCTGGTTTACTGTTCTAATTTGAATATCTCCAACATTCAAAGCCATAATACTAAGACCTATAACTCCTGTTTCTCCAACTTTTGTAGAAAATCCAAAAGTTGAAATATTAATATCAGATCCTTTTAACCAGGATGTTTGAGAAAAAATAACTTCAAATTTAGGAGTAAAAGCTAAACCCGCTATATTATTAAAACTTGCTTCCAAACCACGCGAATTTGCTGTATTTACACCTCCCCAACCTGAACTTCTTGCCCAAGGATTGATAAGTAGTTCTGCAGCACCTGACTGTCCTACTCTATCTTCATTACCAGCTCTACCTTCTTTCGAAGAAACTATTGATAAAGTTATTAAAACCACCGGAATTAATAAGCGATATATTTTTTTCATACTCTTTCGGTTTATATATTATTATATAATTTATTATAACTCATTGATAGATTTAGAAAGAATTTAAATCTGTTGGACGTAATGCACCAAACCATTTAACTGTTTTTTCTCCAATTCCATCAGCCTTTACATGAATTATGTATATACCACCTGAAATAGGGATATTAGCAAAATTTTTCAAATCCCAATCGATTGAAGTTAGAGCCTCTCCATTTCCAGAAGTTACACCTTGTTTATCTACACTAAATTGTCTAACTAACGTACCAGTTAATGTATAAATAGTAACAATGCATTTCTGAGGTAAATTAATAATTCTAACTCTGTTATCAATTTGGGTTTCTTCATAATTTGAAAATGCATAATAAGGATTAGGTACAACTCCTATTAAATCCAGTGCAGATTGAGCAATAGCATTAACACCTTTTTGTGTAGCTAAATCATCAGTATTAAACTGATACATTGGATAATTATCATTCTGCACTGTTGATGCTCCAACAGATGGTGTAGAATAATATCTTGCATAAGGTTTTGCTACTCTTAATCTAACTTTGGCATCAGTTGGTATTTGAGAAGGATCATCAAGACGTGGATAGGCTAATGGCATTGTAACCCACATTGCATTATAAAATACTGAACGTATTCTATTTGTACTACCACTCTTAAGATTTTGATATATCCATTCACCTTTATCATAGGCTGGACAGTTATCAAAAGCATCAGTTGAAAGTTGATTGTGACCCATTATATAAATATAGTGTTTACCTCCAAATACTAAAGTACTTCCATCAAAATAAGAAGAGGTTGGATTCCATTTCATATCATTTCCATTATGACCACCTAACCATGAATCTTCACCAAACATAATATTTAGCCTTTCACCGGTAGCTACGTTAATTGCATAACCTGGAAACCAACCCATTCCCATTGGATGATTAACATCACCATCTGGAACTCCTTCTTTATTAACGGATGGACTTCTTCTTAATTGAAATTTTCTAGCACCACCTATTGATAAAGTATTATCTTCTCCCATTTCAAGAACTGGACATCTGGTCCATTTTGATTTATCAGCAGTAAATACAACATCTACGCTACTCAAATTTGCAATTAAGTTACGAGGATTGCTATGATCACTCGGATCTCCGGCAAAAGAAATATGCATCTGTTTGGTTGGATCTTCGTTATAGGCAGGACCATTTGGTTGAAATGAAGTAAAACGATAGGGAGCCCATGTTCCACCTAGAATTTTTTCATATTGTTCTTTTTTATCAAGGAAAAAATCTTGCTTACGCCCAGGATCTGTAGGACTAGGAACATCCTTAATATAATAATCTTCAATAGCATACTCAGTAGAAACAGCAGAAGATACAGAACCACATCTTATCCAGTTAAAACCAATTGTACTAGCATCCTGATCAGGTACACCAAATAACCATTGTTTAGTATTATCAGCATAGGTTAAGGTTGCTTCTAAAAATCCATCATCTCGCACAATATTTTCAATAGGTGCTTTAATATTTGTATCAAGTACATCAGCAGAAGTAGTTGCTAATTCACTCACTTGAGCAATAGAAACAGATAAGCCCAAATCTACAAAAATCTGTTCATTATTTACATTTATTGTAACTTCAGATTCGTCAATTAGTACTAAATTTCCATTTTGGTCGGTATTATATAATTTCCATTTCGAATCAGATAAATCTCTTTGAATACCTGGGGAAAATTTAATCGTATAATTTCCTGGTTTAACATTTAAAGGATCTACAACTTTTACATTGATTGGTCCACTATTATTTTGGTATACTGGATTTTCAACAATATAAGAAGATCCTGTTTGAGACATCAATGCATCAATACTTGCTTGTGTTAAATCGATTATTAAATTTCCGTTACCCTGGCCTTCAATTCTTTTAATTTTAGGCGTAGAACCATAAGTGGCATTTATTTGCGTACCATTTGCTTCCGGAGATGTAATATGAGGGATGGCTGTAATTGAACGAATTTCACCGGAAGCAGATTTTCTTCCAGCTAAATAAGGTTCTTTTTGTCCATCCAGACCATCAGATAAAGAAGGATCATATTTTTTATACTGATTATAAGCATAAGCAATAGCAATATAATAATATTTCTTATGATTTACCAAACGTTTATCGCCTGAAGCAAATTCATCTTCCGTAATTTTGAATGTATGAGAAATTCCTAAATTGGCACCATTAACTTTTTCAACAGGAACTAAAGCACCGTTTAAATTATCAGCTTTGTTATAGTTAATAAGTTGCCCTATAGAATTTTCATCAGAATCAAAATTTTTCAAGTCACACTGTTTGACTAATCTTGCTTTAGAAAGATCTGCTAAATCAGCAATAGAAACAGTAGCATCAGCCAATTGATAAATTTGATATCCTTCAAATTTATAATATCTATCATTTAAAATAGTATCATTTTTTGTAATAGTAGTATGAATAGTGGTATCTCCACTTTGCGATGTAATAGTATCTGTTAAGGTTGTTAATACACTTCTTTCATTGATTCTAACATCTAATTCTTTGTATTTTTCTTTTTCATTATTTGAACCTTTTCTGTTAGAAATAAAAAGTATTAATTCTCTGTCTAATTCTTTAACAGTTAAATCTGGAGCATCAGGTCCATCCAATACTTTAAAACAATTATCAAATAAAGCCTGACATTTGTCATCAACTTCTCTTAATAATTTCACTGATGCAAAAGGACCTCCCGTTGGTGCTTTTGCCCAAGGAATCCCGACAGTAACATAGTTAACAGCGCCTGGCTTTAAAGTAAAAGGACCTGCAGATTGCATAAAACGTCTATCACCAGGAGCATTATTAGCAGTTTGTTCATTCCAAAGAGCACCTGGTACGGTTACACCACCTGTTCCAAGAAATAATGGATCGGTATTGTCAGGAAACATAAAGTCACATTGTACACCACCAAGAGTTGTTCCATTACCACCATAAGTCATTACTCTTCCATCTCTCCATATTCCTCTTAAATAATTGTAATAATCCCATGCTTTATCTGGCTCTCCATTTACTGGATTTATATCATTGTTGTAATAAACAAATCTTCTCATACCAAAACGTTCGTCATCAACAATACCATTACCAAAGTTAACACCATTTATACTAAGAACAGTTGGGTTACCTGAAGAATTTAATTTTGGATTATCAAGAGAATCAGGATCCATGTAAGGACCTTGAAAGAAATCAACTCCAATAGCAGGAGGATTGCCTTCATAAGCCCAGTATTGACCAGCGCCATCAGTTGCCCTTCCATTATAGCAATAACCTAAACCTCTGGCGACATCGCATCCCACAAAATCATCATTATAAAATCCTAAGTCGGGATCAACCCATTGGCTAAAATAAGTTTGGGTTAAAGTATAAGTAGAGCGATTAATAATTTCATAAGTGTAAAAAGTCATATTATTAATTTCATCGTTGGTAGAAAATCCAAAAGCTTGAGCTCTTATTTCTAATCCAATCGAAGCTCCTTTAGATTCTGTATGATCATTTCCTTTATCATTAAAAACCCACCATAACGTCATATCACCTTTAAGTACCTGATCAACCAATAAACCACCTTTAACTGTCACTCCATAAGGACTTGCTGGATCGCTCTCCATTGTTGGTTCAAGTGGTTTCCATGTTCCGTCAGGATTTTGGTTTTTAGGATCTGTTGGACAAAGAGAATTAGTGAAATCGTAATATGGATAATCACCATTTTCTGGATTATAATCATAATTACCATCCAAATCACGAAATGGTGCCAAATATCTTGTTTGACCTTTTGAAACATCTCCATGAGCAGGCCATTTTTCAATTACAGTTGTTATTTTAGAAGGATCTGCAATAAAATCCTGTACTTCTTTTTTTGTAATTTTATAATGTCTGTCATATTCTTTACATACTTCAGAAGAAATATCAGCTGTACCATCAGTAGTTAAAGGACCTGTCCAATAATCTTGTCCATCCTGACGAAATCTTTGTGCTGCTAACTTTAAGTTACCATCAATATCTAATCCACCTATCCATAAAGCAGAGGCAAACATAGATGTTTTTCTACTTCCTCTTGGAATTTCATACTTAGAGGCAGTGAAATCCCACCACATATCACCACCTGTATTAATACGTGCTCTAACATTATTAATATTTAAATCTGTAGAACCTGAAGCAGGTGCACATCTCTCTGACTTTGTCTGTTTGATGATGCTTTGCTTGATCTGACCTTTAAATTTTTCAGCAAAAACATTATTGCATAAGAAAAAACTTATAAGCGTCAAAAATAGTAAGCGATATATGTTTTTCATAAATTCGTTTTTATTTAAGTTCATTTATAATATATTTTTTATTAAAAATTAAGTTCTAAGCCTAAACGTATTCTTCTTGGCAATGAATAGTTGTATGGAGAATCTGTTGATACAGAACGTAAATCTCTATAAGATTGAGGATCTTCATACGCGTTTATCTGAGATTGATATTTAGGATTTGTCAGATATCCATCATCATTAGGATTGCCTGTTGTTCCATAGACAGCTCTTATATTTTGTGAATTTAATACGTTTAATACAGAAAGATAAATGTTTAAATCCAACATTCTGCTTCCAACTTTCAACATAAATGCTTTATTAATTTGTGCATCTATCCAAAATTGCCAAGGTAAACGTGAACCATTTAATTGTCCAACAATTGTATTTTCATTGAAATCACGTTTTGTATAAGGTGTACCAGAACTACCATTGAAAGTTACATTAATACCTGTATTTTCAAATAATAGAATTGTTTTTACTTTATCTGTACCCTTTATTTTCTTTGTAATTTTAGGACCATTGTATTTTTTACCGCCTTCAAAACGATAGTCTATAGATGCTTTTACTGCATGTCGTTGATCATAAGTAAGAGGAGTCATCGTTCTTAAATTAGGCTGACCTGAACTTACCATTGCTTTTTGAGATTCGGAATTTGATCCTGTTCCGTTTGCAAATTGCAGCGTATAATTAGCAGAAACTCTGATATTACCTGTTCTTCTTAAATCATAGGCTACAGTTAAACCCTTAACTGTTCCAAAGTCAATATTAGTATAAGAAAGATAATTAGGATTAGGATCAGCACCGGTAAAACGCTTTGTTTGAACCTGATTTCTCATTTCGCGATAGAACGCTGAAAATTTTAAAGAAGATGAATTACTGATTTTTTGTTGAAATCCCAATTCATAATCTGTAGTTTGTTCAGGAAGTAAGTTTGGATTATTAACTGTATTGCTACCAGAATTAGCTATATATAAATAAGAAATAGGGTCTAATCTCAAGCCATCAGTAGGTCTTTTTGTAATTACATCATAATGAGCAAAAAACAAAGCTTCGTCTGAAATTGGGAAAGAGAATGCAACGCGAGGCATGAAAGTTATTTGAGGATCATAATCCTTAAATGCATCAATGCTCACACTGGTTTGATCTTTGTTTACCCTATAAGGTGTTGGGCTTCCTGAATTTCCACTTATTGCAGTTGGGTCAGAAACAACAGTTCCTGTAGCACTATACCAAACGTTTCCACTTCTATATCCTAGAATATTTGGAGAGGAAGATTTATAATCGTCCACATATACAACATAATCAGATCCAATATTTGAAGGATGACTACCACCATTTGTTTTATTTAAAGAACCTGTAACATCTTTTACAGTTTTAGAATCGTAGAATAAATAAGGATCTTTTAATACCATTTGATTGGCATCAAAACGGTCAACACGAACCCCTACATTAAAAATTAAATCATTGAATGCAAATTTATCCTGAATATAACCAGCCATATATAAAGGCTCAAAAGCACCAATTTCACGTTTATATCTGCCATTTTCATCTTTTGCAGTAAAGAAATCATTTAAAGATGGTTTACTACTTAATTTTTTCCCTTTATAATCATATCCATAATAATTGATAAGAGGATTATCTCTATTATTTCCACTTTCTAACAATTCGTCTGGACTGAACATCTCAATAGAATAAGTAGAAGGATCATATTTATCAATATCAATCCAATCATTAATAGAATGACCATTAACCGGCATACCTAATTTTTGTCGTAGATTAATATCAAAAGTTGATTGTTTGGCTTGATTATAGATAAAATTATAATAAATAGTATCTTGTAAGCCACCTAAACGTAAATAAGGATCACTTGTGTTAATCTGATCTATATGACTATTTGTTAGCGTTCTGGCTAATTCCCACAACCTAGCAGGAGAGTAACCAACGTTTCTTTCTGTAATTTGTTCATATTGAATTCCAAATTCAAAAGCATGGTTTCCAATATCTGCAGATCCATTTAAACTGATTCCAATCTGAGTATTATCATAAAGATTATAACCATCATAAACAGTTCCTGTTCTGTTATATAAGCTATAAACTGGTTTGGGGGTGTCTCCGTTTCGCATTCCACTCATAGATTGTATTGTAAGTAGATTTGCAAAAGCATTTTGTCCAAAAGAATTATAAAGCTGAGAAGTGTAATTGGCTAAAGTTGGGTTTATTTCAGAACGTTCAAATGTAACATTGGCAGGAGAATAATTTGCCATTACTAAAGCGTTATCATACACAATACCTGCTACGGTATCAGAACCTGTAATAAAAGTTGGCTTCATAGTTGTTGTAAATTTCCCAACATAACCATAATTAAACAAATTATCTTTATGATTTCTATCTTGAAGTGTTTGATTGGTTTTAGAATAATCGGCCTGAATTTGATAAAATACATTTTTAATCAATGATTTACTATCTTTTTCTGCAGGAAAACGTTGAGTAAATTTTCCATTAACACTCCAGGTAGTTAAAATGAATTCACCATTATTGGTAGAGTTAAGTAAAGAATTTGCACGACTCCAGCTTCTACCTTTGTCATAACTAAAATTACCTCCAAACTGTAAGTTTGTTGTTTTAGTAGTACGAACATCAACCTTTCCTGAAAAATTAGCACTATAATCAGCACCATCTTCCTTTGAATATATTTTTTCTAAATCTGACATTCTAAGAAAGTCAGCATTGTATCTTACTACACCATTTTCAATACGCAAAGGGTTTTGCTCAAGATAAGTTCTTTTTGTATCATTAACTTTATAATCACCATTAGCAAATGGTCTAGTGTCTTTAGTATACCCGAATTCACCTGCTATAAAGAAACCTAATAAGGAAGATTTTTTATCATCTTTATTTTTCAATAAAGGTCCTGTTAAATTAAATGAAAACAAATTTCTTCCGAATTTGTCAAGAAATTGAGATGTAACAAACTCTAAACCTCCACCAAATTCACGAGAAGGACCTGTAGTAACAATATTCATTACACCACCCGTAGCTTCACCATATTTAGCAGGTATACCTCCTAAAATCATACTTACTTCTCCCATGGCAGATTTAGGTAAGTTTACATTTCCTCTAACTCTAACACCATCTACGTAGGTAACTGTACTTCCATCATCCGAACGAGCTCCCCTAACACTACCCATAGCACCATCCACAGACTGAACACCACCCATAGTAGCAGCAACGGATTCTGCAGTACGACCGGGCATTCTGGAAATATCTTCTGAAGTAAGAGTAGCTCCACTTGATGTTTGATCTCGAGAAATCAAAGGCACTTTATAATCTACTACTGTGAAAGTTTCCAACGTAGTACTTGTCGGTTCCATAACAATATTGTTAAAGGTCATTTTGTCAGCATTGATGATGACACCTTTTATTAACAAAGGTTTGTATCCAACATAAGTTGCTTTAACATCATAGTGACCTGCTGGTATTGGCTTAATAGTATAGTTACCATCAAAATCCGTTGTACCACCACCAAATTGTTTTCCTGCCTGCTCAATAATAATATTGGCAAATGCAATGGGTTCTTTGGTATCCTTATCGGTAATTTTACCTTTAAGTTCTCCCGACTGCGAAAACACCATCAGATTGACTGACAGTAAGATTCCTAATGAAAAGAATAATTTTTTCAACATACACCTGTAAATTAATGTTAGAATTAATGTGCGTTTTTTTAAGGGGGTAAAATTATAAAAAAAAATGATACTCCCTCATTATTATTTTAGTTTACTATTATTTTTTATTTAATTTGAGTAATTATTGTTTTGAGTAATTTTAATTTGTCCAAAAAACAACTAACTTTATTATTTCATTTACAAAAGGAAAAATTTTTATATAAATGAATTTAATTATTTTAACTTTTAGTATTGGAAAATTTTTATAAAAGTAATACTATCTTCTTATTTAATAAATAAGAAATCAGTTTACGGTATCTATTAAAAAGTTTACGGTTAACCTACCCTATTTCTGATTTTTAAAAAATTCTGTTATCATTGCAGAAATAGAATTTTTTAATGGAAATTAAAAAAAAATCTAATCAGAAAAAATATCAATAATCTTATAAGTGGCTTAATATATCAATAATACTTTCACGTTTTCTTCTTGATACAGGTATTTTGCTTCCATCAATCATAAGAATATAGCCCCCATCGACTTTTAAATAGCTTTTAATATACTTAAGGTTTACCAAATGCGATTTGTGAGGTCTGATAAAATTAAAATCACTTAACATTTCTTCATTTTGTTTTAATGTTTTGGAAATTAATATTGGGTTTCCAACAGTTAGGAAAAATTTTGTGTAATAATCATCTGATTCACATCTTATTATTTCATCAGTACTAAGCACATGTATACCTTCTGAAGTAGATAATATTATCTTTCTAGGTTCTGAATTCGAAGATTTCATATTGTCGAGTAGAACCTTAATATTTTTATTTATTTGTCCTTTATCCTGTTTTTGAATATATTTCCCTATTGAATCTTTTAAATCATCGGGGTTAATAGGTTTTAACAAAAAATCTAATGCACTGTATTTTATCGCCTTAATAGCATATTGATCGTGTGCTGTTGTAAATATTACTTCAAAGTTAAAATTATCAAATGCTTCTAAAAAGTTAAATCCACTACCGTCAGGCATTTGAACATCAAGAAATACTATATCTGGATTATGGGTTTTTACTTTTTCAATTCCATCCTTACATCCCTCTGCTTGAGCTAGAACAAATATATCTGGGCAATACCTATCTATTAGTCCAATTAAAACTTCTCTTGATTTTTTCTCGTCATCAATAATTATTGCTTTTATCATTTTATAATTTTTCATGGGTTAAACTTCTTTAAAGACAATCATTAATTCAATACGTGTTCCTTCTGCTATTCCATTATCATCTATTAAATCTATTACTTTAACTGAAAGCTGGTCTTTATTCCTTTTATTTAATATTTCAAGCCGTTCCTGAGTTATTAGCATTCCACTCGACTTATGCATTATTCCGGATTGTTCACGTATTTTCATTGCGGCTGTTCTTCCGATTCCATTATCTTGAATAATACAAAGAATATAGTTATCTTTTAGCTTTAGCTCAATTTTTAATTCTCCTTGCTGTTTCCTATGAATTAATCCATGAATAATAGCATTTTCAATATAGGGTTGAATTATCATTGGTGGGATGGCAGTAAATTCTTCTTCGATTTCGGAATCCAAAATTATAAAATAATTAAAAATATTATCGTACCTCAGCTTTTCCAAATCAAGATAGAGCTTAATGACTTTTATTTCTTCCTGCAATACAACGAATGTTTGTTGCGAATTATTCAGAATCAATCGCATTAATTGAGAGAAACGAGATAAATAATGTATTGCTTTATCAGTATCTTTTTCTATTACAAAACTTTGTATTGAGTTTAAAGAATTAAATAAAAAATGTGGGTTCATTTGTAACCTAAGTGATTTTTGCTCAAGTTCAAATAATTGTTTCTGAATTGTAAGCATTTGCCGCTCAACTTCATGTTTTTTGCTGATTCTTTTTATCCGCCATACCATTATTGCCCAAATACTTATTATAATAAGTACAATAACAACTATATAAAATAATAAAGTTTTATACCAAGGTGACTTAATCTGAATATATATCTTTATTCCATTTTCATTCCATACACCATCATTATTTGAACCTTTTACTCTAAATATATATTTCCCGGGATCAACAGCTGTATAATCAGCAAATCGACGTGTAGCATTTGTATAATTCCATGCTTTGTCAAATTTTTCAAGACAAAACGCATATTTATTCTTGTAGGAGTTCACATAATCTAATGAAGCAAATTCAAAAGAGAAAAAATTTTCGTTATAATTTAAGTTCAAGGTATCTCCGTCTTTTAAACTTATCGGAACTTCTACATTAAATAATTTAAAAGATGTAATTGTAATGAGTGGCACATTCTTATTCATCTGAATTTCTTCAGGGTAAAATGTATTTAAACCATTCATCCCACCAAAAAACAATTCACCTTCCTCATCTACTAAGGCTGCACCAAAATTAAATTCATGGCTTTGAACGCCATCTTTTACATCAAAATTCGTAAAATTTTCGGTCGCAAGATTAAATTTTGACAGCCCAAAATTCGTACTTAGCCAAAAATCACCATTTTTATCTTCTATTGTAGAATATACAACATTATTAGGCAATCCATTAGCTTCTGTATAATGTTTTGATTCTTTAGTAACGGGATTAAATCTATTTAAACCTCCCCCCATTGTTCCTAGCCAATAGAATCCATTTTTATCTTGATAAATAGAAAATATCATATCACTACTGATACTCTTTTTGTTATTGGGGTCATGAAAATAATTATAAAAACGTTTAGTCTCTCTGTCAAATCTATTTAATCCATGATAAGTTCCTACCCAAACAATACCATTTCTATCTTCATAAATAGGATAAATCGTATTGCTAGATATAGAATATTTATCGCTTGAATTATGTTGGTAATTTGTAAATTTATCCTTTTCTGGATTTAATACACATAATCCACCAAATTCAGTGCCTGCCCATATATCACCATACTTATCTTCGTATAATGACATTAATCTATTAGTAGTTAATCCATTTTTTTGAATTGGGTCGTATTGATAATGTCTGAAAACCTTTGTTTTAGTATTATATTTATCCAACCCAGCATCCAAAGTTGCAACCCAAACAATATTATCTCGTTTATGGTCAATAACAATCATCCTTACACTATTGCTCGCCAAACTATTTTTATTGTTAGGTTGATGGGTTATGAAAGAGAATTCTTTCGATTGTTTATTATATATATTTATACCTTGATTAGTTGCAATCCAAATATCTCCTTTCTTATCACTTACAATTGACCAAACTAAATTATTATTTATACTTTTATTATCTTTATCATTTAAATGAATAAAATGCCTGAATTTTTTTGTTTGTTTATCAATCTTGTTTAAACCTCCCCACGCAGTACCTATCCATATATTTCCCGATTTGTCTTCATAAATACAATTGATGTAGTTATTACTTAAACTTGTTTTATCATTAGAAATTGATGTATAGGAATAAAACCGATGATCATTCGGGTTCATATAATTAAGACCACCTCCCATTGTTCCAATCCACAAAATATCATTTTTATCTTGAATGATTGCCTTTACATCATTATTACTTAAAGATAAAGAATTATTAGACTGATTTTTAAATGATATAAAACCATTAGTCTTTTTATCAAATTTGTTTAAACCATTATTTGTTCCAATCCATAGAATTTTATTTTTATCTATAAAGATACAATTAATAAAATCACTACTAATTGATTCTTTAACTGTAATATTGTGATAATAGTGTGAGAATATATTAGTTTTCAGATTCAAACGATTTAAACCCTTTTGAGTTGCTATCCACAAAAAACCATTTGGGTCATAAAATAAATGATTGATCGAATTATTACTTAATGAATTTGCATTATTAGGATTCAGGTAAAAACGAGTAACTCTACCTGTTTTTTTATTTAGCCGATTCAAACCATCATTGGTCCCAACCCACAAAAAACCATTTTCATCTTCGCAAATTGTATTGATATAATCACTTGATAAACTACTATTGTCAAACACATTACATTTATATTGAATAAAGGATTGGGTTTGAGGATTATATTTATTAAGACCGTTTTCAGTTCCTATCCAAATAAGCCCTTTTTTATCTTGAAACAAAGCTCTAATACTTGGACTACTAATTCCTGATTTTGCATTAAAATAATCCGGTCGAATGATGAAAAACCCATAGCCATCGAATCTATTCAGTCCATCCCAAGTTCCAAACCACATATAGCCTTCTTTATCCTGAATAATAGCTTGAACAGAATTTTGCGACAAGCCCTTATCCAACTTCAGGATTTCCGATGAAATTTGTTCAAATTTTATATTAGAATTTATCTGACTGTAAAGCGAAGTAAAAACCAAAATAAAAAAAAGTATAAATATTTGCTTTATTTTTTTCACTCAGTAAGTATAAAGTTTACAAAGCTGTAAAGTTAAAATAAAATTTAGTAATTAGGGTTAATATTCCATACTTTTATTCTGATGATTTAGGGCAAGTATTAGGTTTATGCGAAAACCACCTTTTCAAGAAACATTCTTTTTTAATATAACTTGCTTTTGAAGACTTCTCTTTGTTAGCTTTCATTCTGATTCTTGTATCTTTAGTTTGATTTTTCAGATGCTTCTCTTTACCTTCTTCATACAATTTTTCTGCTTGTCGGTCTTTTTCTTCTCTTTGCTTTTCAACTTGATTTTGTCGCTGTGAAGCTGAATTTGTTCTACAAGAATTTATAAGAGGAATTAAACATATTAATATTAATATAAATTTTTTGCTCATATCTTAAAATCAAATTTTTATAAAAAAATAGTAATTGCTTGCAAACTTACATAAAAATCTGTGATTTATAAGCGACCCCAATAAAAATCAAGA